>NZ_DAINNI010000016.1:0-83684 GCF_036735945.1 Bradyrhizobium sp. | reverse complement strand
GGAGCCCGCTTTTGCGATCTCTCCTCAATTGCCGCGCCAGCGGCTTCGTTCAATCTTGAAAATGAAATTGCAAGCTTTCCGGCCTCCCGACCCCAAAAGCTTGCAATCTCAAATCCGCAGCGGGGCCAAAAACCGACTCTCACTCAACGGCTTGGACACTTCTTCACGGACGACGAGTTATTGTCGACCCTTTCAAGCCAGATTTCGCGCCACCATGCGTAAATGCTTCTTGGGCAGAACATTCGACAATTGCTGTAGCGGGATTCACACCAAACTCCTTCAAGAATCACCGCCGGTGTCTTCATGTGAGACATCTTGCCGGTTTTTTCATTGATGAAGTTCTCCACTCTCGCCTGCACCTTATAAACCCGACCACAAAACGGAACGAGTTCCGCGTCGAAGGTCATCCCACGATTTGATACGCCGTCCAGCGTCGCAAGAATTTCGCTGTAAGGCCTCACCCGCACGAGCTCCCCTGGCTGCAGGTTCAGCGTGACGGCCGGGGTTGGCTGCCCCGGCGCGATGGTTCCCTTCCTGCGTGGAAACGGTATGCCGCCGATCAGGCATTGAAAACGGTCATACAGCCAACGTGCCGGGCCACCCGACTTGCCCCGCTTCGCCAAGGTCAAGTTGTAATACAGGACGTAGATAAGTCCGGACGCAATGCGGCCCAGACCAACGTTTCCGGAGCGATAATCCTCAAGATACTGGCTCATATCCCACCACGGAAGCGGCGTGGTGTAGGACGGCAGTTCCGTCGCCTGGCAAGTATAGCGCATCTCGCCGTCTTTATCTTGGGTCCCGATACCGTTCCGGACGTCTTCTTCGGTACACAGGGCCGCCACGACCCCTTCCTCTCCCGGATTGGAAGGACGTGACGCAACCGACTCGTTGTTGATAGGTTTGAGCCACGCCTCCTTCCAGAACAGCAGACAGGCTGCCTGGCAGCCACCGTACGCAAGTCCGTCGCAGCGAAGGTCAAGATGAATTGCGTCGTTTACGCGCTTGCCCGCGACCGGGTTGACTGTGTCACACGTCTTGTGTGCCCGCTTGTAAACCTTGAAACGTTTCCCGCAGAACTGCATCATCTGCGGCATGAAAGGCATCTGCTCCAATCGGCCATTCTTGTCGAGCGTCGCGAGGATCTCCTGCCTGCTCCGCACTTCGACCCAGTCGCCCGCGCGTAATTCCATCTTTCTCACCGTTGCAATGCTTTGAAACCTATCACCGGCTCAAACTTCGGCCTCAGCCGACCTGCTTCCTTTGACGCCTCTGAAAAGGTCAAGATACAGCCCCTTGTCACCCATGACAAACAACAACGTCACGAAATAGACTATAAACATGACGCCGCCTTCCACCGCCAACCGCAGGAAGGCGGGATTCAATTGTGCGATGAAGAATTTGGCGAAGAAAGCCACTCCCCCGGCCAGCACAGCCGAAATCAGCGGCTTGCTTATCGCGAACAAGACGTCTCTTGGAGAAATCGCAGTGCCGTGCACGCACCAGAATATGTGCGGAACGAGCCAGACCATCATCGCGGTCGAGTATGCCAATGCGACGCCGGTCGGGCCGAACGGCAGTCCGATGCAGTAGGCCGTAATGACCAACGGGGCAATCACCAGAGCAATCTTCAAGCTTCTTTCCTGCAATCCCGTCGACATGAGCAGCCAGGCGAACGGATTGATCATCCCGAAGATCAGGATCGTCGGACTGAGGAGGCGAAAGATATCCGTGGCCTCGATCCACTTCGGCCCCAGCAAGACCAGGATGATGTCATCGGCGAACAACGCGCAGAACATCGTGGTCGGCAATGTCAGTGAATTCGCGAGGCGATAGCCCTTCAGGAAATAGCTATTCAGTCGAGGCGGATCGTGCTGAAGCCGCGACAGCGCGGCAAAGGTCACTCCGCCGATTGCCGAGTTGAGGTTAGCCGTCGGAATATTGATGAGTTGGTAGGCCCTGCCATACAGGCCGAGCACATCCGCCCCCCAGAAGCGGCCGAGAAGAAGCTTCTCGAGGTTATAGGCGACATAAACCACCAGGCCGTTCAGGGTTACGGTACCACCAAAGCGCAGCATCGAGCGGGTCCCGGCGCTGCGCCGCGGCAATCCGGGAATCCAGGCGGCGATCGTCCAGACACAGCTAACGAAGACGATTTGCGAAGCGATCGTCGCAGCCACGAGCGACCAATAGCCAAAACCCGCGAGGGCCATGCTGATGCCGACGGCAATACTGGCCAACTGGCAAGAGACTTCGATCGCCGTCATGATGGCAAAACGCAGGTGGCGATCAAGAAGCGCCGCATGCTGGACCCCGGCGGCATTGATGATGAATCCCCCCGCCATGACAACCATGATCCAGAAAAGACGAGGTTCGTCATAGAAACGGACCACGACGGGCGCGCTGAGCAGACACAAAAATGCGAGCAACACACCAACCATCAGGTTGATCCAGAACAGCGTTGATATCTGCTCGTTCGTGATCGCAGCCCTCTGAATCGTGGCGGTTGAAAGTCCGGCTTCAGTAAACAGCCCATAGAAGCCGGTGATGACGGTAACCATCGCTACCAGTCCGAAGTCTGCCGGATCGAGCAGTCGCGCCATTGCGGCTACGAAGAGAATGCGAAGAACGAAGTTCACCGCCTGACCAACAAGCTTGGCCAAACCACCGCGCACTGCCCTCTGCTTCAAGGAGACAAGCGACTCCCCCGCCTGCTCCTCCTTAAACGGTTTAATCATTGACAGTTATTCCGCTGTCTCGCGGCCGCGCCGCTGCTTGTAAAATGCCGCAAAACGCCAACATTCAACATCGAGTTACCGGCCTCCAAACTGCCAAGCAAGCCCCATTTCTATTGGAGATTGGTTCAATAGATATTGCTCCACTAACCATAATAAATTGTTTTCACGCCAGCGGCTGGCCGCAAAATTCACGAGGCACCAAGGACGGCTGATCCAAGCACCTGCTGTCGCGGGGACAAAACGCCCCGACCGGGCTTGCTGCTGCGGCTGACGCGGCGAGTTCCATTTACCATGCCGTGCCGCATCAACCGCAGCCTGACTGCCGTATTAGGGTTTTCCCGAGCCTTGTGCTAGATAATCGTTCAACGCTTTAAATATATCGATTTGGCCGCCCATGTTAAACGAACATCGCGAGCATCGGGACAACTCCGTGGGACCGCTGATTACTATAGCCATTCCCACGTTTAATAGAGCAGAACTGCTGAAGGTTTGTGTCGCGACCTCTCTCGCGCAAACCTATCAAGACTTTGAGCTCCTGGTGTCCGACAATGCCTCTACCGATGAAACGGGCAAGGTACTCAGCGAGTTCACCGATCGGCGGTTACGGGTCATACGGCAGAAGGAGAACATAGGTCTCCTTGGAAACTGGAATGCCTGCCTGAACGAAGCTCGGGGCAAATACGTCGTGCTGCTTTCCGACGACGACGGAATCGATCCCGACTTCCTGGAACGCTGTATCGCATTCGTTGAACGCGAGCGTGATTTGCCTATCGTCGTCGGATTGACACAGCGCCACTCGATCTCTGATGGGCGCATTTTGCCCGCCGCCGGCAGCCAGAAGTTTGAAACCGGAATCTGGGATGGCGCCGATATCCTTCTCGAGCTTCTGCGAGGCAGGATGACGGTTCAACTGTGCACCGTCCTGTTGCGGGCAGACCTGTTGCGTAGCAAGGGAGGATTTCTCGCTGATTTTTGCTATGCTCCGGACTACGCCGCAATCGCGACCCTCTTGTTGGAGGGAAAGGTCGGCCTCCTGAATGAGCGCTGCGGCACGTACGCTTTTCACCACAACAGCCAGACGTCTGCTTTCAGCATCGACGTACTCTTGAAGGACCTCGAGAAGCTTGCTGATCTGATCTCGAGCATCGCCGACCGCACGGTTAAGGATCCTCGCAAGCGTGAGCAGATCAAATTGAACGCAAAGCGATATCTATCCTTGAATGTTGCGTTCCTCCTGATCGAAAGCTGCAAGGCCGGAATCAGCGTCAGTGAACTGAGTTCAGTACTTTGGCGCTGGCATCGACAACTTCCCGCGGCTGCTGCGATCTATTCTCTCAGGATGGCAAAACTGTTTGCAATTCGGCTCGTTCCCGCCCCGGCCATCCGAGGCGTTCGTCGTCTGCTGGAACCGGTGAATTCGCACTAGTCACAACCGCTGAAATTACAACCGCGCTGCCGTCAACAACGAGGCGCTGAGTTGCTGGGATGGTTCGTTCATGCCGCGCGTCTCTGTCCTTCTTCCTGTGTACAATGGCGAGAGCTATCTGGCTCAGGCGATCGACAGCGTTTTGAACCAAACGTTCGACGACTTCGAATTGCTGGTGCTGGATGACGGCTCGACGGACGGATCGCAAGCGATCGCAAGGGCGGCTGCGGCTCGTGACACACGAATAAGGGTTATTGCCGGAGAGCACAGGGGGCTCGTCGATGGGCTGAATTCGGCGGCCGATATCGCTGCCGGCGAATTGCTGGCGAGGATGGATGCCGACGACATCTCCCTGCCCGATCGATTTGCAAAACAGGTTCGCTACTTCGATGCGCACCCGGAATGTTGCGCCGTTGGTTGTCCGGCGATGCGTATCGATCCGGATGGATTACCGATAAGCAGCTGGCCAGTGCCCGAAAGCCACGAAGACATTGATGCCCAGCACATGACAGGTTTGGGCGGAGGAATTCTTCAACCTTCTGTCATGATGCGAAAGTCGAGCTTCCTCCAGGTCGGAGGCTATCGAGCCGAATTCAAGTATGGAGCGGAAGATTACGATCTGTTTCTGCGCATGGCGGAGATCGGCAAACTGGCAAATCTGCCGGAGATCCTTCTGCAGTATCGACTGCATCTCAAGAGCGTCACGGTCAGACGTCATGAAGAACAGTTGCCGGCCGCGAGGCGCGCATTGGACGACGCCAAGACTCGGCGTCAGATAACCGAGCCCCTGCCCTATCGCCAATACCACGTTGGCTCCGGATCCGAAGATGAACTGATGTGGATATGGAGTCGCGCCTCGTTTGCGGGCAAGAACTTTCGCACGGCCCGAAAGTACGCCATCAGGCTTCTGGTGCGACATCCGTGGAAATTGCGGGCCTGGGTGCTTTTCGGCGCCGCCTGTCTGGGACCACTGGCTTTCAAGGTGAAACGCCTCAGCCCATACCGCCTGGGGCCGAGCATTTGAAGCCAGACCGCGCCGCGCGCTATTCGGGCACCGCGCATAGGTGATGAGCGTTCCCGCAAGAGTGCGAAGAACCACGTTCGTGAGCGCCCACGCCCATATTGCGGGAATTCAGTTTCGTGCTATTAAGCACCCCCATTTACGATATTAAATATTTCCATTTAATCGTATAGATAATCACCCGTTACTCGGCTAGGAATCCTCGCTCATTTCCGTTCGACAACTATTTTGAACGGACGACATCAAACCAGGCCCGCGATAATTTTGTCATGAAAATCAGTATTTTCGGTCTCGGATATGTTGGCGCCGTCACGTCGGGCTGCCTCAGCGCCCAGGGGCATTCAGTCATCGGTGTCGATTATGCGCAGGCGAAAGTCACGCTGATAAATCAGGGGAACTCGCCGGTCATCGAAAAAGGGCTCGATGAGACGATCTCCGACGGAGTTCGCAGCGGGCGCCTCAAGGCAACCCAGGACGCCGAAGAGGCGGTCCTGGCAACGGATCTGTCCCTTATTTGCGTTGGAACGCCGAGCAGAAGGAACGGTGATCTCGATACCGGCGCCCTGGAATCCGTCTGCAGGGAAATCGGAGCCGCGCTTCGCAAGAAGCAATCGTGGCACACCGTCATCGTTCGATCGACCGTCCTCCCGGGAACCATTCGCAACGTCGTAATTCCGGAGCTTGAAAAAGCCAGCGGAAGGAAAGTCGGCGTTTCCCTGGGCGTCGGCAGCAACCCCGAGTTCCTGCGTGAGGGCACCGCCATCGACGACTTCCACTCGCCGCCGAAGACGGTGATCGGCGCGGAGGACGAGCGGACGGCAAACGAGATCGAGTCGCTCTACAGCGGGATTGATGCGCCTGTTATCCGCACCTCGATTGCCGTCGCCGAAATGATAAAATACTCGGACAACGTTTGGCACGCGGTGAAAGTATCGTTTGCGAACGAGATCGGAGTGATCTGCAAGAGCCTGGACATCGACAGTCACCAGGTGATGGATATCTTCTGTCAGGACACGAAGCTGAATCTTTCGAGCTACTATCTCAAACCGGGATTTTCGTTCGGAGGCTCCTGCTTGCCCAAGGACGTTCGAGCCCTGGTTCACCGGGCTCGGTCCCTCGATCTGGACCTGCCGCTGCTCGGCTCCGTCCTTCCGTCAAACGAAAAGCAAACCAATCGCGGCTTCGAAATGATCACGCAGCGCGGCAAGCGTGCGGTGAGCATTCTCGGCATGAGCTTCAAGGCCGGCACTGACGATCTTCGAGAGAGTCCGATCCTGGAAATCATCGAGCGTCTTATCGGCAAGGGATACGACGTCCGCATCTTCGATCGTAACGTCAACCTTTCAAAGCTCGTGGGCGCAAACAGGGACTATCTGTTGCGCATGATTCCGCATGTTTCTTCGCTGCTCGTCGATTCTCTCGAGCAGGCGCTTTCGCACGGCGAGATCATTGTCATCGGAAACGGCGATCCGGAATTCCGCAACATCGCGTCTCGCATACGGCCCGAACAGTTTGTTGTCGACCTCGTTCGTATCCGCGATTTCAACAGCCTGAATGGACAATACGATGGCATTGGCTGGTAACTTCTCAAAGCCGCGGCGAGTTCTGATCATCGTCGAGAATCTTCCGGTCCCGTTCGACCGTCGCGTCTGGAATGAGGCCACGACCCTGGTGAAGGCTGGGTATGAGGTTTCGGTGATCTGTCCGACCGGGCATGGCGCCGATGCTCGTCGCGAGGTCATAGACGGGATTCACGTATACCGTCATCCGCTGATAGAAGCGCGCCGGATGCATCTCTATTTTGTCGAGTACAGCGTCGCGCTGTTTTGGGAATTCATTCTTGCCTGGCGCGTGTATTTCGAACGCGGTTTCGACGTCATTCACGCATGCAATCCCCCCGACCTCATCTTTCTGATCGGGGGATTCTTCAAGCTGTTCCTCGGCAAGAAGTTCGTTTTCGATCATCACGACATCAACCCTGAACTGTTCGAGGCAAAGTTCGGCAAGCGCAATTTTCTCTATCGGGTAGTTGCCGCGCTGGAACGTTGGACCTTTGCCGTCGCCGACATTTCGATCGCGACAAACAATTCATATCGGACCATCGCCCTGGAGCGTGGCCGGATGAAGCACGACCGTGTTTTCGTGGTCCGATCGGGGCCCAACCTTGAACGATTGAGGATTGTTCCGCCCGATCCTTCGCTGAAAAAGGGACGCGCTTATTGCGTCGGATATGTGGGAGTCCTGGGCGCGCAGGAAGGTCTGAAATATCTGCTGGAGGCGGCTAGATACATCGTCCATGTGCTTGGACGCCGCGATATTCAGTTCTGCATCGCGGGCGGAGGACCGGAACTCGAGCGGCTCAAGGCCCTCTCGACCGAGCTAGATGTAGCCGACTACGTGACCTTTGCCGGCCGAATTCCCGACACGGAACTGCTCAAGATTCTGAATACGGCCGATGTCTGCGTCAATCCGGACGAATGCAATGCGATGAACGACAAGTCCACCATGAACAAGATCATGGAATATATGGCGCTTGGTAAGCCGATTGTGCAGTTCGATCTGACGGAAGGAAGATTTACGGCGCAGGAGGCATCGCTCTACGCCAAATCCAACGATCCCGTCGATTTCGCCGACAAGATCGTCGAGCTGCTCGGGGACGCAGAGCGGCGCAAACGTCTCGGAGAATTTGGCAGAGCCCGTGTGCTCGAATGCCTTGAATGGCCGCATGAAGCACCAAAACTGCTTCGGGCATATGAAGCCCTGTTTGAACTGAGCTTGAACGAAGATGCGCGCGCCAAGAGGAGCCAGACCATCGGGCGGTTATTCGACCTTTCGGCGAGAGATGCCGACCGAAGATCGCAGGTTCAGCACGCACGCGCGGACGTCACCAAACGCGCGGCCAAGGAAGCCACTACGAGTGATACTGCGTGACGGGCGCCGACTTCGGCGGCCACATCAGGGTCCCCTTGCTCCCTGCAGTTGTGCATATGAACAGCCGGTGCTGACGCCCCCTCATTGGTGACGTAGCGCCTTTGGCGTTCCTCGAAAGCTGGCGCAGAAAGCCATGAAGCCATTGTCATTGACCGATCGGCTGGACTTCCTGTCGAACAAGGGCGTCGACGTGATCGATCCGCGGCAGACGTTCGTCGACGATACCGTTCTGCTGGATCGGATATTTCCCGGCTCGGTGCTTTTCCCGGGCACTCGCCTGTCGGGTCCGAAGACGCTGGTGGCGCCGGGCGCAAAAATCGGCAACGAAGGTCCTGCCACGGTGGTCGACTCCGCCATCGGCGAAAATGCCGAGATTGCCAGTGGATATGCCAGCGGCTCTGTGCTGCTGGCCAAGTCGAAAATAGGATCCAATGGCCATGTCAGGGCCGGCACGTTGTTGGAGGAAGAGGCATCGACAGCCCACGCCGTCGGCCTCAAGCAAACGATCCTGACGAGCTTTGTGACACTGGGCTCTTTGATCAATTGCTGCGATTGCCTGATTTCAGGCGGCCGCTCCCGCAAAAATCACACGGAGGTGGGCAGCGGGTTTATCCATTTCAACTACACCCCCTGGGGAGAAAGCGGCGATAAGGCCACTCCCTCGCTGGTCGGCAGCGTACCCCGAGGGATGTTTCTTAGAGAAGAAAGAATCTTCATCGGCGGTCTCAGCGGAATGGTTGGTCCGAATCGCGTTGGCTTCGGATCGATCACGGTCGCGGGGCAAATCGTTCGATCGGACGTTGCAGACAGTCGAATTCATTCGGAGGCCCAGCGTGTCATTGACGAGCACTGGGACTTCGGGCCGCGGAAGCCATCAGCGCCACGGGTACAAAAAAATCTGGAATATATCGGTCACCTGGCTGCTCTTCGTGCCTGGTATCTGCTCGTTCGGAGGCAGCGATTACCCAGCGGGGAAGCGCTTTCACATCTGCACATGACGATCGATGCTGCGATTGAGTTGCTGGATGGCTGCATGATGGAGCGTTGGACCCGGCTGGCCCAATTCCTCGACCGTGATCTTCCGCCTATCCGGCTGCCAACAATTCCGTGTCCTCTGTCGATTGAGCCGAGTTCTGTCCCTCATCTGGACTGGATCAAGAGCCTTGCGGACGACGAGGTCAGTGCTGGCGTTGGTTGGCTGCAGGAAATCGTGGACACCTTCGCCCTCACCAACAGAGTGGGAACTGATACCAGTTCGCGTTGAGGCGATGGATCCGGTCGGGTCGAACGGGCGCAGCAGCCTGGGTCGCCAGGACTGGCCTTCTTGCGGTCGGCCGCTACGAGAGGCGCTTCGGAGCAACCTTCGCGATGCTGCCCATACGCTCGATCATGCTTCGCAGAAATATCCCGCCAAGATATCCGAGTTGCAGCGAGATCTCCGCTCCAACCCACCAGAAAATGTCAACCGACAGACCATTCAGCACCGCCATGCCGACGGCCTCGATCAGCACCAGCACAGCGAGAACCAGCAGCGTTTGGACACCAAACACCGTCCCTGCCACGAGGCCGATCAGAAGGTGAATCGCGACGATAAACATCTGGTCCTTTCAAGGATGATCGCGTCATTTGAACGGGAAATCGTTAATTCTTTCTTCACGAACAATCGTTTGCGGGGGAGCCAAATTTAAGCCTTGCGCTATTTAAATTATCAATTTAATTTAAGAGGCCATTAACCAATTTAAATTTTGGCCCGCAAATGAATTTAATCAATCGCCATATTGAAGCGGACCTGCTGCACCCACTGCCGGCTGACAGCGTAAGCGAACCTGCGTCGCGGAAGTGGCCGATCCGTTATGACTACCTGGAAGCGCTCACTATCGTCTTTGACGCAGCGACCATTACGGCCGCGAGCCTCTGCGCCGGCCTGTTGTACAGAGCCGGTGAAGACCTGGGCCTGGTGTTGGGGCAGGCTCTTGGTTCGGCGGCTCTCGTCTCAGCGCTCTTCATCCTGATTCTCAAATCGCAAGGTCACTACGCGCCGGCAGAATGGTTGTCGTTCCGTCGCCAGATGCGAATGGTCGCCACCACGTGGGCCGGCGTCTTCTTCCTGCTCGCCGGAATCGTGTTTGCGCTGAAGATCGGCGCAGAGCTGTCACGCGGCAGCAGCCTCATTTTCGCAGCTCTGGGCCTGGTGGCGCTGGGTGTGAATCGCACCCTCATGAAGAAATTGCTGACCAGGGGTCTTGCGGAACGACGGTTCGTTGGCAGGAACGTAATCCTGGTCGTCGATCGAAAGGATGCGTTCCACCAGAGCCTCGCAGGGACGCTGGAAACCGCGGGCTTCAATGTAATGGGAAGCTTCCCGTTGCCTCGGCCAGGATCAACCTCTGCATCGCGCAAGAGGCTCTCGGCCAGCGTGATCGAACATATTCGCAACTCGAAAATTGAGGAAGTTGTAGTCGGAGCGGATCCAAGCCGCTGGGAAGAACTTCGAGAGCTTGCCGCCGAGCTGAGAATACTTCCATTCCCGATTACCTTTATTCCTACAGGACCGTTCGCGGAGATATTCCAGCGACCGCGTCATGATCTCGGCGAGGTCGTCTGCATAGAGCTGCAGCGAGGCGTTTTCTCGCAGATCGAGCGCGCCGCCAAGCGCGGTATCGATCTTGTCGGCGCCGGTATAACGCTGCTCCTGCTAAGCCCGCTGCTGGCGATGGTTTCGTTGCTCATAAAGCTGGATTCGCCGGGGCCGGTCCTGTTCCGCCAACAGCGCCGCGGCTTCAATGGACATATCTTCCGGATCTGCAAGTTCCGCACAATGACCGTGCTCGAGGACGGCTTTTCTGCTGTTCAGGCGCAGGCCACTGACCGCAGGGTGACCAGGCTTGGAAAATGGCTTCGCAGGACCAGCATCGACGAGCTACCCCAGTTGCTCAATGTGCTGGCTGGCAGCATGTCCCTTGTTGGACCGCGCCCGCATGCCGTCGTTCACGACAGCCAATTCGATATGGTTGTCGGCAACTACGCGTTTCGACGACGCGTGAAGCCGGGATTGACGGGTTGGGCGCAGGTCCATGGCTGTCGTGGTCCGACACCAACCGCGGCCTCAATTGAGAAGCGGGTCGAATACGATCTGTGGTACATTGATAATTGGAGCATTCAGCTGGATCTGGCTATCCTGCTTCAGACTCCTATCGAGGTGCTGCGGGCCCGCAACGCTTACTGACGTCGTCCCACAAGCCGCTGAGCCGGCGCGTCAGGGCCGGTCCGGGCGCCGCTAGCTCTCCCGAGCCAGAGCGTCGGTGATGTGTGCCAGAAGGGCCTCTTCATCTGCCTGGATTGCCCGGCGAATTCCCTGCTTTGGCAGCGGGCGCTGCTCTTCTTCCGGAACCATGGGCACCGGCACCAACTCGTTGAGCTGGTTTTTAATTTCATTCCAATCCCGATCGGACAACCGGTGCTCCCGCGCACGGAAAATCGTTCGCGGCAGATTACCTCAGTTCGCCGTCGGTTATTCCATTCATTGGTTTAGTGGTTAAAAGCCGAACAATCGGTTCAGGCGCGTTGGCGGGCCTTTACCCCTCCGTCGCCAATACGGAACTCTTCGATCTTGCGTCCCGACTTGACGGCTGCGACCAACCACCTCGGTTGCTTGCCGCGCCCTGACCAGGTTTCGGACGTGTGGGGGTTTCTGTATTTCGGTAGCACGCGAGGGTACTTGCGGCGAAGCTTACCGTTCCGCGAAGGCTGTGGATTCTCCGAATTGCCCGCAACGATTGCGCCACGGTTGAGGACCGCCAGACGCTTTTCTAACTCGCCCTTTTCGGCCTTGATCCGCGCCGACAGGATTCCGCTGATCTCTCCGTGAAGCGCCCAGAGGTCATCCAAAGACCAGGCATCAAAATCGATCTTCTTCGGAGCCATGCCGTCGCCTTCGCGTCCTAAATTTCTGGAAGGTAATGAAATGTCATAGGCGATAGCGATAATCAAGGGGAACTACCTTACGTTTCACAGGAATATATAATTGCCCAGCATTCGCGATTATTTGGACGCACAATGAGTGCTCCGGCATCTGATCCTGTCGGCCTGCTCAACCAAAGGATGCATTCCCTCTTCGATCTGCGATGCGAAGCACGCCAGGAAGCGGCCCGACATTCGGCGGGATTTGGCCCGGCTTCGCGACCTCCTCGCCTCCTGGCGAAGGAAAGTCGCCAGGGCGGTGACCCGGATATTCCCTGAGGCCCGCCATCGGGTTTCAATCCGGGTCTTGAGCGACGAACATCGCTATGCAGCAGCGGACGGCATCGTTGGGGCGACAAGAGAGGAATAAATAAAGTGGGCTTGGGCACTTCATGCAAAAACAACATGGGCAACAAGCCGCGACAAACCAGGCGTCATTAAACCGGCGCGAATTACCCAGATCCGGCAACTTCCGCTATCCAGCTCAAAATAAACCTCGATATGCCCTTGCTTTAACTCAATTAATTATTACGATTGAAGCGAATAATGTGTCGAAATTCGCTTCCAGGTAATCATTGAAATCACGCACGTATTTGCGTCACCACCAGCAAGGATGCTGCCGGAACGACCACTATCTGTTAGCCTTTAACGGACACGCGATGCGCAGGACAGACTTGGAGGCAATGGATTTTGACGAGCTTTGGCTTTTGCATGAGCAACTCACCAAACTCCTCTCCGAACGGATTACGACAGAAAAACAGCAATTGGAGCGGCGCCTCGCGCAACTGAGCCACGCAGAGCAGGTTGCTGACAGTGAGGGCAAGCCCCCCAACCGTCCGCGGCGCAAATATCCGAAGGTTCAGCCGAAATACTGGAATCCTTCCCAGCCGTCGCAGAAGTGGTCGGGACGCGGCAAACAGCCGAGATGGCTCGTCGCCGCCTTGAACTCAGGCCGCAAGTTGGAAGATTTTGTAATCGACAGCAGCGTCGTCCTGCCCGACGATAGTCCTCGCAACGACGAGCCTACTTAAAGCGCCACGGTTAGCGACGAGGCCCTGCAAACCAGGCAACAAGGCGCTGATGCCGCTGCGGCGGCCCGCGGAACGATCGCAATAGAGTAGACCCATTGGGAAGTCATTTGATCTGCCGGTCGCGAACTGCGCCCATGCAGCCGATAAGCCCTTGCCGGGCTTCCACCTCGGCGACCGCTATTCCATCTCCTCGGGGATATCCCACAGCGATGCTGCCAGGACGATAAGCGAGGGTGTCCAAACCAGCATGGCGCCAAGCCCGATAGCTTGCAGGGTGGTCATCTTATTTCTCCTGACTGGCAGGAGGTAAACCGGCTGCGTCATCGTAAGTTCCCGGGGCGGAATGCGAGCCCGCCCGGTGGAAACCAACGTTCGCTGGCTAACGGTACAGGAATACTCTTTGGGATCTGGAATAATCGGCGGGGGCGCCGGAGGCTGACGGGCAGTTCTCAGTCAGCCTGGTTCAACCGATCGAAGCGCCGCTCGGAATGAGACTTCTGATATTTCTTGTATTCCCATTTTCTGCGGGTTCGCCGCCGCCATACCTGTCCAAAGACGAGCTTCCCGGAGATGGACCGTCTCGGCACCAGCACTGTCCAGAGGTGCCACGTTTCTGCCCATGCGCCGCGCGGGGTTATTTCGAAATGCTCTTCCTGTTCGCGGCCATCTGCAATCATGGCGACCCTCGTTAGAAAATGAAAGCCGCCGAAGTATGCTCCGATCCCCGGAATTCACTGCGCTGATCCGGCGTTCGGCAATGTGCGGCGCCCAAACGCTACTGCGAGGGTGCGATCTTGCAACGAGAGTCGTGCGTTAAGATTGATAGGCAGGCTTAAGGTTAATTCTGGAACATCGCAATCGCGGGAATCGATGATGGGCAGGTTCACTGAATGTGCGAACGTGGCCGCCGAGAACCTAGGTCGATCCGCTCTCTTTCGCGCTTGTGTCTTTCGCGCTTGAAGCATTGTGTCCGAAATCAAACTCGGGGAATCTTGTAACGATCGCGGCCTTCAAGAACTGGAAATGCCTGATGGTTGCACCCAGCTCGTTCAATCGCCGCTGCCCATCTGCGGCCTCGGTGCCGAGCAGGTTTTGGAAATGATTATCCTCCGGGTCGCGCGTTAGATACTCATCGGAATCGCATCCCAAGGTGACTGCCGACCGCGCCAGCGCGTCATTGATACGCGCTTCCAGGCCAATCCGCTCGGCCTTGGCGCCCTCCAGCGCCTCCTCTATCGAACGAAAAATGGATGTGGCACGAATACGATCGGTTGCGGAATCCCGGCCGGCCGATCGTGCTTGGAAATCGTTCTTGCTGCGCGTCTTTAGAAGGAATTGAAACATCTTCCCGCTTTCTCAAGTGGCAAGGGACGAGACAGACGCTGAGTCGGCGCGGCTAAACTACCACGAAAACCTTCCGCGCAAAGGCCGCCGCTGCACGCCATCGCGCGTTGATGCTCGAGGCGCCGCAATCAATCAGGACAAATACTTCCTGTCAGCCCGCTCTTTGCAAACGCTGAGCGTCAGGATATGCGCCCTCTCCGCTTATCAAAGCGTCGGTAGCAGCTTTCAAGGCAGCCGCGTCGTCGCCCGGCAAGTGACGCGCTTCAAGATTGAGCATGATGAGGGTTAGCCCCGCTGCACGCGGCCAGTCACCTGCGTCCGATAGCTGATGAATGGTTTTTGAAGCGTGCTTCAACACGCCTTTTCGTTCCGCGCTGGAGGCCCTCGCATAATGCCTGCTCAGCAAATCGAACGTCGATTTGACAACACCAAAGCATGCTGATTTCGCAGCCGGATCTGCGGCATCAATACGCGCCCTCAGGCCGTCGTACCGCCTCCGTAGGACGCTGCCGCGCGCTTCCTGCCAGAGGTTCAGAAAACTCATTCCCGTCCCCCACCAGCTCGTCTGGTTAATGGCGAGTTAATAACATTGGAAATACGGCGGCGATACGGCAGAAAATGAACTCTGCCTGGTCGAGGGCCCCTAATCACCCCCCAATTCCCCGGCCGTTTCCCGAGTGTCGGGCACAGCCAACACACACACAGCAGCTCGGATTTTTTTGAGTATGCGACGTCATGCACAACACGGCTCGCGGCCTTGCGTGGCGGGCGGCTCAGCCGAGCAAGTGACTGATCAGGTTTCGCAGGTCAAACCCAGAATGCTGTGAGCTAAAGCCAGCGTCCCGTCAGGACCAAAATGCATCAACGGCGTGAGCGACAATGATGCTGACGCTAAGAACCAGGAGAAACGCTGCAACTGCTTCAACCATGGGCAGCCCTAACGCAAAAAATTGACGAACGCTAATGCAATGGCCCCAGTGAAAACCTCGCCAGTACGCACAGTCAAAAGCTAATTGACGGCAGCACCACGTTCTGCCGTCACTGATGATTCCGGGCAACAATTCGACGGCGACGCGATTTATTTCCGGCGAGTTCAATAATTAAATGCGCCATCCCGAAAGAACAAACGTGCCAGCTTGGGCAAAGACCGGATGGGTATCTATCGTCGCGCTCTCTCATCGCAATTTGGCTTTGCGCGATGCCGCTTCCTCGGCCTCCGCGACCGCCTGTCGTAATCTGACGAGTTCCGCAATCTGATCCGCGAGCGCGTGGGTGACATCGGCCACGGCGCGCAGTTTTTCAGTTGAACGGGGCAATCCCTTTGCCATTGAATAATCCTCGGTAAAGTCAAAGCCTTACCGAAACGACTGTCGATGCGTCCATTACATCCGATGTTTAACCCTACCCATAAACGTTAATCCTCCGTTGGCTCTTCGTCCGAGCCGGCCAATCCGGTTCCACTGTGAGCGGGGAAGCGACAGCGCGTCAGCAGGCGAGTTGCCGGTAGATCGCCGGAAGCGCCGCCGGCAAGCGGCGGATGTTGCCGACGATGGCGTAGCCGCCGCGCCCGAACAGCGCGGGGAAATAGGACTGGGCGCCGGCGTCGACCGTGACGCCGAACACCGCAATGCCCAGCCGCCGCGCCTCAAGCACCGCCTTGCGGGTATCCTCGACCGCAAAGCGGCCTTCGTAGTGATCGATGTCGTTGGGCTTGCCGTCGGTCAGCACCAGCAGCAGCTTCTTGCGCTGTGGCTGGTCGACAAGTTCGGCGGCGGCGTGGCGTATGGCGGGGCCGATGCGTGTGTAGTAGCCCGGCTTGAGCGCGCCGATCCGCCGTTCGACGGCAGCTCCCATCGGCTCTTCGAAAGACTTCACAGCCTCGATGCGCACCCAGGAGCGCCGCCGCGACGTGAAGGTCAGGATGCTGTGATGATCCCCGCAGGCGGAGAGGCCATGCGCGAGGACGAGCAGCGCCTCCTTCTCGACGTCGAGCACGCGCTGGCCGTCGACCCACGCATCCGTGGAAAGCGAGACGTCGACCAGCAATGTCGCCGCGAGATCGTGCCGCTGCGGGCGCATCGCCAGATGGACCCGATCGAGCGCCCCGCTGCCCGCCCGCAGGTCGCATCTCGCGCGGACGAGCGCGTCGATGTCCAGGTCGAAGCCATCGTCCTGCCCGCGCATCACCTCATGCTGTGGCCGCAGCGCCTCGAAGCGTCGCCGCACATGACGGACATGCCGGAGGGCACTTGCGTCCGGCGTCCAGCTCTCGCCGACCTCCGCCGCTTCGCCCGTCAATACCCGGCAGTAGTCCGCCAGATACGTGCCTCGGCGATAGTCCCACTCCGGATAGAGACGACCGCTGTCGAGGCGCGTCGTATCGATGGCTTGCGGCGGCAGATCCAGGTCGAATTTCAGCCGCGTGGAAGGCTTGCCGCTGCGACGGCCGATCGCGAGTTCGTCGAGGTCGTCGGCTGCCTTGCGGGCATCCTCATCCTCGCTGTCATCTGAAGGACGATCGACATTCACCATCTCCGCCATCGCGAGAATCTTCTCGAAGCGGTTCAGGATGAACGGATCGCGCTTGCTGCCATCGTCGGCATGGCGGACAGCCCGGCGCTTCCGCGTGTCCGGCAGGTCCGCCGCATCATCAGGCGCGGGTGCATCATCGTCATCGGCCTCGTCGGCAACTGCCTCGCGCGTCCAGCAATCTCCCCACAGCGGACACGGCAGCATCGGTCGATATCCGGGCGCCGCTTTGGCCGGCAGATCGCCGGCGGCGACCACGGCCTGCCATAGGCGGCCCCCCGGTGGGCTATCGGCGCCAAGCAACCCCAGCACGATGCGCTCGACTTCCTGCTCCACCTTTGCCAGCGGTCTCTTCGGACGCGCCAGCGCCGTTGCCGCCGCCAGCCGCTGATATGGGCCGATGAGGCCGGGAAATCGCACCTGCACCCTAGCAACAACCTCGCGGGCGCGCCGCAACGTCATGAGATCGCGTCGCAGCGGATCGACCTCGTCGACCGTCGCCACCGGCGCCGCCGCGAACCATGCTGCCAGCCAGCGATAAAGCAGGGCGTTGAGATCGCGCTCCGGAAACAGCGCGATGCTATCAGGCAGGAAGACGGTCGCCCCGTCACGGCCGGGATGATCGAGGCTTTCGTCGCCAAGCCCGACACGCTGCCGCCAGCCGAGCCGATGGCCGGACTTTCGTGACCTGGCGCCGGCGATCTGTACGCCCGCCTCCCCGCCCAGCGCGCGGAACATGACCGCGATCTGCCCCTGCACGTCCGCAAGCGCTGCGGCTTCGTCGGGATAAGCGGGATAGCTCGCCGTAGCCCCCACCAGCCGATGCCAGGCGCGGCCAACCGTTTCCTCAAGTTCGAGGAAGTCGAGCATGTGTCATCCGATCACGGCGCGGGCCACGTCGAGCAGCGCGGCCTTGACGTCGGCATCATCCGTGAGCGGCTCGATCATGCCGGCAAGCACCGCATCGAGAAGCGGAATGCCGGCCGAGATCAGCGTCGCGCAGTAGACGATCAGGCGCGTGGATACGCCCTCCTCGAGGTCTTGTCCCTTGAGCGCACGCAGCCGGCCCGCCAGCGCCACCAGCGGGCGCACGCGGCCGGCTGCAAGCCCGCTCTCTGCTGCGACCACCGCGATCTCCTGCTCGGCCGGAAGGAAGCCGAACTCGATTGCAACGAAGCGCTGCCGCGTCGATGGTTTCAAGGCCTTGAGCAGGCTCTGGTAGCCGGGGTTGTAGGACACGACCAGCATGAAGCCGGGCGGTGCGACCAGCTCTTCACCCGTGCGTTCGAGCGGCAGGATGCGGCGATCGTCGGTCAGCGGATGCAGCACGACGGTGACATCCTTGCGCGCTTCCACGACCTCGTCGAGGTAGCAGATGCCGCCTTCCCGCACCGCGCGGGTGAGCGGACCATCGGTCCAGATCGTGTCACCGCCCTTCAGCAGGTAACGGCCGGTGAGGTCGGCGGCGGTGAGGTCGTCATGGCAGGCGACGGTGTGCAGCGGCAGGGAAAGCCGCGCCGCCATGTGGGCGACGAAGCGCGTCTTGCCGCACCCGGTCGGCCCCTTCAGCAGCACCGGCAGGCGATGCCGCCAGGCGTGTTCGAACAATGTGCACTCGTTGCCGCTCGGGACATAGGACGGAAGCCTGGGTGTCGCGTCGACGGCGTGAAGGACGGCCTTCATATGAATCTCCAGTGTTGAAGCAGGCGGCCGGTCACATAGGGGACCGGCCGCCTGACGCCTATTCGGCGGGTTGCAGCGCGCCGGTCGCGACGGCCCGGCGTTCGCGGCCGGGGACCAGAACCGCCCACACAAACATCAGCGCCGAGATCAGGACGCAGACTCCTGAACCGAGCCGGACCCAATAGAACATCGCGAGCTGGTCCTGCACTTCCATGAAGCTCTGGCCGAGCACGCGCTGCAGGTGAACCTGGACCACGCCGGCGAAGGTCAGCGCGAAGGTCATCGTCATCATGGCAGTGCACATGATCCAGAAGCTCGCCATGCTCAGGCCCTGATTATAGGGCGCACGCTGGCGCAGTTGCGGGATCGCGTAGGCCATGACCGCCAGGTTCAGCATCACATAGGCACCGAAGAAAGCGAGATGCCCGTGGGCTGCAGTCACCTGGGTGCCATGCGTATAGTAGTTCACCGAGGACAGCGTGTGCAGGAAGCCCCACACGCCCGCGCCGAGGAACGCCATCACGGAACAGCCGACCGACCAGAGCAGCGCCGCGCGGTTCGGGTGCTTGCGCCCTGCCTTCCACGTCATCTGCACGGTGAAGATGACCATGGTGAAGAACGGCGCGACTTCGAGCGTGGAGAACAGCGAGCCGATCCACTGCCAGTAGCCGGGCGCGCCGATCCAGTAGAAGTGATGGCCAGTGCCGAGGATGCCCGAGAACAGCGCCAGGCCAATGATGACGTAGAGCCACTTCTCGACCACCTCGCGGTCGATGCCGTTGAGCTTGATCATCAGGAAGGCCAGCACGGAGGCCATGATGAGCTCCCAGACGCCTTCGACCCACAGATGCACGACGTACCACCAGTACATCTTGTCGACGGCAAGGTTCTTCGGATTGTAGAATGCAAAAAGAAAGAAGATCGCAACACCCCAAAGGCCGAACAGCAGGATGTTGGTGACGGTGGTCTTTCTTCCCTTCAGCGCCGTCATCGTCACGTTGAACAGGAACATCAGACAGACGACGACGATGCCGACCTTGATCACGAACGGCTGCTCGAGGAATTCCCGGCCTTCGTGGTAGTGGAAGAGATAGCCGACCACTGCGATGCCGGCCGCGCCGAAGAACATCCAGAACTGGATCTTCGCCAGCAGTGGACTGTAGAGCTCGGTCTCGGTCTCTTCCGGGAGCAGATAGTAGGTCGCGCCCATGAAGCCGATCAGCGACCAGACGATCAATGCGTTGGTATGGATCATCCTGACGATGTTGAACGGCAGGAGAACAGACAGGGTGTTCGGAAGGACGTAGATGGTTCCGGCGAGGACTCCAAAGAGCACCTGTGCAAGGAAGAGCGTCAGCGCGCCGTAGAAATACAGCATCGCTACCTTCTGGGTTTCGTATCTCATCATGAAGTTCCTAAGCGGGCGGTCGGGGGATTGCTCAGCCGGCCTTGTTCGGCGGCCAGTTCTGCGTCTTGATGCTGTTGGTCCATTGCAGGAAATCGGCGAGGTCGTTGAGTTCCTCGTCGGTGAGGTTGAACTGCGGCATCTGCCGGCGGCCCGGCGCGCCCGACGGTTGCGCCTGCATCCATGATTTCAGGATTTCCTTGGCGGTGGCGGGGTCCTCGTTGCCGCCCCAACGATCCCAGACGTTGCCGACCTCAGGCGCGAAATACGCACCCTCGCCCAGCAAGGTATGGCAGTTGATGCAGGAGTTCTTCTCCCAGACGTGCTTGCCGCGCGCCACCGAGTTGGTGAGCGTCTTCTCGTCCGTCGACGTATTGACCATGTAGTAGTGGCTGTGCGCGGTAAGCCCGAGGAAGATCGCGAAGAAAAAGGCCGAGCCGCCATAGAAGACGTTGCGGGCCGCCGACTTGGTAAGGCGTTCAGCCATTACAGGTCCTTTCCGGTTCGTGTGAGCGGTCGCGACTATATTCGCATGGCGGGGACGTTCTTTGTGCCGACGCAAGGATCCCGACGATCCGGACCTTTCGTCAGATTCCCTGAATCAGGATATCCAGGCCGAGATGGCTGACACCGCCCAGGCGAATCCCGCGACGAGCACCAGCCACGCCGTCGCAAGCCCTCGCCAGAAGGCCGGCGCGGATCGCAGATCGAGATAGTCGAGCAGGATCCGGCGACCCTTGACGGCAGCGATGGCGAGAACCGCGCCGTTGGCGAGCAGCAGGCCTCGGCCAGCGCCGGCAAGCAGCATGGTCGCGCAAGCGAGCGCGATCAGCGCTATCAATGTGAGATCGAGACGATCGAGTGAATTCCGCATGCTTCAACGCACCAGGTAGACGATCGGAAACATCACAACCCAGACCAGGTCCACCATGTGCCAGAACACGGTCCCGGTCTGCACATGAATCGGATCGGCACGGCGGCAGACGACAGCGAGAATGATGATTCCGAGGCAGACATGCAGCAGGTGAAATCCGGTCAGGAGAAAGTACAAGGTGAAGAACACGCTTGTCTCCAAGCCTGCGCCACTACCGATCTCGCGCGCATATTCGGTGAGCTTGATCGTCACGAAAGCGGCGCCGAGAGCCATGGCGAGAAAAAGCCAGAGACGCGCGTGAAGGCTTTCCTGAGCATGCGCCGATGCCGCGCCCTTTGCCGCCGCCCAGCCGCTCGTTACCAGGACAATCGTGTTGTAGCCGGCAAGCGACGCGTCGAGCGTGATCTGACCCGACGCAAACACGGCAGGTCTTACCGCGTGGGCGACGATGAACGCGCCAAGGAAAAGGGCGAAGGCCACGAGCTCACTGAGAACGAGCACCCACATCATCGGCTCGCCCGGGAGTCCTTCGAGGATGCCCCACCCCGCCTCTTCCTGTTCGCAATCCGCAATAGACATTCGATCTCCCGCTTTGGTGCCTATCATCACAGACAGAATGAAGTCTTTGTCGGCGAACAAACATGGCGGCGATCGCGATCGATCACGCCGTTGCTTGATGGGGCGCAATGTCAGCGGCCTGCAGAGCGGCTAGACATATCGATCAGATGAATCCGATGAGACGACATCCATGAGCGACGCACAGTTCGGCCTGCTGACCGCCACCCCCATCATCATCGGCTTTGCCGGCGCATTGCGGGCGATGGGCGTCCTGTCCACCACGGCCACCGTGTGCGCCGTCGGGCTATCGATCGCGATCGCCGTGGTGCTGTTTACAACACAATAGAGGGTAACGGGCGGGCGTTACCGTTCGACGAACCGATCCTTCGCGGAAAGGATCGTGCTGCCGGTTTCGTCGCGCGCGGTGAACACCACTTCTGCCTCTCGCGGGTTTGCGGCCGTGAGTGTCACCCGAACGGCTTCTGAGCCATCGGCGGGCACCTCGATCGGCGCGAGGCTCTCGTTGCCGATGATGGCCATCGTGGCGTCCACGCCGCTCACCGAGAGCGTGTAGGAATGGGCGGCCGATGATTTGTTCAGGAGCTTGACCGTGTAGGCGTTGCGCACCGAACCATCCGCGAGACGAACCGCCAGCGGATCCCGATCGTGCTGGACGGAGAGCGTGGCGCTGGTCTTGGCCATGAAGGAAAAGACGATCGTCGCGGTCAACGCCAGGCAGGCCGCCGTCAGCCCAATGGTCTTCGGGCGCACCAGGCGATTGACCCGCGCCTCGCCACGGCGACCACGTTCGATATTGTTCCAGCTTTCGTAGTCGATCAGGCCGCGCGGGCGGCCGAGCCTGGACATCACGCTGTCGCAGGCATCGACGCACAGCCCGCAATTGATGCAGGCAAAATTCGGCCCCTCGCGAATGTCGATGCCGATCGGGCACACCGTGACGCATTGATTGCAGTCGACGCAATCTCCTGCCGGCTTGCCCTGCAGGCGAAGTTCGGCAGCCTTCTTGGCCGAGGTTCGCGCTTCGCCGCGGTAATCCCGGTAGTTGACGGTAAACGCTTCGGGATCCCAGATCGCGCCTTGCAGGCGGGGCCATGGGCACATGAAGGTGCAGACCTGCTCGCGCGCAAAACCCGCCAGGCCATAGGTGGTGCCGGCGAAGACAAGTATCCAGCCAAGTGCATTGGCCGAGACATCGCCGCGCGCGAAACTTCGCAACAGCTCCGGCGCATCGGTAAAATAGAAGATCAGCGTGCCGCCGGTCGCGAACGAGATCAGGAGCCAGGCGGAATGCTTCGCCGCGATTTGCATCACCCGTTTCGCAATCAGCGGTGCGCCGAGGTTCTTCAGACGCTGGCGCCTGTCGCCCTCGATCAACCGTTCGACCAGCAGGAACAGATCGGTCCACACTGTCTGCGGGCAGGCAAAGCCGCACCATAGCCGCCCCGCCAGCGCGTTGGTGAGGATCAGGATGGTTGCAGCAAGAACGAGGAGCCCGGTGACCAGATAGAGGTCCTGCGGCCAGATCTCGACGAAGAAGAAATAGAGCCGGCCGTGCGCGAAATCGAGCAGGACCGCCTGATCCGGCCCGTTGGGCCCACGGTCCCAACGAAGGAATGGCGTCACGTAATAGACCGCGAGCGTCAGCAGCAGGACGATCCATTTGATGCGACGGATCGGTCCCTTCACCGCCTGCGGCATGACCGGTTGGGCCGATCCCGCCGCGGCCGCCCTGGCGCGCGTCTTCGCGTGGTCGATCTCGATGGTAAGCGCCATTTCCCGGACCCTAGTTTACCGCGGCAAAGCCGAGCGAGGATCGGATCCCAGGCTCGATGCGGGAGGGCGTCCAGGGCGGATCGAACGTCATCACGATATCGACCGCACGGACACCCGGGACCCGCGCGGCGGCGCTTGCCACGCCTTCCCTGAGGAAGTGGACGGCGGGGCATCCTGGCGTAGTCGCGGTCATCGTGATGCAAACGATGCCATCAACGACGGTGATGTCGTAGACGAAGCCGAGGTCGACGATGTTGTGACCGAGTTCGGGATCGATCACCACACGCAGCGCGTCCCTGACGCGGCGAACGAGTTCATCGGTCATCGCGGCGCCCTCACGGTCAGTTCGTATGTCGCGCCATCCGGCGTGAACCCGCCGAGCCAGCGATATCCGCGCTTCTCCAGTTGCGGGAACAGGAAGACCGGCTCGCGGCGGAGCAACGCCGACAGCGTCTCGCCCGGCGCCAGCTTCTCGGCCGCCGCCAGAATGCGCACCATCGGCTCCGGCGGCTCGAGGTCGCGATTGTCGAGCTTGACGACCGGCTCCGGCCAATCGTCGAAGGCGGGCTTGCCTACCTCAGGCGCGGCGGCAGGCTCCATTTCCGCCGGCGTGAACAGCACTTCCCACTCGCCGGCATCGAGCGCTCGCGCGGCATGCGCAAATCCACGGTCGGCCATGACCGCGAGCAGCGGGACTGGCTTGAACGTCGCGTAGAGGCGAATCCCCTGCCCGGGTTGCAGCCGATCGAGCGCTGACATGATGACAGAAAACGGCTCGCCACCTGCGCGCAGGATTGGACGGACGTCGACATCGATATAATCGGTCATACTGCTTCCTTTCGTTCCGTCAGTTCCTGGCAAACAACAGATGCGGCGCGCAGGCGCCGTCGGGCAGGCGCATCGGGCTCTCGACGTCCGCAAGGCGCCGCGTCCGGACGATTTCCCTGATGATGCCGACAATTCCGACCGTCATCATCGCCGCCGCTGCGCGAAATGCCGTCGCCTGGCCGATGAGCAGCATCACCGTGCCGAACCAGACGGCCGCGTGGTAGATCACGAACCATTTCGAGGCCCTCGCCTCCGACACGAGATCCTGAACGCGGGGTGTCGGGGCGCGGCCCATCACGGGACCATAGGTCTCGAGCCAGGTCAGGAACGCCACGATCTTGTAGAGCTTGGCGAGGACCAGACCCGACAGCCAGCCGAAGATGGCGAGAAAGGCGAATGCGCCGACCTGCGCCGCGAAGGCGCTGGACAGTACGAGCATCAGGCCCAGCAGCGACGTCGCGGCGAGACTGACGTAGGACAACACGGCCATCCGCGTGTTGAGCTCAAGCTGCCGCCGCTTCCGGCTCTTGAAGATGCCCAGCACGTCGCGGCCATACAGAACCGTTGTCACCAGGCCGAGCACCGCAACCACCGACAACACGGCATTCAATCCAGCGGAGAGCCAGATCGCAAAAACCCCGCCCCCCGCCGCAATGGCGATCGCCAACGCGCCCGCCATCAGGGTCATGTTGCTGTGGCGGTCGTCGACGTCGGATGCAAGCATGAACATGGATAGCAGCCGATAGCTCACACCCATCGCTGTCAGCGTCAACCAGCCGCCGAGGCCGGCGATCGCATGCAGCGGAACGCCGCTCGCCAACATCGATTGTCCGATCGAGCCCGCCCACCCGGCATGCGCAAACGCAAAGATGGCGCCGAAGGTCGCCGTGATGCAGAGCGAAGCCAGCCCTGCGAGAACAAAGCGCGCCGGGCCCACCGGCCGCTGCCATGCCGTCAATCCGAGATCGACGACGATCAGGCCGAACCCGCCGATCAACAGCGACGCTCCGACGGGGAGCAGCCAGAGCGAGGCGGGCAGCCGGCCGCCCAATCCCAGGAAGCCCGCGAGCAGCGCGGCTAGACCTGCGGTCAACAGGCCGAGCGCCGGCAACGCCCATTTCTCCGAAAACGGCGGCTTTGCCACCAGCACCGGCACGAACTGAAACAGCGCGCCGCACATCGCGATACTCAGCCAGCCGATACATACCACATGCACCAGGATGAGGGTATCGGCCGACGCCAGATGCGCCGACGGAAAGCCGAGCCCCGCCACCATCAGCGCCAGCGCGACGAACAGCCAGGCCAGAGCCATCGCGAAGTAGCTCATCGTCCATCGTGCTATGCTGGCGCCGATCATCGCCTTGTCCTCAGAACTTGCGCGCTCTGCACAGCAGCGGCGCGTAAACAAGCGCAAAGCCCAGAAATGCCCCAGCCCATGCGACACCCGCGACTGTCAGCAGCGGCGCCGAATGTGCTGGTTCGAGCGCCGCGCAGACGCGCGCCAGCGCGGCGATCACGACCGAGGCATAGACGAGCTGGGTGGCAACGGAGGCCGACAACGCCTGCCCGGTGTGGCCAAGCGTGGCCCGCGTCATCACCGCGATCGTCATCGAACCGATCGCGCCGCCGGTCCAGGCATGGAGCCCGGCGCTCGGAGCGACGAGGTCCAGAGCGGCCAGGGCCGCCAGAAGGAAGCCGGCCGGCACGAATGCGTAGGCCACATGGAGGATCAGTACGAGACGGTCCGACACGGTCCGCTCGCCGGCCCACCGCGCCAGGCGGACGACGTGAAGCAAGCCGGCAATGCCGAGCGCTGCCGCGGTGAAGCGGCCCGAAGGCGCTGCGATCCACACGATCATGGCGCAGACGCCCACGACCATCGCGACTGCGTCGAAGCGGTTGAATGGCACCGGCAGCCGTCCCGGCCCGCGGCGCGCCAGCCAGTTGCGCGTGAAACTCGGAACGATCCGCCCGCCGATCACGCAGACCAGCGTGACGACGAGGCCGATGCCGATGCGCGTGGAATATTCCGCCACGCCCGCGAGCAGCGCCTCGATGTGAAACGCGACGTTGGTGACGGCGAGCAGCGAGATGACGCCGACCACCGTCAGATTGTTCCACTTGCGCCCGGCGATGATCTCGCGCGCCGCGGCGGCGGCAAGCAGCGTGAGAAAGGCCGCGTCGATCGCCAGCGCGATTGGCCAGCCGATGAAGGCAGAGAATGTCACGGCCAGCCTTCCCGCAACCCAGGCCGCGAACAGGATCGCCAGCCGCGTGCCCTGGATCGGCAAGCGACCGGTCCAGTTCGGCACCGCCGTCAGCAGGAAGCCGGCGATCACCGCGGCAACATAGCCGAACAGCATCTCATGGACATGCCAGTCCCGGGGCGTAAACGCGCTCGGAAGCGATACGTGTCCGGCGAAGACCGCAAGCCAGAGCGGAACCATCGCGCCGGCATAGATCGCGCCGAACAGAAAGAACGGCCGGAAGCCGTACGAAAACAGCGCCGGCCCCTGATAAGCCCTCAATTTCTGCATGGTCGCCATAAGTGACCTCTGATGGTGTTCGCCTTATTTGTCGCGATCCTACGCCGTTCCGCCTGACGCTCTTTGTCGAAGCACAAATTGCAGCATCGTTCGCGGGCCTGTTTGATCTCCGACAAAGATCCTGTCGGCCGCACCCCGCATGATTGATTCTGTTATCAACGGAGGACACGATGCGGATTTTCGAGAGATTGCGAGGACGAAGCCGGAGCAACAGCGCCATCAAACGCAAGCTCTTCGAAGCCATCACCAGCGATCTCCTCCAAAAGCTTGAGGACGAAACCCCGATCCCGGCCTTCATTGAGAGCAAAGCCGGCTGCTGTTCCTGTTGTTCGGCCGATCCGGAACCGTCTCGGTAAGCTTGCGCTGGATCAAAATGTGTCGATCCGGCGACGGGGCCGGATTGTGATTGGGCTCGCCCCTGACGATCACGACCTTTGAGCTTGGCTGGCTCTGCGTGGCCGCTATCGAAGCGCTGCTATTTCCGTACCGGTGCAAATCCGGCGTCTTCAGACCGCTATCTGGATGCGGTCATGCCGGCCTCGAGCTTGTCGAAAGGGGCCGAAAAGACCTGCTTGCCTTTTCCGACCTGCGGAACCGCCTTGGCCTGGTCGACATGGCCGGCCTTTCCGCCCGCAACCAGGGCCGCGGCGGCAGCCAACATCACGATCTTTCACATATTTCTCGATCTTTCCCGTTTCCTGGAATTTGTGCCCGGGCCTGCGCCGGACTCCCGGGGAATCAGATATCGCCGTGCGGTCCTGGGGAGATTGCGCTAACGCAATCTCCATGCTGAAACCGGGGGTAAGAGCCTGGCAGGCCGTTGAGGCCTGCCCCGCCCGCGGATAGTGTCCGCAGGCATTGAAACGAGGAAATCGATGGCCTCAGTCGACCGCTCCCTGGTCGCGAATCTGGCGATGTTCGCGGGCCTTACGCCCGCCGAACAGGACGAACTGCTGCGTGAAGCGCGCTCTGTTCGATATCCGAAAGGGAGCGCCATCTTCGATCAAGGCGCAGAAGCCAAACATTTCTATCTCCTGCTTCACGGCCACCTTCGCGTCGAAAAGGTCACTCCGCAGGGAAATCAATCCGTTGTGCGCTACGTTTCGGCGGGCGAACTGTTCGGTGTCGCCCAGGCGATGAACCTGACGCACTATCCGGCAACAGCGGTCGCCGCCGTGGACAGCATCGCCCTCGCCTGGCCCTCGTCGTCGTGGAACCGCCTGATCGGCAAATATCCGAGCCTTGCCGCAAGCGCACTACAGACCGTCGGCAGCCGCCTGCAGGACACCCAGGCGCGCGTCATGGAGATGTCGAACGAGCAGGTCGAGCAGCGCGTCGCCCACGTCCTGCTGCGCCTGGCCAAACAGGCGGGCAGGAAAGTCGATGCCGGCACCGAGATCGACTTTCCGATCAGCCGCCAGGACGTCGCCGAGATGACGGGGACGACGCTGCATACGGTCAGCCGGATTCTCAGCGCCTGGGAGCAGCAGGGCCTCGTCGAGGGCGGCAGGCAGCGCATCGTGCTGTGCGATGAGAAGAGATTGCATAACCTCGCCGACGGCCGATAGGCGCACAGGCCAAAGCCGCAGTCTTCATCCGCGAGAAGACTCGACCGGCATTCTCATGCACCAATCGTTAACCGCTCGACGTTTTTGATCCTGCGCAAACGAACGATCCACTTCGTCGAAGACAAAGCGCGTCTCCTTTGTTCCAGCGCAAAGAGTCTTGCGCCACCTCGCTCATGATGCCGCCATCGAATTTGGGACGCACAACGCGATGGAGAGCATCATGCTCACGAGAAGGACTGCTTTGATGGGCGCCGCTGTTGCGGCGATGATGATGAGCGTACCGGCGCTCGCCGGACCGGCAGACGATCTGAAGCTGCCGCGCCAGAAGGTCGAACTGGTTGCCCCGCCTTTCGTCCACCCTCACGAACAGGCGACCAAGGCGGGACCGAAGATCGTCGAGTTCAAGATGACGATCCGGGAAAAGGAAGTCGTCATCGATCCCGCCGGCACGAAATTCCACGCGATGACGTTCGACGGATCGATGCCGGGACCGATGATGGTGCTCCACGAGGGCGACTACATGGAGCTCACGCTGGTCAATCCCGCGAGCAACAGCATGCCGCACAACATCGACCTGCACTCGGCAACCGGTGCCCTGGGCGGCGGCGCCCTGACCCATGTCAATCCCGGCGAACAGGTGGTGCTGCGCTGGAAGGCGACGCGGCCCGGCGTCTTCGTCTATCATTGCGCGCCGGAAGGCATGATCCCCTGGCACGTCGTATCAGGCATGCACGGCACCGTGATGGTTCTGCCGCGCGACGGCCTCAAGGACGCCGAAGGCAAGGCGCTGCGTTACGACAAGATCTTCTACATCGGCGAGAACGATCTCTATGTGCCGAAGGACGAGAACGGCAAGTACAAGACCTACGAGACCATCGGCGAATCCTACGCCGATACGACCGAGGTCATGCGCAAGCTGATCCCGACCCACGTGGTGTTCAACGGGCGCGTCGGATCGCTGACCGGCAAGAACGCCCTGACCGCCAAGGTCGGCGAGACCGTGATGCTGGTGCATTCGCAGGCCAACCGCGATACCCGTCCGCACCTGATCGGTGGGCACGGCGACTACGTCTGGGAGGCCGGCAAGTTCAACAACCCGCCGCAGAAGGATCTCGAGACCTGGTTCGTCCGTGGCGGTTCGGCCGGCGCAGCGCTCTATACCTTCCGTGAGCCCGGCGTCTACGCCTACGTCAACCACAACCTGATCGAGGCCGTCGAGCTCGGCGCCACGGCCCACATCAAGGTGGAAGGCAAGTGGAACGAGGACCTGATGAAGCAGGTCACCCCTCCCGGCCCGATCCCGCCTGAAAAAGTTGGCGCCGCCGACCCGGTGGCCGTCATCCGCTAGGGTGCGCCGAAACAACGGCCCGCGGTTATCGCCGCGGGCCGTTGCACGAAGAGGAAGCGACGTCATGCTCATCGTGATGAAAGTGAAAGCGGCGATGCTCGCAGGCGCCTTGGCGGCGCCGATCGTGGCAACCTTGTGCACGCCGACGCCTCAGTCCGAACCGGACGGAGCCCTGCGGCTGAAATCCACCTCCTTCAGCTACCGCGCTGCCGGCGATTTTTCCCGACACGGCCGCCCGGTCGAAGGACCGCTGCGCGAACTCCGCCTTCCGGCCGATCTCGTCGTCATGAAGCGGCAGGTCACCGGCGCCGAATATCAGCGCTGTGTCGACGACGGCGTTTGCCTGCGGATCGGTGTTGCCGCACGCTCGCCGGACCTCCCCGTCGTTGGCGTCAGCTGGCACGATGCCACGGCCTACGCCGCCTGGCTGACACGCAAGACCGGCATCACCCATCGTCTGCCGACGGACCAGGAGTGGACCTTCGCTGCCGCCGAGAAGGCGCGCGACGAAGCCATGCCGCTGGTCGACCCCACCGATCCCGCGCAGGCCTGGATCGCCCGCTACGAAGCCGAATCCGCCCGTGCAAGGCCCGCCGAGGTAGCCGCGCAGCCCGGCGGCACGTTCGGTACCAACAGCAACGGGCTGGACGATCTGGCCGGTAACGTCTGGGAATGGACGAACAGCTGCTTCATTCGCGTTTCGATGGATGGCGGTCAGGAGAAGATTACCAACACCAATTGCGGCGTCCGCGTCGTTCAGGGGGCGCATCGCTCCTACATGACCGACTTCATCCGCGATCCCAGGTCCGGCGGCTGCGCCGCGGGCGTCCCGCCGGCCAATCTCGGTTTCAGGCTCGTCGCCGAACATTCCCAGCCGGTCGTAACCGTAGCTGCCCGCAGCATCGCGAAGCTGCTGCGGCGCACCTAGTCGCCGGCAACAGATCCGCAGGTTGAGCCAGGACAAAGTCGCTTCGCCCCGGTTCCGGTACATGATCCCGGTGAAGGAGAAATGCAGATGCGATCGGACTTGCGATCGGACTTGGCGCAATCCTATGGGCAGGACAGGCTGCCGCGCTACACCAGCTACCCCACGGCCCCGCACTTCTCGCCGGCGATCGGCGAGGAAGACTACCGGCGCTGGCTGAGGTCGATATCGGTCAAGCAGCCGGCATCGATCTACCTGCATGTGCCGTTCTGCCGGTCGATGTGCTGGTATTGCGGCTGCCACACCTCGGTCACCAAGCGCGACGAGCCGATCGCGACCTATGCAGCGGGCCTGCGCGCCGAAGCCCAGCTTGTCGCCGAGACGATCGGCCAGCGAATGCCGATCTCCCACATCCACTTCGGCGGCGGCACGCCGACGATCATGTCGCCCGAACAATTTGCCGACCTGGTCGGCGCGTTACGCCATGCCTATTTCGTCGTTCCTGATGCGGAGATCGCGGTCGAAATCGATCCGCGTACCCTGACCGAACAGATGACGGAGGCGCTCGGCTATTGCGGTGTCAACCGCGCAAGCCTCGGCGTCCAGAGCTTCGATCCCGCCGTGCAGCGCGCCATCAATCGCATGCAGAGCTTCGAGCAAACCGCAGCGTCGGTCGAGCGCCTGCGCCATGCAGGCGTCAAGCGGATCAATTTCGACCTGCTCTATGGTCTTCCCCTGCAAACGGTGGATTCCTGTCTCGATACCGTCGCCAAGTGCGTCGAGCACCGCCCCGATCGCTTTTCGGTGTTCGGCTACGCGCATATTCCATCGTTCAAGAAGCACCAGCGCAAGATCGATGAAGACGCCCTTCCCGACAGCATCGAGCGTCACCTGCAGTCCGAGACGATCGCGGAAGCCTTGCTGGACGCCGGCTATGTCCGCATCGGCCTCGACCATTTCGCTCTTCCGGACGACAATTTGGCCATCGCGCGGCAGGACGGCCGGCTGAGGCGCAACTTCCAGGGCTACACCGACGATTCCGCCGACACGCTGATCGGCCTCGGCGCCAGTGCGATCGGCCGCATGCCGCAAGGCTTCATTCAGAACGTCGTTCCGACGCGCGACTATCTGGCGCGTGTCGCCGAGGGGCGGCTCGCCACCGCCAAGGGCTATCGCTTCACGCCGGAAGACCGCTTCCGCGCCGACATCATCGAGCGGATCATGTGCGACCTTGCCGTCGATCTGCCCTTCATATCCAAGGTGCACGGCCGCGACATCAGGTCGGCCATCGTCGATCGGCCGCGGATCGAGAGCCTCATCGCTGACGGCGCCGTGACGATGATCGACAATCGGCTCTCGATCAGCGACGGCGCGGAATTCCTGGTTCGGAGCGTCGCGTCGGCATTCGACGCCCATCTCGCCAATTCCGCGGCGACGCACAGCCGGGCGGTCTGATCAGGTTCACTTCGCTGCAAGCGAGGGAGTTCGGACCGCCTCCAGATATCCATCGCGGGTCTGCGGGATCTTCGTGTCGAGAATCCTGGACGCCACCAGCGTCCGCAACACCTGCGCCGTGCCGCCCGCGATCGTGAACATGCGGGCGTCGCGAACCATCCGTTCGAGCGGATAGTCGCGCGAATAGCCGCGGGCGCCGAACAATTGCAGCGCCTGGTTGGTGACATTATTGGCCGTCTCCGACGCGATGATCTTGGCCTGCGCGGCGAGAAGCGGATCGGGAAAGGGATCGGCGCTGAGCGCAGCCTGGTGCAGCGACAGCCTGGCCGCGTTGAGCGCTATCGCCATGTCGGCCAGCATCCATTGCAACCCCTGAAACTCGGCGATCGGACGTCCGAACTGCCTGCGCTCCTTCACGAAGGACAGCGCCTTCTCGAAAGCGCCCTGCGCGAGCCCGAGCGCGACCGTTCCAGCACCCACCCGCTGGCTGTTATAGGCATCGATGAGATCGGCAAAGCCGCGCCGCAGCCCGCGCGGCGGCAGCACCAGCATGTCCTCCGGAATCTCGAGGTCTTCGAAGATGATCTCCGTTTCGGGAATGCCGCGCAGCCCCATGGCGGGCTCACGCTTGCCGATGATCAGGCCCGGCGTTCCCCTGAGCGCGAGAAAGCCGCCAATCCCCTGCTCTTCGCCGCGCTCGTCGAACACCCGGGCAAAGATCAGATGCAACTTTGAGACGCCGCCTCCTGTGATCCAGTGCTTCTTGCCTCTGATAACGTAGGTGCTGCCGCGCTTGTCCGCCCGCGTCGTCATTTCGGTGGCGGCCGATCCGGCCTCCGGCTCGGTGATGCAGATCGCGGGCTTGTCGCCGGACAGAACGAGGTCGGCGGCCAGCCGCTTCTGCTTCTCGGCACCATACTGCATGACCGCCGAAATCGCCCCCATATTGGCTTCGACCGTGATGCGTCCCGTCGCGCCGCAGACCCGCGCCATTTCCTCGATGATCAAGGCGGCTTCAAAATAGCTGCCGCCCCGGCCGCCATGAGATTTTGGAATGGTGTAGCCCATGAAGCCCGCGGCCTTCAGCGCGGCCACGTTGTCGAAAGGATAGGCCTCGGTGCGGTCGATCTCCGCCGCCTTGGGGGCGAATTCGGCTTCGGCCAGTTCACGCGCGGCGCTGCGGAGCTTTTGTTGCTCGGCTGACAGCTTCATATCCATCTGCAATCATCCTCCCGGGAAACGGCACGTCTTTTCGATCATTCGGCTCCGAAGCCGGCCAAAAGGCAATCGAATAATGCGAGCCCCGCGTCAATTGATATCATCGCACGATGCCGGGCTTTGCCTGTTTCGTGCAAACCTGACATGAAGCAGCAGCGCCACTGGAGATCTTCGAGATGTCCAATTCGAGAACGCCGTTCGTCGACCGCTTCGGTCCCGATGCCGCCGATATCGAGATCGATAGCGACGCCCCCGCGATCTTCGGCCAGTTGGCCGCACGGGGATCGGTCCGAAAATTCAGATCCGATCCCGTCCCCTATCCGACGTTGCGACGGCTGTGCGCGCTGGCGCTGAGTGCGCCGACCAAGAGCGACCTTCAGCAGCGCGACATCATCATCGTCGACGAGCCGTCCCTGAAATCGGAGATCACGGCTCCTCTCACTGAAGGACCGCTGGGCCAGAAATGGCTTGCTGACGTACCGACCCTCCTCGTCTTCTGCGGCAACAACCGGCGGCAGCGCCGGATCCACACATTGCGCGCCGTGCCGTTTGCCAACGATCACCTTGACGCCTTCTTCAATGCAGCGGTCGATGCGGGGGTCGCGCTGTCCGCGTTCGTGATCGCGGCCGAGGCTGAGGGATTGGGCGTCTGTCCGGTCAGCGCGGTACGCAATCACGCCGACACGCTGTCGCGCCTGTTGAAGCTTCCCGACCATGTTTTCCCGGTGGCCGGCCTCGCGGTCGGATATCCCGCCGAAACGCCGAGGATCAGCATGCGGTTGCCGCTGTCCATGACCGTCCATCGCAATGCATTTGAAGAGGATGGCCTCGATACCGCCATCGAGGCCTATGACCGGCGCCGTGAAGCCGCCCAGCCTTACGCGGCGCAGCGCTATGTCAGGGAGTTCGGACGTGCCGAAAGCTACGGCTGGTCGGAGGACAAGGCCCGTCAATACGCCCATCCCGAACGCGCCGATTTTGGCGCCTATGTGAAGCGCATCGGTTTCAAGCTGGATTGACCGAACGAGCGAGCGCAGCGCTCGTATCACTTGAACCAGTGAATCAGTCCGATGCTAATGGCGAGCAACAGCATCAGCGACAGCGTCACCGCCGCCGTCACCCTGCTCCCGACGGTCGCGAGCACCCGAACGTCGACGCCGAGGCCCAGCGCCGCCATTGATACGACCGTGAGGAAGACGGTGATCGTGGTCAGCGGGCCGAGCGCCATCGCCGGCACGAGATCGAGCGAGCGCAGCGCCGCGAGCGCCAGAAAGCCAAGGATGAACCAGGGCACCAGCCGGAAGAAACCGACCGCCGTTCCGCCCCGCTCGCCTCCTCGCAAATGGGGAGCAAGCAGCGAAAGTCCGATCACGATCGGCCCCAGCATCAGCACGCGCATCAACTTCACCAGCGTCCCGATCTGCGTGCTCACGAGCCCGGCGGGCACGGTGGCGGCGAGCACTTGCGGCACGGCATAGACAGTGAGGCCGGCGAGAATTCCATACTGCGTCGCCGACAAGTGCAGGAGCGGAATAAGCAGCGGAAGACCCAGCACCATGGTCACGCCGAGGATCGCGGTGAAGGAGATCGACGATGCGATATCGTCGCCATCGGCGCCGATGATTGGCGCGACCGCGGCAATCGCCGAGTTGCCGCAGATGGAATTACCGCAGGCGATCAGGATCGAGAGCCGCGTCGACAGGCCGAGCATGCGGCTGAGACCGAAGCTGAGGCCCAGCGTCACGATGACAACGGCGGCGATCGCCCCGAGCAGGGCAAAGCCGGAGGCGGCGATGGCGGCAAAGCTGACGGAGGCGCCCAGCAGCATCACGGCCACCTCGAGCAGTTGCTTGGCACTGAAGGCGATGCCGGCCTGCCACCGCTCCGACGGCTTCCAGAAGCTGCGCAGGGCCATGCCGAGCAGGATCGCCAGGACCAGCGCCTCCACATAGGGGTGGCCGAACAGGCGCCGCTCCCCGGCTTCCAGCGCCGTCGAGACGCCGGCAACGGCGGTGGCGAGGAGGATGCCGGGAGCCAGCGCCGCAAGGCCGGCCACCCCGGTCGCCAGGCTATTCCGGGAGGCGGAAGATTCCTCGTCTTGCGGCACTAGTTGCTCCTGTGGGAGAAAATCTATGCGTCACAATGGGATAAATGGGTAATATATTTTCGATCTTGCCCGATAGAGGAAAGTTATGTCCCTGAACCTGCACCTGCTGCGCCTGTTCGCCACGGTGGTGAAAACCGGAAGCTTCTCCCGGGCGGCCGACGTACTCCATATCAGCCAGCCGGCGATCTCCAAGGGCGTGCGGGACTTCGAGCTTCAGGTCGGCTGCCGCCTGCTCGACCGGACCCCGAAAGGCGTGCGGCCGACCCGCGAGGGAACCGCGCTGGTGCGGCATGCCGAGACGCTGTTTGCGGCCGAGCGCGCGGCGGAGGACGAGTTATTGTCGCTGCGCAGCCTCGACAGCGGTTCGTTGCGGATCGGCGCCTCCACGACGATCGCGACCTATATGATATCGGACTATCTGGGCGCGTTTCACCGGCGGTATCCCGGCATCGACCTGCATCTCGTCATCGCCAACACCCGGGATATCGCCGACCTCATGCTGGCGCATGATATCGAGATCGCGCTGGTCGAAGGCCCGGTCGAAGACGACGAGCTGGAAAGCCGTGCCTGGCGCACCGATGTGATGAGCCTGATCGTCGATGCGCGGCATCGCCTTGCAGGCGCCCCACGCGGCATCGAGGGCGCGGCGTTGCGCGACGAGACCCTGATCGTGCGGGAGCCCGGCTCCGGGTCGCGCGAGGTGGTGGCGCAGGCCTTGGCGGCCGGCGGAATCGAGCCACGGCGTACGCTGGAAATCGGCAGCACCGAGGCGATCAAGCAGGCGGTCGCGGCCGGCCTCGGCATCGCCATCGTCTCCAGTGCCGCGGTGTCCGATCAGGTGACGCTCGGCAAGCTCAAGATCGTGCAGATGCGCGACCTGCAGATCGAACGAACGCTATGGCAACTGAAGGTGCCCGGGCGCATAGAAATCCCGGCGGCGACCGCGTTCGAGCGGATGATCTGGCAGGATAAGGCGGTAGCGGAAGTGGCCTAAAACACCAGCGCCTTGGCGTAGGCGGCGACGCGGCTGAGACCGTCAAAAACGCCGGGCTCGAAGAAGACGGCGCGGGCCAATACAATGGCTCCGACCAGCGACCAGAACAGGCCGGTACCCGTCCACAGCAGGTATCTGGACGCGCGCGAAGCCGGCCGCGCCTCCCCTTCGGGGGCCAGGCGCTCGCCAAACGGCTCATATCGCAAGCGTTCCATTTGCGGCCAATCTGCAGATTTCCCGGCAAATGTCGTCCGTTCAGCCCTTCAGCGCAATGGTAGTGATTTGCTTTTTCGGGCCTCCGAAGGAAAGCATATTTCCGCAAGAACCCGCGGCTGGATGGCTTTGTCCTGCCCTGAACAAAACGACTACAAACTGGTCGTGATACCGCCGTCGACATACAGCGTATGGCCGTTCACGAACGACGAAGCGTCGCCCGACAGAAACACGGCAGCGCCGATCAGTTCGTCCACATTGCCCCAGCGACCGGCCGGGGTCCGCTTTTCCAGCCAGGCCGAGAACGTGGCGTCGTCGACCAGCGCCTGGTTCAGCGGTGTCTTGAAATAGCCCGGTGCGATGGCGTTGACCTGCAGGCCGTATTTCGCCCAGTCGGTGCACATGCCCCGCGTCAGGTTCCTGATCGCGCCCTTGGTCGCGGTGTAGGGCGCGATGCCGGGGCGGGCGAGTTCGCTCTGCACCGACGCGATGTTGATGATCTTGCCCTTGCCGCGCGGGATCATGTGCCTTGCCACGGCCTGGCCGACGTAAAAGGCGCTCGACACATTGGTCCTGAGCAGCAGCTCCCACTTCTCGACGGGAAACTCCTCCAGGGGGCTGCGAAACTGCACGCCGGCGTTGTTGACGAGAATGTCGATCGCACCGACGGTCCGCTCGATCATGGCAACGCCCTCGCGAACGTCGCCTGCGACAGTCACGTCGAAACCGGCCACCGCGACGGTGTGCCCGGCCGCGGAGAGGCTCGCGGCGGCAGCGTCGAGCTTGCCGCGCTCGCGTCCGTTCAGCACCACCGACGCCCCATGCCCGGCGAGCCCGCGCGCGATGGCGAGGCCGATCCCCTGGGAGGATCCCGTAACCAGCGCACGTTTGCCGGCGAGATTGAACAGTTCAAATGCCACGGCCGATATTCCCCATGCGTGCGGTGTCGAAGGCACCGATCAACGACGCAAGACTACCGTACACCATGCCCGGGCAAGGATGGCAACCGATTGCCGCTGCCGCGCACCAATTGGAATATTCCCCGAAACGCATCATCGATGCACAGGGGGGACCGGGATCGTTTCTCGACTGGCCGCAAATCACCAGAGTGTCTGCGCCGCCCGCTCAGGCCATTCCCTGTCGTATTTTTCACCGCCGACGGTGCTGTCGCTCATCCCTGCGAGAATTTCGCCCGGCGTCGGCAGCGTCCTGGGATCGACGCGCTTGTCGGGATTCCAGAGATCGGAGCGCACGATGGCGCGGGCACACTGGAAGTACAGTTCCTCGATCTTCATGACGATGACGGTGCGCGGCGCCTTGCCGTCCATCGCGAAGGATGCGAGCAGGCCGGGATCGGCGGAGAGATAAGCGCGGCCATTGACGCGCAGCGTGGTGCCGGAGCCGGGGATCAGGAACAGCAGTGCCACGCGGGGATCGCGCACGACGTTGCGCAGGGAATCGACGCGGTTGTTGCCGCGACGGTCCGGCATCATCAGCGTCGTCTCGTCATGGATCCGCACGAAGCCTGCTAGGTCGCCGCGCGGCGAGCAATCAAGCCCCTCCGGCCCGCAGGTCGCCAGCGCTGCAAATGGCGAGGTCTCGATCAACACGCGATAGGCCGGCGTGACGCGGTCGGCGACCTTCACCGTGGAAGCGTCATTCGGGAAGCCGTAGATCGCTTCGAGCTGCTCGATCGTCGAGATTACCGTCATTCGCCCGCTCCTGCCCCCTTCACGCGGTGCCGCCAATGACGCGAAGCAGTTGGCGGGCGTGATATTCCGCGCTCGACACGTTGACGATGGTCGTATCAGGCTCGGCGTCCTCGACCGCGCGCGCAAGCCGCTGCGCGATGTTGCCGTCACTGCCGCGCCTGCGCATCGCAAGGCGTTCAGCAAGCACATCCGCTGGCGCGGTGATCGAGACGACGACAACGTTGGCATAGGAACGGCGCAGCGCCGGTATCACCGTGCGGGAGACATTGGCGACGACGGTGCGGCCGGCGCGGATATCGTCCTCGACGCTTCGCGGTAGTCCATAGGCATGGCCATGCGCTTCCCAGTGCACCGCGAACGACCCCCGCGCCTGCGCTTCGCGAAAGCCTTCAGCGCTTATCTGCTCGTTGTCTTCCGCTTCGGAAGCTTCCCGTGTCACCATGCGCCGGGCGAACACGATCTTTGGGTCATCGGCGCACGCCGCGCGCGCAAGGCCCAGTAGCGTATCCTTGCCGGCGCCGCTCGGCCCGACTACGAGCACCAGTTTTCCCGGCCCGATCGCGCCCGTGTTCGTCTCCGGAATTGTCAGCGCCTCGCTCATGCCACACGCTGCCCTTCCCGCCATACACTCCGCACCACCGGAATACCGCGCCCGACATGGACGCGGATGATGTCTGCGCGTTTGCCGACTGCAATCTCGCCGCGATCCGAAAGGCCCACTGCCTCGGCCGGCGATTTGGTCACCGTGCGCACGGCGGAGGCGAGATCGATCACGGGCACGTCGCGCGGCAATTGCAACGCCGCCATCAAAAGGCTCGAGGGAATGTAGTCCGAGGACAGGATGTCCAGCAGGCCCTCGCGCGCGAGATCGACCGCGGCGATATTGCCGGAATGGGAGCCGCCGCGCACCACGTTCGGCGCGCCCATCAGGATGTCGATGCCGGCTTCGTGCAGGCCGCGCGCGGCCTCCATGGTGGTCGGAAACTCCGCCACCGACACGCGGTCGCTTACGGCATCGGCCACGTTCTCTTCCGTGGTGTCGTCGTGGCTCGCGAGCGGAATATTGTATTCGTGCGCAAGCGCCACGATGGCGCGCATGTTGGTCGCGGCATAGGCCTGCTGGTAGGCGAAACGCCGCGCGAACAGCACGTCGAGCTGGGCATCGGTCATGCCGCCGCCCTTGCCGCGATAATAGTCGCGCAGCTTTACTTCGTCGCGGAACTGGCGCTGGCCGGGGGTATGATCCATCAGTGACATCAGCCGCACGTCGGGGCGGCCGATCAGTTCCCTGGCCTCCTCGACCACGTCGGGCATCGGGATTTCGCAGCGCAGATGCAGGAAGTGATCGGCACGCAGGAGGTCGGCCTCACGGGCGGAGGTGATCGCGGCGGCGAGCACGCCGGCGCGGCCGTCGACATCCTCCGCGCCGTCCTCGCGCCAGACGCGCAGGGAATCCAGCACCGTCGTGATGCCGCAGGTGGCCAGCTGGCCGTCATAGGACACGACCGCGGCGGTCGCGTCCCAAAATACCTTGGGCCGCGGCACGTAGTGCGCCTCGAGATGGTCGGTGTGCAGCTCGATCAGGCCGGGCATGACAAGGTCGCCCCTGGCGTCCTCGCCTCCGGCGGGCGCCTTGCCCTCGCCGAAGTCGGCGATCCGGCCATCGGCAAAAGCGATCCAGCCCTGCTCGATAACGCGGTCGGCGAGAACCAGGCGTGCGTTGCCGAGAACGGTGTCGGACTTCGTCGACGTCATCTCAAGTCTTCCCTCATGCCGCCGCCGCGAACGTCGTCACGTCGACGACGCGGTCGGCGATCGCTTCTCGAATTTCATCATCATGGACGATCGCGACCATGGCGACGCCGTTGCGCTTCTTGTCCGCGACCAGCTCGACGACAACGGCGCGGTTGGCGGCATCGAGCGAAGCCGTCGGCTCGTCCAGCAGCAGGATCGGATAGTCCGAGACAAAACCATGGGCGATATTGACGCGCTGCTGCTCGCCGCCGGAGAAGGTCGAGGGCGGCAACTGCCACAGCCGCTCCGGGATGTTGAGGCGACGCAGCAGGTGACCGGCACGCTCGCGCGCCGCCTCCCGGATCACGCCCTTTGCGATCAGCGGCTCAGCAACCACGTCGATCGTCGCCACCCTTGGCACCGCGCGCAGGAACTGGCTGACATAGCCGATGGTGGAGCGGCGCACGTTGAGCACCCGTCGCGGCTCGGCTTTCGCAAGGTCGATCACGGCGCCATCGTGACGGATGTCGATGCGCCCGGAATCACAGCGGTAATTGCCGTAGATCATCTTCAGGATCGACGACTTCCCCGCGCCCGATGGACCCGACAGCACGACGCATTCGCCGGCATCGACATGAAAGGACACGCCGCGCACCACCGGCAGCTCGACGCCCCCCTGCAGGTGCATGGTGAAGGTCTTTTCGGCGTTATTAAGTTCGATCATCGCAGTCATCCGGGTTCTCATGGCGGCAGGATCGAGGATACCAGCAGTTGGGTATACGGCTCGCGCGGATCGTCAAGCACCTGGTCGGTCAGGCCGGTCTCGATCACCTGCCCGCCCTTCATCACCATCACGCGATGCGACAGCAGCCGCGCCACCGCGAGGTCGTGGGTGACGATGATGGCCGCAAGGCCCAGTTCGCTGACGAGGTTGCGCAGGAGGTCGAGCAGGCGCGCCTGCACCGAGACGTCGAGCCCGCCGGTCGGCTCGTCCATGAACACCAGCCGCGGCTCGGTGACGAGATTGCGCGCGATCTGCAGGCGCTGGCGCATGCCGCCGGAATAGGTGCGCGGCGCGTCGTCGATGCGGGAAACCTCGATCTCCACCCGCTCGAGCCAGTTCGAGGCGGTCTTGCGGATCCGGCCGTAGTGATTCCAGCCGACCGCCATCAGCCGCTCGCCGACATTGGCGCCGGCCGAGACCGCCATGCGCAGGCCCTGCGCGGGATCCTGGTGCACAAAGCCCCAGTCGGTGCGGAACAGGAAGCGCCGCTCGGCCTCGCCGAGGGAGGCGAGATCGCGCAGCACGCCGTCACGCATGCGATAGGAAACGCGGCCGGCGCTCGGCGCGAGCTGCGCCGAAAGCAGCTGCAGCAGCGTCGACTTGCCGGAGCCGGATTCGCCGACGACGGCCAGCACCTCGCCAGGATACAGCGCAAAGGAGACGTCGCGGCACGCCGTCAGCCGGCCGTAATTCCTGCCCAGGCTTTCGGCAACCAGCAACGGTTCGTCATTCCCGGTCAACCGCTCAGCCATGCACCCGCTCCTTGTGAGGCGCGGCGCTCTCCGTGCCGCGATGGCCGGCTGCCTGCCGGCCCTCGCAAAAATCGGTATCCGAACAGACGAACATTCGGCTGCCCTGGTCGTCGGTGACGATCTCGTCAAGATAGGAATCGTCGGCGCCGCACAGAGCGCAGGGCGCGTCGAAGCGGTAGCGCGAGAACGGATGGTCCTCGAAATCCAGCGACACCACCCTGGTATGTGGCGGAATGGCGTAGATGCGCTTTTCGCGGCCGGCGCCGAACAGTTGCAGCGCCGCGCAATCGTCCATCTTCGGATTATCGAACTTCGGCGTCGGCGACGGGTCCATCACATAGCGCGCGTTGACCTTCACCGGGTAAGCGTAGGAAGTCGCGATATGGCCGAAGCGCGCAATGTCCTCGTACAGCTTGACGTGCATCAACCCATATTCGCCGAGCGCATGCATGCGCCGCGTCTCGGTTTCGCGCGGCTCCAGGAAGCGCAGCGGTTCCGGGATTGGCACCTGATAGACCAGCACCTGGCCCGCATGCAGCGGCGCCTCCGGAATGCGATGCCGGGTCTGGATCACGCTCGCCGCTTCCGTCGAGGTCGTCGTCGCCACGCCTGCCGTCCTGGCGAAGAATTTCCGGATCGAGATCGCATTCGTCGTATCGTCCGATCCCTGATCGATCACCTTGAGTACGTCGTCCGGGCCAAGAATCGCCGCGGTCACCTGCACGCCGCCGGTACCCCAGCCGTACGGCATCGGCATCTCCCGGCTGGCGAACGGCACCTGGTAGCCGGGGATCGCGATCGCCTTCAGGATGGCGCGGCGGATCATCCGTTTGGTCTGCTCGTCCAGATAGGCGAAATTATAGGTAGTGGCGTTCACTCCGCGGCCTCCTGCAAGGGCTCCGCCTGCGCGGCAGCTTCAAAGAACTCCGCGCGCAATTTGCGCAGCAGGCCGAGCTCGGACTGGAAGTCGACGTAATGTGGCAGCTTGAGGTGCTCGACAAAGCCGGTCGACTGCACATTGTCGGAATGCGACATGACGAACTCCTCGTCCTGCGCCGGGGCCTTGACCTCCTCAGACAACTCGCGAGCGCGCAAGGAACGGTCGACCAGCGCCATCGACATCGTCTTGCGCTCGCTCTGGCCGAAGGCGAGGCCATAGCCGCGGGTGAAGCATGGCGCTTCTGTCGCCGAGCCCTTGAACTGGTTGACCATCTGGCATTCGGTCATCGGGATCGCGCCGAGCGGCACGGCAAAGCCGACGTCCTCGGCGAAGAACTCGACCTCGACCTCGCCGAAGCGGATTTCGCCGGCAAAGGGATGGCTGCGGCCATAACCGCGCTGGGTCGAATAGCCGAGCGCGAGCAGAAAGCCTTCATCGGCGCGCGCGAGATTCTGCAGGCGCAGATCGCGGTCAGCGGGGAAATTCAGCGGCTCACGGGTGAGATCGCCGACCGGCGTATCGGCGTCGGCTTCCGGGGAGGACTCGATCAGCCCGTCACGGCCCAGGATGTCGGTCACGCGCGGCATTGCCGCCAGCGGCTCGGCAATAGCCGGCGCCTCCGGTGCGCTGCCTTCCGCCAACTGCGGGTCGAGCAGGCGGTGGGTGTAGTCGAACGTCGGCCCCAGCACCTGCCCGCCCGGCATGTCCTTGAAGGTCGAGGAAATGCGGCGGCGGACCTGCATGGCGCCGGTGTCGACCGGCTCGGTCGCGCCGAAGCGCGGCAGGGTGGCGCGGAAGGCACGCACCAGGAAGATCGCCTCGATCAGATCGCCGCGCGCCTGCTTGATGGCGAGCGCCGCGAGCTCGCGGTCGTATAGCGATCCCTCGGTCATGACGCGATCGACGCCGAGGCTCAGCTGTTCGGAAATCTGCGACAGCGACATCTCGGGAACATCGCGGTCGCCGCGCCGCTCGTGCGCCAGCAGGCGATGGGCGTTGTCGATCGCGCGCTCCCCGCCCTTGACGGCCACATACATCGGTCAGGCTCCGTGCGCGGCAATCCGCGTGGTTCGAGGGATCGCGACGATGGCGTCATCATGCACCAGCACGACGTCGAGGCCGCGCGGAAACAGCGTGGCATTGACGGAAAGCTGCTCGAACAGGTTTGCCGGCACGGTGGCCTGCAGCACCGTCACTCCGTCGATGCCGGGACCGGTGAGTTCGTACGCGGGCCCCGACGAAAGACTATCGACCTGCAGGATCAGCGTGGTGGACCTGTCAGGATATTCGCTGCTGCCGAGCGCGAAGCGATCAAGCGGCGGAAGATCCATGGCGCCGGCGACCACGGCAAAGCCGCTCGCGGAAGAGTCCGCAATCAAAGGCGCGCCGGTATGGAACTTGAGCCATTTTCCGACGTCCAACGTTGTCGATATCGTGCGGTCAAGCCAGATCGGCGTATCATGGTCAAAGAGAGTTAGCGCAATGGCCGCCGTGCCGTGCATCAGCGGCGGCGGCGTCCCCGCCGCGGCACGGACACGCTGCACGCTGCCGGGGCGCGCGATGGCGTCCATCACGGAGCGGAACGTGGACTGCGCCGACAATACCTTGTCTGCAAACCCTGCCGGCAATTCGGCGATTGTCACCATCGGTCAGCCCTCACCGCGCACCATTGTGTAAAAATCGACGCGGGTCGCCGCCGCTTCCGCGGACCTCTGGCGGCGCCGACCCTGCATCGAGCCGCGCAGCGGGGACAGCACCTTCATCTCGACCGCTTCGGCGAGTTCCCGCGACTGCACCATGGCATCGCACAGCGCGATCATCCGCGCCTTGTCGAAATCGCGGCCGAGCGTATAGCCGAAGCCCACCTCGCCGGTGGCAAGCCGCACCGCGGCGCGCGACACCGTGGCTTCGCCGAGATTGAACGCGGCGCCGTCGCCGCCGATCCGGCCACGCACCATGACAAGGCCGTTCTCCGCCTCGCGCAGCGCCTGGTGCGCGGGAACATCGATCGCGCCAAGGCGCTCGGCGATGTCGGCGGCTTCCGCATGCGCCAGCACCGTCATTGCCGCCTTGCGCCGCGCCGCCATTTCGCTTTCCGCCGCCATCGCCACTTCCCGGCCTTGCCTGATTCAAGTTGTCTATGATAGTAGACAACTTGATAGAGAACGCAAATGACTGTTTCATGACGCCGTGATGATTTTTCCAGCCCTCGAGGCGACATGAGCTTGCAGGACGGCGCTTCCGGCGTGGCGCTGTGGCGCCAGGTCGCCGACGGTATCGAGCGCGGCATCGCCGACGGCCGCTTTCCGTCCGGCGAGAAGCTGCCGGGCGAGATGGAGATTGCTGAAACCTACCGCGTCAACCGCCACACCGTGCGCCGGGCGCTGGCGGCGCTGGCCGAACGCGGGCTGGTGCGTGCCGAACGCGGCAGCGGCACCTATGTCGAGGCGCCGCGCCTGGCCTATCCCCTGCGCTCGCGCACGCGGTTTTCCGAAATTGTCGGCGCCGGCGGACGCGAGCCGCGCGGACAAATGGTCGAGGCCTCGGAGGAGACCGCAAGCCGCGAGCTGGCGCGCGAGCTTGGCCTCAAGGCCGGCGCGCCGCTGATCCGCATCGAGGCGTTGCGCCTGGCCGACCGCGCGCCGATCTGCGTCGGCACCCATTGGCTATCCGCCGAGCGGTTCCCTGAGGCCGGGCGCGTCTACGCCGGAGCGCGCTCCATGACGAAACTGCTGGCCCACTACGGCATTCGCGACTATCGCCGCGATTCAACCCGGATCACCGCCGGCATTGTCGACGCCACCGATGCCGCGCGGCTCGACCTCGCGCTCGGCCGCCCGATCCTCATCGTCGATTCCACCGACGTCGATATTGAGGGACGGCCGCTGGTCACAAAGCATGTGCGCTTTGCCGCCGAGCGAGTGCAGTTCCTGGTCGAGAACGGCTAAGGGTTCAGGCGATGGCCCGCCGGCCGATGATGGCAAAGCGCAGGCGATTCGAGATCCAGTCGATCGCGGCGACCGCCACCAGGATCATCAGGATCAGGAACGAGACCTTTTGCCATTCCAGCACGCGGATCTGCTCGGCGAGCTGCAGCCCGATGCCGCCGGCGCCGACGATGCCGATAATCGTTGCCGATCGCGTATTGGATTCGATGAAATACAGCACCTGCCCTGCAATCACGGGCAGCACCTGCGGCATCAGCCCGAAGCGGATCTCGTGCAGCTTGCCGCCACCGGAAGCACGGATGCCCTCCACTTCCTTGCGGTCGGCAGCCTCGATCGCCTCCGAGAACAGTTTTCCGAATGCGCCGAAATCGGCGACGGCTATCGCGAGCACGCCGGCAAACGGTCCAAGCCCGACGACGTTGATCCAGACCAGCGCCCAGATCAGCGTATCGACGCCGCGGATGGAATCGAGGAAGCGGCGCACGGGGAAACGGAAGATGGCTGACGGAACCACGTTCCTGGCCGCGAGCAGGCTGACCGGCAGCGCGGCAATCGCCGCGATGGTGGTGCCGAGCAGCGCGATCGACAGCGTCTCGCCGAGGGCGGCGAGATAGGCCGGCAGCGACGCGCCGGGATCGGGCGGCAGCATCATCAGGCTGATCCAGCCAAGCTGGCTGATCCCCGCGATCAGCCGCGATGGCGAGAAGTCGAGATCGACCATGCCGAAGATGAAGATTGCAAGCGCCACCACCAGCATCAGCGGCGTCGCCAGCCGCGATGACGCCGGACGATTGAACACCTCGGGATAGCGCGCCCGCAGCCTTGCGTGATCTTCGGAAGGCAGCCGCGTCATGCCCGCGCCTCGCCGCCGAACAGTCTTGCGCGCAGCCAGCCCGTCGCGATGTCGATCAGGAACACCGTGATGATGATGGTGACCAGGATCGCGCTGACGTCGGAATAGTAGAACTTCCGGATGGCGACCACGAGTTCCTGTCCGATGCCGCCGGCGCCGACGAAGCCCATCACCGAGGCCTCGCGGACATTGATCTCGAAGCGCAGCAGCGCATAGCTCGCATAGCCCGCGGTGACCTGCGGCAGCACGGCAAAGCGCATGCAGGAGAGCCAGCTTGCGCCGGTGGAGCGCACACCCTCGACCGGCTTCATGTCGGCATTTTCCACGATCTCGGAGAACAGCTTGCCGAGCGCGCCGGTGGAATGGATGGCGATCGCCAGCACGCCGGCCATCGGTCCGAGACCGAAAGCAATCACGAAGATCAGCGCAAACACGATGCCCGGCACCGTGCGGGCAAATTCCAGCGCGCGGCGGACTACGAAGCGCAGCCACGGCGCGGGCGAGGTGTTTTCAGCAGCGAGGAAGTTCAACGCGAACGCCAGCACCGCGCCAGTCAGCGTGCCGACATAGCTGATCAGGATCGTTTCACCAAGCAGCTTCAACCATTTCTGCCAGCCCCAGAACCATTCGCCGAAGTTGGTCCAGACCCGCGTGTGGTCATCCAGCGTCAGGATGCGATCGAAATAGCTGATGAAATTGCCGAAGTGGGTGAACAACGTCCGCAGGTTCACTTCGGAGCCGATTGCCGCCAGCGTCAGCGCCGCCGCGAACAATGCCGCCGAAAACAACCCGCGCAGGCGCTTGCGCCGCACCGCCATGCGATAGGCCTCGTTGAGGCTCGCGAGCTGCTGCTCCGGGAGGATGGAAACGGCGCTGGTCATGTCGGGTCAGGATTTCAAGGAAATGGCCGGGTCGTTGCCGCCCGGCCCAGTCCTTATCGTCCTACGATCACGACGCCTTCTTCTTACGCAGGGCGTCGACAAACTTGATCAGCTCGATGGTGCCGTCCCAATCCTTGGTCGTGGCGGGATGGAAACCCTTCTTCTGGCCGTCCGAGAGACGATCGAACGCTGCCTTGTCCTTGGCCGGCGCATCGAAGAACGCCTTGGCGATCGCAGCCTTCAGGCCGTCCGGCAGGTCTGAATTATAGGCATAGGGGCCGTTGATGATCGGCGCCGACTTGTGGACGATGCGGAAATCGTCCTTCTTCATCGGCGATCCGTCCGTGTTCTTCAGCATGCCCTTGTGCAGCATCTGGGCAAGCGTCGAGTCGTCCTCGGACGTCCACTGGTTGGCGGCGATGTCGACCGTGCCCTGCGCCAGCGCCAGCATCGCGTTCTCGTGGCTGCCGGTGAAGACGACCTTGCCGAAATACTGCTCGGCGTCGGGGATACCCAGCTTGTTGAGCTCGAAGCGCGGCACGTTGTTGCCGGAGGTCGAGTTCGGATCGACGAGGCCAAGGTTCTTGGCCTTCACATCGTCGATGGTCTTGTAGGGACTCGACGCCTTGACGAAGAACACCGAGAAGTAGCCGGTCGAGCCGTCGGCGTTGATGTCGTTGGCGAACGCATCGCTCTTCACGCCGGTCAGCCGGGCGCGCGCGAACGAGGCCGAGCCGTAGCTGGCGATATGGATGTTGCCGGCGCGCTGCCCCTCGATGACGGCGGCGTAGTCATTGGCGATGCGCAAAGTGACCTTCACGCCGAGTTCCTTGGACAGATAGTTGACGAACGGGGTCCAGCGCTCGGTCACACCGGAGGCGTTCTCGGCCGGCACGACGGCAAAGGTCAGTTCCGGATATTTTCCTTTCCAGTCCTGCGCCGAAGCGGTTGCTGCGCTGAAGACCAGCGCGGCTGCGCCGGCAAGCACGGTACGACGGTTGAACATTGGTCTGCCTTTCGTTGGGGTTACGCTTTCGGCCGGCTGCATTGAACCGGCCACCTTTCTTGATGTAGCGGCCTAGGCCGCGGCGGCGGTGTTCAGCGCCGGGATGGCCGCGGCATCAGGCGCCTCCGCCGGTGCCCCGCCCATCACGTCATTGGCCTCGAGATCGTAGAGCTCACGCGCGATGTGGTCTGTCAGTGTCTCCGGCGCGCCATCGAATACGACGCGCCCCGCCGCCATGCCGATCAGCCGGTCGCAATAGCTGCGGGCGAGATCGAGCGAATGCAGGTTGCAGAGCACGGTGATGCCGAAATGCTTGTTGATGCGCAGCAGCGCGTCCATGACGATGCGCGTGTTGCGCGGATCCAGCGAGGCGATCGGCTCGTCGGCCAGGATGATGTCCGGCTCCTGTACCAGTGCGCGGGCGATGGCCACGCGCTGCTGCTGGCCGCCGGAAAGCTGGTCGGCGCGCTGGGCGGCGAGCGCCGCCATGTCGAACTGCTCGAGTGCCGACAGCGCCAGTGCCCGGTCGGCCTCGGGCCAGAGCTGGGCCAGCGAGCGCCAGGTCGGCACTTCGGCGAGCCGCCCCATCAGCACATTGGTGAGCACGTCGAGCCGGCCGACCAGATTGAACTGCTGGAAGATCATGGCCGAACGCGCCCGCCATTGCCGGAGCTCGCGGCCGCGCAGCGCGGTGATATCGACGCCATCGAACAGGATGCGGCCCTCGGAGGGATCGGCCAGCCGGTTGATCATGCGCAGCAGCGTGGACTTGCCGGCGCCGGAGCGGCCGATCACGCCGACGAAACTGCCGGGCGCAATCGAAAATGACGCGCTGTCGACCGCAGCCTTTGCGCCGAAACGGCACGTCAGATTTTCTACCACCAGCATGCACGGCTCCAGCGTCGTTGTAGCTCGATCGCTAATCGAGGGATTTTACAGTTGTGTGACGGCGGCGCTGCGCTACGGTGTCCATCCACGCTGCGCCTCGCTGTCATCAAAGCGTCATGACCACGTCATCAAGCGCGCTGATGACGTGGCCCTGCCCTACCGCATTGGAACTCTGGATGGCCGGCAAGCAGCTTTCAGTTCAACCGACCATCAATCCCACCGCGTCGTTGCGCGACTGCAAGCTCGGCGCTTACACCGAAGTCGAGCCGCGCACCGTCCTGCTCGAGGTCACGATGGGGGATTACTCCTACGTCGTGAACGACGCCCAGATCACCTACACGACGATTGGAAAATTCTGCTCGATCGCCGCCATGACGCGGATCAATCCCGGCAATCACCCGATGCATCGCGCCTCGCAGGCGCACTTCACCTATCGTGCGAGCGCGTATTTCCCCGGCGAAGACGACGAGGCCGAATTCTTCGCATGGCGGCGCAGCCATCACGTCGATATCGGCCATGACGTCTGGATCGGCCACGGCGCGGTCGTGCTGCCGGGCCGCGGCATCGGCACCGGCGCGGTTGTCGCAGCCGGCGCGATCGTCACCAGGAATGTGCCGGCCTACACCATCGTCGGCGGCAATCCGGCGCGCCCGATCAGGCGCCGGTTTCCGGAAGCCATCGCGGACCGTCTCACCGCCCTCGCCTGGTGGGACTGGGACCACGAGACGCTGCGCCGGGCATTGCCCGACTTCAGAACGCTCGCCGTCGAGGATTTCCTCGACAAGTACGAGCCGGCCTCCGCCGGACTTATTCACAGCAAACCGCAAAGTGCGACATCGTGACCGACATTCTCGTTGAAGGTGGCCAGGCCCTGCTGGGCGAAGAATTCGTCGAAACCTCGCTGCCGATCGCGGGCCGCGACATCGGCACCATCGGCAGCAACCAGGGACGCAGCGCCGTCGGCATCGACGCGCGCGGGTTGCTGGTATTGCCTGGTATCGTCGATATCCATGGCGATGCCTTCGAGCGGCAGATGATGCCCCGCCCCGGCGTCGACTTCCCGGTCGATGTCGCGCTCGCCGACAGTGACCGCCAGGCCATCATGAACGGCATCACCACCGTCTTTCACGCCACGACCTGGTCGTGGGAGCCGGGACTGCGCAGCGGCGAGAATGCGCGGCTGCTGCTCGAGGCAATCGAGAGCTTGAGGCCGAAGCTCGCGGCGGACACCCGCTTCCACCTCCGCCAAGAGACCTACAATCTCGATGCGGAAGGCGAAATCGGGCAATGGCTGTCGGACGGCCGCATCGACCTGTTCGCCTTCAATGATCACATGGAGTCGACGGTGGCGAGCCTGGCCAAGCCGCTGAAGCGAAACCGCATGGTCGAGCGCACCGGGCTGACCAGCGTGGCATTCGATGACCTGGTTCAGCGCGTCGTTGCGCGCGGCCACGAGGTGCCTGCCTCTATTTCGCGGCTGGCCGAAGTGGCGCGGGCGGCCGGCACGAAAATGCTCTCCCATGACGACGAGAGCCCCGAGATGCGAAAGGCCTACCGTGCGCAGGGCGTCGCGATCGCCGAGTTTCCCGTCAACGAGGCGACCGCGCGCGAAGCGGCCGCAGCCGGCGACTTCATCGTATTTGGCGCACCCAACGTCGTGCGCGGCGGCAGCCATACCGGCTGGACCAGGGCCTCCGAAATGATCGAGAAGGGCCTCTGCAGCGTGCTGGCGTCCGACTATTACTATCCCGCGCCCCTGCTTGCGGCCTTCCGCCTGGCGGCCGACGGCGTCCTGCCGCTGGCGCAGGCCTGGCAGTTGATTTCAGCGGCGCCGGCACAGGCCGCGGGCCTTGCCGATCGCGGCAGGCTGGCCGCCGAACGTCGCGCCGACCTCATCCTGGTGGACGACGAAGTACCGCTGCGCCCGCGCATTGTCGCTGTCATCGCCGGTGGCAAGCTCGCGCACCTGGCGGACGGCAGCCGTCTGATGCATGCCCCGGCGTCGCGCAGGGCGGTTGCAGCGGCCTGAGGCCCCTCTAAAGTCCGGCCGATGACGAACTATCCCCGCTACGCGATTTACTTCGCAGCCGAACCCGGCAGCGTTCTCGACCGCTTTGGCTCAGAGCTGATCGGCTACGACGCCTATCGCGGCGTCGATGTGCCCTTCCCCTCCGGGATGAAGCTGCCGGGCGAATGGCGCGAGATGACGGCCGATCCGCGCAAATACGGCTTCCATGCCACCTTGAAGCCGCCGATGGCGCTGGCGCCGGGCAAGAGCGAGGACGAACTGATCGCGGCCTGCGCGACGTTCGCCGCCACGCCACGCGCAATTCCGGTGATCAAGCCCGTCGTCGACATCATCAGCGGCTTTATCGCGCTCGTGCCTGCCGCCGTGTCGGCCGACCTCGAACGCCTTGCAGCAGACTGTGTCAGCGATTTCGATCTGTTCCGCGCCCCACTCACCGAACACGGTCGCGCCCGGCGCAATCCATCGAAGCTGACGCCGCGCCAGCGCGACTACCTCGAACGCTGGGGCTATCCCTACGTCTTCGAGGAGTTTCGCTTTCACATGACGCTCACCGGCCGGCTCGATGCCGGACACGCGCCCGACGTTCTCGAAATGTTGCGGGACCGCTTCCGGGACAGCGGCGTGCGTGATTTGGCTGTCGATCGCATCGCGCTGTTTCGCCAGGACGGACCCGAGCGGCGATTTCGTGTCATCGGCGATTGGCCGCTCAAGAGCGCGGCTCCGTGAGCTCCGGGTGACACTTCCTCCGTTCCACCGGCGTGCCGCCGACATCGAAGATGAGCGTGGCTGTCCGCAACGGGACGGCTTTGGTGCGATCAAGTCGCACTGCCGGCACGCTCAAGTTCATGTCGCCTTCGCCCCACCATCCGCGCCGCCGGAAAATACCCGGCTCGCCAGCACATCGCCTGCCTCGATCGACATGACGTCGTCGCCGGTGAGAATGCGGTCGAGGTTCGACACCAGCCGGTTGGCCTGGCGAAGCCGGATGCGGTCCAGCGCATTGCGGATCGAACGGGCATTCGAGAACAGCGGTTGCGTCTTGCGCATGGCGATGTATCGGACAAAGGCGTCGCGCGCCTCCGCGGAGAAACGGTAGTTCTGCTCCTGCAGCATCAACTCGGCAATCGCCAGCAATTCGGGATCGGAATAGTCCGGGAAGTCGATGTGATGCGCGATCCGGGAGCGAAAGCCCGGATTGCTCTGGAAGAATTTCTCCATCCGGTCGCCATAGCCGGCAAGGATGACGACCAGGTCTTCGCGCTGCGATTCCATGATTTGCAGAAGAATTTCGATCGACTCCTGCCCATAGTCCCGCTCGTTCTCCGGACGATAGAGATAATAGGCCTCGTCGATGAACAGTACGCCGCCCATCGCCTTCTTCAGGATCTCCTTGGTCTTGGGTGCGGTGTGGCCGATGTATTGACCGACGAGATCGTCGCGGGTGACGTTGATGACGTGACCGCGGCGAACGAAGCCGAGCTTGTGCAGGATTCCGGCCATCCGCATCGCAACGGTGGTCTTGCCGGTTCCGGGATTGCCCGTGAATGACATGTGCAGCGTCGGAAACGTGGTCGCCAGAGCCATCTTCTGCCGAATGCGCTCAACCAGCAGCAGCGATGCAATCTCGCGAATCCGGGTCTTCACCGGCACAAGGCCGATCAGTTCCCTGTCGAGTTGCTCCAGCACCGGCGCAATCGCAACCGACTCGAACTCCTTGCGCAAGTCGATGGATGAAATCGGCGGCTCGGCCGTGGCTTCCATCATGCTCGCCGTTTGCTGTCGCGAAACTTGATTCATAAGCCCACCCGTCAGAGCCTGCCCGTTACATCGGTCCTGTGCGCGGGATCGCCCCGATCACGCCTCCTCCGCATAACGCGATCCTTCCGGCCGATCGACCGAATAGGCTTTCGTCGTATAGCGAATGCTGCGGCCGTCCGTTTCCTGCCGCTCGAGCCGGAATCCGGGTTCGTCCTTCGGCCGGTTGACGATGAAGGAGATGCGCACCGACTCCCAGCCAGGCGAGGAATCGAATCCGCTCATGCGGATATAACGGTCGCCATAAACCCGCCGACACTCGGCCAGTTCGTTCATGATACCGGCGGCATCGCGCAGGTCGAACATCGGCAACCCCCACATCTCCCAGTAGGTGTTGCGCGGGTGCGGGTCGTCCGTGAACTCGATATTCACCGCCCACCCCTTCTCCAGGCAATACTGGACTTGTGCGGTGATCTGGTCGTCGGTCAGATCGGGAAGGAAGGAAAAGCAACCCTGGGTCACTCGCATCGTGGTTCTCCTCTTGCTTTCGTCACATCGCAGGCGTTGCGGTCGGGACAAAGTCAGGCGAGTCGGTCGACTCGTAATTGAACGTCACGTCCTTCCAGACCTCCAGCGCGTCGCGCAATGGCGTGCAGGTCTGGGCGGCCTTGGCGAGAATTTCGGGCCCCTCGTGGACGTAGTCGCGGCCTTCGTTGCGCGCGAGGATCATCGCCTCCAGCGCGACGCGGTTGGCGGTGGCGCCGGCCTGGATTCCCCCGGGATGACCGATGGTTCCGCCGCCGAACTGCAGCACGACGTCCTCGCCGAGATGATCGAGCAATTGGTGCATCTGGCCGGCGTGGATGCCGCCCGAGGCCACCGGCATCAGCCTGTTGATGCTCGCCCACTGCTGATCGAAGAACACACCGTGTTCGAGCGTCATGGGATTGAAGTCCTCGCGGCAGATGTCGTAGTAGCCCCGCGTGGTTGCCGGGTCGCCCTCGAGCTTGCCGACCACGGTGCCGGCGTGGATGTGGTCGACGCCGGCGAGGCGCATCCATTTGGCGATGACGCGGAACGAAACGCCGTGCAGGCGCTGACGCGTGTAGGTCGAGTGGCCCGCACGATGCAGATGCAGGATCATGTCGTTGCGCCGCGCCCACTTGGCCATCGACTGGATGGCGGTGTAGCCGATCACCAGATCGATCATGATGATGACCGAACCGAGCTGCTTGGCAAGATCGGCACGTTCGTACATATCCTCCATGGTCGCTGCGGTCACGTTCAGATAAGTGCCCTTGATCTCTCCGGTCGCGGCCTGCGCGCGGTTGACGCCTTCCATGCAGTACAGGAAGCGATCGCGCCAGTGCATGAAAGGCTGCGAGTTGATGTTCTCGTCGTCCTTGCAGAAATCGAGCCCACCCTTCAGCGCTTCGTACACCACACGACCATAGTTCCGGCCGGACAGGCCGAGCTTTGGCTTCACCGTTGCGCCGAGCAATGGCCGGCCGAACTTGTCGAGACGTTCGCGCTCGACCACGATACCGGTCGCCGGTCCCTGGAACGTCTTCACATAGGCGATCGGCAATCGCATGTCTTCAAGGCGCAACGCCTTGAGCGGCTTGAAGCCGAACACGTTGCCGATGATCGATGCCGTAAGATTGGCGATCGAGCCTGGCTCGAACAGGTCAAGATCATAGGCAATGTAGGCGAAGTAGCTGCCTGGCGAGTTCGGAACCGGCTCGACGCGGTAGCATTTCGCCCGGTATTTTTCCGCCGCCGTCAAGCGGTCGGTCCACACCACCGTCCAGGTCGCCGTGGAGGATTCGCCGGCGACCGCAGCGCAGGCCTCGGTCGGATCGACGCCGTCCTGCGGCGTCACACGAAACAAGGCAATGACATCCGTATCCTTCGGCGTGTAGTCCGGCTCCCAATAGCCCATGCGCTTGTATTCCATGACGCCGGATTTGTAGCGATCCTTGCCACGTACGGTAATCGACTGGTCGTTCATTGCGGTCTCCTTTCGGTGTGGCGGCCCGTCAGGCTGCTGCGGTCATGTTCTTGAATTCGGGGTCCAGCGCACCGGAGCGGTAACGCTTGGCCATTTCGGCGAGCGGTATCACCTTGATCCGCGAAGCATTGCCCGCCGTACCGAACTGCTCGAAGCGCTCGCGACAAAGCTCGCGCATCGCATCCATGGCCGGTTTGAGGAATTTGCGCGGATCGAACTCGCCTCGAGCTTGCGTCGAGACCTTGCGGAACACGGCCGTCATGGCCAGCCGGCAGTCGGTGTCGATATTGACCTTGCGAACACCGTGCTTGATGCCGCGCGCTATTTCCTCGACGGGAACACCCCAGGTCTGCGGCATCTCACCGCCAAACGCGTTGAACATGTCTTGCAAGGCCTGTGGCACCGACGACGAGCCGTGCATGACGAGGTGCGTGTCGGGTAATCTGCGATGTATTTCCTCGACCACCCGCATCGCCAGGATTTCACCGTCCGGTTTGCGGGTGAACTTGTAGGCGCCGTGCGACGTGCCCATCGCGATCGCCAGCGCGTCCACCTTGGTGGCGCGCACGAAGTCGACCGCCTGGTCCGGATCGGTCAGCAACTGGTCATGGCCGATCTCGCCTTCCGCGCCGTGCCCGTCTTCCTTCTCGCCTGCTCCATGTTCGAGCGAGCCCAGCACGCCAAGCTCCCCTTCGACGGATGCGCCGATCCAGTGCGCCATCGTTGCGACGCTGCGCGTGATGCCGACGTTGTAGTCGTAATCGGCGACCGTCATGGCGTCGGCCTTCAGCGAGCCGTCCATCATCACCGATGTAAAGCCGTGCTGGATCGCGGTTGCACAAGTGGCCTCTTCGTTGCCGTGATCCTGATGCAGGCAGAGCGGGATCTGTGGGTACATTTCAGTCAACGCGTCAATCATCCGGCTCAGCATGATGTCGCCCGCATAGCCCCTCGCGCCGCGCGAGGCCTGCATGATGACAGGAGCGTCGACCGCCGCGGCTGCCTCCATGATCGCAAGTCCCTGTTCCATGTTGTTGATGTTGAATGCAGGCACGCCGTAACCTCGTTCGGCTGCATCATCGAGCAACTGCCGCAGTGTAATCTTCGCCATCGCTGCCTCCGTTCAGCAAGCACGCATGGCGCGCGAATGCTGCGCCCGTTCGACCGCTCGTTTGGCAACCTCCGCAACCGCCGTGGGCGTAATGCCGAACTCCCGGTACAGCGTCTCGGCAGGGGCCGAGGCACCGAACCCCTTCATGCCGACGAATTCGCCGGTATCACCGAGCCATCTCGCCCAATCGCCTTCGACTGCGGCTTCGATGCCGATGCGCGGCGCCTTGCCCAAGACGTCGAGTTGATAGTCGCGCGACTGTTGACGGAACAGTTCGAAGCAGGGCGCGGAGACGACCGCGGTGGCGATACCACGCTCCATCAGCAACTTCGCAGCTTCGAGCGCGATCGACACCTCCGTTCCGGTGGCTATCAGCGTAACGTCCCGCGAGCCCATGGGTTCTGCCGCGACATAGGCGCCCCTTGCGACGCGATTTACCCCGGCGGCATGTTCGCGAAACACCGGCACCGCCTGCCGCGATAGACAGAGCACCGACGGCGACGTTTCGGAGCGCAGCGCGCAGTCCCATGCTTCCGCCGTCTCGATCGGGTCAGCCGGCCGGAACACCAGGAGGTTGGGAATGGCACGAAGCGCCGCCAGATGCTCGACCGGCTGATGCGTCGGCCCGTCCTCGCCAAGGCCGATCGAATCGTGGGTCATCACGTGAACGACGCGCACGCCCATCAATGCTGCCAGGCGAATTGCCGGCCGGCTGTAGTCGGCAAACGTGAGGAATGTGCCGCCATAGGGTATGAAGCCGCCATGCAGCGCGATCCCGTTCATCGCCGCAGCCATGCCATGCTCCCGAACGCCGTAATGCACGTAACTGCCGCCAAACCTCCCCGGGCCGATCTCCGTTTGCGATTTGGCCTTGGTCAGGTTGGAGTGAGTCAAGTCCGCGGAGCCTCCGAGCAGGTTGGGCAGCACTTGCGCGATGACATCCACGACCCGTTGCGACGCCTGTCGCGTCGCAATATTCGGACGCTCGTCGGCCAGGCGAACGCGTAACGCCTCGATCGCATCCGAATAGCTGCACGGCAGCTTCCTGTTCAGTGCGTCGTGAAACGGCGAGCGACCGTTGGTGCAGGCATGACGCGAGCGAGCGATCCAGGCCCGGCGTGCTGCGCCGCCGCGCGATCCCGCTGACAGCCATTTCGCAAGAACCGGCGCTGGCACGTGGAACGGCTCGTGCGACCAGCCGAGCGCCGATCGGGTTGCAGCGACCTCCTCCGCTCCGAGCGGCGCGCCATGCGCCTTTTCGCTGCCCTGCCGGTTGGGGGCGCCAAAGCCGATCACCGTGCGGCAGGCGATCAGCGACGGACGCGCACTGGCGCGCGCCTGTGCGATCGCTTCCTCGACGGCCTGCGGATCGTGGCCATCGATACGGCAGACATCCCAGCCCGAGGCCTTGAATCGCGCAAGCTGGTCGTCCGAGCACGACAGCGACGTGGCGCCGTCGATCGAAATCTGGTTGTCGTCAAACAGCACGATCAGCCGGCCAAGACCGAGATGTCCGGCTAGCGAGATCGCTTCGTGGCTGACGCCCTCCATCAGGCAGCCATCCCCGGCGATGACGTAAGTGAAATGATCCACCAGGTCGTCGCCGAATCGCGCATTCATCAGCCGTTCGGCAAGCGCCATGCCGACGGCGGTCGCTACCCCCTGCCCGAGCGGTCCGGTGGTCGTCTCGACGCCGGGCGTATGGCCGTATTCGGGATGACCTGGTGTCTTCGAGCCCCATTGCCTGAACGCCTTGAGCTGCTCGATCGTGACGCCCTCGTGGCCGGTCAGATGGAGCAGCGCATAGAGCAGCATCGAGCCGTGGCCCGCCGACAGGACGAAGCGATCGCGGTCGGGCCAGTTGGGATCAGCCGCATCGAATTTCAGGAACCGGGAGAACAGCACGGTTGCCACGTCGGCCATGCCCATCGGCATGCCCGGATGTCCGGACCTGGCGCGCTCCACGGCATCGATCGCCAGGAAGCGAATCGCATTGGCCATCTCCGTGTGAGAGACCTCGGGATCGGCAACGGAAGGAAATGCCAATGCATTCATATCGTGCGCCTCTTTCTTTCCATGAGTTGCAGGATCAGTGGAGTGAGAATGAGCTGCATCGCGAGATCGAGCTTCGCGCCGTGGATCACGATCGAATTCGGCCGCGACATGAAACTGTGTGGAATCATCGACAGCAGGTAGGGGAAATCGATGCCGCGCGGATTCTTCAGGCGGATCACCACCATCGATTCGTCGGGCGTCGGAATCCAGCGCGCGATAAAGGGATTCGAGGTGTCGACCGTCGGCACGCGCTGGAAGTTGATGTCGGTCTCGGCGAATTGCGGGCAGATGTAGTTCACATAATCTGGCATTCGGCGCAGGATCGTGTCGGTAACCGCCTCGGTCGAATAGCCGCGGTCCTTGCGGTCCCGGTGCAGCTTTTGAATCCATTCCAGATTGATCACGGGCACGACGCCGATCTTCAGATCGGCGTATTTTGCGACGTTGACCCTGTCGGTAACGACGGCGCCGTGCAGGCCTTCATAGAACAGGAGGTCGGAGTTCTCCGGCAGCGGCATCCATGCGGTAAAGGTTCCGGGCGGGCCGCCATACAGCGCCGCCTCTTCCTCGTCGTGCACATAGTGTCGCGTGGTGCCGGTGCCGGACTCGCTGTAGTCACGGAACAGCCTTTCCAGTTCTTCGAACAAATTGGTCTCGGGGCTGAAATGGCTGAAGTGCCTGTTGCCGCGCTCGGCTTCCTCGACCATCTGGCCGCGCATTTCCGCCCGGTCGTATCGATGGAAAGCGTCGCCTTCGACGAAGGCGGCTGACACATTCTCGCGGCGGAAGATGGTCTCGAACGTCTTCTTCACCGAGGTCGTTCCGGCGCCGGACGAGCCGGTGATCGATATGATGGGATGCCGGCGCGACATATCGACCTCTCAGCGGAACAGGCCGCGGCGCGCGAACAGGGGCGCGTCACCGCTTTCGAACAATGGCTCGACACCCTCGTGGACGGCTTCGATGTCCCGCACCAGGCGAGGCGATCCCATGATCAGCGGCACCCGCTGATGCGGCATGCGCGCCGACAGTTCGAGAATTCGCGCCCGGCCGCTGCTGGCCGATCCACTTGCCCACTCCATGATCAGGGCGATCGGATGCGCTTCGTAGAGCAGACGAAGGCGTCCTTCCCGGCAGCCGGGCCGAACGTCCGCCGGATAAAGGAAGACGCCGCCGCGCATCAGGATCCGGTAGGCTTCAGCAACCAGCGAGCCGATCCAGCGCATGTTGAAGTCGCGCCCGCGTTCGCCGGTCGAACCGGCTACGCAATCGTCGACATAGGTGCGAACGGCGCTGCTCCAGTGCCGGCGGTTGGAGGCGTTGATGGCGTACTCCGTCGCATCCACCGGCACACCGACACCCTGCCGGATCCGCACGAATTCCCTGCGTTTCCGGTCGAGCCCGTAGACGTCGACGCGACGGTCGATGGCCAGCACAAGCAGCGTCTGCGGACCGTAAATGAAGAATCCGGCGGCGCATTGCGCCGTGCCAGGCTCGAAGAACGTCGAAAGTGCGTCGCAGCCGCGGGGTCGGAGCGAGAAGATCGTGCCGACGGGAATGTTGTTCTCGATATTGGCCGATCCGTCGAGCGGATCGATGGCAACACAGAGCGGCGCGTCATTGGTCAGAGCAACCGGCAGGTCGCCTTCCTCGGACAATACGGCGGCGACGGGCGCATTCCGCAAAGCTGCCAAAAACAGCGCGTCGGCGAACACATCTATCTTGGTCTGCCGGTCACCGTCCGCATTGATGCCCGCGTCGCGACCGGCGACTTGCATCAGCGGTCCGGCCGCGATCACATCGGACAACTCGATGGCGGCGTTGGCGAGTGCGAGGATCACAGCGGTGGTTGCCGCACGATGCACATCGTCGGCCGCATCTCGGTCAAGGCAGGCGTGCAAGGTCGAGCGTAGCTCCACGCGGGTCCTCCCTTGACGGTCGACGCTCTCTTGACGGAGCCGACCGCTCGAAGCGGCGAAAACCCGCCGCGCCGACATCAACACGCGAATTGCCAAATAAGGGAAATTTCAATATCTTTGATCTCACCAAAGTAAAATTTATGGGAGATCCCGATGACAGGCCGCTTTGCGCGGGATCTGACGATCCGCCAGTTGCGCGCGCTCGCCACGGTTCAGGCAACCGGGTCAATCACTTCAGCCGCCAACCGCCTCGCCCTCACCCAACCTGCGGTAACCCTCCAGCTCCGCAACTTGCAGGCGCTGGCCGGCCTGCCGCTGATTCAGCGGACCGGCAATGGAATGGCGCTGACCGACGTCGGTCGAACCGTGCTGGCGCTCGCCGAACGCGTCGAGCTTGCGTTGCTCGACTGCGAGCAGGCGCTCGACATGATCGCCGGCCGCACCGGCGGGCGGGTGTCGATCGGCGCGGTCAGCACGGCGAAATATTTCGTGCCGTTCGTCATCGCGGCATTCTCGCAGCGCTTCCCGAAGATCGATGTTTCGTTGAAGATCGGAAACCGCCAGGATATCCACGCAGCGCTGCGCGGATATGATCTGGACATCGCGATCATGGGGCAGCCGCCCGTCGACCTGGAGGTGGAGATGCGACCGCTCGGCGAGCATCCTCACATCATCGTGGCTCCCGCGAGCCATCCCTTGTCGAAGCGGCGCAGATGCTCAGCGCCGGACTTGAGCAACGAGACCTTCATCAGCCGCGAAAGCGGATCAGGTACGCGCATGTTGATGGAGCGCTTCTTCGAGAAGCACGGGCTGCAGCCCAAGATCGGCCTGGAAGCAGACAGCAACGAGACCATCAAGCAGTCGGTGATTGCCGGCCTCGGTATTGCGTTCATCTCCCAACACACCGTGTCGCACGAACTGGACGAGGGAAGACTCGTTGCCATCAGGCTGGAAGGGCTGCCCGTGATGCGGCACTGGCATGCGATCCGGCGATCCGACAAAGTTCTGCTGCCGGCTGCCCAGGCGATGCTGGAATTTCTTGGATCCGAAGGTTCCAGATATTTGCCGGCAAGGGGCACGCGGCGGCGACAAGTTGCGCCGCGCCATTGAGATCGACCCTGCGTAATCTATGTCGCGACGTCCTTGCCGGAGCATTGTTGGATACAATCTGATTTCAATCGGACAGCTACAGCCCCCTTATCAATCCAGCATCGATCAGCAGCCGGTTGAAACGTCTTGCTTCCGTGCCCTCCTGGCAGCCATGAAAATATCCGCCGCACCTCTGCATGATCGCGCGTTGCGCGGAAAAGCTTGCGTCAAGCGGAACTCCTGCAGCCTGAAGCGCCACCAGCGGTAGATAGGATGCATCGAGACCGTCGATGGCCGGGGTCACGTCAACAGGCGTGAAGTTTACGGCATCGATCGCGTAGTATGTCGTGAGATAGCGCGGATCGGCGCCTTCCGTGCGTTTGGCAGGCGCTGCCATTTTCAATGAAGGGTCGAGCAGTCGCGGCGCAAACTGAGGCTGGTGATCGCCGTAGCGGATGATGAGGAAGGCTTCCGTCGGGAATTCCTTCGCCAATCGCTCCAGCAACTGCCTGTAGTCCTGTGCGGACATCGACTGGCGGCGAATATATTCCTCGACGTCGGGCGGGTTGCCGAGCGCGCGCCAGTCGGGCGTCAGTTCCGGACGCAGCCGCTTGTCCCACGGGAAATGATTGGCGACCGTGTAGACATAGAGGAAGAGCGGGCCGCTGTTGCGCTCGCGGGCGATCAGGTCGATGGCACGGTCGTAGTAGAAAATATCGGGTTCGAAGTCGGCCGTGCCGAGGTCGTGCATGTCAAGGTAATGCGCGATGCCTGCCGTGATCTGGAAGGCGCGCGATCCGATGAAGGAGCCGTAGAACGGATAGAGGCTGAAGGTCTGGTAGCCGCAGTCCGACAGCCTTCGCGGCAATCCGCGATAGACGTGCCCTGCGGCGATCCGCGTGACCGACGTCGCGAAACGGCCGAAGGAACGGACCGAGAGGCCGGTGAGCACGTTGAATTCGGTGAACCAGCTTGGGCCTCCAACGCCCTCCACGCGCAGCTTGCGCGACTTGCCGTCGAACGACTCGAAATGCCTGCTATAGCCGGCCGGCACCTTGACCGCGGATACCGCGGAAAGATCGAAGCTCGATTCGTCATGCAGCAGGATGATGTGCGGCAGCTTCCGCGCCGGACGGCAGGCCGTGACGGCCGCGGCTGCGGGATGCTCGGCCGGGCCCGCAGCGGCGTCGAGATATCCGCGCGTCATCAGTTCATGAACAGCTTCAGCGCCCGTGCGAGCAAATTTGGAGACGTAGCTGCGATCCTCAAAATCTTCGGTCAGGCCGGTCGGCCAGAGCAGCGAGACGGCCACCAGCGCCGTGGCCGATGCCGCGAAGCCGGCGAGGCTCTGGCGCAGGCCGATGCGATGGCGGTCGAGCCGCCAGCCGATAGCGATCGCGACGACGGTCACCGCTGCCGCCAGTGCGATCCACCAGCGCAGCGAGGGGAATATCGCGAGTAGAAAGGCCGTGGTGTCGCGATCGATGATCATCACGTCGACGAAATCGACCGTCATCCAGAGCTTGTCGAACTTGAAGCGGGACAGCAGCGTCAGCGTGAGCAGCAGTTCGAGCGAGATCAGTGCCGCGACGGTCGGCCGGCGTATCAGCGCCAGGCATAGGCAATTCAGCATGATCCAGGCGAGCAGGAAGACAGCCGCGCCGATAACGCTTCGCTCGGTCGTGACCAGAAGGATCAGCCCTGCCGCATGCAGCACAATTGCCGGGGCAAGCGCGGCGAGCCGGGTGCCCCAAATCTTCGTGAAGCCGCCGCCAAGCGTGACGCTTGGTGCAGTGCGAAACATGGTCATCGAGCGCCACCGGCCCCCGGCTTCAATCATTGAATTTTGATCACAAGGTCGCGCGTCATTTGGTCCACTATCGTCTGAATTATGCAACCTTTCTGGCGGGTTGCTATTCCACTTCCGGGTCGTAAATTCTGATCCGGCGGCGGACGCAGACGGACGGAGGGCTCGCATGCGCTTCCTTGCAACGATCGGTGCACTCGCGATCGTGTTCGGCATCGGCTGTGCCGTGTTTTTCTTTGGCGGCTACTACAGCGTCGCGGGGACGGCGGAAGATCCCGCCGCGGTGACCTGGGCCCTGACCAAGGTCAGGACCGCATCCGTCAATCGCCACGCCACCGACAGTCCGCCCGCTTCATTCGGCGACAACACCCTGGTACAGGCCGGCGCCAGGGCCTATGCCAGCAACGGCTGCGCCAACTGCCACGGCGCGCCCGGGGTGATGTGGCTGAAATTTTCGGAAGGACTGCACCCCGATCCGCCTGACCTGAAAAAGGTCGTCGGCGATCTTTCCCCTGCCGAGGTGTTCTGGATCATCAAGAACGGCATCAACATGACGGGCATGCCGAGCTTCGAACTGGCCGGCGTCAAGGACGACGAGATCTGGTCGATCGCGGCCTTCGTCAAGAAGCTGCCCACGGTTTCCGAAGCCGACTACAAGAGCTGGACCGCCGGGGCGGAACCGAAGCAGTAAGACGGCTAGCCTTTCTTGGACCTGCCGCCCTCACCGGCCAGCAGCACGACGCCTCCTGCCATTGCCGCCAGTACGGCCCAGTAGCCATAGCGAAAATCGGACGCCACGCCGACGCCGTAGAAGGTGAGGACATAGACGGCTGCCGAGCCGCAGGCGGCAAACACAAATGCGGCCTCGCGGGGCGCCCTGTTCCTGCCGATACCGCACAGGACGATGCAGGCCAGCAGCCAGAAGCCGGCGCGCAGCAACGGCGTCGGCTTCAGCGCATCAAGCGCCGCACGAAGCGAGCCGAACGCGGCGCGATCCGCAAAGACGTCCTTTCCCGGGTTTTCGATATCAGCCGTCCACATCGCCAGATTATCGCCGGCGAGAAAATTCCACATGAAGGCCGAGCGGTGCTGCAGCCATGCGACGGGGTGATGCAGGATCGCCGCCAGCCACGCTTTTGAGATCGCCGACGTGCCGAACAGGCCTTTTTCGCGCTCGACCTTTCGCATCACGAAATCGCAGGGCTCGAGCCGCCAATAGATATCCCACATCGTCGGCTGGTAGCACTTTTCGAGCAGCATCGCGTTTTCCGCCTCGCTCCACTCGACCGGAAACTGGTTCGCTTTGGCGAAATGGCTGATGCCGCCGAGATCGAAGATCATGACCGTCTGCAGCGGATGCTCGCGCTTCGCACCCAGCATGCCGTAATAGACGAATTGCACGGCGCCGAAGAAGACGAGCACCGCAGGAATATAGAGGATAGTCGCCCTTCGTAGCGACGTGCGCGACAGCCAGATCGTGTAGGCAGCGAGTATCGGCGCCGCCAGCAAGGCGTTCGGCCGCAGCAGGACGCCGAAGACGACCAGCGCCAGCCCGAGTGCCTGCCCCGCCAACCTGATCCATGATTGCCGCTCGTCGACCGCGAACGTGACCGATGCCGCGAGCAGCCAGCACGCTGCGAAAAGGACGTCGCGCCAGATCACACCGGCCAGCGCCAGCGACGGCGGCGTCATGGCCAGCAGCGGCAGCAGCAGCGCGACGTTCCCGCCGCGGGACGCCAGCGTGAGCGAAAGCAGCCCAAACCCCAGCCAATAGGTCGTGGCGATCAGCAGGAACATGCTGCCGGCGCCGGAGATAATCGGATCGATCAGGGCCCACAGCCAGACCATGACCGGCGACTGCCAGTCGCCCATCGTTCCCTTCATGGCGTATTCATGAAGGTACCTGGAATCGAAGGTCATCACGCCGGGATAGAAGATCGCCAGCGTCAGGGCGAAACCGATCGCGAGCAGCATGGCAACGGATGCCATCAGGAGACGCGGGCGCGACGGCGCGCCCTCAGGCTGCCACGGCATAGATGTCACCCGAGTTTGCGGCTTGCGGCAGCGCGCTGAGCCAGCGCGCGATTTCCTTCGCGCCGACCCATTCGCCGACCATCGCCTGGCTTTCCCCGAGCGCGGCGTTGAACCGGACATAGCCCATCGCGGCGCATTGCTCGATGCAGGCCATCGCTATGTCCGGCTGGATGGTGGTGAATTCGAACGACAGCGCGCGCACCGCCTGCGACAGGCCGGACAGCGCTTCCGCCTCAAACCCTTCCACGTCGATCTTGATGAACGTGGGAACGCCGTGCCTTGCAATCAGCGCATCCAGCGTCGTGACCTCGACCTCGGCGAACTCGCTCCAGCGCTGGGTCTCCCATCCCGGCGCGCCCTCCGCGGCCGCAACGAACGCCGACGAGACCGACGATACCGTCGGATTGTCGGAGTTGATCAGCATCCGCGCCTTGCCCGGCTGTCCCCCAACCGCGACCGGTTCGATCGTCACCAGCCGGTCGCGGCCATAGAGCAGCCGCAGCGCGCGCAGCATCGCCCGCTGCGGTTCGACCGCGACGACGCGGGCGCCCAGCCGGCGAAAAGAGGCAACGCGGTCGCCGACATGCGCGCCGACATCGAGCACCAGGTCTCCGGATCGAACAAAATTTCCATGGAGGCGGTCCATCGCCGCGGCGCGCTGGCGGTCTCCATAATAGATGCGCAGGGACCTGAGCGTGGCGCGCGCTGTCCGGATCGAGCGAAGCATCGGCTAGACCGAGTTCGTCAGGGGCGGCCGGCCTTCCGGAGTAATCGCGGGCAACGCAAGCTCGAGCAGATCCTCCGGCGTTGCTGTCTCTTCCGGCAGCCGGCCGATCCCGATCCGCGCGGCGATACTGCCGAGCACGGGCCAGGCCGTCACCACCGCGAAAGGCGCAGCAAAGGCAGGCCCGCCGGCCAGCAACAGAACAGAAGGCAGCGCCCATGGCTGGCTGAACATCACCAGGGCGAGCGAAAGCCAACCGACAAGGGTCTGCGGCCAGAGATCGCGCATCGCAAGGCCGAAAGGCACCACGTGGTCGTCGCGGACCTGCCCCATCCAGTGGATGTCGCGATTGAAGAGCCGGCCGAACAGGAAGATCGTGTGGCTGATCCAGAGGATCGGACACAGCACGATCGAATACACCGTTTCGATCGCGAAGTTGACGGTGAAGCGGCCAGCGCCGCCGAAGGCGCGGCGCTCCTTCGGCGCCAGCAGCACATCGAGCGCACCCGCGATCTTCGGCGAGAACCACATCAAGAGCACCCACGCGATCAGCGCGCTTCCGAAATCGCCGCGCATGATGTTGGCGGGGTCGTCGCAGAGAACGAGCGCGGCGGTCGCAAGGCCCAGCAGGCCGACCCAGGCCGGCGAACCGATGAACATCAGGATGGCGAGAACCAGCTGATAGCGGCTGACCGGCGTCAAATTCGGCAGCGTGACGAGCCGCCAGTACTGCATGTTGCCCTGGCACCAGCGCAGGTCGCGGCGCATGAATTCCAGCAGCGTCGGCGGATTGTCCTCCCAGCCGAGATCCTCCCGCGGCACCACGCGAACGTGATAACCGGCGGCGCGCATCAGCGCTGCCTCGATCTGGTCGTGACTGAGGATATGCCGTTCTTTCCCGTCGTTATCAGTCAGCAAGGGAAGCTGGCAGTGCTCGATGAACGGCTTGAGACGCAGGATCGCATTGTGGCCCCAATAGGGACCGCAATCGCCCTGCCACCATGCGCTGCCGATCGTGTAGGAGCGCATGCCCAGACGCATGCCGAACTGGAAGATGCGGGCGAACAGGCTGGTCGACGGCAGCCCCACGATCAGCCCCTGCAGGATGCCGAGCTTCGGATCGACCTGCATGATGCGGACGAGCCGAATGATCGCGTCTGCCGGCATGAAGCTGTCGGCATCGAGCGTGACGGCGAATTCGTGACGGCTTCCCCAACGCTCGCAGAAATCCCTGATATTGCCGGCCTTGAAGCCGCTGTTCTCGGTGCGCCGGCGGTAACTGATCGCGATCCGGTCACGCCATGTTGCGATCAGCCCGGAGAACAACGCCTCTTCCCCGACGGCAAGCTCGGCATCATTGGTGTCGCTGAGGATATAGAGATGGAAGCGCTCTCCATATCCGGAAGCACTGAGGCCTTCGAGCATCGGCTCGAGGTTGCGGATGGTACGCTCCGGCAGCTCGTTGCGAACGCAAAGCAGGATCGCCGTCGACGCCGTCACGGGATCATCATCGCGGATAAGCCCGACAGCCGGCAGCACCGCGGCGACCGGATCGGCGGAACAGCGCATGATGACGAAGCCGATCAGGGCATTGCAGAAGCCGGCGACCATCCAGGGCAGCGTGAACGCAAACAGGACAAGCGCTACGATATCGGCGAAGCCAAGGCCCCCGGGCGACAGCGCCAGCGCGGCAAGAACCAGCGATCCGGCCATGGTCACGGCAAACAGGACGGCAAACGCCGCCCACCTCGCGAACATGATCTTTCCGACGGCGTCAGTCTCGTTCATTTTCGGAGCAGGTGCGGCTGGCGGGACAGGTTACGGCTTCTCATTCAGCACCGGCTGGTGCAGATTACCCTTATAACACGACAGACCGTCGGTAATTCCAGCCCGAGATTGAAGGAAATGGCCGCCAGCGCGAGCGCCGATACTGCCTTTTCCCTTTGGTATTGCGGAGCAGGTAAGGCCGAAATCCGGCAGGAGGCTCTGGCTCCGCCTGAAGGTGACGAACTGCGCGTGAAAACGCTCTTTAGCGCCATCAGCCGCGGCACCGAATCGCTGGTCTTCGCTGGAAAAGTCCCCGAGAGCGAATTCGGCAGGATGCGCGCGCCGTTCATGGCCGGCGATTTCCCCTTCCCTGTCAAATATGGCTATGCCGCTGTCGGGCTGGTGGAGAACGGCGGCGGGCCCCTGCGCGGCAGGCATGTCTTCGCGCTCCACCCGCATCAGACCGCATTCAACATCCCCGCAGCCTCTGTGGTCGTGCTGCCTGAGGAGGTACCGCCTCGTCGCGCCGTGCTGGCGGCCAATATGGAGACGGCGCTCAACGGTGTCTGGGACGCTGCACCGGGTCCGGCCGATCGCATCGCGATCGTGGGGGGCGGCGTCGTCGGCTCCCTCGTTGCCTATCTCAGCGGGCGGTTGCCCGGCGCCGAGGTTACCCTCGTCGACATCAATCCGGCCCGGGCGGAATTAGCCGCCGCGCTCGGTGTTGATTTTGCAGAACCTGCGAGAGCAGCGCGGGATTGCGATCTCGTGGTGCATGCCAGCGGCTCGCCCGACGGGCTGGGCACTGCGCTGGAACTGGCCGGAGATGAAGCGACCGTGCTTGAGATGAGCTGGTATGGCGATCGGCCGGTGACCGCGCTTCTCGGTGGTGCCTTTCACAGCCGTCGGCTGCGGTTGATATCGAGCCAGGTCGGAAGCGTCGCCCCGTCGCACCGTCCGCGCTGGAATTACAATCGCCGTCTCTCTGCTGCCCTTGGCTTGCTCGCCGATTCCTGTCTGGACGCATTGCTTGCGCCGGCGGTTGCCTTCGGCGATGTACCGAAACGCCTGCCGGAGATCCTTGCGCCTGAAAGCGCCACGCTCTGTCAACCCATCGCCTATCCCTAAGGAGTTGCCTTGTTCACCGTCGAAGTTCGAGACCACATCATGATCGCGCATTCCTTCCGGGGCCCGGTTTTCGGGCCTGCGCAGGCCCTGCACGGAGCAACTTTTGTCATCGATGCCGCCTTCATCGCCGATGAGCTCGACGCCAATGGAATCGTCATCGACATCGGCCGCGCGCACGATGCGCTGAAGGCGATGCTCGGCCCCCTGAACTATCGCAATCTCGACGACATCCCCGAATTCAAGGGCCAGAACACCACCACGGAGTTCCTGTCCAAGCATATCTACGACGGCCTCGCCAGGGCCGCCCGTGCCGGAGAACTCGGTCGCCCCGGACGCGAGCTCAAGGCGTTGCGGATCACGCTCTCCGAATCGCATGTCGCGCGTGCGTCCTATGAGGCGCCCTTGTGGTGAAGCGCGTCGTCTTCGCGGTGCCGGGAAGTCTCGACACGCCGACAGGCGGCTACGCTTACGACCGGCGGATCATCGCCGAGCTCCGGCATCTGGGCTGGGAAGTCGACTATCTCGACATCGGCGAGGGATTTCCCGCGCCTGACGAGGCGACCCGCGCGGCTGCGCGAGCGCTCTTGGCTGCGATACCGGCAGGCCGGCCGATCGTGCTGGATGGTCTGGCGCTCGGCGTGCTGCCTGACATTGCCGCCGAGCTCGCGAGCCGACATCCGCTGGTCGCGCTGGTGCATCATCCGCTGGCGCTCGAATCCGGATTGACGACCGAGCGCGCCGACGCTCTTCGCCGCAGCGAACGGGCTGCCCTTGCCGAAGTGCGCGAAGTCGTCGTGACGAGCCCCGCGACGGCGAAACTTGTCGCCTCCGATTATGGCGTGCCGGCCGAGCGCATTACGGTTGCAAGACCTGGAAACGATCCTGTGCCGCTGTCGGCGCGAGAGCCAAACGACATTCCTCATCTCCTGTCGGTCGGCTCGGTGGTGCCGCGCAAGGGGTTCGATATCCTCGTCTCCGCCCTTGCGATGCTCGCTGACATCCCGTGGCGGCTGACCATCGTCGGCGACCTCACGCGGGATCCGAGCGAAGCCGCCAAACTCCAGGACCTCATCTCGCGACACCGGCTCACTGGCCACATCGAAACGACTGGCGCCGTCGCTCATTCCCACCTCGCCACGCTCTATGGCAAGGCCGACCTGTTCGTTCTCGCCTCGCGCTTCGAAGGGTACGGCATGGCCTACGCCGAGGCATTATCGCACGGCCTGCCCGTGATCGGGACGACGGCCGGAGCAATACCGGATACGATTCCACAAGGCGCTGGATTGCTGGTGGCACCCGACGATATCGCCGCGCTTGCGGCAGCCCTGCGTAGAGTCATCGTCGACACCGACGAGCGCCGCCGACTTTCCGCAGCGGCATTGGCGGCCGCGCGGACGCTGCCGACCTGGCAGGACTCCGCGGCCATCTTTGCCGCCACGCTGGAGAGGCTGGCATGAGCGGCTTCTCCGTCGAATGGCTGACTTTGCGGGAAAGCTACGACCAGCGTGCCCGCAATCCCCAAGTGCTCGCCGCTGTAATCTCGCTGCTGAAATCGAAGAGCGAGGTACGCCTCGTCGACCTCGCCTGCGGCGCGGGGTCCACGCTGCGAACGCTCGGCCCGCATTTGCCGGCACGGCAGCACTGGGACCTCGTCGACAACGACCCTCGCCTGCTCGACGCCGCTTACAGTGGAAATGCTTCAGAGAACGCCCGCCTGAACGCCGTTCAGCTTGACCTCAACAAGGAGTTCGAAGCCGCGCTGGAGCAGCCGAGCGATCTCGTGACGATCTCGGCGCTGCTCGATCTCGTCTCCGAGCCTTGGCTCGAACGTTTCGCTCGCCATGCAGCGGCGCGCGCGTTGCCGGTCTATGCGAGCCTCACCTATGACGGACGGATCGAGCTTTCGCCGTCAGACCCGGCCGATGCAGTTGTTACGGGTGCCGTGAATGCCCATCAGCTTACCGACAAGGGTTTTGGGCCGGCACTGGGCCCTTCGGGCGCGGTTGTCGCGATTTCCCGGTTTGAGGCGCTCGGATATTCGGTGCTGCAGGGCGAATCCGATTGGGTGATCGGGGCAGCCGATCGGGAGATCCAGATCGAATTGCTTGATGGATGGGCCAGCGCCGCGCGCGAAATGGCATCCCTGCCGAGCCGGGAGATCGATGATTGGCTGGCGAGGCGGAAGGCGGTGGTAGACCGCCGCGCTTCAACCATGCGCGTGGGTCACGTCGACTTCCTGGCCATGCCGAGCACGATGCGCTGACCCGACAGGTCGCAATCGAACAGCACATCGTCCTCGATCTGGTGCACGCGGGTCGGCATCCGGTGAGCCTGGTCCGCACGCTCGAGCGGCGGCAGGTCGATGCCCGGTCCTCCGGCACCCAGCATGACGGGTGCGACCGTTACATGGAGGCGGTCGAGACACCGGGCCGCGATGAAGCGCGACAGCGTGTCCGCCCCGCCCTCGATCAGCATGCGGCGCATTCCCGCCCGCCTCAGCGCCGAAGCGATATCGCACGGCGCAATGTTGCCGTCCTGCGAAGGCAGGGTGATGATCTCCACGCCGGCAGGCGCCGTCACCGGCGTGCCTTCCGTGGTGATCAGCAGGCGGCGAGCGCCATCCTCGGCGAACAATTTCGCGGCGGGGCCGAGACGTCCCTTCGGATCGATCACGGCTCGCGCGGGTTGAGGTCCCGGAACCTGTCGGACTGTCAGTTGCGGATTATCGGCAATCGCCGTTCCCACGCCGACCACGACGATGTCGACGAGCGAACGCAGGCGGTGCAGATGCTCGATGCCCGCGGGACAGTTGATGTACTTCGAATGGCCGGTCGCCGTCGCCACCCGGCCATCGAGCGACTGGCCGAGTTGTCCGACCATAACGAGGTCGTCGACCGTCCCGTTCCGCAACGGGCCAAACAAATCCGCCCAGCCTTGCGGCATGGGTTGCTGTCCCCTACGAAAGAGGTCGACGAAGCTCTCCCATTCGTCGGGAGGCGCGAGTTTTCGGGTGGGGAAATTGCCTAGCTGCACGGAGCAAATCAAATTGAGGGGTTCGCCTGATATCAATGCTACTATCGGCCACTCGATCCCAAAAATCCATCTGATTTCTAGCGGAATGATCGGGGCTTTTTGGTGTTTCACGAACGCGTCTAGAAAATCAAGGTCCCCCGAATGAGCGCCGCGCCAATGCCAGCCGTTTCAGCCATATTCGGCAGCCGAGAGCATCTGGAAGTAAGCCGTGCCTTGGGCGAACTGCAGGCGCGAAGGCCCGTTCGTGTTCGCGCGCCCGGCGAAGACCTGATTGCTCTTCCGGTCGAAGAACTCGACGATCAGAGACTGCGCGAATTCTCGATGTTGTGTAGTCCTGAGACAGTGAAGTTGATCGTCACCCAGCAGCGGGCGCGGGCCATTGGTATCGAGACCGCGACGCCGATGGCGCTGTCGCTTGCCCCTACCCTTGATGCGAGCGGCGTTGTCGTGCTTGCTGCGGGCAACAAGAGCCGTTTCACCGCGGAAGCCGAGGCTGCGAGCTATGCCGCGACGGCGGCCATCCGGCTCATCAAGCTGGTTCGCGGCTTGCCGGCGATCCTCGCAGCACCCGCGAGGACAATCGACAGTGACGTCATCCAGTCAATTTCCGCCATCGACGCTGACGCTGTTCACCGGTTTGTCGCGGACGCAACGGGCAGGCTGGCCGTAGCCAGCGAGGCGACTGTTCCGCTGGCGTCGGGAACGTCAGCGCGATTTGTCGTGTTTCGGGACGTGCTCGGCGTGGACCAGGTGGCAATCATCGTCGGCAAGCCCGACGAATCCAAGGCCGTGCCGGTTCGGCTTCACTCGGCATGCCTGACCGGAGACGTGTTCGGCTCCCGCCGCTGCGATTGCGGCGACCAGCTTCAACTGGCGCTTGCCCGCCTGGAAAGCCTCGGCGGCGGCGTCATCTTGTACCTCGCGCAGGAAGGGCGCGGCATCGGCCTGGCGAACAAGATGCGTGCCTACCGCCTGCAGGATGGCGGCCTCGATACGCGCGATGCCAACACCACGCTGGGCTTCGAGGATGACGAACGGGATTATGGCATTGCCGCGTCCATGTTGCGGACCCTCAACTACCCACGGATCGTGCTGCTCACCAACAATCCGGCCAAGCTCGATGGGTTGACGCAGGCCGGCATCGAGATCACGGCTCGCGTCCCGCTCGAGGCTCCCGTCACGCCTCACAACAAGCGTTACCTGACGACGAAGGCGGTACGCTCCGGACATAAGCTTGTCACACTCAAGGCATCGTCCAAGGAGACGTCCTGACGCAATGCTCTTCCGATCGGGCTGCATCGTCACCGATACAGACAGTCGCTGAGACGCCGGGTATGGCGCTGCGTCGACAGGACGACTCGCTTCGGCGCATGATCATCGTAGCCGGCCTGTGCTGGTCCCTTGCATTCGTTGTCATCGCGCTCTCCAGTCAGCTTGAACTCTATGGCGATGGGGCGATGTTTTCCTACGCCGTCGCAGTCCGGGATGTCTGGGCATTCCACTGGCATAACATTTCGGGCCGCACCTCCGTTTATCTGCTGACACTCTTGCCGGCCGAAACCGTCGTCGCCATCACGGGCAATCCCTGGGCCGGCATCGTCGCCTATGGATTTCTGTTTTACCTCGCTCCACTGGCTGGCCTGGCGGCGACCTACGCGGCCGATCGCTCGCCCGGCCGCGTAATCTTCCTCTACGCATGCGGCTCGACGGCCCTGCTCTGCCCGCTGATCTTCGGCTTCCCCACCGAAATGTGGCTCGCCCACGCGATATTCTGGCCCACGCTGGCGCTCAGTCACTACGCGAGATCGACCATTACTGGGGCAATATCGGTATTCGCAGCATGGCTCCTACTCGCTTTCGCCCACGAAGGGGCCTTCGTCCTGCTGCTCGCCGTACTTGCAACGCTGGCGCCACGCGGCTTGCGGAGCATGCCATTCCGGCGCGGGGTCGCCATTCTGTTCGTGATTGCCATCCTGGCCGTCACCTCGAAGATCCTTTTCCCGCCGGACGAATACTATGCGGACGCCTTCATGCGGGCGGCCCTGCATTTCTTCGATCCCGCCATCTTCAGGGTGGAAATCGTTTTCGAGTTGCTGGCGGCCATCATTGTCTATGCCGCACTGCTGGGGCCGATCTCCGTCTGGCTTCCGAAGCGGGCTTGCATCCTTGCGCTGTCGGTATTGCTCGCCTTGCTCTGCATTTACTGGCTTCGCTTCGACCATTCGGTGCATGCCAATAGCCGCTACTATATGCGGACTGCCCTGGTCATAGCCACCCCTCTGCTCGGCATCATGGCTGCCTTGGCCGCCATCACCCGGGAAGGACTGGTCGCGAATCCGCTGGCCAGGTTTCGGCAAGGCCTCATCTCGACGCCGCGCAGGATGTGCGCGCTCGCCTCGATCCTGATTGCCGTGACCTTGATCCACGTCGTCGAGACCGCGAAATTCGTCACGGCCTGGTCTCGCTACCGGGACGCGATCGCCACCCTCGCCATGAGCCAGGACTCCGATCCGGCGCTTGGCGATCCCCGCTTTGTCTCGTCAAGGCGGGGGCCGCCGGATCTTGCCCCGCTGGAATGGTTCTCGACCATTCCATATCTGTCGGCGATCCTCTCGAACTTCCGGCCGAACAGGCTGGTCATCGATCCGACCGGCAATTACTTCTGGCTATCCTGTGCCACCGCAACGCACAGCACGGAACGGCAGCTTGTCGTTCCCTCGCACACCCGGGAATTGATCCGGACCTATTCATGCCTGCATCGGCCGGCACAAACTCGTCGGAAGTAAAACCTTGAAACTGATCATCTTCGATTTCGACGGCACGCTGGTGGACAGCCGCCCATTGATCCTTGAGAGCCACCGGATCGTATTTTCCGAGTTTGGACTGCCCGTTCCCTCGCCGGCCCACAGCCTGTCGCTGGTTGGTAAATCACTCGATGTCATCTTGGCTGAACTCGCCGGCCCGGCCGCTCCCATTCCCGATATGGTCAGAGCCTATGACCTCCTCTTGCCAACATTGAGGGCCGATCCAGCCTTTGCCGAACGACCGTTCGACGGCGTCGACGACCTTCTCCATGAATTGAGCCGAACTACTGACATCGTGATGGCGATCGCGACCGGGCACCGGTCAGACACCATCGCGCCAGCCCTGCAGACGCTGCGATGGGCTGATTTCTTTCGAACCATTCAGGCGGCAGACACGGCGCCCTCCAAGCCGCATCCCGCGATGCTTCTTCAGGCGCTCGCCGCGACCGGCATGCAGGCGAAAGATGCGATTTTCATTGGCGACACCACCTTCGATATGCAGATGGCCGAGGCTGCACAACTGAGGTCAATAGGCGTCGGTTGGGGACACCACGGCGCCGAGCGCCTGACGGCGGCTGGCGCACGTCAGGTGACGAGGACCGTGGATGATCTGAGAACTGCCATTCGCGATACCCTCAGCGGATAGTCCATTTCCCGTCATTTCCTCCGCAATGGATGTCGCGTCATCGGAATCAAGCCCGATGGCGGCGGTAGATCACCCGACGAGGTAACCCACTGAATCACGCGCAGAGCCAATTCGTCCTGTTCGACCTTGCGCAGGAGGTCGTCTCTTTCAGGACCAGCGGGAAGGCGCCCCGCCTTCTCGCGACTTGCCTTGATCTGATCGCTCAGGCGATCGGCTTGAGATGCCTTGCTCACGGTCGACTGCGTCCCGGTTGGCCGGATATACGCAATGTACGAACAGCGGGCCGGGACGGTTTCTGGAAGCCGCAAACTTTATTGGGCCAATGGACTCTCCTCCCACCGGCCTATGGCCATCAAAGGCGCATGTCCCCTATGGACCGAAAGTTCTGAACGGCGCAGCCCGAGCGGACCGATTGGGAACGCGCGGCTTCATTCCTCGATGATCTGTCCGCCGTCGTAGCCGCAGGCGATGCGTCCGAGCGCGGCACGGAATTGTTCGCTTTCGGCCATCGCAGCAAGCATCGCCCGGTCATCGGGCTTTTCAAGCTGGCGAGCCCGCCCAAGGATGGATGCAATGAGGTTTGCATCAAGGTAAGGCAGGCTCGCCCAGAAGCCGCGCGCCAGATCTCGCGCCAGCGCGTGATCGGGATGCTGCTCATTCTCGGGCGCACGACCGATCTCATACATGTGACGAACCGCGTGCCACGGAGCTCGCTCGGTCGGGAATCGCCCGATGATGTCAGGGTGCTCTTCCGCTACATAAAAGCGGTTGAGCGTGTCGAACAGCACGAAGCGATATCCCTGGGCAAGCAGAAACGGTTCCCAATCCTGCCATGATGGCTCCGACGTCATCGGCGCGACCGCTTCTGCGACAATAACCTTGGGCCGAAAGCGCTCCCAATCGCCGCCGAACAGCACGTCGACCTCGGCACCTTCGACATCGATTTTCAGGAAATCGATTGCGCCGAGATCATGAGTTTCGCAAAGCCTCGCGAGCGTCATCATTGGCGTGCGAATGGTCTGATAGTCGACACCAAACGCTTGCGCCGCTTGCGCAACCCCTTCCATCGTCGTCGAAAGCCCGTGCAGACGGTCGACGACATGAAAGTCCGTTTCGCCCGACTCTCGTCCGATCAGGCCGGAAACCACGATGTCACGGGGACGCAGCTGAGGATAAAGCACCGCAAGTTTGGCCTGCGGCTCGACGACTACGCCGCGCCAGCCGCGTTCATAGAACCAAAAAGACACATTGTCGGCGATCGGGTGCCCGGCGCCGATATCGACATAGGTCCCGGTCGCCTGTCCCGCAAACGCGAGCGAAAGATGATAGTCCTCGAGATTCTGTGAGTAGGATAGCTCCATCCGCGCTTCCTCCCGGCCGCCGCGACACGCCACCCGTTCTGGAGTGCAATGGGAGAGTTACCTAATTCGCCTGGTGCATCAAGGCGGCAAGCAAATGAACACAGCCGGTGCCCTGGTGATCGGCACGACTCCTAAGCTGTAAACGGCTGCCAGCGTATCTTCGCGCCGCGTTCGATGGATACCATTTCCGGCGCGATGACGACGAATCCTCCGGCGCGGCTGAGCTGATACAGTTTCCCGGAATTGGCATCCGGCAACAGTTCGATCAGCGGCAAGCCGCTCTCGACGCCCGAGAGAGTAGCGGGCAGATAGGTCGTGCGGCCGGGCCGGCCTTTCCAGTCGAAATTCGCGATCGCCGTGCACTCACGATCGCCCGCAGGCCTGATCCCGGCGCAAACTTCCAAAATGCGATCGACAATCACCTTGAACGTCGTGAACAGCGCGCCCGGATTGCCGGGAAGTCCGATGTAGGTCGAATCGGCCAATTTGCCGAGAACGAGCGGTTTGCCCGGCTTGATGGCGACCTTGCGAACCCACAGCTTTCCACCGCAGCGCTGGAACGCCTCCACCACGTGGTCCTCGTCGCCGACGGATATGCCGCCGGCGCTGACGATCACGTCGGCACGCGCGGCTGCCGACTGGAAGATAGCCCGCAATTTGGACGGCTGGTCCACGCAGCTTCCGAGGTCGACGATCTCGATCCACGGCCTGCCGAGCAGGCTGCGCAGGATGAAGCGGTTTGCGTCATAGATCTCGCCGGGCCGGATGCTTTCGCCGAGCTGCCGAAGTTCGGAGCCGGTAGTAAACATCGTCACGCGAAGCTTGCGGAAGACGCGAACGCCGGGATAGCCGCAGGCGGCGGCAACGCCCGCCTGCAACGGCCCCATCGCCGTGCCGGCTTCGATCAGGCTGTCGCCTTCGCTGACGTCCTCACCTCGCCGCCTGATATTGTCGGCCGGTCGCAGTGCACGAGAGAGAATGATGCTGTCGCCTTCGCGACGTACGTCTTCCTGAGCGACGACAGCATCAGCGCCGGCGGGAATCGGCGCGCCCGTCAGGATACGAACGGCGCATCCGCTCTGCAGCGCGGGACTTCCGATCGTTGGGCCGGCTGCGATGCTGCCAGTCACCTTCAGCAAGGTCGGAATACCGGCAGACAGGCTTGACGTGTCGAGCGCATATCCGTCCATCGCGCTATAATCGAAACGTGGCAGCGGTGCATCCGCCCTTATCGTCTGGGCGAGAATCCGGCCGGTTACGTCGCACAGGTCCACCCGTTCCGTTTCCACGATGGGTCGCGCGCGAGCCAGGCCGATGGCGAGCGCCCGCTCGACTGAAACGAGGTCTTCCATTGAAGGGGCGACGCGATCGTCGATCCGTGGTGCTTGTAGCTGCGCCGGCATTTTGCCTCCACGCTGTCTCGCAGGCTCTTGGCTGGTCTCTAGCAGGACGCCGGCTCCGGACTTTGTGCTATCGCAACCGGAAACGTTCTGTTGAGCCAATCCATGGTCTCGGACGGATCGCTGGAGAACTCGGCCGACAGACCGCCGGAAAAATTGCGCCATGCCTCCAGGTTACGGATCGGGACCCCGATCACGACGGGAATACCGCGATCGATCGCGATGGCAATCAGATCGAGCAGCCCGCGGCCTTCGGCTTCCACCTTGCCGAACTTGTTCAGGATCAGCAATTCCGGAGCGGCATCGAGCGAACGCGCCACCTGCGCGTTGACCTCGGCGAGCGCCGCCACGTCAAGCCGGCATCCTCCCGCGCCCGGGCCACGGTCTTCGAACAGATCGGTCCGCCGGCCGGTCGTGAGTTCTTCCAGCGCCACGTCGCAGTGACCTGCCGCATCCGAGCAAACCGGGTGCTGCAGCACGCCGGCTGCCCGAAGCCCGCGCCCGCGGCAATGCTCCACGATGGCTTCGAAGGTTGATTGCGGATAGGCCTCGTTGGCGTACACGATCGCCACCAGGGCCTGCCCAGGCCGCAGGCTTGCGCTATGCGGCGGGACGGAATGCGGCGCATACATCTGAATTCACCTCTATTCGTCGCGCCCCGATCAGATCGAGGCAGTAGGGAATTGCCGGAAAGACCGCGTTCAGGCAGACATCGATCGCCGAGGGACGTCCCGGCAGGTTGACGATCAGGCATTTGCCGCGGATTCCGGCGGTCTGCCGCGAGAGAATCGCGGTCGGCACCTGTTCGAGGCTGATGCGGCGCATCAGCTCGCCAAAGCCTTCCAGTTCGCGCGCGATCACCATCCGCGTTGCTTCCGGCGTCAGGTCACGCGGCGCCGGACCGGTGCCACCGGTGGTCAGGATCAGGTCGCATCCCTCGTCATCGGCCATCCCGGTCAGGGCCTGCGCCACGCTTTCGGTGCCGTCAGGGACGAGCCTGACAACCGCGGTCCAATTCGAGCGCACCACCCGGCCAAGAAAATCATGGATGGCCTTGCCGCTGATATCCTCATATTCGCCGCGGCTGGCGCGGTCGGATATCGTCAGCACGCCAATGCGCGCCTGCAGATCGTCCGGCACCTTAACCCTCCTCCAGAATCTGCGGTTCCAGCATCGACAGCCTCCCGAATGCTTCCTCGGCGTGGCGGCGGACCATTGTGATCGGTTCGCGAAGGCCCGCGTAGTCGTTTTCGCGGGCGAGGCCCTCCGCGTCGTCGAGCGATGATAGCTTCAGACCGAGATCGCGCAGCAGCCCGTCGCCCAGGCCATAGATCCAGCCGTGGACCATGACGGATTGCTGACGCTGCCAGGCACTGCGCAAGATCGGTGTGGCCGCGATCCGCCGCAGCTGAAGCTCGACGTTCAATTCGCAGACGCGGTCCATCCTGGCTGCATCGTTGGGAAGTCGCGCCAGCTCCGGCGCGCAGCGCCGGCACATCTCCCGCACCGGCGCCAGCCAGTGATCGACCAGACCGCCGCCCCCCGGTGGCTCGAATGCCCTGCGGATGCCGCCGCAGCCATAATGGCCGCACACGATGACGTGCTTCACCTGCAGCGTGTCGACCGCGAATTCCAGCACCGACAGCAGGTTCATGTCACCGGTATGAACGACGTTGCCGACATTGCGGTGCACGAACACCTCGCCGGGATCGAGCCCCACGATGTCGTTGGCGGGAACGCGGCTGTCGGAACAGCCGAGCCAGAGATAGCGCGGCGCCTGCTGCTCGGCGAGACGGCGAAAGTAATCGGGGTCGCTACGGGTCTTGCCCGTCGCCCAGGCCACATTGCGGTCGAACAACTCGTCGATCATTCAATGTCACGATCTGGAGCCGGTGGTGGCGAAAATCACAGCAGCGAGACTCACGCGCAACTTCCCCCTCCACCGCAGGTGCAGCCGGCATGGGCCGGCGGCTCGGGCGCCTCGTCCTTCTTTAGCGACCAGTTGACCATGTAGACGAGGCAACCGGTTCCGGGATCGTCGGTACGCTCGACGACATTCATCAGCCCGAGCCAGTCCTCGCTGCCGGCAAGATTGGCAAAGCGCCTGACCGCGCCGGACGCATATTCGCCGACGGTCTCCTGATATCGATTGGCCGCGTCGCCGACGCGCGCGAACAGCACGATGTCGTCACAGGCGAGCAGCGCCTCGCTGGCAGCGGCGTCCTCGCTGAAACTGCGGATGATGTCGCCGAGTTGCATCTTCAACCCCTATTGCAAGAGCGGCGACGCCGTGGCGGCGAGCGCAATGCCCGTTATCTCGGCCCGGCCGGCCAGCACCGAGACATACTGCGCCAGGGCGCGATGCTGGACGCTGGTCGTGAGATAGTCCGCGATACGGTCGCGCGCGAGTTCGAACGGAAGCAGTTGCCCAGGCGCGTGCTGATCGAGCCGGATGACATGGAAGCCGTAGCGCGTCTCCACAATGGCGAATTCGCCCGGCCGCATCCGCTGCAAGGCTGCCTCGAACTCGGCGACCGTCTGGCCGCGCGTCAACTGACCGAGCCGCCCCCCCTCCTGCGCCGAGGTCTTGCACGCCGATTGGCTGCGGGCGAATTCGGCAAACAGCGCCGGATCTGCGCTGACCGCGGCCAGAATATTCTCGGCTGTCCGGCGAGCCGCGCCGCGGGCCACGACATCGTCGGGATGCGCGGCGATCAGGATATGCGCCGCCTCGTACAGGTCGCCCGAACGGAAGCGCTGGCGGTTCTGCTCGTAAAACCTGAGGCAGGCCGCGTCGTCCGGCTCGGGGGTCGCGACCTCGCGCTCGATCAGCGCCCGCATCGCCGCTTCCTCGTCGGTCTCGGAACGCCCTTCGGCATCGCGGAGCGGCTCTGCTTCAATGCCGAGCCGCGCCGATTCCTGCAGCAGGAGTTCACGCACCACCAGCGCCTGGGCCGCGGCCTGCCATGCCGTGATCGGCTTTTCAGCCGGATGGTTCTGCACCTCGCGGGCAATCACCTCGCGCGGGATGACCTTGCCGTTGACGCTGATGGTCCTGGGCTTCGGCAGCGTACTGGTCAGCGAGCAATCCATGATCTACTCCGCCGGTTGAATGGGCGTGAGCGAGCCATCGCGGCTTCGCACCACCTGATAGCCCCGCCGGCCGAGATACCACACCGGCGCGCTCCAGATGTGGACCAGCCGCGTGAACGGAAAGACGAGGAACAGCGTCATGCCGAGCACGAGGTGGGCCTTGAAGATCGGATGCACGTCGAGAATATCGGCGGCGACGCCCGGCTGCAGCGTCAGGATGCCCTGCGCCCAGTTCATGAACTTCACCATTTCATGGCCATCGAGATGGCCCATCGACACCGGGATGGTTGCAAGTCCCAGCAGCAGTTGCGCGAACAGCAACAGCAGGATCGCGGTGTCGCCGAACGAGGAATTGGCGCGTATGCGCGGATCGAACAGGCGGCGGTGCGTCAGCAGCGCGATGCCGACCAGGCACATCAGGCCCGCGGTTCCGCCGGCGACGATCGCCAGCATCTGCTTGAAGCCATGCGAAACGCCGAGCATGTCGAACACCCGGATCGGCGTCAGCAAGCCGACGAAATGGCCGAGGAAGATGAAGAGAATGCCAACATGAAACAGGTTGGAGCCCCAGACCAGTTGCCGCCGCCGCAGCAACTGGCTGGATCCGGTCCGCCACGTATATTGCTCGCGGTCGAACCGCACCAGGCTGCCAAACAGGAATACGGTCAGGCACAGATAGGGATACCAGCCGAAGACGATTGAATTGAGCGTTTGCATGGCTGTCTCCTCACTGCGGGCGCGGCGCCGGATCGACGGCGCGCCTGGCATGACGAAGTTTTGCGATCAGGCCCTCATGGCCGCAGGCGCTCTGTCCCTGACTGCCCGGACCGAACCGCACCTCCTCCTCTTCCCAGGCAGCATCGAGCGCTTCGAGATCCATCGGATCGGGGTCGGCGCCTTTCAACAGCTCTTCGACGATCTCGCGCGACGGAGCCGCCGCCGCGACGGCGACGAGCGCGTCGAACACCGCCTTGTAGTTCGATTTCCGTCGTTCGAGCCGTTCGGCGAGCGCCGCGAAGATATGAGCGGTCTGGCCCAGAAGTTCGCGCGCCTCAGCGAGCGTCCGGGTCGAGAGAAACTCGAGAAACAGCGGCGCGTAATCGGGCAATTCGTTCGCCGCGATGAACAGGTCGGCCTTCTCGTACATCGCCTTGAGATCGACCATCGCCTGGCCGCGGTCGCGGCTTTCGCCATGGACGTGCTCGAACAGATGCAGCGCCAGCGTCTTGCTGCGGTCGAACAGCAGGCCATAGCGTTCCTGGAGATCGTAGAGTTCGCCGACCGCGATTTCCTCGACCAGGAGGTCGAGCGCCCCGCGGCAGGCCGCGGGCACCACCTTCTCGGCATCGAGAATCGCCAGGAAATCGGGCGCCGCATCGATCAATCCCTGGCTCGGATAGCTCAGCAGCGCCGACAGCACCTTGAACGTCTTCATCACGCGATCTCCATCGGGTTCTTGGCCTTGCGCGGCGAACCGAACAAATTGGTCTCGCTTTCGCCGCCGGAGCAGCCATTGCCGAAGGTGAAGCCGCAGGAGCCGCGCAGGTCGTACGCGTCGGCGCCGAGTTCGCGGTGCGCTGTCGGAATGACGAACCGGTCCTCGTAATTGGCGATCGCCATGACCTGGTACATCTCGTCGATCTGCGCGGGCTTGAGGCCGACCCGCCGGGCTATCACCTCGTCGACCACTCCGTCGATGGTCTTGGCCCGCATGTAGGCGCGCATCGCCAGCATGCGTTCCAGCGCCAGCGTCACCGGCTTCTCGTCGCCCGCGGTGAGCAGGTTGGCGAGATATTTCATCGGGATGCGCAGCGACTTGACGTCCGGCATTTCACCGTCGAGCCCGATCTTGCCGGCGGATGCGGCGGAGGTGATCGGCGACAGCGGCGGCACGTACCAAACCATCGGCAGCGTGCGGTATTCCGGATGAAGCGGGAACGCCACCTTCCACTCCATCGCCATCTTCCAGATTGGCGAAGCCTTGGCGGATTCGAGCCATGCATGCGGAATGCCCTGGCGCTCTGCCTCCGCAATCACCTTGGGATCATTTGGATCAAGGAAGACATCGAGTTGCGCCTGATAGAGATCACGCTCGTCAGGCTTGCTCGCGGCTTCCGCGATCCGATCGGCATCGTAGAGCACCACGCCGAGATAGCGAATGCGCCCGACGCATGTCTCCGAGCACACCGTCGGCTGGCCGGCCTCGATGCGCGGATAGCAGAAGATGCATTTCTCGGATTTGCCCGAAGACCAGTTGTAATAGATTTTCTTGTAGGGGCAGCCGGAGACGCACATGCGCCAGCCGCGGCACTTGTCCTGGTCGATCAGAACGATGCCATCCTCCTCGCGCTTGTAGATCGCGCCCGACGGGCAGGCCGCGACACAGGCCGGATTGAGGCAGTGCTCGCACAGCCGCGGCAGATACATCATGAAGGTATTTTCGAACTGCCCGTAGATATCCTTCTGCACGCCCTCGAAATTATAGTCCTGGGAGCGCTTGGCGAATTCGCCGCCAAGAATTTCTTCCCAGTTCGGCCCCCATTCGATCTTCTCGATCCGTTCGCCCGACACCAGCGAGCGCGGCCGCGCAGTCGGCATCGCCGGCATTTCCTTGGCCTGCTGCAGATGCGCGTAGTCGAAGGTGAACGGCTCGTAGTAATCGTCGATTTCAGGCAGGTCAGGGTTGGCGAAGATGTTCGCCAGCACCCGCCACTTGCCGCCGATGCGCGGCTCGATCTTGCCGCTGCGCTTGCGTTTCCAGCCACCCTTCCAGCGCGCCTGGTTTTCCCAATCCTTGGGATAGCCGATGCCGGGCTTGGTCTCGACATTGTTGAACCACGCGTATTCCATGCCTTCGCGGCTGGTCCACACGTTCTTGCAGGTGACGCTGCAGGTGTGACACCCGATGCACTTGTCGAGGTTCA
>NZ_DAINNI010000015.1:0-87105 GCF_036735945.1 Bradyrhizobium sp. | reverse complement strand
CGCTCGGCGCCTGGCTGACCGAGACCTATTCCTGGCACTGGGTGTTCTTCGTCAATTTGCCGTTCGGCATCGTCACCGTGCTCGGCCTCGTCATCTTCATGGACGAGACCAGGAAGAACCTCGAATTGCGCTTCGACTGGCTCGGCTTCACCGCGCTCGCAATCGCGATCGGCTCGCTGCAGCTTGCGCTCGACCGCGGCGAGCAGCTCGGCTGGCTGGAATCCAACGAGATCATCGCCGAATTCATCGTCGCCGGCATCGGCTTCTATTATTTCCTGGCGCATTCGCTGACGACCGATCACCCGTTCATCCAGTTCGCGCTGTTCAAGGACAAGAATTTCGTCAGCGGCTGCGTGTTCATGGCCGTGATGGGCCTGGTGCTGTTTTCGACCATGGCGCTTTCCTCGCCGTTCCTGCAGAACGTGATCGGCTATCCCATCATCACCGCCGGCCTTTTGCTGGCGAGCCGCGGCTGCGGCACCTTCGTGGCGATGATGCTGGTCGGTCGCATGATGCGTTATATCGAGGCACGGACGCTGATCGTCTCCGGACTCAGCATCACCTGCGCGTCGCTGTTCTACATGACCGGCTGGACCGACCAGACCGGTGCAACCGAGATCGTGGTCGTCAGCGTGGTCCAGGGCTTTGGCTTCGGCCTCGTCTTCGTGCCGCTCTCCACCGTGGCATTCCTGACGCTGCCCAATCACCTGCGTACCGACGGCACCTCGATGCTGACCCTGATGCGCAACGTCGCCAGTTCGATCGGGATATCGCTCGTGATCGCGCAACTGACGCAGGGCTCGCGCTACACCTACGCGGTGCTGTCGGAGCACATCAACCCGTTCAATCACGCCCTGCAGATGCCCGTCGTGCGCGACATGATCGATCTCGCCACCGACAAGGGCCGCGCCATGGCCGACCTGATGGTCAAGGTACAGGCGCAGATCATCGCGTTCTCGCACGACTACCAGCTCGTGATGATCTTCACCGCCTGCGCCATCCCGCTCGCGATCCTGATCGGCTCAAGCAAGGCTGCGCTGCGCGCGCAATCGGCCGCGCCCGATCATGCGGTAATGGAATAGCGCGCCACGCAGCCTCTATTTCGCCCCGCCTGCTTGGCCTGCAGGCTCAACCACATGCCGCCGAGCGACAGCGCGCCGCCGATCAGATGGATCGCGGTCGGTGCCTCGCCGAGAAACAGGATCGACAGCACGGCGCTGACGATCGGCCCGAGATAGAGGCTGAGCGACGTCGACACCGCGCCGAACTTCGCGCCAAGATAGGCATAGGCCGCATAGGCGAACAGCCCGGGGACAAGACCGGCGAACAGATAGACCAGCGCCGCGCGGCCGCTGAACGCGGCCGATGGCGCAGACCACATTTCATTGATAGCGAAGGGCAACGAGAACAGCGCGCCGGCTGCAGCGAACAGGCCGATCCTCGCCAGAAAACTCACGGCGCTGCCGACGCGGTTCTGCAGCAGGGTGTAGCCCGCCCAGGCCAGCATCGCCATCAATGCGAGCAGATCGCCCTTCACCACACCGGCCCCGATTTCGGCATTGCCTCTGGTAATGATCAAGCCCGCGCCGGCCAGCGACAGCAGCATGCCGATGATCTGGCTTCGATGGATCGGCTCCTGCCCCGATACGAACGAGTAAAGCAACACCGCGAGCGGCGCGAGCGCCATGATCAGCGAGAGATTGATCGCCGAGGTCGTGACGCCGGCGAGATAGACCGGGCCGCCGCAGACGAACATGCCGAGAAAGCCTGCCATCACGATCCCGAGCGTCTGCCCCTTCAGCACGCCGCGCTTTTCCCGCAAGGCCATCACGATGAGCGGCAGAAGGCCGAGCGCCACGATGCTCCAGCGAAAGAACGCGATCGAGAACGGCGGCACGGTTCCGGCGACGCCGCGCGCCAGGATCATGTTGGAGACCTGCGCGGTCGCGACCAGCAGGAAGCCGAGCAGTCCCAGCACTTCACCCGTTTTGCCGGCTTCCCTGGGGTCGATCATGTGAAATTCAAAGCCTGCAAGACCGAAGCGATATTGGTCACGCGGCAGGGTATCGGCTTGCCATCACGGCGTCGAACGCATTCTGGATGGCCTCGACCGGCGGCTTCAATCCGGTGAACAGCTCGAACGCGTCGGCGGCCTGATAGATCGCGAGTTCGCGCCCGGTCATGAGTCTGGCGCCCTTTGCCCTTGCTGCCGTCAGGAGCGGCGTCCACAGCGGCGTATAGACCGCGTCGGCCACCCACAGATCACGGCTCAACAGCGCTTCCGGCACAGCCATGCCGCGATCCGGCAACATGCCGACCGGCGTTGCATTGACCACGCCGACCGCGCCGCGCATCGCATCCGCGATGTCATCGGCAACCCACGCATTCATGCGGTCGCGCAATTGCATCGCCAACCGTTCGGCCTTGCCCCTGTCAGCATCGAAGATGCCGAGGCCGATAACGCCGAGACTGGCGAGCGCGAATGCGATCGCCTTGCCGACACCGCCGGCTCCGATCAACGCCACGGCGCCGCGGTTGGAAGCAGCGACAAGATCGGCGACAGCCCGTTCGAAGCCGGTGGTGTCGGTGTTATGTCCGATCAGCCGTCCGTCGCTGACAACGACGGTGTTGACCGCGCCGATATCCCGCGCCCGTGCCGACATTTCGTCGAGCAAGGGGACCACCGCTTCCTTGTACGGAAAGGTGACGTTCACGCCGGCGAAGCCAATGCGCCTGATGCCGTCGAGCAATGTGCGCAAGCCTGCTGCATCGGCGCCGGCGACCTCGATCAGTTGATAATGGCAGCGAACGCCAAGGGCGTCGCCGGCCTGCTCATGCATGGCCGGCGCCGCTGATTGCGCGATGGGCGCACCGATCAGCCCGATCAGGAATTTTGTTCGGGCCGGGATCGCAGATCTATCCATCGCGCCATGCCCCACGGCCACATCAGACGTCGAAGAACACCGTCTCCTGGTCGCCCTGCAGGTGGATGTCGAACCGATAGACCGGATTGCCGTTTCCGGGCTGCCGCCTCGCGATCAGCGTCGCGCGCCGGTCGGCCGGGACCAGCGCCAGCACCGGATCCGCTGAATTGGCGGCCTCGCCGTCGAAATAGATCCGAGAATAGAGGTGCAGCAGCATGCCGCGGGCATAAACCGCGATCACGATATGCGGCGCCTGCGCCTTGCCGTCGGGATCAGCGACCTGCCCCGGCTTGATGGTGTCGAAGGCGAAGCCGCCCTTCGCGTCGGTGCCGATGCGGCCAAACCCCTTGAAGGTCGAGTTCGGCAGCGCCCGCTTGTCCTGCGGGTCGGAGAAGCGGCCCTGCGCGTCCGCCTGCCAGATCTCCAGCATGCAATCGACGACGGGCACGCCGTCGCCGTCGAACACCGTTCCCTCGACGCGGATGCGCTCGCCCGAGGTATCTGGCGTGACCAGAGTGCTGCCGAAGGCATCGTTCCAGTCGTACTTGCCGCCCGGCGTCAGGCCGTAGGCGAAATAGGGACCGACGGTCTGAGACGGGGTGATCCCGTCCGGCTTGGCCTGTGACACTTACTTGTTCTCCATCGGGGTGGCGTTGCGCCCGCGCAGCACAATGTTGAAGCGATAGCACAGCGCCCAATCCGGCTTGGTGTTCTCAAGATCGAACGAGGAGATCATCCGGTTGCGCGCCTTCTCGTCGGTGACCGAATTGAAGATCGGATCGAACGGAAACAGCGGATCGCCAGGGAAATACATCTGCGTCACCAGACGCGACACGAACGAATAGCCGAACACCGAGAAGTGAATATGCGCGGGACGCCAGGCGTTGTGGTGATTGCCCCAGGGATATGCGCCGGGCTTGATGGTGACGAAGCGGTAATAGCCTTGCGCATCGGTTTGCGCGCGACCGGCGCCGGTGAAGTTGGGATCGAGCGGCGCGGGATGCTGATCGACGACATGGACGTAGCGGCCGCAGGAATTGGCCTGCCACAGTTCGACCAGTGCATTCGGGACGCCGCGGCCGTCCTCATCGAGCACATGGCCGTGCACGATGATGCGCTCGCCGATCGGCTCTTTCTTGCCGTGGATGGTGAGGTCGTGATCGCCTTCGCGCACGGTCTCGTGGCCGTAAACCGGTCCGGTCAATTCCGACAGCGTGTGCCGCATCGGAATCAGCGGCTTGGTGGGCGAGCGCTTGACCGTGCTCTTGTAGCCGGGAGACAGCCGCGGTGGATGCGCCACGAGACTTTGCACTGGGTAGACCAATGTCATGACGAACTCCTCCCTCGCACCGCGCGATCAGCGCAACATCGCTTTGCGACCTTGTCGCCCAGCGCGCCGCCAGATCATTATATGACATAACTAATCTGGGAAAGCGCTGCTTTTTCATTCGCCCAAATAGCTGTTTTAATTGACCTTTTCGATGGCGACCGCGACGCCCTGGCCGACGCCGACGCACATGGTTGCCAGGGCAAGCTTGCCGCCCCGCTTCTCCATGCCGTGCACCGCCGTCAGCGCCAGCCGCGCGCCGCTCATGCCGAGCGGATGGCCGAGCGCGATCGCGCCGCCATGCGGATTGACGAAGTCGGCGTCGTCCTTGACACCCAGTTGCCGCAGGCAGGCTATGCCCTGCGAGGCGAAGGCTTCATTGAGCTCGATCAAATCGAAGTCGGAGATCTTGATGCCGAGCCGTTCCATCAGCTTCTTCGTCGCCGGCACCGGACCGATGCCCATGATGCGCGGCGGCACCGCGGCCGAAGCGAGGCCGAGGATGCGCGCCCGCGGCGTCAAGCCGTGCTTCTTCACGGCGGCCTCCGAGGCGAGGATCATCGCCGCCGCGCCGTCATTGACGCCGGAGGCGTTGCCGGCCGTCACCGTGCCGGGATTGCGCACGATCGGCTTCAGCTTGGCCAATCCTTCGAGCGTGGTCTCGGGCCGCGGATGCTCGTCCTTGTCGACGGTGATCGGGCCGGCCTTGCCGCCGGGCACCTGGATCGGCGTGATCTCCTCGGCGAAATAGCCCGACGCAATCGCCGCTCCCGCGCGCTGCTGCGAGCGGATCGCCATCGCGTCCTGGTCGGCGCGCGACACCTGGAATTCCTCGGCGACGTTCTCGCCGGTCTCCGGCATCGCATCGACGCCGTACTGCGCCTTCATCAGGGGATTGATGAAGCGCCAGCCGATCGTGGTGTCGTAGATATCGGCCGAGCGGGCGAAGGCTTCCGGCGCCTTGCCCATCACGAACGGCGCGCGGGTCATCGATTCGACGCCGCCGGCAATCGCAAACTCAATCTCGCCGGCGCGGATCGCCCGGCCCGCGGCGCCGACCGCATCGAGGCCGGATGCGCAGAGGCGGTTCAGCGTCTGGCCGGGAACCGAATCAGGCATGCCCGCGAGCAACAGTGCCATCCGCGCCACGTTGCGGTTGTCCTCGCCGGCCTGGTTCGCGCAGCCGAAGAACACCTCATCCACCTGCGACCAGTCGAGATTCGGATGTTTCGCCATCAGCGCCTTGATCGGGGCCGCGGCCAGATCGTCGGCGCGCACCTTGGCGAGCGAGCCGCCGAAACGGCCGATCGGAGTCCGGACGGCATCGCAAATGAATACATCACGCATAGAATCTCTCCCTGAATGCCGTGGTTTAGGCGTTGACCCATTTGGAACTGTTGCGAGTTTTAGGAGCGTGCCCGCGGCAGGTCAATTGAGGCATCGTTTCCTCTGCATGCTTTCGCGGGAGGCCGCCATGCCGAGGCATATCATCAGCCGAATTTCCCAAGCGTGGAAAACTCTGACAACGCAGGTACGGCGATAGGACCCGGAGGCGAAATTCGGTAGTTTGCGCCGCAATGACGATCCAGCAACCGATCCCCGCCCCTGCGCCCCCCGAAGCCACGCCGGCACCCGACGCCACATCGCGCGTCACGCCGATGATGGAACAGTATCTCGAGATCAAGGCCGGCCATCCCGGGCTCCTGCTGTTCTACCGGATGGGCGATTTCTACGAGTTGTTCTTCGAGGACGCCGAGATCGCCTCGAAGGCACTCGGCATCGTGCTGACCAGGCGCGGCAAGCATCAGGGCATGGATATCCCGATGTGCGGCGTTCCGGTGGAGCGCTCCGAGGACTATCTGCACCGGCTGATCAATGCCGGCCACCGCGTTGCCGTCTGCGAGCAGACCGAGAATCCTGCCGCCGCGCGCGCCCGCGGCAACAAGAGCGTGGTCGCCCGCGGCGTGGTGCGGCTGGTGACGCCGGGCACGCTGACCGAAGACACGCTGCTCGATGCCCGCACCAACAATTACCTGCTCGCGATCGCGCGCGCCCGCGGCTCGTCCGGCGGCGACCGCATCGGGCTTGCCTGGATCGACATCTCCACGTCGGAATTCATGGTGACGGAATGCGCAACAGTGGAGCTCGCCGCGACGCTGGCGCGGATCAATCCGAACGAGGTCATCGTCACCGACGCACTCTATGGCGATGCCGATCTCGGCCCGCTGCTGCGCGAACTGCCGTCGGTGACGCCGCTGACGCGCGACGTCTTCGACGGCGCCACGGCCGAGCGGCGGCTGTGCGACTATTTCGCGGTCGCGACCATGGATGGCCTCTCCGCGATGTCGCGGCTGGAGGCCACCGCGGCGGCCGCCGCCGTCACCTATATCGACCGCACCCAGGTCGGAAAGCGCCCGCCGCTGTCGCCGCCTTCGCGCGAGGCCGCCGGCACCACGATGGCGATCGACCCCGCCACCCGCGCCAACCTCGAACTGACCCGCACGCTCGGCGGGGAACGGCGCGGATCGCTGCTTGATGCGATCGACTGCACGGTGACCGCCGCCGGCTCGCGGCTTTTGGCGCAACGCCTCGCCGCGCCGCTGACCGATAGCGCTTCTATCGCGCGGCGGCTGGATGCGATTGCGACATTCGTTGCCGACAGCGCCGCGCGCGACGATATCAGGTCCACGTTGCGCGCCGCCCCCGACATGTCGCGGGCGCTGGCGCGGTTGTCGGTGGGGCGCGGCGGCCCGCGCGACCTCGCAGCCTTGCGCGACGGCATCCTTGCCGCCGACCAGGCGCTGGCCCGCCTCGCGCGGCTGGAGGCGCCGCCGGCCGAAATCATCGCCGTGATGGAGGCGCTGCGCCGCCCCTCCCGCGATCTCGCGCGCGAGTTCGAACGCGCGCTTGCCGAGCAACTGCCGCTGGTCAAGCGCGACGGCGGCTTCATCCGCGAAGGCTATGAGGCCGCGCTCGACGAGAGCCGGAATTTGCGCGACGCCTCCCGCCTTGTCGTCGCCGCGATGCAGGCGCGCTACGCCGAGGACACCGGCATCAAGGCGCTCAAGATCCGCCACAACAACGTGCTCGGCTATTTCGTCGAGGTCACGGCGCAGCACGGCGACCGGCTGATGGCGCCGCCGCTGAATGCCACCTTCATCCATCGCCAGACACTGGCGGGCCAGGTTCGTTTCACCACCGCCGAGCTCGGCGAGACCGAAGCCAAGATCGCCAATGCCGGCGACCGCGCGCTGAACCTGGAACTGGAAATCTTCGAGCGGCTTTGCGCCATGGCGCTGGCCGCCAGCGACGATCTGCGCGCCGCGGCGCATGCCTTTGCCATGCTCGACGTCGCGACGTCGCTGGCGAAGCTTGCGGTCGACGACAATTACGTGCGGCCCGAGGTCGACGGCTCGCTCGGCTTCGCGGTCGAGGGTGGCCGGCATCCCGTGGTGGAGCAGGCGTTGAAGCGCGACGGCCAGCCGTTCATTGCCAATGCCTGCGATCTCTCGCCGGTACCCCCACCCTACCCTCCCCCGCGTGCGGGGGAGGGTAGGGTGGGGGCTGGCCAGATCTGGCTGATCACGGGTCCGAACATGGCGGGCAAATCGACCTTCCTGCGCCAGAACGCGTTGATCGCGCTGATGGCGCAGATCGGCTCCTACGTGCCGGCCTCGCGCGCGCGGATCGGCGTCGTCGATCGCCTGTTCTCACGCGTTGGCGCCGCGGACGATCTCGCGCGCGGACGTTCGACCTTCATGGTCGAGATGGTCGAGACCGCCGTGATCCTCAACCAGGCCAGCGAGCGCTCGCTGGTGATCCTCGACGAGATCGGCCGCGGCACCGCGACCTTCGATGGCTTGTCGATCGCATGGGCCGCGATCGAGCATCTGCACGAAGCCAACCGCTGCCGCGCGCTGTTCGCCACGCATTATCATGAGCTGACCGCGCTTTCGGCCAGGCTGCCGCGGATGTTCAACGCTACCGTGCGCGTCAAGGAATGGCAGGGCGACGTCGTATTCCTTCACGAGGTGTTGCCGGGCTCCGCCGACCGCTCCTACGGCATCCAGGTCGCCAAGCTCGCAGGTCTGCCGCCCGCCGTGATCGCCCGCGCCAAATCGGTGCTGGCGAAACTCGAGGCGCAGGACCGCGGCCAGACGGCGCGGGCCCTCGCCGACGATCTGCCGCTGTTCGCCGTCCCCTCCCGCGCCGCCGCCGAACCCGCGCCGCCGAGCGAGGCCGAGCTGATGATGGAAGCCGTCAAGGCGCTGCATCCCGACGAGATGTCGCCGCGCGAGGCGCTGGAGGCGCTGTATGCGCTGAAGGCGAAGCTGCCGAAGGGAAAGTGAAATCCGTAGCCCGGATGGAGCGGAGCGCAATCCGGGAATCTCGTGCGTCGTCAGCCATCCCCGGATTTCGCTCCGCTCCATCCGGGCTACGAAGTCTGTCACCCGGCGAAGGGCTGAATCAATTTCAGCGTCGCTGCGAAGCGGATGCTGCGCTTGCCGACCAGTGCGGTCGCCTCGATCTCCGCACCCTCGGCACTGCAGCGGCCGGAGAAGCCAATTCCGACTTCATGTCCGCCGAACAGCGGATGCTCATCCTTTGCCGGGGTATGCTCCTGATTGACGAACTCGCCCTTCCAGCGGCCGTTTGAGGAGGTGTAGGCGCCGAGATAATAGAAGAACGCGTCGCCGCCGAGGATGCGGCCGTCCTCCAGCAGCATCACGCCGGTCTGCCCGCCGGCGATGCCGTCCAGCATCCTTATGTCGATCGAGTAGAGCCCGCTGACGATGCCGCCTTCGCCGATCCTTCCCGGCGGCGGCATGTCATCATTGCCGAGCGGCGTCATGACCGCGCGGAATACCGAGCCGGCGTCTTCCTCGACGCGGCCCGCGAAGTGCCAGACATCGCCCTGCGGCCTGCCGCGTATGCTGATCGTGACCCGGTCGGCGCTGACCAGCATCCTCCGGTGCGGCGACGGGCTGTGACGCCGGGTCCGCAAGCGGGCGATGATTTCGCCGTCCACATGATCGTAGGTGCCGAAATGGGCGAATGCGGTGTTGCCGCCGAGCATTGTTCCGGCATGGGCGTACAGCACGCTGCGGCCGGTGCCGCCGCTGATGTCGTACTCGACCTTGTACAATCCCTCCACCGCGCGCCCCGGTTTTGTCGCGTGCCAGCTTAGCGGGTCTCGTCGCAGTCGGTAACCATCAAACTTGCGGCTTGGCGCGTGCGACCTTCCTGCGCCCGAGCCACCACAGGCTCAGGTTCCACCCGACGCATGTCGCCAGCGCAAGGCTGAGCCCGATCGCCGAGCCGAACTGCAATGCCGCGACATGGAGCACCGCGATCGCGATGCCCAATCCTATCAGGCCCCAGGCGCTGTTGGCGAGCACGGCGGCGGTCGGCGGCCCGCCGATGCGGGGATGCAGGATCAGCATCATCGAGGTGAACACGATCGGGAACAGCGCGATCATGCCGCTGACCTTGGGGCCGACCCAGCTCGACGTCGTGACCACGGTTGCGACCAGCGTCGCGACCAGCGAGGCCCGCAGCGGGATGTCGTACCAGCGGCGCCGGATCGGCGGCATCCTGGCGTGACGATAGCGCGCGAGCAGCGGCACGCAGATGCCGAACGCGATGGCGTTGACGATCAGGCCGTCGGCGAGCGACCACTGCACCGAGCGGATGATCGCGGCGAGCCCGAACCAGACGGCGACCGCCGCAACGCAACTGACCAGCGCGCCATGGCGCTGCGCCAGCACGACGTAAGTGAGGCCGAGGAAGATCGTCGCCGCGTTGATCGGCAGGCTCGCCAGCGCGCCCTCGGCGATGAAGGCGGCGTCATGGTCGAGCGCGAGGAAGACGTAGGATGGCCCCGCCGAGATCGGCAACGTCGCCACCAGCGCGCCGATCACCGGGCCGGATCGCTCCGTGATGATGGAGGCCGTCACCACGAACGCCGCTGTTATCGCCATGCGCAGGCCGAGCGTGAGGATGAAGGCGAGTTCGGGGGACATTTGCTGTCGTCCCTGCGAACGCAGGGACCCATACGCTGCGGCGTATCGATTTTGGGCGGTGCGGATCGATACTTCCCGCACCCGCTGACGTTGGTGGTTATGGGTCCCTGCTTTCGCAGGAACGACATCGAGTTAGACCCGCTTCATCGACACCGAGACCTTCGGGCCGTTCTTGATGGTCTGGTAGACCACGCAGTAGCGTTCGGTGAGCTTGAGCAGCAAATCGAGCTTGTCCTGCGGGGCGTCGGTGCCGACCTCGAAGCGCAGGCGGATTTCCTCGAAGCCGACCGGGGCCTCCTTGTCGACGCCGAGCGTGCCGCGAAAATCGAGGTCGCCCTCGGCGATGACGAGGCCGGTCTTGAGCGGCACTTCGACGGCGGTGGCGACCGATTTCAGCGTGACGCCGGCACAGGCGACCAGCGCCTCGAGCAGCATGTCGCCGGAGCAGAGCTCCAGCCCGGAGCCGCCGGTGGCGGGATGGAGGCCTGCGACCGCCAGCGCGCGGCCGGTCTCGACCTTGCAGGCGATGCCTTCATTGTCGATCGAGCCCTTGGCCTTCAGCGTAATGACGGCGGCGGAAGGATCGGTCTTGTAACGTTCCTTGATCGGGGCCTGCATCGCGCGGAGTTCGGCGGCGTCCATTTTCGTCTCCCGGTTATTCTTATTGCCCAGCCGGATTTAGTGCGAAAATGTCCCGCTGTCACCACCACATCGCCTCGCCCGCCATCGTTTTTGGATCGGCGTCGGGCACATTGCGGTCGAGCGAGCGATCGAGCGATGTCAGCACATGGCGCTTGAAATTCTCGAACAAGGGCGATGCGCGGTCGCGCGGCCGCGTCAGATTGATCCTGATCACCTCGAACAGCCGGCCCGGCCGCGGCCGCATCACCAGCACCCTGTCCGCCAGCACCACGGCCTCGTCAACGTCGTGCGTCACCAGGATCAGCGTCGGCCGCGTGTCGTTCCAGAGGTCGAGCAGGTGATCCTGCAGGTCGCGCCGCGTGAAGGCGTCGAGCGCGGAGAACGGCTCGTCGAGCAGCAGCACTTCGGGCTGCGGCACCAGCGCACGCGCGATCGCCACCCGCTGCGCCTGCCCGCCGGAGAGTTCGCGCGGCCACGCCTTGGCCTTATCGGCAAGGCCGACCCGCGCCAGCGCACGGGCGACCTTCTCCCGTCTGACATCCGCAGGCAGATCCGACAGGCCGAAGCCGATATTGTCGGCGACGCTGAGCCAGGGCAGCAGCCGCGGCTCCTGGAAGATGATGCCGATCTTGGCGTGCGGCGCGGTGATGGTGGCATCGTCCAGCGTCACCGTTCCCGTGGTGGCGCGGTCGAGGCCGGCGATGGCGCGCAGCAGCGTGGATTTTCCGCAGCCGGAGCCGCCGATGATGGCGACGATCTCGCCGGGCCGGATCTCGGCGGAGAACCGCTCCAGCGCGTGAACGCCATTGGGATAGGTCTTGCCGACCTTGTCCATCGCGAGCATCAGGCGCCTCCACCCTGGCGGCCGAACGCATCCTGCCAGCGCAACAGCGGCGCGGCGGCGATTTCGATCAGCCAGTCGGTGGTCTTGCCGAGGATCGCGAAGATCACGATCGCCGCCACGATCTGCGCCGGCTTGCCGAGCTGCTGGCCGTCGATCAGGAGATAGCCAAGTCCTTCCGAGGCGCCCATGAACTCGGCGGCGACGACGAACATCCAGCCCAGACCGAGGCCGACGCGCAGCGCGACGACATAGGCCGGCAGCACCGCGGGCAACAGGATGCGGCGGATCATCGCCGGACCGGAAAGGCGGAAGACGCGGCCGACCTCGACGATCTTGCGGTCGACGGCGAGGATCGCGCCCATCACGCCGAGATAGACCGGGAAGAACACCCCGACTGCGATCAGCGCGATCTTCGACGTCTCGAAAATGCCGAGCCACAGGATGAACAGCGGCACCCAGGCAATCGAGGGAATCGCGCGCAGCGCCTGCACGGTCGGATCGAGCAGTTGCCGCGCCAGCCCCCAATAGCCGGAGACGGCGCCGAGGATGGTTCCGGCGACGACGCCGAGACCGAAGCCCGCCGCCACGCGCGCCACCGTCGTTATGATATGGCGCGACAGTTCACCGCTTTTCGCCAATTCCATCACGGTGGCGAAAATCCTGGTCGGTGGCGGCACCAGGCGGCCGTTGGAATAGCCGAGCCAGACCCAGACTTCCCAGAGCAGCGCGAGCCCGACCGGCAGCAACAGCCCGAGCGCCGGCCGCGCATAGCGCCGCAACCGCGCAGACGACGGCGGCGCGGCACGCGCGGCTTCCGGTTGATCGAGGGTAGCAGGAAGTTCAACAGACATAGTCATAGCAAGAACGCGTCTCGCACCGGATTGCAAGGTGGCGGGTGTGCCGTGGCTCTATCCATTCGTCGTCCCCGCGAAGGCAGTGGTAGCCATAACCACGACAACTTGTAGCCCGGGTGCAGCGAAGCGAAACCCGGGATTCTTGCGAGCCGAAAGACCAGTCCCGGATTGCGCTTCGCTCCATCCGGGCTACGGACGAAGTCAATTCGTCGGCAGCGGGACCTGGTCGTCGATCAGGGCGTCGAGCGTCGCCTTGACGTCGACCTTGGCGTCGACGACGCCGGCCTGCTGCAGCGCGAGGCCCGCGGCGAGGATCGACTCGCGCTGCGGCGCGCCGATGCGGCTGTGGGTCAGTTCGGTGCGTTCCTTGAGCTGCTTGTCGACGACGGCATCCGGCAGCCTGGTCACGCCGATGAAGGTCTTCTTGAGGTCGTCGTAGTTGGCGAGCGAATATTTGCGCGCCTCCTCGTACACCGCGAGCACGCGGCGGACGGCGTCGGGATAGTCCTTCAGGAACTGCTCGCGCACATTGAGGATGCCCCAGGTGTTGGCGTCCGCCTTGCGGAAGAACAGTTTTGCGCCCTCCTCGACTTCGGCCTGCGCCATCATCGGATCGAGGCCGGCCCAGGCGTCGACGTCGCCGCGGATCAGCGCGGTCTTGCCGTCGGCATGCTGCAGCAATACCGGCGTGATGTCCTTTTCGGTGAGGCCGGCGCCGAGCAGCGCGCGCACCAGGAAGATGTGCGGATCGGTGCCGCGCGTCACCGCGACGCGCTTGCCCTTGAGGTCGGCCACGGAAGCGATCTTGGAATCCTTCGACGTCACCAGCGCGGTCCATTCGGGGCGCGAATAGACGTAGATCGACTTGATCGGGTTGCCGTTGATCTTGGCGACCAGCGCCGCCGAGCCCGCGGTCGAACCGAAATCGATCGAGCCGGCATTGAGGAATTCGAGCGCCTTGTTGGAACCGGCCGACTGCACCCAGACGACGCTGATGCCGTCCTTGGCGAATTCCTTCTCCAGCAGTCCCTTCTGCTTGAGGACCATCGACACCGGATTGTAGGTCGCCCAGTCGATGCGAATTTCCTTGAGCGCGTCGGCGGCGAAGGCCGCGCCCGGCAGCAAAGTCGAAGCCGCGATGGCAGCGGCGAATATGCGTCTTGTCATGCTGGGCATCGCGCCCTCCCCTTGTCCCGGAAACGCTCTTTTATTTCAATATGTTATGGCATCGCGCAACCAGAAAATACGCACCGCCGGGACAGACCCCGCGAGCAAAGTCTTGCTCAAACGCACCAGAATTCAGCATAGACGTGCTGCTGCCCTACAATCCACCGTGACAGCCTCTGTGCCGTCCGTTATCGGATAGAAATGGACACCATCGTGACCGATGCCCCCGCGGGGGAGGATGACCGTTTCGATACCGCGCGGATCACCGCGGCGGTCGATGCCCTTGCCGAAAAGCATGCCGGCCGCGAGGACGCGTTTCGCTCGGCGTTGGCGCAGTTGCTCAAGGCCGAGATGATCGCGGCGCGCGCCACCGCGCAGGCGATATTGCTGAAGGATCGCCACGGCCGCCGCTGCGCGGAGCGGCTCTGCTTCATGCAGGACGAGATCATCCGCATCCTCTATTCCGCCGCCACGCGGCATCTCTATCGCTCGCACGTGCCCTCGGGCGCCGAACGCATGGCCGTGGTCGCCACCGGCGGTTACGGCCGCGGCCTGATGGCGCCGGAATCCGACATCGATCTGCTGTTCATCCTGCCCTACAAGCAAACCGCCTGGGGCGAGCAGGTCGCCGAGGCCATTCTCTATTGCCTGTGGGACATGGGATTGAAGGTCGGCCACGCCACGCGCTCGGTCGACGAATGCATTCGCCAGGCGCGTGGCGACATGACGATCCGCACCGCGATCCTGGAGACGCGGTTCCTCACCGGCGACCAACCGCTCTATGGCGAACTGGTCGCCCGCTTCGACAGGGACGTGGTGCAGGGCACGGCTTCCGAATTCGTCACCGCCAAGCTGGCCGAACGCGAGGAGCGTCATCGCCGCGCCGGCCAGTCGCGCTACCTCGTCGAGCCCAACGTCAAGGACGGCAAGGGCGGACTGCGCGATCTCCACACGCTGTTCTGGATCGCCAAATATGTCTACCGCGTGCGCGAAACCGACGAGCTGGTGGAGCGCGGCGTGTTCGACGCGCAGGAATACCGCACCTTCCGCCGCTGCGCCGACTTCCTGTGGTCGGTGCGCTGCAATCTGCATTTCGTCTCGGGCCGCGCCGAGGAGCGGCTGTCGTTCGACATGCAGCGCGAGATCGCGGTGCGCCTCGGCTACACCTCGCATCCCGGCATGCAGGACGTCGAGCGCTTCATGAAGCACTACTTCCTGATCGCCAAGGACGTCGGCGATCTCACCGCGATCCTGTGCGCCAAGCTGGAGGACGAGCAGGCCAAGCCTGCGCCGGTGCTGAGCCGGATGGTGGCGCGGCTGCGGCCGGGCGCCACGCGTCGGCGGGTGCCCGACAGCGACGACTTCATCATCGACAACAACCGCATCAACCTCGCCGCGCCCGACGTCTTCAAGCACGATCCGGTCAATTTGATCCGGATCTTCCGCCTGGCGCAGAAGAACAACCTCGCCTTCCACCCCGATGCGATGCGCACGGTGACGCGCTCGCTGAAGCTGGTGAACACCCAGCTTCGCGAGAGTCCGGAAGCCAACCAACTCTTCATGGAGATCCTGACATCAGACAATGCCGAGACCGTGCTGCGGCGGATGAACGAGACCGGCGTGCTCGGTCACTTCATCCGCGCCTTCGGCAAGATCGTGTCGATGATGCAGTTCAACATGTACCATCACTATACGGTGGACGAGCACCTGATCCGCTGCATCGGCTTCCTGCAGGACATCGAGCGCGGCGGCATCGACGAGTTCGTGGTGGCGAGCGACCTGTTCCGCAAGATCCAGCCCGAGCACCGCGCGGTGATCTACATCGCAACGCTGCTGCATGATGTCGCCAAGGGCCGCCCGGAAGACCATTCGATCGCAGGCGCCAGGGTGGCGCGACGGCTGTGCCCACGGTTCGGCTTCAACACCGCCGACACCGAGCTCGTGGCCTGGCTGATCGAGGAACATCTGACGATGTCCACCGTGGCGCAGTCGCGCGATCTCTCGGACCGCAAGACGATCGAGAATTTCGCCGCCGTGGTGCAGTCGGTCGAGCAGATGAAGCTTCTGACCATCCTGACCACTGCCGACATCAGGGGCGTCGGCCCCGGCGTCTGGAACGGCTGGAAGGCGCAGTTGATGCGCACGCTGTATTACGAAACCGAGCCGGTCCTGACCGGCGGCTTCTCGGAAGTGAACCGCGCGCAGCGCATCGCGGTGGCGCAGTCCGAATTCCGCGCCGCCTTCAACGAGTGGCCCGAGGCCGATCTCAACGCCTATATCGGCCGGCATTATCCGGCCTACTGGCTCAAGGTCGACCTGCAGCGCAAGATTCGCCAGGCCCGCTTCATCCGGGCCAGCGAACAGGCCGGGCACCAGCTCGCGATCAATGTCGGCTTCGACGAGGCGCGCGGCGTCACCGAGCTGACGATCCTCGCAACCGACCATCCCTGGCTGCTGTCGATCATCGCGGGCGCCTGCGCCTCCGCGGGAGCCAACATCGTCGACGCGCAGATCTACACCACCACCGACGGCCGCGCGCTCGACACCATCGCGATATCGAGGGAATATGACCGCGACGAGGACGAGGGGCGGCGCGCCACCCGGATCGGCGAAATGATCGAGCAGGTGCTCGAGGGCAAGTTGCGGCTGCCCGAAGTGGTGGCGCGCAAGGCCGCCAACCGCGGCAAGGTGCGCGCCTTCGCCGTCGAGCCCGAGGTCATCATCAACAACCAGTGGTCGGACCGCTATACCGTGATCGAGGTTTCAGGCCTCGACCGTCCGGGCCTGTTGTATCAACTGACGACATCGATCTCGAAGCTCAACCTCAACATCGCGTCGGCGCATGTCGCGACCTTCGGCGAACGCGCCCGCGACGTGTTCTACGTCACCGACCTGCTCGGCGCCCAGATCACCGCGCCGACCCGCCAGGCCGCGATCAAGAGCGCACTGCTTCATCTGCTCTCCGCCGAGGATACCGTCGCTCAGCCGGCGGCGTGAGTTACGCGCGCCCCCGCTCTCTCCTCGTCATTGCGAGCGAAGCGAAGCAATCCATCTCGCGGCATAACGGATGGATGGATTGCTTCGTCGCTGCGCTCCTCGCAATGACGACACTTCACACCGCCACGCCCTCGTGCCGGAGCAGCCAGCGCTTGCGCTCGATACCGCCGCCATATTTCACCAGCGAACCGTCGGCGCCGATCAGGCGGTGACAGGGCAGCACGACGCTGATCGGGTTCGAGCCGTTGGCGTGACCGAGGGCGCGAACCGCGCGCGGCACGCCAATCATGGCCGCCAGCGCGCCGTAGCTCAGCGTGGTGCCCGCCGCAATTTTCGGCAGCGCGTTCCAGACCTTCTGCTGGAACGGCGTGCCGGCGACGCGCCATTGGATCGCGCCGAGACGGTCGAGGTCGCCCTTGAAATAGCCTGTTAGTGCCGTGCGCAGATCGCGCGGCGCCGGCGCATTGTGCAATTTCACCGCGCCGCATTGCAGGCGCAGCAACTGCCGCATGCGAGGCTCATAATCTTCCCAGTCGAGCGCGCGAAGCCGGCCGTCGGCGTCGGTGACGAGCAGCGCCGTGCCGATCGGCGTCGGCAGGCAGTCGAGGTTGAAGGTCTCTGGCATCGGCATCCCCTGAGCATCGCGGCAAGCGCCGGTATTTTTCACCCGCCTCGTGCTAGCATCCACCCGAATTCCGCCGCCGGTTGGGGGACCGCACATGATTTTCATCGCCAACGGCTGGCGTGAGGATTTGGACTGCGGTGCGGGGAACCCGATCCGTGATCGCCATGCGCGACCCGCCTTGCATTGCAACATGGCTTCCGTCACTATTGCGGCAGCGATGTGTTTGCCGGGCTCGTTTGAGCCCGGCCAAGTCCGTCAGCTCAATCATAAATCCATGGAGGAACGCAGTATTATGAGGAAGGGTATTTTCCATCTGGCCGCCGGCACGGCGCTGGCGCTTGCGCTGTCGGTCTCGACCGCCTCCGCGCAGAAGAAATACGATACCGGCGCGAGCGACACCGAGATCAAGATCGGCCAGACCGTGCCGTTCTCCGGCGCCTATTCGGTGTATGCCAATATCGGCAAGACGCAGGCTGCCTACATGAAGATGATCAACGATCAGGGCGGCATCAACGGCCGCAAGATCAACCTGATCCAGTATGACGACGCCTATTCGCCGCCGAAGACGGTCGAGCAGATCCGCAAGCTGGTGGAAGGCGACGAGGTCCTCCTGACCTTCCAGGTCATCGGCACCGCGGCCAACGCTGCCGTGCAGAAGTATCTCAACACCAAGAAGGTGCCGCAGCTGTTCGCCGCCACCGGCGCCTCCAAGTTCACCGATCCCAAGAACTTCCCCTGGACGATGGGCTACAACCCGAACTATTTCGTCGAGGGCAAGATCTACGGCCAGTTCATCCTGAAGGAATATCCGAACGCCAAGATCGGCATCCTCTATCAGAACGACGATCTCGGTAAGGATTACAGCAACGGGCTGAAGGCCGGCCTTGGCGACAAGGCATCGAAGATGATCGTGGCCGAAGCCTCCTACGAGGTCTCCGATCCCACCATCGATTCGCAGGTGCTGAAAATCAAGGACGCCGGGGCCGACCTGTTCTACAGCGCGTCGACGCCGAAGCAGGCGGCGCAGGCGATCCGCAAGATCCACGAGCTTGGCTGGAAGCCGGTCCATATCGTCGACATCAATGCGAGCCCGGTGAGCGCCACGCTGCAGCCCGCCGGCCTCGAAGCATCGAAGGGCGTGATCAGCGTCCAGTACGGCAAGGATCCGGCCGATCCGACCTGGAAGGACGATCCGGGCCTGAAGAAGTACCTCGACTTCATGACGAAGTACTTCCCGGAAGGCGACAAGATGAACACGGTGAATACGTACGGCTATTCGACGGCGCAGCTGCTGGTGCAGGTACTCAAGCAGTGCGGCGACGATCTGACCCGTGAGAACGTGATGCGGCAGGCCGCCAACCTGAAGGATGTCGTGCTCGACATCGGCCTGCCCGGCATGAAGATCAACACCTCGCCGACCGACTACCGCGTCAACAAGCAGCTTCAGATGATGAAGTTCAACGGCGAGCGCTGGGAGCTGTTCGGCCCGATCCTCGAGGATGCCGGCCCGGCGGGCTAGGCCCGGCGAGCCAACGGGAACGATCGGCGGAAGAAGCGACCGGCGGCCCTTCGGGGCCGCCGGTTTTTTGTCGGTCGCGCACGGCGGGCGTTACGCCGGTATCTCACCGAACGTCTTGCCGATCGGCAGCACGGCGTGGCGGATCAGGCGGGAATCCTCCACCGCGGCCTGGCGGTGCTTGACCGCCTCGCGGTAGACGGGATCGCGGATCATCTCGGCGAAGGCGGCGACGCCTGGATATTCGGCGATGAAGCAATGATCCCAGCGCTCCTCCTGCGGCCCGATCAGCATCAGTTCGAACCTTCCCTGCCAGACGATGCGGCCGCCGAGCCGTTCGAACACCGGGCCGCTCTCGCGGCCATAGGCGGCATAGGCTTCCGCACCGGTCGCCTTGCGGCCGTCGGGATAGGCGGCAAGCGCGCGCAGCCGGACGAGGTTGAGCATGTGGATCGGACCCGGACGGTCATTGGCCCGGAACTGCGCGAATACTTCTTTGGTCGGATCGACGTGGCCCATCTCAGAAATTCCTCCGGGAACAGTGCGGTTTGGGGCGATGCTAGCACGCCCCGCCGCACCTCCTAATCCCGTATTAACCTTTCCGTAACCGAGCCTTAAACAGCCGCCGGTAGCGTGCGGCAGGACGGGTATGAGCGGCGTGTGTCATGGCGTGGGGACGGAAAAAGAGCGGCGCACGCAAGGAGCCGCTGTTCGGGCTTCCGGCCGCGCTGGCGGACCTGCGCCTCTCGCCCGGCGATCGCATCCCTGACGCGGCAGACGACGAGAAACCGAAGAAGCCGGTGGCCAAGCGCAAGATCGAGGACGAGGACGACGATCCGCCGCCGCGCGAGCGCAAGCCGCGCGCGGCCAAAAGCGGCGCCAAGCGGCGCGGCAAGGCACGCAGCCGTATCCGGATCGGTCGGCTGGTCTATTGGGGCGCGGTGCTCGGCCTCTGGGCCGTGATCGCGGTGGTCGGCGTCGTGGTCTGGGTCGGCGCGCATCTGCCGGCGATCCAGTCGCTGGAAATTCCAAAGCGCCCGCCGACCATTCAGATCGTCGGCCTCGACGGCAGCCTGCTGGCCTCGCGCGGCGAAGCGCCCGGCTCCAATGTCGCGCTGAAGGACCTGCCGCCCTATCTGCCGAAGGCGTTCATCGCCATCGAGGATCGCCGCTTCTATTCGCATTACGGCGTCGACCCCGTCGGCATCGCGCGTGCGCTCGTCACCAACGTCATGCATCGCGGCGTCTCGCAGGGCGGCTCGACGCTGACGCAGCAACTCGCGAAAAACCTGTTCCTGACCCAGGAACGGACGATGGCGCGCAAGCTGCAGGAAGTGGAGCTCGCGCTGTGGCTGGAGCGCAAGCATTCCAAGAACGAAATTCTCGAGCTCTATCTCAACCGCGTCTATTTCGGCTCCGGCGCCTATGGCGTCGAGGCCGCGTCGCAGCGTTATTTCGGCAAATCGGCAAAGAACGTCACGGTCGCGGAAGCGGCGATGCTGGCCGGCCTCGTCAAATCGCCGTCGCGGCTAGCGCCGAACCGCAATCCGGAAGGCGCGGAGGCGCGCGCCCAGATCGTGCTCGCGGCCATGGCGGATGCCAGGTTCATCACCGACGCGCAGGCCAAGGCCTCGATCGGCCATCCCTCCTACAATGTGAAGCCGGTCGGCGCCGGCACCGTCAACTACGTTGCCGACTGGATCGGCGAAGTGCTCGACGACCTCGTCGGCCAGATCGACCAGAGCATCGTGGTCGAGACCACGATCGATCCAAAACTGCAAAGCACGGCGGAAGCCGCTGTCATCGACGAACTCGCGGCCAAGAGCGTGAAGTTCAACGTCACCCAGGGCGCGCTGGTGGCGATGACGCCCGACGGCGCGGTGCGCGCCATGGTCGGCGGGCGGAACTATGCCGAGAGCCAGTTCAACCGCGCGGTCACGGCCAAGCGCCAGCCCGGCTCGGCGTTCAAGCCGTTCGTCTTTCTCACCGCGATCGAGGGCGGCCTGACGCCGGACACGATCCGCCAGGACGCGCCGCTCGACCTCAAGGGCTGGCGACCCGAGAACTACACCCATGAATATTTCGGCTCGGTGACGCTGACGCAGGCGCTCGCGATGTCGCTCAACACGGTGGCGGTGCGGCTCGGGCTCGAAGTCGGGCCGAAGAACGTGGTGCGGACCGCGCACCGGCTCGGCATCTCCTCGAAGCTCGACGCCAACCCCTCGATCGCGCTCGGCACCTCGGAAGTCTCCGTCATCGAGCTGGTCGGCGCCTATGCGCCCTTTGCCAATGGCGGGCTTGGGGTCTCCCCGCATGTCGTGACGAGGATCCGCACCAGCGAGGGCAAGCTATTGTATGCGCGCCAGCCGGATCAGCCCGCTCAGGTGATCGAGCCGCGCTATGTCGCGATGATGAACACGATGATGCAGGAGACGCTCTTGTCCGGCACCGCGCGCAAGGCGGAGATTCCGGGCTGGATGGCCGCCGGCAAGACCGGCACCAGCCAGGATTTCCGCGACGCCTGGTTCATCGGCTATACCGCCAAACTCGTCACCGGCGTCTGGCTCGGCAATGACGACAATTCCCCGACGAAGAAGGCGACCGGCGGCGGCCTGCCGGTGGAAGTGTGGACCCGCTTCATGCGCACCGCCCATCAAGGCGTGCCGGTGGCGAGCCTGCCGAACGCGCCGCGCGGCGGCTTCATGTCGAACCTGTTCCAGACCGCGTCGCAGGCCAGCACGGCGCCGGCGCCGTCAGCGCCCGTTCCTGCCGGGGCGTATCGCCCTCAGCCGGCGCGCACCTCAGCGCCGCCGCCAAATCCAAATGTGCGGCCCGAAGCCGCTTCCGGATTGGATGGTTGGCTGATGGATCGGGTGCTTGGGCGCTGACGCCCCGCTGAACCGCAGTCGGATCGGACCGCAGCGGCGCCTATTGGGTCTGGCGCGGGGACGATCCGTTCGAACAGGTCTCACGCGATGCGGCAGCCGGCCGATGGTCGGCACGTCGCGGCTCGGACTTCGTTCGGATCGGAACGTCGTCTTCCTGCAGGATGCGGACGGCTGCGCCTTCCAGATCATCATATTGCCCGGTCTTGAGCGACCACAGGAAGGCCGCGAGACCGGAGAGGCCGAGGGCAAGCGCGATGGGGATCAGATAAAAATAGTCCTTCATTCCGCGGCCTCCATCGCGGCCTTGGCCGCAAGCGGCGCAGCGCCGGCGGCGCTTGGGGCGGCTGCTTGTCCGCGCTCAAGGCGAAGCGCGTTGGCGACAACCAGAATGGACGATCCCGACATCGCCACTGCCGCGATCAGCGGCGTCACATGGCCCAGGATCGCGATCGGCACGGCGACGACATTGTAGATGACCGCAAGCGCGAGGTTCTGACGGACCAGGCGGCCGGCTCTTCGTGCGATCGAGATCGCCAGCGGGACGGCAGCCAGGCTCTCATGCAGGAAAACCATATCGGCGGCGTTGCGTCCGACGTCTGCCGCTGAAGCGGGCGCCATCGAGGCATGGGCGGCCGTCAGCGCCGGTGCATCATTCAATCCGTCGCCGACCATCAGGACCTTGCGGCCGGAACCTTCAAGCGCGGCAATACGCGCGATCTTGTCGCCGGGTAGCGCGGCGGCAAGCCAGGGAACGTCGAGTTGCGCGGCGATCGGCCGTACCGCGGCTTCGCGATCGCCGGAGATCACCTCCACCTGAAAGCCGATCGCCTTCAGCCCGGCGACCGCAGCGGCCGCATCCGCCCGCATCCGGTCCTCGAAACGAAAATCCGCCAGGCGCCTGCCGTCCTTTGCAAGAACGACGGATTCGTGGCCTGACATCGAGCCTGCTTCAGCCGCAAGCGCCCAGTCCGGCCGCCCGAGCCGGTAGACGGCCGACCTCGAGCGCCCCTCGAGCCCATACCCGGGACGCTCGGAGATCTCATCGAACGCAACATGAGGTGCGGGAAGGTCGCTCGAGGCCTCGGCCAGCGCGCGCGAATAGGGATGGCGCGAATGCGACGCCAATGCTGCGGCGACTGCGGTGATCTCACGGGACGTGTCGGACGATCCGATCAGGCGCGGGACGCCGACCGTCAGCGTTCCGGTCTTGTCGAAGAGGACCGTGTCGGTTTCGGCGAGGCGCTCGAGCGCGCCACCGTCCTTCACCATGATGCCGGCCTCGAACAGCCTGCGGGCCGCAACCACCTGAACCATCGGTACGGCGAGGCCGAGCGCGCAAGGGCAGGTGATGATCAGCACGGCAATCGCTATTGTCAGCGCATGATGCACGTCGGCGGTCGCGACAAGCCAGCCCGCAAACGTCAGGAGTGCCGTCAGGTGAACCGCCGGCGCATAGAGGCCCGCGGCGCGGTCCGAAATACGCCGGTAGCCGGAGCGCCCCTGCTCGGCGGCTTCCATCATCCGCATCATCTCGCCGAGAAACGAATCGTCCGCAGTCGCGGCCGCGACAATGGTGAGAGGCCCGGTCAGATTTAGCGTCCCCGCCCGCAGGACTGAGCCGGCCGCCACCCGCACCGGCGCGTGCTCTCCCGACACCAGCGAGACGTCGATCTCCGATGTCCCCCTTGCAACCGTTGCATCGACGGGCACGCGATCGCCAGCCGCGAGCTGAATAGTCATCCCGGCTCGAATCTCGTTCGTCGGGAGGTAAAGCTGCGTGCCATCCTGCCGCAGCACGAATGCGCCGCGTGCAGAGAGCCGCGCCAGCCCGTTTACGGCAAGCCGGGCGCGTTCGCGCACCATGCGGTCGAGCGTGCGCCCGACCAGCAGAACGAACAGCAGCGAGATCGCCGCATCGAAATAGGCGTGCGGGCCGTGAACGATCGTTTCGTAGAAGCTCATGCCGAAGGCCAGCAGCACGCCGACGGAGATCGGCACATCCATGTTGGTGCGCCCGTGCCTCACGGCCTGCCAGGCCGACCGGAAGAATATCCGGCCGGAATAGGCCAGCGCGGGCAGCGCGATGAGGGCCGACAGCCAATGAAACAGATTGCGGGTCTCGGCTTCGGCTCCGGCCCAGACCGACACCGAAAGCAGCATGATGTTGCTGGCGGCGAAGCCAGAGACCGCGAGCGCGCGGACAAGTTCCGATCGCTCGCCGTCCCCGCTGTCGGGTTCGAACTCGAACAGATGTGCCTGGAAGCCGGCGTGTTCGAGCGTCTCGATCAGCGGCGGCGGAGTTCCGTCGGCGTACCAGCGGACGGTGACGCGTTTGCTCGAAAGATTGACACGGGCGCTTTCCACGCCGGCGAGTTCGCCGAGCGCCTTCTCGATCGTGCGAATGCACGCTCCGCAATGCATTGCGGGAACCGACAGATCGGTCTGGCGCAAGCCGTCGCCCACGATACGGCTGGCCAGCAGCACTTCCTCGCTGGACGCGCGCGCATCCGGCAGCGCCGTCAATCTCGCATCGGGGCCGCAACAACCCATCGGCAACAACTCCAGGTGCCGCGCATCAACCCTGAGGTCGCATCGCCCGGTACGCGTGCCAGCTTCCGTGTCCCAGCACCGGGAAAATCACGATCATTCCCAAAAGCCCGGTGACGATGCCGACGACAATCAGCGCCAGCATGATCGCCGCCCAGGTCAACATGACAGGCAGATTATTCCAGACCAGCGCCATGCTGGTGCCCATGGCGGTCAATGCATCGGTACGCTCGGACAGTAGCATCGGGATGGAGAAGGCGCTGATCGCAAATGCAAACGCCGCGAACAGCCCGCCGATCGCGCTGCCCACCACCAGCATCGCCCAGCCGGTCGCAGTCGTGAACAGCATGGGAATGATGTGGTCGAGGCCGGGAAACGGTCGCAGGCCGAAGAACAGCGCGTAGACGATGATGGCGGCGCGCATCCACAACAGCGTCAGCAGGAAAAGCAGCACGCCGGCGAACAATATCTGGCCGCCCGACTCGGGCTTGACGAAGATCATCTGCCACAGCGTGACAGGCCTGCCTTCCGCGATGCGCCGGCTCTTCTCGTAAAGCCCGATTCCGATCACGGGGCCGACGACCATGAAGCCGGAAAACGCCGGGAGCAGGATGTAGTCGAAACGGAGCGCGAACAGGCCGATGACCGTGATGATGGAGACCAGAAACACCATGATCCCATAGCTGATGCTGGCTGCCGGATAGATCGTGAAGTCGCGCCAGCCGGCCGCAAGCCAGTCCAGGGCGGCCGCGGGAGCGAGGTTTCGCTTCCAGATCGGATCTCGCGCCAGCGGTGGAACAACGGCAGGTATCGGCGTCGTCATCATCGGTCTCCTGCTATCTCACCGCGGCGTGCATGACGACTTTGCCGCGCTGAACTTTCCGTCCTTCGCAGAGCCATCGCCCTGGCGCACATGCGCCACGCAGTCCGGTTGCGACATGACCGCCACATAGACGAGGTGCGAGTTGGCGGCCAGCACCAGCAGCAGCCCGGCGCCGACCGCGAGCCAAACGATGGCCCTTGTCCTGGTCTGCTTCGTCGCGGCGTCGGCTCCGTTCATTGTCCGCTCCGGCGGAGGTCAAACAAATAGAGCGCCAGAATCTTGCGGTCGAGCGGGGAGAGCCGCCCGTCCCAGCTCGGCATGTGGCCCTGCCGGCCGCCCCACACCGTCGTGTGGATCGAGCCGGCATCGCCGCCGTAGATCCAGAACCGATCCGTCAGGTCCGGCGCGCCGAGTTCGATATTGCCCTTGGCGTCGTCGCCATGACAGGAAACGCAATTGGCGGCGAAGACGGCCTTGCCGGCCTCAATCCTTGCCGCCGGCACGTCCTTGGCCACCGCAGGGTCGGAAAGACTGCGCACGTAACTCACGACGCTGTCGATCTCGTCCTTTTTCAGCAACTGATCGCGTCCGAAGGCCATCATCTGCGACGTCCGGCTCTGCGGATGCGCGGAATTGATGCCGACGCGTATTGTCTCCGCGATGCTTTCGGGGTCGCCGCCCCAGAGCCATGACGCCGTCGTCAGGTTCGGAAATCCATTGCCGCCTTGCGCCTTCGATCCGTGACATACCGAACAATTGTCGCCGAACAGCGTTCGGCCGGTCTGCCGGACCGTTTCCATCAACCGGGGATCGGCCTGGATTTCCTTGAAGCTCTCCGTCTCGATCCGCTTGGTCCAGGCGGCGCGGTCGACCGCGGCCTCCCTGAGGCTTTCGCTGACAATGGCCCGCTGATCGATGCCGAGCAGGCCCTTGGTGTAGGTTGCGCCGAGCGGCCATGCCGGCATCAGCACCCAGTAAACGACGGAGAACAGCGCCGTTACAATCAGGAAGAAATAGACCGGCCGGGGCACCGGCGTGTTCAATTCCTTGATGCCGTTCCATTCATGACCGGTGGTCATGTGGCCGGTATAGGGATCGCGTTCCTCTATCGCCATGGCTCATCCCTGTGCGGCTCGTCGGGGTGGCCGAGAACCGATTGCGCGGCGTGGTCGAACCGCTTCTTGTTCGACGGCCAGTACGCGTAGGCGACGATGACGATCGAAAGCGCAATCAGATAGAACAGGCCGAATGACTTCGCGAACCAGACCACAAAATCATTGTCCATGATCAACCTCCCGCTGCTGCGACCGGCTTGTGCGCAGCGTCGGTCAGCTTGCCGAGAATCTGCAGGTACGCGACCAGCCCATCGAGTTCGGTGAGTTGGCCCGGCTTGCCGTCGAAGACCCTTATATTGGTCGCCGCGCCGTATCGCTTGGTGACGCCCTCGGCGTAGGGCGTGTCCGGCGCCGCCTGTCCGTAGGCGTCCGAGCTCGCATTGGCGATCATCTCGTCGGTATAGGGCACGCCGACCTTGCGCAGCGCCGCCAGGTGCGAGCCGAGGTCATCGCTGCGCAGCTCGGTGCGACCGAGCCACGAATAGTGCGGCATCACCGATTCCGGCACCACGTCGCGCGGATTGTTGAGGTGCCTGACGTGCCATTCGTCCGAATATTTGTTGCCGAGACGCGCCAGATCGGGCCCCGTCCGCTTCGATCCCCACAGCATCGGGTGATCGTATTTGGATTCGACGGCGAGCGAATACGGGCCATATCGCTCCACCTCGTCCCGCAATGTCCGGATCATCTGCGAATGGCAGGCATAGCAGCCTTCGCGAATGTAGATATTGCGGCCCGCGATCTCGAGCGGGGTATAGACACGCATGTCCGGCGCGTCTTCGACGGTCTGGTGAATGGTGAACAGCGGGGCAATCTCGACGGCGCCGCCGATGCTGGCCACGACGATGATGGCGAGCACCAGGCCAATGGTCTTGCGTTCGAGCTGATAATGCAGATTGAACACGTCCGCTCACTCCCCTGGCTGAAGCGCGGGAGCGCCTGCGGCTGCCGGAACAGGGAGGTCGGCCGCCCGTGCATCGGCCGGCTGATCGGCCGCGCGTATCGTCATCCAGATGTTGTAGCAGCCGACCAGGGCGCCGAGCAGGAACAGCAAGCCACCGATGGCGCGCGCGATATAGTAGGGATGCATGGCGACGACGGATTCGATAAAGGAATAGGCCAGCGTTCCGCTTTCGTTGTAGGTCCGCCACATCAATCCCTGGATGATGCCGGAATTCCACATCGCAAAGACGTAGACCACCGTTCCGGACAGGGCGAGCCAGAAATGGACCTCGACCAGCCGGGCGGAATACATCCGCTCGCGTTTCCACAGCCAGGGCACCGAAGCGTAGATCGCCCCAAAGGTTATCATTGCAACCCAGCCGAGCACGCCTGCATGGACGTGACCGACGGTCCAGTCGGTGTAATGCGACAGGGCATTTACCGTTCGGATGGCCATGAAGGAGCCTTCAAAGGTGGAAAGGCCGTAGAACACCGCCGCCACCATCATGAAGCGCAGCGTCGCGTCGTCGCGAACCTTGTGCCAGGCGCCGTTCAATGTGAGAAGCGCATTGCCGGCCGATGCCCATGACGGCACCAGCAGCATGATCGAGAACGTCATGCCGAGGGTCTGCACCCACTGCGGCAGCGCCGTGTAGTGCAGATGATGCGAGCCCACCCACATGTACATGAACGTGATGCCCCAGAAGCTGATGATCGACATCCGGTAGGAAAAGATCGGCCGGCCCGCGCGAACCGGCAGGTAGTAGTACATCATGCCGAGGAAGCCGGAGGTCAGGAAGAACGCAACGGCGTTGTGGCCATACCACCACTGCGTCATCGCATCCTGGACGCCTGAAAAGGCCGAGTAGCTCTTTGCATGGCCGAGCGATACGGGAACCGCCAGGTTGTTCACGATATGGAGCATCGCCACGACCACAATGAAGGCCATGTAGTACCAGTTCGATACGTAGATATGCGGCTCCTTGCGGCGCGCCAGCGTGCGCAGGTAGAGGATGAAATAAGTCACCCACACGATTGTCAGCCAGATGTCCGCGTACCATTCCGGTTCGGCATACTCCTTCGACTGCGTCACACCCATGAGATAGCCGGTTGCGGCGAGGACGCAGAACAGGTTGTAGCCGAGCAGCACGAACCATGGGGTCAACTGGTCGGGCAGCCGCGCGCGGGACGTGCGTTGCATGACGTAGAACGACGTCGCGATCAGTGCATTGCCGCCAAAGCCGAAGATGACGCCGGACGTATGCACCGGCCGGAGCCGTCCAAAGCTCGACCAGGCAGCGTCAAACGTCAGGTTCGGATTGACGAGTTGCCAGGCGACCCAGTCGCCAACGAAAAGCGCCGCGGCGGCCCAGGCCATCGCCAGGATGATCCCCACCCGGCTGGGATCGTCGAAGTATCGGCCGAGGCGGTCTTCGCCTGGCTCCGGTGCGTAGTATCCGGAGATGACGCCGAAGATTCCGGCGAGCCCCGCCAGCAGCACGATCACCCCGTGAACGCCCAGCGGATCGCCATGTCCCGCAACCGCAAAGGCAAGACCGCACAGGCAAAGCGCCAGCAGGATGAAGAGCGCAACTTGCCGCTCGTACTTCGTCAATTGAGCGATCATGAACTGCAGCTCCCTCGAAGCAACGTAACGGCCCTGGCTTTCGTCAACCATGCCAATTCGATCGATTGTTGCGCAAGAGGAATTCGTATGGATGACGTCGATGGCTTGATCCGGTCGGCGAACGCGACGCCGGGTGGCGCATAGAACCATGTTGTCATGGACTAACACATTATGTGAATTCGGCTTTCGTCTTGAGGGGCGGTCGCGGTTTCCGGCGATGGGAGGAACCCGAGCCCGCCGTGCTTGCCTCGTATTACGATACTACGAGCTTGTCTCGCCGAGGCCAGACTAGCTGGCAAAGACGACCCGCGTTTCCAGCGAAACCCGCCGGTACAAATCCTCGACGTCGTCGTTCACGAGCCGGATGCATCCGGACGCGACCAGATGGCCGATGGTCTTGGGCGAATTGGTGCCGTGAATGAGTAGCCCGGGCTTGTCCAGCAACAGCGCGCGTGCACCGAGGGGACTGCCGGGACGGCCGGTCGCCGCGAGCAACGCGTCGGCATCCTTTGTGTTCGCGCCGGAAGATCGCCAGTCAGGCCATTCGAGCTTGTTCATGACGCGAGAGAGGCTGCCGCCCTTCAGGCACTCCGGCGCAATCCCGATCCCGTAACGGCGCGCGGAATTGTTCGAATCGATCAAATAGAGAAAGCGGTTTTCGCGGTCGACCACGATCGAACCGGGAGCAACGGTGGTGCGGTAGAACACCACTTGCCGCTGCAGCGCAAACGGCAGGCCTTCGCCGGAAGAGCCGCCATCAACGCCGGGCTTCAGATCCGCCATGACGACATCTTCACGCACGCGTTGCGCATTCGGCGACGGCGTCTTCACATTGGCGGCGACGATGGCTGGGCCTTTGGCCAAAACGAAGACGTAGCCCACGGCCGCAAGCGCGATGACGACAGCGACCGCACCGGCGCCGATGGCGTAGGGCTTCCATTTCCCGCCCGTCGACAATGTCTCGCTGATGGCCGCCGCCGAGCTGGCCTCCTCGGCCGCGATTTCATCCTCGATCCGCCGCACGGCATCCTCGAGCGCGGCGCGATGCGATGCGGCGGCCTCGCGTGTGATGTGGGATCTGGCGATGAGGCCGAGGGCGTCCTTGTAAATCTGGTCGCGGGCGGCGGCGTCCTTGCCGGCAACGGCGTTCGACAGCAGCGAATAATAATCCACGGTCATGGCCTGACCTCTACAGAACTACCTGACGGGAGGCGCGTATTGAATCCCACCCTGGGTCCAGAGCGCATTCAATCCGCGCGGAATGCTGAGCCGGGACTGAATCCCGACATTCCTTTCATAGATCTCTCCGTAATTGCCGACCGCGCGGACGGCGCGCGCGGCCCAGTCCTTTGCAAGGCCCAGTTGCTCGCCGAATTCGCCTTCGGTCCCGACCAGCCGCTTGATGTTGGGGTTGGAAGACTTCACCGCGTCGTCGACGGTCGCCGATTTGACGCCCAGCTCCTCGGCATTGATCAGCGAATAGAGCGTCCACTTGATCAGGTTGAACCACTGGTCGTCACCCTGCCGCACGACCGGCCCGAGCGGCTCCTTTGAAATGACTTCCGGCAGGATGAGATGGCCGTCGGGCGCCGACAGCTTCAGGCGTTCGGCGTAGAGCTGCGAAACGTCGCTTGTCAGCACATCGCATTTGCGGTCGTCATAGGCCTTCAGGCTTTCCTCCGCCGTGGCGTGGGCCAGAACCTTCAGCTCCATGTCATTGGCGCCGAAATAGTCCCTCAAATTCAGCTCGCTGGTGGTGCCGCTCTGGGTGCAAACCGTCTTGCCGCCAAGCTGCAAGGCGGTATCGATCCCGGCATCGCGGCGCAACAGGAAGCCCTGGCCGTCGTAATAGGCGACGCCGGCAAACATCAGGCCGAGCGAACTTTCCCGTGACATCGTCCAGGTCGAGTTGCGCGACAAGACATCGATCTGGTTCGACTGCAGCGCCGCGAAGCGGGTGACCGCATCGAGCGGGACGAACGTCACCTTGGCGGGATCGCCAAAGATCGCCGCTGCCACGGCGCGGCAGATATCGACGTCGAAGCCGGTCCACGCGTTCTTGTCGTCCATGCTGGAAAAGCCCAGCAGCCCCTGGCTGACACCGCAATTGAGCGTCCCGCGCTCCTTGACGGCTTTCAGGGTCTGTGCGCGGGCAGGCAGGCCGCCCGAAAGAACCAGGGCGAGCAATGCGAGGACCGGGAGGATCACAGCCGGTCTGTTGAAATCAGGCATCTGGATCTCGTGATCGGTGGCAATATCGGCAGGCTAACATAACCGGAACGGTTACCAAGTATTCCAGCGGGTAGGCGGGATAGCTCGCGACCAGCTCAGACCGTCATACCCCGCGAAGGCGAGGTATCCAGTACGCTGCGGCCACAGTTGTCGGAATCCTGGTTCGCCCGGTCCTGGTGCGCAATTGCGCACAGGCCGGGCGAAGACAGCAGGGTGTGCGGCGGCCGCTAATCCTCGACGCCGTAGCGGTGCAGATCGTTGCCGTAGGTGTCGAGCCAGCGCTTGGCGCGTTCGACATGGCTGCAGATGCGGCCGACCACGCGCCAGAACCGCGGCGAATGATTCATCTCGACGAGATGAGCGACCTCATGCGCGGCGAGATAGTCGAGCACATAGGGCGGCGCGAGGATCAGCCGCCAGGAATACGACAACGAGCCCGCTGAGGTGCACGAACCCCAGCGGCTCGACTGGTCGCGGATCGAGACGCGGCGGACCCTCACGCCAAGTTCCGCCGCATAGGCGAGCGAGGCCTTGTGCAGGTCCTTGCGGGCCTCGCGCTTGAGGAAATCGTGGACGCGGCGGTCCATGTGCTCGTACTCGCCGGCGACGCAGAGAATCTTCTCGCCGCTGTCGCGGGTTTCGGTCCACACGGTCCCGCGCTCGCCGGCGCGATGCACCAGGCGATGCGGCACGCCACGCAGCGGCACGATGGTGCCGGGGTTAAAGGGCGCGGCTTTCGGCAGACGACCGAGACGCGCGGCGATCCAGCCGCCATGAATCTGCGCAAACTCCTTGGCTTCCGCGATCGTGCCGCGCGGCGGCATGGTCAGGATGGCTTCGCGGTCGGTCGGATGTATTCGAAGCGTGTATCGGCGCGCGCGGCGATGCCGGCGCATCCGGATCGCAAAGACTTGCGAGCCGTGCTTGACCAAAATGGTCGCGGGTTCGGCGGGCCGCCGATATAGGAGGGCGCGAGTAGCCATGTCTTGAAGTCCGGGGAGTAGGAGTACGCCCGGATTCTGCCATATCCGCCGCCAGGGAAATCGCATCTAAATTGCTCGGCGCAAAAACAAATCATTTGCCCAATATACAGGGGCTTGGCGGCAAATGACCCCTAGGGAATGGGCCTGGAACCCAAAATTTTGGATGGAACCAGGCGCCAAAACGGCCTTCAAGGGGTGAGTCTAAATTCACCCCTTGATTCGGCCGAAAACCGGAATGTTTGAATCTTCTCAGCGGCTTATCGGGGCCACGGAATCGGGCCGCTATGTCAGCTATTCGGCCGCGCGGACCAATGTTGGCTTGGTCTTGGCCGCTGACGCCTTGGTATCCGCCGCCGACATCATGAAATCGGAGATGCGCGGCACGATCTCGGAACGGAATCGCGATCCGTTGAACACACCGTAGTGTCCGACGCCCATCTGCACGTAGTGAACGCGGCGATGATCGGGGATATGCGGGCACAGCGCGTGCGTCGCTTCGGTCTGACCGAGCCCGGAGATGTCGTCCTTCTCGCCTTCCACCGTCATCAGCGCCACGCGGTGGATTTTCGAGGGATCGACCGGCTTGCCGCGATGGGTCATTTCGCCCTTGGGCAGCGCATGCTTGACGAAGACGACGTCGACGGTCTGCAGGTAATATTCTGCGGTGAGGTCCATCACCGCGAGGTATTCGTCGTAGAATTCGCGGTGCTTGTCGACCATGTCGCCGTCGCCCTTCACCAGATTATTGAACAGCGCCTTGTGCGCGTCGGTGTGGCGGTCGAGATTCATGGTGATGAAGCCCGAAAGCTGCAGGAAGCCCGGGTAGACGTCGCGCATCACGCCGGGATGCGGGAACGGCACCTTGGTGATGACGTGATTGCGGAACCATTCGATACCGCGCTCTTCGGCAAGGTTGTTCACGGCGGTCGGATTGCGGCGGGTATCGATCGGGCCGCCCATCAGCGTCATCGACAGCGGCACGAAAGGATCGCGCGCGGCTTCCATCACTGATACCGCGGCTACCACCGGCACCGACGGCTGGCACACCGCGATCACATGCATGTTGCCGCCGAGCGCCTGCAGCATCTCGATGACGTAATCGATGTAGTCGTCGAGATCGAAGCGGCCCTCGCTGAGCGGGACCATGCGCGCGTCCGCCCAGTCGGTGATGTAGACCTCATGGGTCGGCAGGAACGCTTCGACCGTGCCGCGCAGCAGCGTCGCGTAGTGACCGGACATCGGCGCCACGATCAGGACGCGCGGCTGCGGCGTGCGCAGCGGGCGGGTCAGCTTGCGATCGAAATGCAGGAGACGGCAGAACGGCTTTTCCCAGATCGAGCGAACCTCGACCGGCGTCTGGACGCCGTTGACCTCGGTGAAGTCGAGCCCCCATTCCGGCTTGCCGTAACGGCGCGTGGTGCGCTCGAACAGTTCGCAGGCCGCGGCGATCGATTTGCCGATTTCGGTATGCGACCAGGGATTTAGCGGATTTTGAAACAGGATCTTGGTGGCGTCGGTCACGGCGCGTGCCGGATTGAGCGACGCATGGGCCAGTTCGTACATCCAGTACATCGGCGTCGTAAGCGCCGGACTGCCTTCGGCCACCAGAGGCGGCGCGCCGCCAAACTCACCAATCGGCATTTACCATGATCCCTGTTTTGCGACGCAGCATACTGCCGAAAGCGTAATTAAGCGTCAATGCGCCGAACGGTAGTTCTACGGTGCGAAAAGGCCAAAACCTGAGGGAATCCACGGGAATAGTGACTTATTCGCCACCCCCGAGCAGCGATCCGACCCGCCTTGCGCTGCGCAAAAGGGCAAGAAAGATCGCAAAGGAGGCCGCCAACAGCACGACATTGATTGCAAGCGACCATGCCATCAGGTCGCCTCTGAAAGTGTGATCGATCAACAGGGCGCGCATGCCCTCGAACACGTAGGTCGGCGGCAGCATCCAGGCGACGGCCTGCAGCCAGGCGGGCAGCACCGCCACCGGATAGTAGATGCAGGCGAGCGGCATCAGTCCGAACATCAGCGTCCAGACGATGCTTTCGGCGCCGAGCCCGTTGCGCAGCACCAGGCCCGAGACGAAAATCCCGACCGACCAGCTCGTGAAGATCAGGTTGCAGAAGAACGCGATCAGCGGCAACCCGATCGCGAAGAAATTGAAATCGAAGAAGAACAGCGCCAGCAGCGTCATCGGGATGATGCCGATCGCGAGCCGGATCAGGCTCATGATCATCAGCGAGATCAGAAACTCGATCGGCTTCAGCGGGCTCATCAGGAGGTTACCGAGGTTGCGCGCCCACATCTCCTCGAGAAACGAGATCGAAAAGCCGAGCTGGCCGCGGAACAGGATGTCCCACAGGATCACCGCACCGATCAGCGTGCCGCCGGCGCGGGCAAAGAAACCGTCGTTCTGCGAAATGTAGTTCTGCAGAAAGCCCCAGGTGATGATCTGCAGCGCCGGCCAGTAGATCAATTCCAGCAGTCGCGGCCAGGACGACATCAGCAGATACCAGTAGCGCAACACCATCGCCTGGATGCGGTGCGCGGAAATGCCGTGAGAGGACGCCGTCTCGCTCATGACGACGTCCCTTCCGCAACGCGGCCGCGCGCGACGTCGAGGAATACGTCTTCCAGCGTGGTGCGGTTGTAGCGCGCCATGATCTGGTCCGGGCTGTCGTCGTCCTCGATGCGGCCGCGCTTCATGATGATGACGCGGTCGCACAGCCGCTCCACCTCCAGCATGTTGTGCGACGCCAGCAGGATGGTGGCGTCATGGGTCTTGCGGTAGGTCAGCAAATGCTGGCGCACCCAGTCGGCGGTGTCGGGATCGAGCGAGGCCGTCGGCTCGTCGAGCAGCAACAGCTCGGGCTCGTTGATCAGCGCCTTCGCCAGCGCGACGCGGGTCTTCTGCCCGGCCGAGAGCTTGCCGTTGGCGCGGTCGAGAAAGTCGTTGAGGTCGAGATCGGAGGCGAGCTGCGCGATCCGCTCGCGCAAATTCCGGACCGCATAGAGCTTGCCGAAGATGGTGAGGTTCTGCCGCACCGTGAGCCGCATCGGCATGTCGACATAGGGGCTCTCGAAATTCATCCGGCCGAGCACGTCGGCGCCCTGTTCGGGCATGGCGTGTCCCAGCACGCGGACGCGGCCCGAGGTCGGCAGCACCAGCCCCATGATCATCGCGATCGTCGTGGTCTTGCCGGCGCCGTTGCCGCCGAGCAGCCCCGTGACGCTGCCGCGCGCGATCCGGAACGAGATGTCGTCCACCGCGCGCGTGGTCTTGTAGAGCTTGATCAGATGCGCGACCTCGATCGCGGCGGGGCCTTCCGGCCCGGCCGCGGTCGACGGCGCTGGTGCTGTCTCGCTGTCAGCCATGCTGCTCCGTTCATTGGGCCATTGGGGCCGACAGCGCAAGGCTCTGCCCCTCGGCGGCAGACGGGCCTGCATGGTTCGCTCATTTGTGATCATCCGCCCGCACGGCTAAACTCGTGACATGTCCGACGATGCCGCATCCGACTTCCGCCATCCACACCGCTTTGTCCGTCTCGATACCATCCTCCGGCTGCGCTGGCTGGCGGCGCTGGGACAGCTCACCGCGATCTTCGTCGTCGCACGGGGACTGGAATTCGACGTTCCCATTATCCCCTGCGTCGCCATCGTCGGCGTTTCCGCGCTGCTCAATCTGGCGCTGCAGGTCGCTTTCAATCCGATGCAGCGGCTGGAGCCGGTCTATGCCGCCGCCCTGCTCGCGCTCAACATCGTCGAACTGGCGGGGCTCCTGTTCCTGACCGGCGGCTTGCAGAACCCGTTTTCGTTCCTGTTCCTCGCGCCGGTGCTGATTTCGGCGGCGGTGCTGCCGATCCGGCTGACGATCGGATTAGGCCTGCTCGCGGTCACCTGCGCCTCGGCGCTGGGTTTCTTTCATCTGCCGTTGCCATGGGACACCGAAGACCCGCTGGTGCTGCCGCCGATCTATCTGGTCGGCGTCTGGCTCTCGATCCTGCTTGCGATCGGCGTCACCAGCCTCTACGCGTTCCAGGCAACGGAAGAGGCGCGAAAGCTTTCCGATGCGCTGGCCGCCACCGAACTGGTGCTGACGCGCGAGCAGCACCTGACCCAGCTCGATGGGCTGGCCGCCGCTGCCGCGCATGAACTCGGCACGCCGCTCGCGACCATCTTCCTGATCTCGCGGGAGCTGGAAACGACCATCAAGGACAGCGATCCGTTGGCGGCCGACCTGAAGACGCTGCGCGAGCAGGCGCAGCGCTGCCGCGACATCCTGGCCAAGCTGACCCAGCTGTCCTCCTCCGGAGCTCCGTTCGACCGCATGCCGCTGTCGACGCTGATCGAGGAGACGGTGGCGCCGCACCGCGATTTCGGCGTCGCGATCAAGGTGCGGCTAGCTGTCGCAGCCGCGCGGGAACCGGTCGGCGCGCGCAATCCGGCGATCCTCTATGGCGTCGGCAACATCCTGGAAAATGCCGTGGATTTCGCGCGAACCACCGTCGAGGTTAACGCCTGGTGGAACGCGGATACCATCGAGATCGTCATTTCCGACGACGGCCCGGGCATCGCGCCCGACATGCTGAAACGGATCGGCGAGCCTTATTTATCGCGGCGGCGCGGCGCGGATGATCCGCAAGGGGCCCGCACCGGGCTCGGTCTTGGCGTTTTCATCGCCCGGACGCTGCTGGAACGCACCGGCGCCAAGGTTTCCTTCTCAAACCGGACGTTTCCCGATCACGGCGCCGTGGTCCAGATCGTCTGGCCGCGGGCCCGTTTCGAGGCCGAGGAACCTGCCGAATCCGCTGCGGGATCAGCCGACTAGAATTGCTGCAGGGATTGCGGAAACTGGAACGCGCGACGTTTCTGCCCCTTGGCACTGCAAAAGCCGCACGCCATATGCTCTATATAATGCTCTTCATCCGCAACCGGGGGATTCCCTGCCTTGAACGCCATCGCCGAACTGAACGATCTCACTGACCGCTCGCTGCTGATCGTCGAGGATGACAAGCCGTTTCTGGAGCGCCTGTCGCGCGCCATGGAAACCCGCGGCTTCGCGGTGACGTCCTGCGACACCGTGACCGACGGGCTGGCGCAGATCAACAAGGCGGCGCCGGCCTTCGCCGTGGTGGACCTCAGGCTCGGCGACGGCAACGGGCTCGACGTGGTGTCGGCGCTGAAGCGCAAGCGTCCGGACGCGCGCACCATCGTGCTCACCGGCTATGGCAACATCGCCACCGCCGTCACCGCGGTGAAGATGGGCGCGGTCGATTATCTCTCGAAGCCTGCGGATGCCGACGACGTGGTCGCCGCCCTGCTCGCGAGCGGCACCGAAAAATCCGAGCTGCCATCGAACCCGATGTCGGCGGACCGCGTGCGCTGGGAGCACATCCAGCGCATCTACGAGATGTGCAACCGCAACGTCTCCGAAACAGCGCGGCGGCTCAACATGCACCGCCGTACATTGCAGCGGATTCTCGCCAAGCGCGCGCCGCGCTGATCCTACAGCGGGCATAATTCTATCCCGTCGTCCCGAGGAAGCGCGGTGCGCGCTCCTCGGGGATGACGGATCAGGACTGACGCCCCGCAGTGCGAACACGTCGCTCGTCAACACTTTCCACTTGCCCAAGAATGCAGCAGCCCCGACTGTGCTCCAGCTCAGTCGACACATGGCGTGCGAGAGCGCCGGCGCGGCCGGGTTTGGGAGTGACCGGCGATGAAGCATGGGACTCGCTGGCTGCCCGGTCTCGACGCGGTCCGCCGGTATGAAGCGGCATGGCTTCCGCACGATGCTTTCGCCGGACTTGTGCTCGCGACCATGCTGGTGCCGGTCGGCATTGCCTATGCGGAGGCGTCGGGCTTGCCCGGCATCTACGGACTCTACGCCACGATAATACCGTTGCTCGTCTATGCCGTGTTCGGCCCGAGCCGCATCCTCGTCCTGGGACCGGACTCGGCCCTTGCAGCCATCATCCTTGGCGTTGTCGTTCCGCTGTCGGGCGGCGATCCCCTGCGCGCTGTAACCCTGGCCGGCACGATGGCCATTGTTTCGGGAACGATTTGCATTCTGGCAGGCCTCGCGCGCCTGGGGTTTCTGACCGAACTTCTTTCCAAGCCGATACGCTACGGCTACATGAACGGAATTGCCCTGACGGTGTTGATCAGCCAGATGCCCAGGCTGTTCGGCTTCTCGATTGAGAGCGGCGGTCCGCTGTCAAGCCTGTGGAGAATCGGCGGCGCAATCCTTGAAGGCAAGACAAACTGGGCCGCCTTCGGCATCGGGCTCGGCACATTGACGGCCATACTGCTGCTCGAGCGCAACAAGCGGCTGCCTGGCATTCTGATCGCCGTCGTTGGAGCGACGGCCATCGTCGGCGTGCTTGATCTTGGGGCGCGCCATGGCGTGACGGTTCTGGGTCCCCTTCCCGAGGGCCTGCCCGGTTTTGCCATTCCCTTGATCGGCTACGACGATATGCTTCCGGTGCTGATCGGCGGCTGCGCCGTCGCGCTGGTATCGTTCGCCGATACAAGCGTCCTTTCGCGGGCTTATGCCGCGCGCCTGGGCGACCAGCCCGATCCCAACCAGGAGATGGTGGGGCTCGGCGCAGCCAATCTGGCAGCCGGCTTTTTTCAGGGCTTCCCGATCAGCAGCAGCGGTTCGCGCACCCCCGTCGCCGAAGCCGCTGGCGCCCGCACCCAGCTCACCAGCGTCGTCGGCGCGCTTGCGATCGCTTTCCTGCTGCTGATGGCGCCAAACCTCCTTCGCCACCTGCCCACCGCCGCACTGGCTGCCGTCGTCATCGCCGCCGCGATCGGCCTGTTTGAAGTCACCGACCTCAAACGGATCTACCGCATTCAGCAGTGGGAGTTCTGGCTATCGATGATCTGCTTTGCCGGCGTGGCCGTGCTCGGGGCGATCCCGGGAATAGGTCTGGCCATCGCGATCGCCATCGTCGAGTTTCTATGGGACGGCTGGCGTCCGCACTCGGCCGTGCTGGGCCGCGCCCACGGCGTCAAGGGTTACCACGACATCACGCGATATCCGGATGCACGCCAGATCCCCGGGCTGGTTCTGTTTCGGTGGGACGCACCCCTGTTCTTCGCCAACGCCGAGTTCTTCAAGGAACGCGCGCTGGACGCGGTGACGAAATCGCCGACATCGGTTCGCTGGCTGGTCGTCGCGGCTGAGCCGGTCACGAGCGTGGACGTCACCGCCGGCGATACGCTCGCCGAACTGGACGAGACGCTGCATGCACAGGGTATCGAGCTTTGCTTTGCCGAGCTCAAGGACCCCGTAAAGGACAAGCTGAAGAAATTCGGTTTATTGGCGCAGCTTGGCGAGAATTGTTTCTTCCCGACCGTCGGAGCAGCCGTTGCCGGCTACCTGGAAGCCCATGATGTAGAGTGGGAAGACTGGGAAGACCAAGCCTGACGTCAGCAGGCGGCGTACCGGCGAGCCGTTTCGTGCCGCTCAAAACTCCACATGCCCTTGCGGATCGACCAGGCGGTTGATCCGCTGGGCTGCGGCCATCGCGAACCGCACCGTCATCGATTTGCGCGTCGCGGCTGGCAGGCGATGCTCGGGCGCCTCGCAATGCAGATGCGCGCCGTAGGCATCGGCGATGATCAGGCCGGTATCTTCCGGAAAGATCTCGCACGGCAGATCCTGCGTGAAGGCGAAGAACAGCCGGTCGCAATGCATCCGGTAATCCTGCCATTTCTGGTCGGCACGCAGGTCCTCCACCGACGACTTGATCTCGACGATCCAGATCTCGCCGCGCTCGTTCAGCGCCACGAGGTCGGCGCGGCGGCCCGACGGCAGCGGCAGTTCGCTGATGCAGGAGAAGCCGAGCGACCGTAACAGCCTTGCGGTGCCGCGCGCGATCGCAAGCGCCGTCTCCGACTGGCGGCGGTCCGGCGCAGGCACGAGGCTGATCTGGCGGGCAGGCGATTCCATCATTCGAACCATAACCGATTTCGCACCGTCCAACAGGCTGACCAGCGCACCGTCAGCCGCAATTTCGACCCCTGCCCGCCCTGTTTTCGGCCATAGCCACCCGCGAAGCCGGTGAAACGCGGGTTCCGAGGGGACGAAACATCTGGAGGAGATCCATGAAGTCTCGCATCACGTTTCGCTCACTCGTTTTCGCTCTCGCCACCCTTCCACTCGCCGCCGGCCTCTCAGCGGCCGATGCCAAGCCCACCGTCGAAGTCGCCTTCGTGCTGGATACCACGGGCTCGATGGGCGGCCTGCTCGAGGGCGCCAAGCGCAAGATCTGGTCGATCGCGACCGCGACCGCCGATTCCAATCCCGACGCCGACATCCGCATGGGCCTCGTCGCCTATCGCGACATCGGCGACGACTATGTGGCCAGGAAGGTCGACCTCACCACCGACATCCAGGATCTCTACGCCCAACTCCTGGAGCTGAAGGCCCGCGGCGGCGGCGACTGGCCGGAAAGCGTCAACGAGGCGCTCGATGTCGCCGTCAACAAGATGCAGTGGAGCAAGGGCGGTGACGTCAGGCGGATCGTGTTCCTGGTCGGCGACGCGCCGCCGCACATGGACTACGCGCAGGACACCAAATATCCGGTGACGCTGTCGGTGGCGAAGCAGAAGGACATCATCGTCAATGCGGTGCTGGCCGGCAACGCTCAGGACACCGCGCGGATCTGGCGCGATATCGCCCAGCACGGCAATGGCCGCTTCATCCCGATACCGCAGGACGGCGGCGAGGTGGTGCTGATCGAGACGCCGTTCGACGAGGAGATCATCATCCTGCAGCGTGAGATCAACGGCACCGTAATTCCGTACGGGCCGAAGCAGTTGCAGAAGCGCACCGAGGGCAAGACCAAGCAATTGTCCGAGGTCGCTGCCGCAGCGCCCGCGCAGGCATCCGAGATGGCGAGCTATCTCAACAAGCGCGCCAGGGCGACGTCGGAGGCCGTCACCGGCGACGGCGATCTCGTCGCCGACGTCACCGCCGGCCGCAGCAGTTTCTCCGCCATCAAGGACGAGGACCTGCCCGACAATCTGCGCGCGATGAAGCCCGAGCAGCGCGTCGAGGAAGTCAACAAGCAGATGACTCAGCGCAAGGCACTCAACGAGAAGCTCGCCGCGCTGGTGGCCAGCGCGACAAATACGTCGCCGAGCAGCGCACCAAGGCGCCGCCGAAGGCTTCTTCGTTCGACCGCGCCGTCGAGGACACGCTGAAGGCGCAGATCAAGCGGTAGGGTTTACTACCCGTCATTCCGGGATGGTCCGCAGGACCAGACCCGGAATCTCGAGATTCCGGGTTCGATGCTTCCGCATCGCCCCGGAATGACCACCTGCGATCAGCCGTGCCGGCCCACGGCGAGCTGGTAGATCGTCATGATCACCTCGAACAGGATCAGGAGCACGATAATCACTTCGAGCCGCAGCGAGCGGCGCGTGTCGATGATATCGGTCAGCACCTGCGCGCTCTCGGCGATCACGGCGAGCTTTCTGTTCAGCGATTCCGCGCGCTCCTCGAGTTCGTACTCGTCCGCCAGGCGCGCGTACAGCCGCTCCAGATGCGGCTTGTCCCAGAGCACGTCCGGCTTCTCCTCCACTTCGACCGGCCCCGACACCCGGTGCCGCACCAGCAGCGCGTTGCCGATATTTTTCAGGATCGAGCGGCGGCTGCCGTGCATGCGCCCGCTCCGCGCCAGTTCCCGTGCGATCGGTTCGGTCGTGTCGAACACGCTGGCGACCTCGCGCTCGTGCCGGGCCAGAACGACGCTCTTCGCCAGCGCCTCGCCGATCAAAACCAGCCGCTCGGGCGACAGGCTTTGCAGGCAGATCGGGCCGCCGGGCGGGATCTGGTCCTCCCGTTCCGGCGCCAGCTCGATGATGGCGGTCTCCTCGTCGCGTCGTGCGAACTTGCCCAGCACGCGCTGGTCCAGGCTGCCAAGGAATTCCTCCTCTTCCAGCGCATTCAGCCCGATCAGCACCACCACGCCATAACGGAAGAGTATCGCGATGCCGTTGGCATTGACGCGAAACGCAAGCGGCATCGTGGCAAGCACATCACCGCGTTCGAGCCCCGACGTGTTCAGGCGATCGCCGACGAAGAAGGCGCGGGCCGTGGTGCGGGACCCGACCGCCGGCGATGCAGATACGTCACTCATGGAACATCCAACTGCTGAAGCCACCGACCCTATCACGGCGCCGTGTAGGCCGCATGTCGGTCACATATCGATACAGGCCCGTGTTGACCCCCTGCGCGGGATGAATATGTTGCCGTTATGGACAACAAAACCGATACCCAGGCCGAGAACCAGGCCAAGGCCGGCGCGATGATCGTGCCGGTGACGCCGTTCGAGCAGAACTGCACCATCATCTGGCACGAGCCTTCCAAGAAGGCCGTGGTGATCGATCCCGGCGGCGACGTTCCCCGGATTCTGGAAGCGATCAAGCAGACCGGTGTCACCGTCGAGAAGATCTGGCTGACCCACGGCCACATCGACCATGTCGGCGGCGCCGCCGAATTGCGCGACGCGCTGCAGGTCAGGATCGAGGGGCCGCACATCGCCGACAAGCTTCTGCTCGACAACGTTGTCTCGAGCGGCGAGCGCTTCGGCATGACCGGCGTGCGCAATTTCGGGCCCGACCGCTGGCTCGACGAGGGCGACCAGGTCTCCATCGGCGAACTCACCTTCGACATCCTGCACTGTCCCGGCCACTCCCCGGGCAGCGTCGTGTTCTTCAACAAGGAATTGCGCTTCGCCCATGTCGGCGACGTCCTGTTCAGCGGCTCGGTCGGGCGCACCGACCTGCCCGGCGGCAGCCATGCGACGCTGATCAATTCGATCACGGAAAAGCTGCTGCCGCTCGGCGACGATGTCGGCTTCATCTGCGGCCACGGCCCGGGCTCCAGCATCGGCCAGGAGCGGCTGACCAATCCCTTCCTGACCGGCGAGATGTGAGGGAAGAGCCGCGGCGGCGCTGCGGCTATTTCATCAATCCCGCCGCCGTCAGCGCACGCGTGATGACGGCACTGACATCGATGCGGCGGCGCTTCGGCGCGCGTGGCGCGGGCGTCGGCTGACTGACCGGCTTGTGGGACCTCGACCACAGCGTGGCGGCGAGATCGGACGACTGCAGGGACTCGGTGGCGGCAGACCGCACAACCTGCGCTCGCTTTGCGATATCCGGCGCGGCCGCTTCGTTCGGCTGGCTGACGCGCTCGGTCAGGCCGAAAAAATTCGCGATATGATAGGATGAGGAAATCCCTGCCTCGATCAGGAACGCGCCCTCCGCGCCGTAGGGCTCGTCATTGCCGGCCAGCCCCAGCGGCGTGCCGTGGGCCATGTCGGTGATGGTGTAGGATTCGACGATGGTCTCGCCGTCGGCATTCCACCAGACGTCGCGAGGGTGACCGTCGACTTCCCCGCTCGACATCGGCGCCGCCGGCAGGCCGTGGACGTCGAGCCATTGCTTGACGATCTCATCGGCGTTGGCCGGGTTGACGGTGCGGTCGGCGCTGCCGTGCCATACCGACACTTTCGGCCAAGGCCCCCTGTGCTTCGACGCCTTGCGCACGAAATCGCCGAGCTTGCCGGCGGGGCGCGAGGTCGACTGCATCATGCCGCCGAGCGCTTCGCGGACATTGCTCGCGATACCGTAAGGCAGGCCGGCGATAACGGCGCCGCCCGCGAACACTTCCGGATAGGTCGCCAGCATCACCGACGTCATCGCGCCGCCCGCGGAAAGACCGGTGATGAAGATGCGTCGCGAATCGATCGCGTGGTCGGCCACCATGCGCGCAACCATCTGGCGGACCGAGGCAGCCTCGCCGCGACCGCGCGCGATGTCACCCGGGTTGAACCAGTTGAAACAGGTGTTGGCATTGTTCGACGCCTGCTGCTCCGCCATCACGAGCGCAAAGCCATAGCGTTTGGCGAGCGTCGACCAGCCGGTGCCGAAATCGTATCCGGATGCGGTCTGGCCGCAGCCATGCAGCACGACGACAAGCGCGGAAGCGCGCGGCAACGCATCGGGCACATAGGCGAACATCTTCAACGCGCCCGGATTGGTGCCGAACCCCGTAATTTCCACGAGTGGGCTCGACGCGCCAGGCAAAGCGCTTCGGCCATAGATTCCCAAGCCATTGAAGCCGCTCAGCTTCGGAAATTGACGCAGGAATTCGACGTTCTTGGCAAGCGACAACGAGAGGGCTCCTGGGGCGATTGCTCTTTGTAACGCTGATCAGAACAGATAGTTGCTGCAGTGCAAAATAAAAAGGCCGAGCACTGTCATTCCCCACAATCAAATTTTGGCGGTTGACGTTAATTTGTCACGGCGTGATCCGACGCATCCATGTCAGGAATGCGGCGCAGGCGATGATCGACGTGGCGGATGACGTTGCCGTTAAGCACGAATACCACTGTGCCGCGAATCGATGACGAAGCGAGTGTAGCTACGGCACATCACGCGGCCGACGGCGGCTCCAGCGAGCCCGTCAGCGAGGCGCGCTGCGACAGCTCGATCCAGTTGCCGTCGGGATCGCGCACCATCGAAATCCGCGCGGTCGTTCCCAGCGTCACCGGCGCGCGTGCCTCGCGGCCGCCATGCGCCAGCACATAAGCGTGTTCGCGGTCGACCTCGAACACCTGAAACGTGATGTAGCGCCAGCCCTTGCCGTCGAAGGCGGCATCGCCGGGTGCATCCGCCGCCTGTTCAACAATCAGCACCGTGTCGCCCGCAAGGAACGTCATCGCTCCGGCATATTGCCCCTGCTGCAGCCCCAGCGCCTCCCTATAGAAGCGACGGTGCGCCTCGATGTCGCGCACGCCGAGCCGGATGCCGATGCGCTCGATCCCGAACAGGCCTTTCGGCACCAGCGACACGCGGTTGCCGTCGGGATCGGTCATCGTCTGCGGGGCCGCAATACCATCACGCGCGATCAAGAGTTCGAGGTAGCCTGACGGCGGATTGTCGGGCAGCGGCTCGTAGACCTGGTTGATCTTCAGGATCGAGCCGCAGAGATCATGACGGTGCTGCTTGTAGCCGCGGCGGATCGGCTGGGTGTACTCGAAGGGAAGCCCGATCTCGTTCTGCCAGAACGCCAGCGCCGCCGGCGCGTCGTTGGTGGCAAAGCCGATGTCGATGCGGGGTTTTGCAAGTTTCATGATGGCTTCTGCCGGCGATGCGAGGCGGAATTCCGGATGACGGTAAGTCAGCCAGCCCTGCGTGACAACCATGCGCTGGCGGCGGGTGTACCAGCATTGCCTTGCCCTTCCCCACCCCGTACCTTGGCCACGAGCAATTCCAAAAGAACAATAATTCCGGAGAGAACCACCCATGGCACGCCTGAAATTCGGAGCCTTTCTCGCCCCGCATCACCCGATCGGCGAGAATCCGCTGCTCCAGTTCCGCCGCGACCTCGACTTCGTCGAGCAGATCGACACGCTCGGCTATGACGAGTTCTGGTGCGGCGAGCACCATTCCTCGGGCTGGGAAATGATCGCCTCGCCGGAGATGTTCCTGGCGGCCGCCGGCGAGCGCACCAAGCGCATCAAGCTCGGCACCGGCGTCGTCTCGCTGCCCTATCACCATCCCTACAACGTCGCGCAGCGCATGGTGCAGCTTGACTGGATGACCGGCGGCCGCGCCATCTTCGGCTCCGGACCCGGCGCGCTGGCTTCCGACGCGCACACGCTCGGCATCGACCCGATGACACAGCGCGACCGCCAGGACGAGGCGATCGCGATCATCCGACGCCTGTTCAAGGGCGAACGCGTCACCGCCAGGAGCGACTGGTTCACCATGCAGGACGCCGCGCTGCAACTGCTGCCGTTGCAGGAAGACATGCCGTTCGTGGTGGCCTCGCAGATCTCGCCCTCGGGCATGACGCTCGCCGGCAAATACGGCATCGGCATCATCTCGCTCGGCTCGATGTCGACGCAGGGCCTGATGGCGTTGCCGACGCAATGGGGCTTTGCCGAGGACGCCGCCAAGAAGGCCGGCACCACCGTCAGCCGCGACGACTGGCGCGTGCTCCTGAGCTGGCATATCGCCGAGACGCGCGAACAGGCGCAGCGCGAGGCCGGCGCCGGCCTGATGCGCTGGCACAATGAATACACCGTGCGCACGCTGCAGCGGCCCGGCGTCGAGCCGTTCAAGTCCGCCGAGGATGCGGTCGAGAAGACCGCGGGCGGCGAGAACGCCGCATCCACCATCGGCACGCCCGACGATCTGGTCAAAACCATCAAGAACCTGATCAACGTATCCGGCGGCGTCGGCGCCATCATCGGTTTCGTGCACGACTGGGCCAACCCGGAGAACACGCGGCGAAGCTGGGACATGGTGGCGCGCTACGTGATCCCGGAGATCAACGGCTATGTCGCCAAGCTGCGCGAGTCGCAGAAATTCCTGATCGAGAACCGCGCGGTGTTCGAGCGGGCGGGCCAGGCCGTGATGGCGAAGATCATGGAGAACGAAAAGGCCGCCGCGGCGCTGCCGCTGACCGGTCCCGGCCGCGTGGCGATCCCGACCGTCAACGCGCCCGACCTGCAGAAGGAAGCCGCCAAGCGCAAGGCGTGAGGGGACGAAAGCTTTATCCCCGTCATTGCGAGGAGCAAAGCGACGAAGCAATCCATCTTTTGCGCGGCGGGAATGGATTGCTTCGCTTCGCTCGCAATGACGGGGTTGATAGTTCGGCCGCGACAAAGCCGCCGGCACCGTAGATAATGCCAGCCGATATCGAGGCTCAACCGGAGCAGTTGCCATGTCGATGCAGAGCGTCGCCTCTCCCGTCTACAGCTTCACCCCGCCGCGGCGCAATTCGCTGACGCATATTCCAGGCGACGAGGGCTGGCCCTTCATCGGCAAGACGCTGGAGGTGCTGGCCGACCCCAAGGGCCAGGTCGAACGCCAGTCCAAAAAATACGGGCTGGTCTATCGCAGCCATTTGTTCGGAGAGACCAGCCTCGTCCTGCTCGGACCGGAGGCCAACGAACTCGTGCTGTTCGACCAGGCCAAGCAGTTCTCCTCGACGCTGGGCTGGGGACGGATTCTGGGGCTGCTGTTTCCGCGCGGCCTGATGCTGCTCGATTTCGAGGAGCACCGCCTGCATCGCCGCGCGCTGTCGGTGGCGTTCAAGTCCGGGCCTATGAAGTCCTATCTCGGCGAACTCGATACCGGGATCGCGGCGCGGGTGGCGCGATGGAAGTCGCAGCCCGGGCCGATGCTGTTCTATCCCGCGATGAAGCAACTCACGCTCGACCTCGCGGCGACGTCCTTTCTCGGCGCCGGCATCGGGCCGGAGGTCGACGAGATCACGCGCGCCTTTGTCGACATGGTGGCGGCTTCCGTCGCCGTGATCCGCAAGCCGTTGCCCGGCACGCAAATGGCGCGTGGCGTCAACGGCCGCAAGCGTATCGTCGCCTATTTCTCCGAGCAGATTCCGATCCGTCGCGCCAAAGGCGGCGGCGACGACCTGTTCTCGCAATTGTGCCAGGCGACCCATGAAGACGGCGCGCTGCTCTCGACGCAGGACATCGTCGATCACATGAGCTTCCTGATGATGGCGGCGCACGACACGCTGACCTCGTCGCTGACCTCGTTTGTCGGTGAGCTGGCCGCCCATCCGGAATGGCAGCAGAAGCTGCGCGACGAGGTCACGGCGCTCGCCCTCGCACCCGATGCGGCGACCAGTTTCGATCATCTCGAGGCGATGCCGCTCACGGAGATGGCCTTCAAGGAAGCGCTGCGGCGGAAGCCGCCGGTGCCCTCGATGCCGCGCCGCGCCATCAAGGATTTTTCGTTCAAGGGGTATGCGATCCCGGCCGGCACCATGGTCGGCGTCAATCCGCTGTTCACCCACCACATGGCGGAGATCTGGCCCGAACCGGAAAAATTCGATCCGATGCGCTTCACCGAGGAGGCGCAGCGCAACCGCCACCGCTTCGCCTGGGTGCCGTATGGCGGCGGCGCGCATATGTGCCTCGGCCTGCACTTCGCCTACATGCAGGCGAAATGCTTCGCGCGGCACTTCCTGCAGAACCTCAGCGTCTCGCTGGAGCCCGGCTACAAGCCGGACTGGCAGATGTGGCCGATCCCGAAGCCGCGCGACGGATTGCGCGTGGTGCTGAAGCCGGTTTGAGGGTTGCGCCTAGTTAACCAGCGTCGTGAGTTGCGCGCCCTCGTCCGCCACGAACACCGCGATCAATTCCGCGGGCTCGGTGGCGCTGGCGTTCGCCGAGACCAGATGCGTCGCGCCCGGCGGCTCGAAGAATGACTGGCCGACGCCGAATGTTTCGACCGGACCGCCGGCAAGCTGCGAACGGATCTGGCCCTTGGTGATGTAGGCGGTGACGGAGCCGGCATGGCGGTGCGCCGGCGTAAATCCGCCGGGGCCGTAGAACACGCGAACGATGGTGACGCGCTTTCCCGGCACGTTCGGCAAGGCATGCGACGTGATCGGCTCGACCACATCCTGCGAGCCGGTCACGCTGTTGGCGCATAGCGGCTCGATGACCGCGGAGACGGCATCGATGGTGGACGGCAGCGCCTTGCCGATGACGAACGCACAGGCGAGACCGGCGATGATAGCGAGGTGGAACGGGCGGCCTTCGGTCAGCGGCGGCAGTCGAAATGTTGCGGACATTTGTGTCTCTCCCCAAGCGCTCTGGCTTCTATTGGTCATTCCGTCTGATCGAACGACTTCCTCATCGCGACATAGCCCTGCTGCTGCTGGCTCCAGTTGCGGCCGCCGGTCATGCCGCCGTCAACGACGAGATCGTGGCCGTTGATGAAGGTGGAACTGTCGCTCGCAAGAAACACCGCGGCCTGCGCGATGTCCTCCGGCAGGCCCGCGCGCGGAATCGGTTGCGCCGACTTGAAGGCCTCGCGCATCACCGCCGACGTCTTTTCGGCCGCCTCGACCGGCAGGCCGAGCGCCTTGCCGAAGATGCCGGTCGCAATCGCGCCGGGTGAAATCGAGTTGACACGGATATTGGCTTCGCCGAGTTCCATGGCCGCGCATTTGGTGAGATGGATGACGGCGGCCTTCGCCGCGCCGTAGACCATCGAGGAGGAAAAGCCGGCGAGCCGGCCGGCGATGCTGCCATTGTTGATGATGCTGCCGGAACCCTGCCCGCGCATGTGCGGGGCCGCGTGCTTCATGCCGAGCATCACGCTGCGCACCAGCGTGGCCATCGCGGCGTCGAACTGCTCGACGTCGAGGCCTTCGATGCCGCCGGTCTGCGCCGGGCCGCCGGCATTGTTGAACAGGCAATCGATGCGGCCGAATTTTTCCACCGAAAGAGTGATCAGCGCCTTCATTTGCCCTTCGATCGTGACGTCGGTCTGGCGAAAGATGCAGGCGGCGCCGAGCCTGTCGGCCACTGCCTCGCCTTCCCTTGCGCGGCGACCGGCGATCACGATCTTTGCGCCTTCGGCGACGAATAGTTCCGCAGTGCGCAGTCCAATGCCGCTGGTCGCGCCTGTGATCACCGCGACCTTGCCATCCAGCCTTCCCATTTGCGTTCCCCGTCAATATCGGTTGACGTCACTATTCCCGCACCTCGCCGACAAGGCAAGCGAGCCGGTTCCATCCCGATTACCCCGCTGTGCGACCCCGGTGGCTCCGAAATCCCCGATTTTCGATATGCTCGGCCATACTTTGGATTCGCTGATCACGTGAAGTGACAATCCCGATGAAGAAATTGATCGACGAGTTCAGGTGCGGATGGCAGGGAATTTCCCAGCCCTCGTTGCTGTTGAGCGCGACATTCGCGGCCGGCTGCCTCGTGCTCTCGACAATCGCCCGGTGGGGCATCGCCCATATTCGCCCCGACGTGTTCTTCGCGCTTTATTTGCCGGCTGTGTTCCTCGCCGCCGCGATCGGCGGCGCCAGGATCGGGATCGCAACCGCTGTCGCCAGCGGCGTGCTCGGCGTCGCCGTCAATTTCGGCAGCGCCACGGCCGATCCCGCGCGGTTTGCCCTGCTCCTGATATTCTGGGCGGTATGCGGTTTCGTCATCTGGGGCGTGGAGCACTACCGGACGATCGTCGCGCAGCAGCGGGAAGATGCCAGCCGCCTGATCAAGGAAGAGGAATACCGCAAGCTTCTGATCGAGGAATTGCAGCACCGCCTGAAGAACAAGACCTCGACGATCCACGCCGTGCTGCACCAGGTGCTGCAGGACCAGCCGCAGGTCTGGGGCGCAATCGATGGCCGGCTCCGGGCATTGTCGGCAACCGACGATCTGATCGCGCGGCTCGATGGCAATGGTTGCGACATCAAGGACATGCTGCGTTCCGAACTCGGCCCCTACGGCCATGTCCGCTTCAATTTGAACGGCGGCTCGCTGTTCCTGCCGGCCAAGCTGGCGGTCAGCCTGGCGCTGATCTTTCACGAACTCGCGACCAATGCCGGCAAGTATGGCGCGTTTTCTTCGGCGCGCGGTCTGCTGCAGGTGTCGTGGTCGGTGTCGGAGGATCGCCTCAACCTGACCTGGGACGAGACCGAGGGGCCGATGGTTGAAAAAGTCGGCCCGTCCGGCTTCGGCACCAGGCTGCTTCAATCGGCGCTTCGCGCCTTCGACGGCAAGACCGAAATCCGCTACCTGAAGTCGGGCGTGCATTGCACGATGCAATGCCGGATTCCCGCCGCTTGAGGCCCGGCTCCACCATTGGCTTCCGTAATACATGAACGGAACTGCACGGCTGCGGTACTCTGTTATTTCGCATTGTCATTCTGTTAATGACGATCGAGCCAATACGATCGGAAATCTCCGACTTTTACGATTGTCGCGGTTTTTCGCAGTTCCACTTAACCAATGCTACAAGGGACTTTGCCAGTCTTCGTGGCATGCATAGTACCTACAAGAAAAATTTTCAGGCCGCGGCGACGCAGGCCGGCAATGAAGGCATATTTGATTCCGAATTGAGTGTCCTGCGCGACGTCTTCAGGCTGCTTCCGGCCGGCGTGACGGTTCAGGACGAGACCGGCGAGTTCGTGCTGATGAACGACGCCGCCGCAGCTCTGCTGCAGACGGTCACGGCGGAGACGGCTTCGCAATTGAGCGACCGCCGCGAGACCTGCCTCGAACTGCTGCGCGCCGGCCGCACGGCCGTGCTCGAAGAGGCCGTGACCGGCACTCCGACCAAGCAGGTTTTCCTGACCGCGCACCGGCCTGTCCGGATCGCCGGGCGCGATCTCCTGATCTCGAGCTCCACCGACATCAGTGAACAGAAGGCTTTCGAGGACCAGCTGTTCCGCTCCGCCTATTATGACGAACTGACCGACCTGCCGACGCGGCGCGTGATCGAGCATCGCGTCAACAGCCTGCTGAAATACGACGGCGGACGGGGCCGCTTCGCGCTGGCGTTTCTCGACGTCGACAATTTCAAGCACATCAACGACTATTACGGACACACGGTCGGCGACGCGCTGTTGGTGGAGATCGCCAAGCGGCTCGGGCTCGACCTGCGCGAAACCGACGTCCTGTCGCGCATCAGCGGCGACGAATTCGTGCTGCTGCTCAACCCGGTCGAAAATGTCTCCGAGGTCGAGGAGTTCATCCACTTCATCCTGCAGCGGCTGAAGGCGCCGTTCTTCATCGATCAGTCCGAGATATTCGCCTCGACCTCGATCGGCGTCAGCCTGTATCCCGAGCACGGCCGCAGCTACGAGGTGCTGCGCCAGAACGCCGACATCGCGATGTACCGCGTCAAGAACGGCAGCAAGGGCGCCGCCGCATTCTTCGACGCCAGCATGGAGCGCGAAGCTCTGGCGCGCATGAAGATCGAGCAGTCGTTGCGGCTGGCGATCCTGGAAAAGCGTTTCTGCTGCGCCTTCCAGGCCAAGGTCGATATCCGGACCCAGGAGGTCATGGGCGTCGAGGCGCTGGTGCGCCTGCGCGACGACGACGGGGTGATCCAGGCGCCCTCCACCTTCATCAATCTCGCCACCGAGCTCGGCCTGATCGACGAGCTGACCCACCTCGTGCTGGCCGAGATCGTCAAGTCGATCGACCTGATCAACGAGACCTTCGGCGCCGACACCACGATCAGCATCAATGTCGCGGCCCAACAGGCCGGCAATCCCGAATTCATGCGGGCGTTCGCCGAGGCGCTCGACGCCACCGGATTCCCGAAGCGCTTCATGATCGAGGTGACGGAAGACGCCTTCGTCACCAAGACGCACTTCCAGGACGAAATCCTGCCGGTCCTGCGCAAGATCGGCGTCAGGATATCGATCGACGATTTCGGCATTGGCTACTCGTCGCTGTCGGCGCTGGCGGACATTACCGCCGACGAGATCAAGATCGACCGCTCCTTCATCACCGACATTCACAAGCGTCCGCGCAGCCAGGGCATCCTGCGCGCGATTGAATCCCTGAGCGAAGCGCTCGGCATGACCGTGATCGCCGAGGGGGTCGAGAGCTTCGAGGAGCTGGCCTATCTGCAGGCCGCGACCAAGATCCGCTACGCCCAGGGCTACTACTTCTCGAAGCCGATCTTCCTGGAAGACCTCAGGCTGGCCTCCCCGCGCGCCAGCGAGGCGCGCGGCAATGTCATCAGCCGCCCGGCGCCGGAGACCCGCGCCTATTCGCGCGGCGGCGGCTATCGCCGCTGACCGCGGCGACCCAGCGATCGCCTCGGCCCGTTTCGTTCTGCGGCGGCGTGAGTTCGTCCGCCTTCGGCGGCGACGTCTCCGGCGCCACCGATCGGGGACATGGCCAGCGAAGCCGCCAGAACGCCTGCGGCGCCTTCGCCTTGCACGCGCATTAAGCTTTGGGTAACCGGTTTTCCTAACGCCTTGTGACGTTTGCGCATCGTATGCATCTCTCGGGGGAAAAGAGAGAATGCGCGGTCTGTTTCACCACCTGCAGGGCATCAAGGCCCGAACAGCAGTAACCGGACGGCACCTCGCCGCGACGGTCCGGGGACCGGTGCTGTGGCTGACGCTGTGCGGCGGCGTGCTGGTCACGGCGATTTTCGTCGGCACCATCATGATGGTCGGCGAATTCCGCGAGCGCGCGCTTGCAAACAGCGAGCGCGAGCTTGAAAACACGGTACTTCTGGTCAGCCGCCACTTCGATCAACAGTTCGAGGATTCCGACACGCTCGCCGACGACGTGATTACCCGGCTGCAGATATCGGGCATCGGCTCGGAAAGAGAATTCCGGCAACGCGTCACAAGCACCGAGGCGTACGAGATCCTGCGGTCCAAGGCGGGCGTACTGTCCTATCTCGGCGACATCTCGATCTTCGATTCCAATGGCGACATGCTGAACTGGTCGGGCCCGCTGCCGGCGCCGAGGCTCAACATCTCGGAGCGAGCCTACTTCAAGCGTTTCAAATTCGATCCGCGATCGCCCTTCCTTTTGACCGAATCGGTTCGCAGTTACATCTCCGGCAATTTGAACTCCATCATCGCCCACCGATTGCGCGGCGAGGACGGCACTTTCCTCGGCGTGATGGTGCGCCGCATCAACCCCGGCAACTACGAAAAGTACTTCGCGTCCGTCACACTCGGCACCGGCGCCACCATCTCGATGTTTCACGCCGACGGCACCATGCTGGCGCGCTATCCGCGCGTCGATGAAATGATCGGGAAGAATTTCTCCTCGGCGCCGCTGTTGCAGCGGATCAATGAGAAGGGCGGCCAGCAGACCCTGCGCGTGCAAAGCCCCGTCGACCAGACGGCGCGGCTTGGATCTGCGGCGCCGCTCGTGCACTATCCGGGCGTGGTGATCGCGACCAACACGGTTGCCGACGCGCTCGCCGACTGGCGCGAACAAACCAGGTTACTTATCTTCGCGGCAACGCTGGCGGCCGGGGTGATCGCTCTCACCCTGTTCCTGATCATCCGGCAGATCACCCGGCAGAGCCGCGAAGCGCAGCAGCGGCTTGAAGCGGAACGCGGCCGGCTCGACACCGCGCTGAACAATATGATCCAGGGTCTCGTCACGTTCGACGCGTCGGCGCGCCTCGTCACCTTCAACCGCCGCTACATCGACATGTACAATCTGTCGGCCGAGGTCGTGAAGCCGGGCTGCCATTTCCGCGACCTGATGCAGCACCGCAAGGACAGCGGCTCGTTTACCGGCGACGTCGACGTATTCTGCGCCACCGTGATCCGAAACATCGCGCGCGGCCGGGTCGATCGCAGCATCATGGAGTGCCCGGACGGGCGCTCCTTCATGGCGGTCAGCAAGCCGCTGGCGGATGGCGGCTGGGTCGCCACCATGGAAGACATCACCGAAAGGCGCAATCTCGAACAGGAGCGCGACCGCAACCACGCCTTTCTGAGCCAGATCATCGATCACATTCCCTCGCAGATCACCGTGAAGGACGTGCACGACCGCCGCTATCTCCTGGTCAACCGCGTGGCCGAAGCCCAGTTCGGCATTTCGCGCGACCGGATCATCGGCAAATCGGCCTTCGACGTCTTTCCAAGGGAGGCAGCCGAAACCATCACGGCCGATGAGGAGAAGACGCTGCAATCTCCCGACGGCCTGTTCAAGGACGAGCACATCTGGGAAACCCAGGGGATGGGCCCGCGCTGGATCACCTCCAGGCGACTCAGCATCCGCAATTCGGCCGGCCAGGCCCGCTACATCATCAACGTCGTCGACGACGTCACCGAGCGCCGGCTCGCCAACGAGAAGATCGCGCATCTGGCGCATTACGACGCGCTGACCGACCTTCCGAACCGGGTGCTTTTCCGCGAGCAGATCGAGCGCGAGCTTCGAAAGGCCGGGGAAGGCGAGCAATTCGCGCTGCTCTATATCGATATCGACGAATTCAAGGGCATCAACGATTCGCTCGGCCATCATGTCGGCGATGAACTGTTGAAGGCGGTCGCCACCTGCCTGAAGGGCTGCACCAAGCCGGGCGATCTGATTGCCCGCCTCGGCGGCGACGAATTTGCGGTGATCCAGACCGCGATCCGTGGCCGCCGCGATGTCGAGCAATTTGTCGCGCGGATCTACGCGGCGATCCGCCACCCCTATCAGTGTCTCGGCCACCAACTTTCGACCGATGCCAGCATCGGCATTGCGCTGGCGCCGGAGGACGGCACCGAGCTCGACCAGTTGATCAAGCATGCCGATCTCGCGATGTATGCCGCCAAGGCCGAGGGACGCCGCATCCATCGCTTCTTCGAGCCTGCCATGGACGCCCGCGCCCAGGCGCGGCTGACGATGGAGCAGGATTTGCGGCAGGCGCTGGCCGATGGTGCCTTCGAAATCCACTACCAGCCGCTGCTCGACCTTTCGAGCGGCGAAGTGACGGGCTGCGAGGCGCTACTGCGCTGGCGCCATCCCGAACGCGGCATGATCTCGCCCGCCGAATTCATCCCGGTTGCGGAAGATACCGGCCTGATCAACGAAATCGGCGACTGGGTGATGCAGACCGCCTGCATGGAAGCAGCGGGCTGGCCGTCGCGGGTGAGGCTCGCCGTCAACGTGTCTCCGATCCAGTTGAAGTCGCCGACGCTGGCGCTGCGGATCGCCGGCGCGCTCGCCGCCTCGGGTCTGGCGCCCGACCGGCTCGAGGTCGAGATCACCGAGGCGGTACTGATCCATGACGATGAAAGCGCGCTGGCGATCCTGCACCAGCTGCGCGCGATCGGCGTACGCATCGCGCTCGACGATTTCGGCACCGGCTTCTCGTCATTGAGCTATCTGAAGCGGTTCCCGTTCGACAAGATCAAGATCGACCGCTGCTTTGTCAGCGACATCGAGGTCGACGGCTCGGCGGCGATCGTGCAGGCGGTGGTGAACATCGCGGCCGCTCGCAACATGACGACGACAGCCGAGGGCGTCGAGACCGAGCAGCAGCGCGAAATGCTGCGTCAGCTCGGCTGCACCCAGATGCAGGGCTATCTGTTCAGCGCGCCGAAGCCGGCCGCCGAGGCGAGAAGGCTGCTTGGCGTGCGGCTGGAGACCAGGGCCGCCGTGGCCTGAGGCCGCTCCAGCGCGCCGGTATCGAGAAGTGCCGCCATCGCCGAACTGCCGCCCGCCTCCAGCGCCGCGATGGCCTCCCTGGCCCAGGCGTAGGAAGCCTCGAAGATTTCCGTGTGGCGATCGAAATCCGTCACGTCGATGCCGTCAGGGGACGGCGGCCGCATCACCGTGTCGAACGGCCCGACCGGGAGCGTATCGTAGCGCTGATGCGCGACGAGGCTGCGCCACAGGACGTTCACGGCGCTGGGCGCCGCGGGCAGCAGCTTCTTGCGGAACGGCGTCAGCATGGCGGCAATCAGTTCCAGCCGACCCGGCAGCGACGCATAGTCGACGTCGAACATCTCCGCCGCCGGCTCGCCGAAATGCACGACCAGATTGGGGCCGGCCTTGAGCTGATGCATCGAGCTCACCGGCACATTGTCGATGAGACAGCCATCGACCAGCATCGCGCCATCAGCCGTATAGAACGGCGGCAGCAGCCCGGGTATCGCGCTCGACGCGCGCACCGCCTGCCAGAGTGGGCCCGAGCGGATCAGTTCGAGACTATGGGTCGAGAGGTTGGTGGCGACGGCGGCGAACGGCCGCCAGCAATCCTCGATCCGGCAGTCCGCGCCATATTGCTGCGCCAGCGCGCGGTCGAACGCCTTGTGGTCCAGCAGCGAGTAGCGCGGCCAGGTCGGCCGGCGGAAGCTCCGGCTCTTGACGAAGATCTCGTGCGTGCCGCGCTCGAGATGCTCGGCCTCTAGATTCTTGGCAAAACCGGCCACCATGGCCGAGCCGACGCTGGTGCCGACGAAGATGTCGAACATCACGCCGCGCTCGCGAAACGCCTTGTAGATTCCGACATGCGCCGTGCCGAAACTGCCGCCGCCGGCGGCGACGAAGCCGACCGCACGGCCGCAGAGAAAGCGGATCAGGCTGTCGATATCGACCTGGTCCTCCAGCGCCACATGGTGATGCATGAAGGCCGGCAGCCGCGCGAGCCAGGCGGCCGTCCCGGAGACCGCGCCGCTACGCACGTCATGAACACGCACGAGGCGTCGTGCCGAAATCGGATGAACCTGGCAGGCAAAGGCCTCGATTTCAGTCAGCGCGGCCGCCGGCGCCTCGCCGCGGCAGGCGAGCACCACCATGTCGGCCTGCCGGATCGCCTTGCGGGCCCAGGGCGAGGCATCACGGCCGGCGAGATAGACCACCAGCGGCGCGGCGTGTTCGAGCTTGTTGAGCCATTCGGTGACTTCGTGTGCATCGAGCGCGCGGCCGGGAAACAACGCCTGGAGGCGGGCGGCGTCGACGATCTCGGCATTGATCGCAGAAAGTCCCTCGCGCATCCTTCGATCGAACGAGTCGGGCAGCGGCTCGACCCCGCCGCCGATCAGCGCCACCGTACGCGCCTTCGGCGAGGTACGGAACGGGGCGATGCGCGCGGTCTCCCTTGCGAACCGCTGCGCCAGCGCCGCGAGCAGCGCCTCGACGATGGCGGGCGCTTCCTTGACGAGCTTCTGGTAGGCCGGGCGCGTCAACGCCAGCACGCTGGTGTCGCGGATGGCGATCACGTCGGCGGTGCGCGGCACATCGGCGAAGAAGCCGATCTCACCGACCAGTTCGCCGGCGCGCAGTTCGGCGATCGGTTCGAGATAACCGGTCTTGCGCACCGCGAGCGCGCCATGCAGCACCAGGAACAGCGAATCCGACGGCCCGCCCTGCGCGACCAGCATCTGCCCGCGCACCAGATCCTGGCGGACCATGGCACTCAGCGCCTTCAGCCGCTGTTCGGAACTGAGCGTTCGAAACAGCGCGAAGTCTTCCAGCGCAGAACTCCAGGCAGGGACCGAGCTCGACCCGTTCATTCGGCGGTGACCCAGTTGAAACGCCCGACCTTAGCGCCGGGCAGGAACCGCCGCGAGTGATATAAAGGCTTGCGCGCCAGCGCAGCGCAGCAATAGGCCCGGATCGCGCGGACGCACCGCAACAGGTTTACCGCCAGCGCTTACGCCGCCCACCGGCCGCGATTGTTCTCCGCCAGGATCGGCCGGATCAGGCGACCGAAACGCTCGGCTTCCTCGTCGTGCAGATAGCCGGACAGGCAGAAGGAGTGACAGCCGGCATCGATGAACTGCTGCAGCGTGTCAGCGCACTGGACGGGATTACCGACAACCGCGATGCCGGCGCCCGGGCGCACCTTGGTAATGCCGGTCCACAGATGCGGCATCAGGAGATCGCCATGCTCGCGGGCAAGCTGCTGCACGCGCATATTGGCTTCCGAGCGATTGTACAGCGTCTTTATTTCCTGCATCTGCCGCTCGGTCGCATGCCGCACCAATTGCTCGGCGGCGTCCCAGGCGTCCGCCTCGTTCTCGCGGCAGATCACCTGCAGCCGCATGCCGAAGCCGACGTCGTTTTCGCGATCATGCGCGCGCGCCATCTGCCTGATCTCGGCGATGTTGGCGGCGATCTTCTCGGGCAGGTCGCCCCAGAACAGGTGAACGTCGGAATGCCTGGCCGACAATTGCCAGGCCTGGCGCGAGCCGCCGCCGAGATAGAATTTGGGAAACGGCTGCTGGTGCGGCTGCGGCCGGATCTGCGCGCCCGACAATTTGTGAAATTTTCCCTCGAAGTTGACGGGACCGCGCGTCGTCCACAGCGCCTTGAGGATCGAGACCTCCTCTTCCATCAGTTCGTAGCGCGCCTCCTTCGGATAGCGCACGCCCTCGCCTTCGACCTCGCTCTCGTTCTGGCCCGCGATCAGATTGATGCAGATGCGTCCGCCCGACATCTGGTCGAAGGTCGAGATCATTTTCGCCAGCAGCACCGGGTTGATGTAGCCCGGTCGCGCGGCGATCAGCGGCTTGATGGAGGAGGAGCGCGCCGCCATGAACGCGCCTGATATCCACGCCTCCCAGCAGGCCGCGCCGACCGGGATCAGGAGATATTCGAAGCCGGCCTTTTCCGCCGCCTGCACCACGCGGTCGCACAGTTCGGGCGAGCCGGGAATCTGGGCGTCCATCAGGCCATAGGCCGTGGTGTCGCCATGCGTGGGCAGATACCAGCCGAATTCGAGTGGACGCATGACGTTTCTCCTGATCGACGCTTGTGGCCTGGTCGTTAGGCACTGAGTTTAGCGGCTGCGAGGCGCACGGCAATCGGGTTCCGGTTGCAGCGCGCTTTCAATCGCGACCACGGCAAGATAGAGTCCCGACCATGTCCCCGGTCTCGCTGCTCCTCAACATCATCTGGATCGTTCTCGGCGGCGCCTGGATGGCGTTCGGCTGGCTGGTCGCCGCCGTCATCATGGCGATCACGATCATCGGCATTCCCTGGGCGCGTGCCGCGTTCAACATCGCCGCCTACACCCTGTTCCCGTTCGGCTTCACGGCGGTCTCGCGCGACGTCTATAGCGGGCAGGAGGATATCGGCACCGGGCCGCTCGGGGTGATCGGCAACATCATCTGGCTGGTGCTGGCCGGGTGGTGGCTGGCGCTCGGCCATGTCGTCACGGCCGTCCTGCTGGCCGTGACCATCATCGGCATTCCGTTTGCCTGGGCGCACCTGAAGCTTGCCGGCATCGCCCTGTGGCCGATCGGCAAGATCATCGTTCCCGCGAGCTGAACTCGCGTCGAGCTATTCCGCCGCTGTCGGCGCAGGCTTCAGCCGCTCGAACTCGGCGTCGCTGATCTCGGTCTGGGCCACCAGCACGCTGCAGCGCAGGCGCTTGACCAGATAGCTGCCGATCGAGCCGAACCAGCGCGCCAGCGTCCCCTGCGGACGGTGGCCGACCACGACGAGATGAGCGCCGATTTCCTCGGCGACTTCGGCGATTTTCTGCCCGGCGTCGCCGACCTCGAGCCGCGCGGTCGGCGTGAATCCCAGCGCCTTCAACCGCTCGGTGCCTTCGTTCAGGATGGCCTTGTAGTCCTCGGTCTGCAGTTCGATCGGGATGGTGAGCCCGGCTTCCGGCGTCATGATCGAAGAAACCTCGACGACGGCGAGCAAAAATACCTCGGAACGGCAGAGTTGTGCGAGCTTTGCGCCCTCCCGCAACGCGCGCCGCCCCTCGACCGAACCGTCATAGGCGAGAAGAACCTTCCTATACATCGTACGTCCCCATCGATGGCGAGAAGTTCAACGCACCAAGACTAGCACCAATCGGCGGAATCGGATCGGAATTTTGATAGGGAAACGCTGCCCACATCGTGCCACCTTCGTCGCACGCCCCCGCCAAGGGCCCGGTTGCCCCTGCCCGGCCAATCGGCTAAATGATGCTGCGAAGCACCCGTAGCTCAGCTGGATAGAGCGTTGCCCTCCGAAGGCAAAGGTCACACGTTCGAATCGTGTCGGGTGCGCCACTCTACGAGTTTGCACGATATCGTCGCCGAGCAACGGAAACGGCTGCATCGCGCGCGCCGCCAGCCGTACGAAATTCTTGTCGCCGGTCGACCGGACCGGAAGCATTGCCGTACTAATCCGCAAGCCCCAGGACGAACGCCAAAGCGATACCGAGCCGAGCCATATCCTGGTTGCCGAGACGCCCGATCTTCTGCCCGATCCGTTCGCGTCTCACGGTGACCGGCTTGTCGGCCATGACCTGCGATTTGAGTCGCAATCCATTTTCGGGCATTGGCTCGATGGTGACGCGAAAATCCGGAGCGTCCACCAACTCCGAAGTCAACTGGCAGATCACCACGGAGGCATGGGTCTCCGGGAAGGCGTCACTCTGCACGACGACCGCCGGGCGGGGCTTGCCATAGTCACCGGCCGCCGCAACGGTCACCACGTCACCGCGTCGCATCTGCATCGAACTCGGAGACCGACTCGATCCACTGCAGAGCGTCGCGCTCGCGATCGGGCTCGAGACCGGCGACCTGTTTCGCCACCCGGCGTCGGACTGCCCGCGAGCGAGCATCAGCTACCACGAGACGCAGCTCACGCAGGCCCCGGGCACGCCTCCGCTGCCGCATCATCTTCATCCTTTCGGCGGGCTCCGCCATTGGATATCCTCCTTCGTAACGCGTTACAGTGTAACGCGTTACGAGCCGGAAGGCAAGAGCCTGCGGCCGGCCTCGGGTGCGCCAAAAGGTGCAGCAAACTCGCCAGCCACCACGGCGAAGAAGGAGCTTGGCGAGAAGACCAGTGCCATTCCCTCACTGGATGTGGCATGAAGGGCTGCGCAACGGAGATTCAATTTCAATGTAGTTTATTGTTTCAGAGGAGAACAATGAAATGCGTCGAGCACCGATCCTGGGCGCTGGCATTGCGCTCGCTATGGCAGCTTCCGCCAACCATGCCGCATTTGCGGAAGATGCGCCCAAAGGCAACCAAGGATACACCACTCCGACAACGATCGCGATCGATCTCGGCAAGGAAATTCCAGGCATGTCCGGCTGGCAACTGCGATTGCGCGTTCTGAACATCGCACCGGGCGGGCACATCGGGCTGCACAACCACAAAGACCGGCCAGCCGTTGTCTACTTCGATCAAGGTACGGACGTCGTCACGAACGAAGATGGTACGTCCAGGACGTTCCATTCCGGGGACACCACCGCTGAAGGCGTCAACACCGTGCATTGGCACAAGAACACCGGCAACGGGATGGTGATCATCTACACTGCCGACCTGGTCAAAGCACCGGCGAAGTAGTCTCCGGCCGCAGTTCGCAACCGCGTTGCACGGAATGCGAACTGCGGCTCAATCAGCAGCCACCCGTCAGACAACAGCAGAGGCGACGCCATCATGAGCGACCCGCGCGACTTCCATACGCCGCAACAGTCCTACAGCAAGGAAGACCTGCTCAAATCGAGCGAGGGCGGCTATTTCGACCCGGGCAATGCCCAGTTGCCGGCGCCGCCGATGCTGATGATGGACCGGATTGTCGAGCTCAGCGTGGACGGCGGCGAATTCGGCAAGGGCCACGTCATCGGCGAACTCGATATCAAGCCCGACTTATGGTTTTTCGATTGTTACTTTGCCGGCGACCCGGTGATGCCGGGCAGCCTCGGCCTCGACGCCATGTGGCAGGTCATCGGCTACTGGCTGGGCTGGTCGGGTTCGCCGGGCAAGGGCCGCGCGGTCGGCGTCGGCGAGGTCGAGTTGCAGGGCGGCATCACGCCGGACACGAAGCGCGTGCGGTACGAGGTCAGCATGCGCCAGGTCAGGCGCGGCAAGCTGGCGGTTGCCATCGCGAACGGCCGGGTCTTCGCCGACGGCACTTGCGTTTATTTTGCGAAGGATTTGAGGGTCGGGCTGATCGCGCCTGCGACCTGATGATGCAGCCGGAAGGTCCATCCGGACGGCGAAGGTAAACGATTTCACCCGCGCCGCCGCCATCTCATTAACGGCGGAGCGCCGCCGTCAGTTAACAGTGTGCGCCGGCGCACCGCCCGGAGCGGCATAACAGAAAGCTTCGAAGTAGGCTTCCAGCTCGGTGACGGCGCGGTGTTCCCACTCGCTGGCCTGCGCCAGCAAGGAGCCGCTGTGCAGCGGCCGGTGCGCCGCGGTCTGCCGGTACAGCGACGCGATGGTGCGATAGCGGCGGACGTTTTCCATGATGGCCAGGCCGTTCATCGTTCGGATCTCCCCATTTCTTTCCCGGAGACGAACTTGCGGCAGAACGATTTTCGATTCGTTAGCGCGAGAGGGAGAGCGCGCGCGTGGTTTCCCAACTATTGATGGCGGGCGGAGAACGACGGCCGTCGTGAGCGTGCTGCGACCTACTCCTCCGCGCGATCCCGCTGCGGGGACGTCGACGACGTTCCGCTCGAACAGCTGACATCCTGCGGGCGGCCGTCGACGGCAGGAACGGACGCATCGCTCCGCTCATGCGCGACGGCGGGGATCAGCAACGCGCAGGCACAGTACGCCAGCCCAATTCCGAGCAGCGATGCTGACAACACCGCGGCCGCGGAGTGCAGGGTGACGTACCTTGCTTGGCGCGCCGATCGTGACTTGCCTGAGCTCGCGAGCAACATGTGGCTTGAGATGGACACTGGTCATCGTCCTCCATGAAGAATGACGCCTTACTTGAGAGCGACCGCCGCTGACGGCGGCGGCGCGATGTTCGATCCGCTTGCAGTCAGTCGTGCTTCAGTGGTGCTTGTGCGCGCCATTGACGCCATTGACGGCGGCGCCGGCATTTTCCTCGACGTTGTAGATGATATCGACGGGACCGGCCTTCTCGAACACCAGCGTGCCCTTGATCTTCTGGCCGACCTGCAGCGGTTCTTTCAGGCCGAGCAGCACGATGCGAAGCGCACCGGGCTTCAGCTCCACGGTCTTGCCGGGCTTGATCTCGATGCCGTTCGTCACCGGTCGCGTCTTTACCATGCCGTCGACGTCGACGATCTCGTGCACCTCGATCTGGCCCGCGACCGGCGAGGAGCCGCCGATCAGGCGATCCGGCGTCTTGCCCTTGTTGGTGATGGTGAGATAGCCGCCCGCGATGTTGGCTTCCTTCGGCGTCGGCCGCGACCAGGGATGGCCGATGTCGAGCGCGCCCACCTTGTACTCGTGCGCTGTGGCGCCGGTCGCGGCGAATGCGGCTGCGGCTGCGGCTGCGGCAAAAGATACAACGAAGCTTCTAAGTATGTTTGTCATGACATCCACTCCGATACTCAAACTCACGCTGGACAGAATGGCACTTAGAGAAACAATCGGACGCGACTACGGCCAGCGCCGGGCTTGATTGCGGCCAGCGCATCGCGCCGGCGCGAAGATGTCGCACGTGCAACCGGGCGGCGATGTCCCGCCGCCTTCGCCATCTGCCTACCACGCGAGGGCCACAGAGTTGTCGCGCCCGCGATCATGGCTTCGCTTTTCCGCTCAGCTTCCGTCGCCAGCAGGCCGCGCTTCTCGCATGATGCAGCCAATCTCGCGCCCGATTGCGATGGCTAATCACCAGACAGCAAGTACAGGGGGCGAGTGTGTGTGCGTATCTCAAGCGGCCGGCGGCCGGCATCTTTTCGTCGATGATGCTTTTCCTCACCGCTCCCGCCGAAGCGCATCATCCCGGCGGCGGCGGCAATACCGGAAGCGGCGGCGCCATCAACACCATCTCCGCCGATACGCTTGCCGAAGGAATGTTCGCTGCATCGATCCGCTACGAGTTCATCCGGCTCGGCCAGCTCAGCGACGCTGATCTGATCGCCGCCGCGAACCGCGGCACACATGCGCATTCGCTTCGCTCGATCGACAGCCTCTCGCTCTCGGTCGCCTACGGCATCACCAACGACCTGACCCTCGCCGTCCGCGCGGCCGGCGTCCGTCGCTCCGATATTCGCGAGCCCGGCGAAGACATGCTGAGCGGCGGCCATATGGGCATGATGAATTCGAACGATATGAGCAGCCTGATGAGCGCCGACGGCATCAACCGGCGCGGCAATTCGGCGGGTTTTGGCGACGTGACCATGCTCGGCCAGTATCGCTTCCACAACAACACGCAGACCGGAACGTCCGCCGCCGTGCTGTTCGGCTTCAAGGCGCCGACCGGCAGCACCAGCCAGCGCGATGCCTTCGGCCAGCTCTTCGAGGCCGAGTTTCAGCCGGGCTCGGGTTCATGGGACGGGCTGATCGGGGCCGCCTTCACCAAGCGCACGGGACGCTGGGCGTTCGACGTCAGCGGCCTCTATTACCTGATCAGCAACGGCACGCAGAACACCAATCTCGGCGACCGCTTCCTGTTCGGCACCGCGGTGTCGTATCGCCTGGTCGGCCCGGTCGGCTCGGCAAAGGAGGTGGAGCTGCACGACTACTGCATGCAGCCGCGCAACCAGTTGCAGGAGCATTGCCTCTATCACGCCAATCACGATCACAGCGACATGATGAAGACGCCGTACACGCTCGACCTCGTTCTCGAGCTCAATGGCGAGTGGCACGACAAGCAGGTCGTCGGCGGTATCCCCGATCCCAATTCGGGCGGCACCACGGTCTATCTGTCGCCCGGCGTCCGCGTCGGCTTCGATCGCTTCTCGAGCTTCGTCTCGTTCGGCGTACCCGTCATCAACCAGCACAACGGCGTTCAGTCCAAGCCGGATTACCGGATTCTGACCGGGATCGGCGCGCGGCTGAATTGAACCGCGGAGGTCCGCGTCCCTTAAGCAGCGCGGATATTGCCGAGGAATTTGCCGGTTTCGGTCTCGAGTTGCTCGGACTGCGTGGTGAGCTGGGCGGCGGCATTCAACACGAGGGTTGCGGAAGCGTCGACCTGGCTTGAGGCTTCGCGCACGCCCGCGATGTTCTGCATCACTTCCTGCGCGCCCTGCGCCGCCTGCTGCACGCTGCGGGCGATCTCCCTCGTTGCGGCGCCCTGCTCCTCGACCGCCGCGGCGATGGAGCCGGTGATCTCGTTCATCTGCCCGATCGTGGTGCCGATTTCGCGGATAGCTTCGACGGTCGAACCGGTCGCATCGCGGATTTCCTGGATCTGGCTGGTGATCTCGTCGGTCGCCTTCGCCGTCTGCGACGACAGCGCCTTGACCTCGTTGGCGACGACAGCGAAGCCTCGGCCGGCCTCCCCGGCCCGCGCGGCTTCGATGGTCGCGTTCAACGCCAGCAAATTCGTCTGTCCCGCGATGGTCTGGATCAGCGCCATGACCTCGCCGATCTTCTGCGAGGCGTCGACCAGGCGGCCGACCATCGCCTCGGTCCTGTCAGCCTGCCCGACCGCGTTCTGGGCGATCGACGACGACTGGGTGACCTGCCGTGCGATCTCCTGGATCGAGGACGACAGTTCCTCCGCCGAGGCGGCAACGGTCTGGACGTTCGCGGCCGTCGTCTCGGCGGCAGCCGCGACCTTTGCGCTCTGGCCGGTCGTGCCGACCGCGACCTTGGACATCGAGGATGCGGAATTCTGCAACTCGTCGGCGGCGGTGGCGGTGCCCCGGATCACGCCACCGATGCTGCGCTCGAAATCGTCGGCGATCCGCGACATCACCGCCTGCCGCTCCTCGGTAGAACGCACCTTCATCGCTTCCTGCTCGGTGCGGAGCTGCGTGGTCTCGACCAGATGGTCCCTGAAGACCTGTAGGCTGCGGGCGATCCGGCCGATTTCGTTGGTCTGCTCGACAAACGGAATCTCGGCGGCCAGGTTGCCCCTGGCCAGTTCATCCATCGCCGCGCAGGTCCTGTTGAGCGGCACGACCACGCCGCGGCCGAGCCAGAACGCGACCAGTGCCGCGATGGCGAGGCCGACGAGGCCGGCGATCCCGGCCCACATCATCCGGCGGAACACCACGGCGTCGATATCGTCGACATAGGCGCCCGCCTGCAGCGCAAGCAGCTTGTCGCCGGCGCCAAAGGCGCCGACATAAGAGACCTTGCGCAGTTCGGCGCCGCCGGCCGACCGCGGCGCCAGGTATTCGACAAACCCGCCGCCCCCGCGCGCCGTCCGTACGATGTCCTGGATCAGCAGCTTGCCGGTCTTGTCCTTGAACTCCCAGCGGTTGACGTTGATGTATTTGGGGTTGGCGTGCACGTAGGTGACGCCGGCATCGCTGCTTCCCGTGCCGTAGACGCCGACATAGTCGGAATATTCGCCCCAGCGCATGGCGCTGATCGAGGCAAAGGCCATCTGGCGCGCCTGGTCCGCGGTGACCCGGCCAGCCTTGGCCTCGCCCTCATGATGGGCAAGAATCCTGGTGGCGGCTTCGACGAGATCGCGAACCGTGGTGCGGCGCTCTTCCAGCACCGCATCGCGCAGCACCAGGATCTGCAGCGCGGAGACGGCCACGAGGACGATCGTCAGCGCCGCAATGATCATCGCAAAGCGCTGGTAGACGGTGAGGTTACGCATGCCGCTTCTCTTCCAGTTGGTTGAGAATTGCTACCAATACAACGTTAATCGATTGTTATCCGGTTGCGCCGATAGCTCGCAGCCTCCGATCGCGAGAAACGGCGCTTGAAATGGCAGCGGCGCGGCGACACAATGGAACCTATCCTTCAAACGCGGCGCGCCAATGATCCCCGCACCAGACGGACGACATGGTGCGATAAGAGTGACCCATAATGGCTGAAGCCGATCTCGACGTCGTCATCCGGCAAATTGCAAAAGCACAAAACAAAAACCTGATCGCCGCCGTGAAGAAGCGGCGCGACCAGATCATGGCCCGTGCCGCCAAGGCAAAGGACAAGGAGACGCGGGACCGATTCCGCCTGATCGCCAGGAGCACGATGGAACTCGGCACCGCCGCCGCCAGGCGGCTGCAGAATTCAGCCGAGAACACCGCCGACAGTTACGCCCGGGCGATCCGGAACGCGGCCGAGGAAGCGGCAGCGGCGGCCGCCAGGAAGCCTGCGAAGAAGGTGGTCAAGAAGGACGAAGCCTAGTTCGATCCGACACCAAGCAATTTCTTCAATTTCTGCACCGCGCTGTCGGGCGTGGTGAGAACCGGCCGGCCCGTCGCCTTGGCGACCTCGTCGGCCGCCGGCGCCAGGCTGTACTGGGCCAGCGCGATCAGGTCGCAGTCGCGCAGGTCCTTTGCGGCTTCCACCACCAGCCGGTCATGGGTGGCGCGGTCGCCGCGGTCGAGCGCGGCCATCGCGCCATCAGCCAGTTTCGGCACCAGTTCGATGGACGGCGGAAACTCCGGCGGCATCGAGACCAGCGTCGGCGGGAACGTCGACAGCAGCCCGATCTTGCCACCGCGCGCGACCGCCTGCTCGATCATCGCTTCGTTGGGTTTCAGCACCGGCATCGGCGCGTGGGCGCGCGCCACCGCCTCGATGCAGGGGCCGAACGCCGAACAGGTAAACAGGATCGCGTCCGATCCGGTGCCGACGGCGTATCGCCCAAGCCGGAGAAATCGCTCCGTCATCGCCTCGGTCAGCCCGTCATCGCGCGCCAGATCGGCGGACAGGCTGTCGTCGAGCAGATTCATCAGGCGCGCCTCCGGCCAGAGCCTCGCGAACGAGGCCTCGATCGGCTGCAGCGAATGTTTCAGGGCGTGGACCAGGGTAATGCGCATGCGCGACACTTTGGCCGCGGCGCGGCCGCTGTCAACCTGCCGTACCGCCGCGCGAGTCAGACCTTCACCAGGCTCTCGAAGCCGCCATAGATCATCCGCTTGCCATCGAACGGCGGCCGGGAATTCTCACCGAACATGTTCTTGAGTCGCGGATCGGTCATCACCCTGGCGTTGATCCTGTCGCGCTGCGCACGCGACTTGTAGGTGATCCAGGCGAACACGACGGTCTCGCCCGCCTTCAGCTTGACGCTGCGCGGGAACGAGGTGAGCTTGCCGACCTTGACGTCCTCGGCGACCCATTCGCGATAATCCAGCGCGCCGTGTTCGCGCCAGATCCTGCCCGATTTCTTCGACAGGCGGACATAGGCCTGGAGATTCTTCTTCGGCACGGGAACGATGAAGCCGTCGACGTAGGGCATGCGGTTTCCTCTTCACATCTGGCCTCTATGACAACAGCATGCCTGAACCGGCGTCGACTGGTACTGTTCACGTAGCCGCACCCGATCCAGTTCCCGCAATCAACCCAGGTAGTCCTCGAGCTTGTCAAGGAATTCGGTCCAGCCGCGCTGGTGATTGTCGCGCGCCTTCTCATCGACGAATTGCGCGTGGTGGAAGACGAGCAGCGAGCCGCTGCCTTCCGGCCTGATCGAGATGGTCACCAAGGATTCCCGCTCCGGCGTCGAATGCCATGCCCAGCTGAAGACCAACTTCTGGTTCGGCACGACCTCGCGATAGACGCCGCTGACCTCGTTGTAATTGCCGTTGGCGCTGAAGCTGATGCGGTAGCGGCCGCCGACACGCAGATCGATATCGGCCTTGACCGAGCCTGCCTCGACGGCCGCGGGGCCGAACCATTGCACTAGGCTTTGCGGGTCGGCCCACGCGGCGTAGACTTTTTCGGGCGCCGCGCTGAACCGGCGCGTGAGCGTGAGGCTGGGGCGCGCGGCGAGTTCGGCGTCGTCGTGCTTGGCAAGGCTTGACTGGGTGGCCATGGGTCTTCCTCCACAAAAGCGGCAAGGCGGTCGAGCGCGTCGGACCAGAAGCGCCGGTAGCGATTGAGCCAGTCCATCGCCTGCTCCATCGGCTGGGCGGTCAACCGGCACGCCACCGTGCGGCCGGTCTTTTCGCGCGCGATCAGGCCGGCGTCCGAGAGCACGTCGAGATGCTTCATGATCGCGGGCAGCGACATCGAGAACGGCTGCGCCAGTTCGCTGACCGACAGGCTCTCGCGATTCCCCAGCCGCGCCAGCAGCGCGCGCCTGGTCGGATCGGAAAGCGCGGCAAAGGTACGATCGAGAGCATCTTCTTTATACTTAACCATACGGTTTAGCATAGACGGAAAAAGAACGCCGTCAAGGCGGCGGTTGCATCACGTGTTTGAGAGTTCTGACGACGCGAATCCAGAGGGCCGGATCATTCCGCGCGAATGCCTTTCGCGGGGAATGGGCCGGCCCTCCGGGAATAACTCGCAGGATCAATAATCCCGATAGACGCGCATCCGCCGCTGCTGCCCAAAGGCAACGCGCGGATTGACATTGCAGTAGAGCGCCCGACCGGACGCCGACGCCATGCATTGGCCATAGGTTGCGTACGAGCAGTCACCGGGAATGCCGATGCCCCTGCCCTGCAGGCAATAGGGGTAATCATAGGCTGCCGCCGGCGAACTGCCCGCCATTGTGGCAACGGTCGCCGCCGACAGTGCCAATAGTGCCAACATCGCATTGCGCATCATCGATCTCCTCACGTAACGGAAAGCCGCGCTGTCTTTGCATAAAACACCGCGGCTCCGCCGTTGTTCCGTGATCTAGATCACTGCACTTTCTCGACCTTGGCTTCCTCGATCACCTTCTTCCACTTGTCGGTCTCGGCCGCGATCATGGCGCCGAACGCTTCCGGCGTGCCGATCAAGGGTTCACCGCCGAGATCGCTCAGCTTGGCCTTGATCGCGGGCTCGGCCAGGACCTCGTTGATCTCCTTGTTGAGCTTGGCGATGATTTCCTTCGGCGTGTTCTTCGGCGCGCCCATGCCGAACAGCGCGGTTGCCTCGTAGCCGGGGACGGTCTCGGCGAGCGGCGGAACGTCAGGCAGCAGCGGCGACTTCGTCGTGCTGGTCACCGCCAGCGCCCGCACCGCGCCGCCGCGGACGTGCTGGATGATGGAGGGCATGTTGTCGAAGATCACCTGGACCTGGCCGCCGAGCAGGTCGGTGATCGCCGGCGCGGCGCCGCGATAGGGCACGTGCTGCATCTTGGCGCCCGACATCGCCATGAACATTTCGCCCGACAGGTGCACGGAGGTGCCGTTGCCCGACGAAGCCAGGTTCACCTTGCCCGGATTGGCCTTCACATAGGCGATGAATTCCGCGACCGTCTTGGCCGGCACGTCCTTGTTCACCGTCATCACGTTCGGCACGCGATTGAAGGCGGCCACCGGCGCGATGTCGCGAACCACGTTGAACTTGAGATTGGCGTAAAGCGTGGCGTTGATGTAGTTCGCCGGATTGACCAGCAGCACGGTGTAGCCGTCCGGTTCCGCATTGATGACGGATTCGGTCGCGATGTTGTTGCCGGCGCCGGGCTTGTTTTCGATCACGAATTGCTGGCCGAGCCGCTCGGAAAGCCGCTGGCCGATCAGGCGTGCGATGATGTCGGTCGCGCCGCCCGGGGGATAGCCGACCACCCATTTCACCGGCCGGGTCGGATAATCCGCCGCCGAAACGCTGCCGATCGAAGCGGCCGTGGACAGGCCGATCACGGCCAGACAAATCGCGGAGCGACGTGAAATCATAAAGCATTCTCCTTGGAGGCCGGGGTTTGGAGCCCGGTCCGTTTCTCTTGAAAGCGCGGTTCTATTGAAGCGAACGCGGGCCGCGTTGTAACAAACAAACCCCCGTGCGGCCAGTGCGACACAGGCGCCGCCCACCGCGACGAAAGGATAAGGCATGTCTGTCAGGGTTAATGCACTCGATCACATCGTCATCAACGTCGCAGATGTAACGCGTTCCGCCGAATGGTACCGCAAGATCCTCGGCATGGAGGTCAGGGTGTTCGATCCGGGCCCCGGCAAGACACCGCGGACTTCTCTGGTGTTTGGTAACCAGAAGATCAACGTGCGGCCGCTCGATGCCGACAAGGTCGAGTGGTTCACCGCCGATCGCGAGACCGCCGGGAGCGACGATTTGTGCTTCCTGACGTCGAGCACGCCGGATGAAGTCGTGGCGCATTTGAAGGCCAACGGCGTCGCCATCGAGGAAGGTCCGGTGGCGAAGCAAGGCGCCCGCGGCACGCTGCGCTCGATCTATTGCCGGGATCCGGATGGCAGCCTGATCGAGATTTCGTCGTATGAGGACGGGACGAACTAGCGCGCAGCCCTCTCCTCGTCATTGCGAAAGAAGCGACGAAGCAATCCGAAGTTTGCTCTCATTCCGGGATGGTCCGAAGGACCAGACCCGGAATCTCGAGATTCCGGGTTCGATGCTGCGCATCGCCCCGGAATGACAACTCCGATTTGCCCATCGCGCCGTCCGATGGCAGAACTACTCCCAAGCAAGAACCAACAGCCGCCTCAAGGCGGCACGGGAGGAATTCCATGTCCATTTCACAGCCAGCACCCGGCATTGTCGGACCCTTCGCAGGCCTTGACGTACCGTGGCTGTTGCGCATGCGCGCGGAGAGCCGCCGCAACCACCCATTCCTGATCTGGGCGCCGTTCGAGGGTCCGGCACGGAGCTGGTCCTATGGCGAGTTTCACGAGCGTGTCGGGCAACTTTCCGCGGGGCTTGCCAGGCGCGGCGTGAAGCCCGGCGAATATGTGCTGATCCATCTCGACAATTGCATCGAGGCCATGCTGGCCTGGTTTGCCTGCGTCGAGCTCGGCGCGATCGCGGTCACCACCAACACCCGCTCGGCGGCCGCCGAGCTGGAATATTTCGCCGGCCATTGCGGCGCCGTCGCCGCCGTCACGCAGCCGGCCTATGCCGACCTGATCGCGGCCAATTGCCGGGAGCTGCGCTGGATCGCCGTCATCTCGCACGACGCCGGGGCGGCGCCCGCGCAGCGCGTAGCGCGTGGCGACAGCTTTGAGCAATTGTTCGCCGACAGCGCCGACCGGCCACGACGCGCCACCGATCCGTTCGCGCCATGCAGCGTGCAGTACACCTCAGGCACCACGTCGCGCCCGAAGGCGGTGCTGTGGACGCATGCCAATGCGCTATGGGGCGCCAAGATCAACGCCGCGCATGAGGACCTGCACGCCGGCGATGTGCACCAGACCTATCTGCCGCTGTTCCACACCAATGCGCTGGCCTATTCGATGCTGGCGTCGCTGTGGGTCGGCGCGTCCTGCGTGATCCAGCCGCGTTTTTCCGCGAGCCGCTTCTGGAGCGTCGCGCGCGCGCACAACTGCACCTGGACCTCGACGATCCCGTTCTGCATGAAGGCGCTGCTGGAACACGAGATCCCGAAGGACCACAAGTTCCGGCTCTGGGGTACCGCGGTGTCGGAGCCGCCGCCCTTTGCCGCGTTCGGCGTCAAGATGATCGGCTGGTGGGGCATGACGGAGACCATCACCCACGGCATTGTCGGCGAGGTCGACCAGCCCAACACGCCGATGTCGGTCGGACGCGCCGCCCAGGAATATCAGATCCGCATCGTCGAGGACGACGGCGCGCCGACCGATGTCGGCGGCACCGGCAACCTCCTGATCAAGGGCATCCCAGGCCTGTCGCTGTTTGCAGAGTACCTGCACAACGAGAAAGCCACGCGCGAAAGCTTCGACGAGCACGGCTATTTCATCACCGGCGACCGTGTCACGCTGCTCGAGAACGGCTTCATCAGGTTCGGCGATCGCAACAAGGACATGCTGAAGGTCGGCGGCGAGAATGTCGCGGCTTCCGAGATCGAGCAGGTGATCGCGGTGGTGCCGGGCGTCCGCGAGGCCGCTGTAGTGGCGAGGAAGCATCCGATGCTCGACGAGGTGCCGGTCGTGTTCATCATTCCGCACGCCGGCGTCAGGGACGCGCCGCCGGACCTGCATGATGCCGTGATGGCCGCCTGCCGCAACGGCCTCGCCGACTTCAAGCTGCCGCGCGAGATTCGCTTCGTCGACGACATGCCGCGCTCGACGCTGGAGAAGGTGGCGAAGGCGGAATTGAGGAAGATGCTGGAAGGGTAATCGCGCTCACTGCGCGGGGTGGGCCGTCGGCGACGTTCCCACCCTGCGCGATCCCTTCAACTCGGCTCGAACCGGATCGGCAGTTTCTTCGGGCCGTTGACGAAATACGCCTGCGTCATCTTGACCTCGCCATCGAGCGCGATCGATTTCAGCCGCGGCAGCAGTTCCTCGAACAGGATCCGCATTTCCAGTTTCGCCAGATACTGCCCGAGGCAGAGATGCGCGCCGTAGCCGAACGCGACATGCCGGTTCGGCTTGCGGTCGCTGCGGAACCGATACGGCTCCTCGAACACCTCTTCGTCGCGATTGCCCGAGGCGTAGCACAGCATCAGCCAGTCGCCCTTGGCGATCCTGCGGCCGCCGAGTTCGGTGTCCGCCGTGGCCGAACGCATGAAATGCTTGACCGGCGTCATCCAGCGGATCGCCTCGTCGACCAACCCGGGGATCCGCTCCGGGTTGGCCTTCACCTCTGCGAATTGCGCGGGGTCCTCCGCCAGCGCCCAGATCGCGCCGGCGGTCGAGGATGACGTGGTGTCGTGGCCGGCGGTCGCGACGATCATGTAATAGCTGGTCGCGTCGTGGTCCGGCATGTAGTCAGCGCCGATCCTGGCATTGGCAATGACGGTGGCGAGATCGTCGCGCGGGCTGCGGCGCCGGTCCTCGGTGATGGCACGGAAATAGGCGCCGAAATCGGCCACCACCGCCTGCATCATCCCGGAGAACTGCTCTGCGGTGAGCTTCTCCCTGATCCGCGCCGTATCGGGATCCTGCGGGCCGAACAGCTCCTGCGTCAGCTTGAGCATGCGGGGCTCGTCCTGCTCGGGGACGCCAAGAATTTCCATGATGACGTGCAGGGGATAGCCGAGGGCAACATCCTCGACGAAATCGCAACGCCCGCCCTTGTTCAGCATGCGCTCCACCGCGGCGCGCGCGATCTCGCGCACGCGGCCCTCGAACTTGCCGAGATTGGCGGGCATGAACCAGCCCTGCGTCAGCGCGCGGTATTTCGGATGATCCGGCGCATCCATCTGCACCAGCGAGCGCACCAGATTGGGCCCGCCGGTGATCTTGCGGACGCGCTCCTCCACGGCCCGGTTGGTCAGCGTGGTCGGACGGTCGGCGTTGTGGAACAGTTCGTTCTGCCGGCTGATCGCCTGGATATGCGCGTGCCTGGTCACGACCCAGAACGGATCGAACCCTTCCGGCCGCGCAATGCCGAGCGGATTGTTGGCGCGCAGCCAGCGGTAGCTGTCATGGATGCGATGATCGGCATAGGCGGCCGGATCGACCAGCGTTGCCGCAATGTCGGCGGGAATGTCGAGGTTCGTCGTCGGGTTGGCGGTCGTATCCATGGGCTTCCGGCCTGCCTGTAGCATCTGCGCAAGGCGCGCTGATGACCACGATACTTGGGCAGTTGCAAGGCCGAAGCTTGCGTTGAGCGGCTACTATTCCATCCGCGTCATTGCGAGGAGCGAAAGCGACGAAGCAATCCATGCTTCAGCGCTGGGATAGATGGATTGCTTCGCTACGCTCGCAATGACTCAATAATACCCGAACGCCACCGGGCGGAAGGCGTGCAGGAGATGCTGATCCAGCTTGTCGCCCATTTCTTCCATCATGCCGAAGGCGCGGGCGTGGGTGAACTGCAGGCGGTAGGCGCGCTTCTCGACCAGCGCGGCATAGATATCCACGATCGTGGTCAACCGCACGATGTCGCTGATCTCTTTGCCGCTGAGGCCGTTGGGATAGCCGGTGCCGTCGAGGAATTCGTGATGGTGCAGCACCACGTCGAGCATTTCGGGCGGGAAGCCGCCCTGCTCGGTCAGCGCCTCGTAGCCGCGGCGCGGATGCTGGCGCATCTCCTCCATCTCTTCCAGCGTCAGCGGACCCGGCTTGTCCAGGATCGCCACCGGAACGAACGCCTTGCCGACGTCGTGCAGCAGCGCGGCGCGGGCGAGACGGCGCTGGTCGTCCTCGCGCATGCCGAGATGCTGCGCGTAGGCCACAGCAAAGCCGGTGACGAACAGGCAGTGGCGGTAGCTGCCGGTGTGGTGGCAGCCGACCGTGGTCAGCCATTCGCGCAGCGACGAATGTTTGATCGCCTTGAGGATCTTGTTTTCGGCCTCGACGATGTCGGTGAATTTCAGGGGAACGCCGGCCGGCAGCTTCTCGAAAATCTTGACCATGACCGAATGCGCCGCCTCGACGCCGCGGTTGAGGGCCTTGCCGCGATCGGTCTCGTCAAAACCGTCGCTGTCCGGAAAGGCGGCGCGGATGCGGTGCAGGATGCCCTGCGCGTCGAACGGACGGGCGATGGTGTCGGTGGCGCCAAGCGCCCAGGCCTGCATCGATCCGTGATGCAGCGCATCCGCCAGCACGAACAGCCGCGGCATTTCGCGATAGGCTTCGGCGCGCAGCTTGTTGCGCACGAGCTGCACGCTCTCGGCCGAGCGCAGGTTGATGTCGACGACGATGCCGGCGAGATCGCGCTCGGGCGCGTCGGGAATATCCGACGTCGCTATTGTGTCGACCTGGCCGACCGAGCGCAGGATATCGGCGAGTTCGCTGCTGTGATCGCTTCGATCCGAAGCCAGCAGCAGCCGGCGCCTGGACGAAGTCTTGTTGGTTGCGGTTGTCATGAAACCCCAGACCCCTAGCGGTGATGTCTTGCAGCCAAGGCTAACGGATAAGGGGTTTTTCGGGGCTTAAGAGGCATCGTGAAAGAAACCTACCGTAAACCGTAAAATTGTAGCGAATGCGTTCGTGACGCGGCGCGCGCGCCGCCGCCACATCCGCAAAAGCCGAGGATTCAGAGACGCTTCACGGCAGCGTCCCGACACCAGCCAAAGCAAATCCGCCGGGAGCATGCCCCCGGCGGATCATTCGTCGACCGAAGACGCGTGCGTCCTACGCCTTCATGTTCGCCTTCACCGCCTCCGCCGTGATCGGCAGCGAGCGGAGGCGCGCACCGCAGGCGTTGAAGATGGCGTTACCGAGCGCCGGCGCGATGACGGTCACCGCCGGCTCGCCAACGCCGGTCGGCTTGTCGCCGTTGGCGATGACGTTGACGGCGACTTCCGGCGTCTGGCTCATCCGCAGCGGGGTGTAGCTATCGAAATTGGTCTGTTCGATGCCGCCATCCTTCAGCGTCGCCTTCTCGTACATGGCGAGCGAAAGGCCCCACAATGCCGCGCCCTCGACCTGGGCACGGATATTGTCGGGATGCACCTGCATGCCGACGTCGGTGGCCACGGTCAGTTTCTTGACCTTGACCTCGCCGGAGGGCGAAACCGCGACATGGGCCACGCACGCGGTCCAGCTTGCGGTGGCGCGCTCCTGCGACGAGACGCAGGCAACGCCCATGCCCTCGCCCTTCGGCAGCTTGGTGCTGCCGTAGCCGGCCATGCCCATCGCCGCCAGCAGCGTGTTGCGCAGACGCTGCGCGCCGCCGTCGTTCTTGCCTTTGCCGTCGAGCAGCGCGATACGGTACTGCGCGGGATCCTGGCCGGCCGCATGAGCGAGTTCGTCGATCATGCTTTCGACCGCCCAGAAGGTCCAGCCGGGCGCCACCGAGCGCAACTGGCCCGATGGCGTCGCGGTGTGCGCCATCTCGTTCTTGATCGCGCGGACATTGTGATTGGGCACGGAATAGAAGAAGTCCGCACCATTCACCGTGAACGAGTCCAGCGGCCCCTTCTTGTCGACCGATGGCGTCAGGAAATCGGGGATTCCCCAGCGCGCGGTCGGCCAGGCCGAGACCACGTCGTGGTTGAGCGCGATCAGCCTGCCATCCGCGTCCACGCCGGCCTTCACCTTCTGGTAGGTCAGCGGGCGCGAATAATCCATGGTCATGTCGTTTTCGCGCGAATAGATGACCTTGACCGGCTTGCCCACGGCCTTCGCGGCCTGCACCGCTGGCACCATCATGTCGGCATCGAGCCGCCGGCCGAAGCCGCCGCCGAGCCACATCTGGTGCATCACGACGAACTTCGGATCGATCCCGGCGGCACCGGCGGCGATCGCGCCGGAGCGCGTCGCGAACTGGTTGCCGGAATAGACGTGCAGGATGTCGCCCTTGAATTCGGCGGTCGCGTTCATCGGCTCCAGCGGCGCATGGATGTTGATGCTGGTGGTGTATTCGGCCTCCAGCACCTTGGCCGCGGTTCCGAACGCCGCCGCCGTATCGCCGTCCTTGACGAAGAACTGACCGGAATCGTCGAGCGCCTGCAGCCGCTTGGCTTCGTCGAGCAACGACTGGCTCGACAGCCTGGCGTTCGGCCCGTTGTCATAGGTGATCTTCAGCGCGTCGGCCGCCTTGCGGGCATTGGCATAGGTATTGGCCACCGCCACCACCCAGCCGGTCGTGCTGCCGGTCTTGTCGTCGAGCGTCACCGCCTTGATGAAGCCGGGCACCTTCCTGGCCGCGGAATCGTCAACCGATTTCACCGTGGCGCCATAGCGCACCGGCGGGGTGACGACCTTGCCGTAGGCCATGCCCGGCAGCATGACGTCGATGCCGTATTTGGCCGTGCCGTTGATCTTCGGGGGAATATCGAGCTGCGGAACCGAGACGCCGACCATGGTGTATTGGTCTGATGTCTTCAGCTTGATCGCCTTGAGCTCGTCAGGCGTGAAGGTCTTGGTGATCTTGCCGCTCTTGACGATGTCGGCAAAGCTCATCGACTTCTTCGACTTCGGATGCGAGACGGTGGAATTGCGCACCACCAACTCGCCGGCCGGCACGCCCATGATGCCGGCGGCGGCTTCCGTCAATGCCATCCGCCCCGCGGCGCCCGCGCGGCTCATGGCATCGAAGTTCATCATCGTGCTCCAGCTGCCGCCGGTGATCTGCGCACCCAGCACGGGGTCGTTGAACTTCGGATCGTTGGAGGCGAGCTGGACCCGCATGTCCTTCCAGTTCGTGCCGAGCTCTTCGGCGACGATCTGCGCCATCGTCGAGGCGATGTGCTGGCCCATGTCGGCCTTGCCACAGGTGACCGTGACGAGGCCGTCGGGGGCGATCGAATACCAGACGGAGGGTTCGAAGCTGGCGGGCGCGGCGAGCGCCTGATCGATGCCGGGCACCGCGGCGTAGCCGAGCACTAGGCCGGTGGCGGCGGAGCCGACCAGGAACGAGCGGCGACTGAGATCGGCAGGCTTGCTGCCGGTGATTCTCACGTGCGTATTCATGTGGCCCTCCGCTCGGTGCTGGCGTTGGAGGCGGTACGCATTTCGGATGCGGCACGCATGATCGCCTTCTGAATGCGCGAATAGGTCATGCAACGGCACAGATTGCCGTCCATGTGAGCTACGACTTCATCCTTGGTCGGGTTGGAATTCCTGGATAGCAGCGCCGCCGCCTGCATGATCTGGCCGGACTGGCAGTAGCCGCATTGCGGCACCTGTTCGGCGATCCACGCCTTCTGCAGCGGGTGGTCGCCCTTGGCGGACAGGCCTTCGATGGTGGTGATCTTCTTGCCGACGGCGTCGCTGACCATGGTCTGGCAGGAACGGACAGCTTCGCCGTTGACGTGAACCGTGCAGGCGCCGCAGAGACCTGCGCCGCAACCGAACTTCGTACCGGTCATCTGCAATTGCTCGCGGATGACCCAGAGCAGCGGCGTATCGTTGGACGCCTCGACGGACATATTCCGCCCGTTGATATTCAGATTAGGCATTGGCGCTCCCCTTCCGGTGTATGAAGCCGCTTACGGCGGCATCTCACTTTTGGGTATTGGCCGGCACCACCGGGTAATGCCGGTCGGCGGGAACAATGATCCCGATCTTTTTGAGAGGCAATCCAATTTGGAACCGTTCGAAGAGAATAAAATCTTCGAGTGATCTGCTTGTGCGCTGCGGCAAGGGGATTTCAATCACGTGCGCGTACCGCACGGGCACGTCTTCCGTTTCCGCATTTCCAATTCGCCGAGGGATCGCGCTAGGATGCGACCGGCGATGGAGGCAGGGCCGAATTCGCGTATTTGCCGGAGAAAACAGCATGCCGACGATCGATCGTGACGGGGTCAAGATCTATTATGAGGTTCACGGCGCCGGCCCACCGCTCCTGCTGACCCACGGCTATTCATCGACCAGTGGGATGTGGCAGGGGCAGATCGAAGCCCTGTCGAAGCGGCACCAGCTCGTGTTGTGGGACATGCGCGGCCACGGCCGGTCCGACTATCCCGACGATCCCGCAGCCTATAGCGAAGCGCTGACGGTCGCCGACATGGCGGCGCTGCTCGACGCGGTCGGTGCCCGGACAGCGATCGTCGGCGGGCTTTCGCTCGGCGGCTACATGTCGCTGGCGTTCTACCGCGCCCATGCCGAGCGCGTGCGCGCGCTTTTGATCATCGACACCGGCCCGGGCTTCAAGAAGGACGAGGCCCGCGAGGTCTGGAACAAGCGCGCGCACGACACCGGCGACCGATTCGAGCGCGAGGGGCTGGACGTTTTGAAATCAGCCAGCCGCGAGCGCTCCAGCGTCACCCATCGCGACGCGTCGGGGCTGGCGCGCGCTGCGCGCGGCATGCTGACCCAGCGCGACGCCCGCGTGATCGAATCCCTGCCCGATATCAGGGTGCCGTCGCTGATCGTGGTCGGCGCCGACGACACCCCGTTCCTTGCCGCCTCCGACTACATGGCGGCCAAGATTCCCGGCGCGCAGAAGGTGGTGATCCCGGCCGCCGGCCACGCCGTCAATATCGACCAGCCGCAGGCCTTCATCGATGTCGTGCTGCCATTCCTCGATGGTCTCGATGCCAGGGCCGCGAAGAAAGCCGCGTCATGAAAGCCGCCGCCGTCGCCTTCATCCTGATCGCCGGCAGTTTCTCGCAAGCTGCCGCGCAGCAACCGCCGCCGATCGGCGGCCCCTACCCGCCGCCCTTCACCGCGACGCTGTCCAACAACACGCCGCTTGCTTTCGGCATGGACGCAAGTGAGACGGCGCGCGCGCTCGGCGTGCCGCTCAATTATGTCAGGGGCCGGCCGGGCGATGAAATCTTCCTCGCCTTCCGCAACATCGGCGGCAGCGGGCTGTTCTACAAGAAAGACCGTCTCTATCTGCAATTCCGCAAGGGCCGCCTCGCCGGCTGGAAGGGCGACTGGGGCAAGAACTGGATGTGGCAGTAGCCGCGTTCATAACAATTCATCGGCGCAAGCGACTTCGTTCACCTCAAACACAAATGGATGCCCCGTGGGACAGGATATCAAACTGACGGCTTCGGATGGTTTCAAACCCGGCGGCTACCGCGCCGATCCCGCAGGCGCGCCGAAGGCGGCCATCGTGGTGATCCAGGAGATCTTTGGCGTCAATCATCACATCCGCTCGGTCTGCGACCGCCTCGCCGCCGAAGGCTATGTCGCGATCGCGCCTGCGATCTTCGATCGCAGCCAGCCGGATTTTCAGTTCGGCTATTCGCCTGACGAAATTACAAATGCGCGAAAATTCATCGCCAATCCCGACTGGCCCGCGATGCTGCGCGATACCCAGGCGGCGATCGATGCCGTGAAGGATGTCGGCCCGGTCGGCATCATCGGCTTCTGCCTCGGGGGCAGCATCGCCTATGCCGCGGCGACCAATCTCACCGGCCTGTCAGCCGCGGTCGGCTATTATGGCGGCGCCGTCGTACGCTTCGCCGACGACAAGCCGCAGGTGCCGACACAACTGCATTTCGGCGAGAAGGATGCCGGCATTCCGCTGACCGACGTCGAGACCATCAAGGCCAGGCGGCCGGAGGTCGAAGTCCATGTCTATCCCGGCGCGCAGCACGGTTTTCACTGCGACGAACGCGCCAGCTACGACAAGGCCAGCGCCGATATCGCCTGGCCGCGCAGCCTGGAATTCCTTGCGAAGCATTTGAAGAAGTAGGACGGGCGCAATCTCTCGGCCGTCATTCCGGGGCGCGCATCTTCGCGCGAACCCGGAGTGACGCTGCAAGCGGCTTACTCGCCCTTGACGCCGGTTTGCTTCACGACATCGCCCCATTTTACGAGATCGCGACGCAGCGCCTTGTCGAAGTCTTCGGGCGATCCGCCCACCGGTACGAGGCTCAGCGTCTCGATTCCCGCGATGCCTTCGGGCGAGGCAACGATGCGGGCGAGTTCGTCGGAAAGCTTCTTCACGATCTCCTTGGGCGTTGCAGCGGGTACGAACACGCCGAGCCAGCCTTCGATTTCGAAGCCGGGATATCCGAGTTCGGCCATCGTCGGCACGTCGGGCATCGCCTTCCGGCGCTTTTCGCCGCCCACCGCCAGCGCCCTGAGCTTGCCCGCCTTGATCTGCGCGCTCGCCGTCGTCAGGTCGACGAAGCCCATGGTCACCGTGTTGGCGAGCAGGTCGTTGGTCAGCGGGGCCGAACCGCGATAGGGGACGTGGGTCATGTCGATATTGGCGACGTTCTTGAGCAATTCGCCATAGAGATGCGACGTGGTGGCGTTGCCAAAGGTGCCATAGGGCTTGCCGGGATTGGCCTTGGCATAGTCGACCAACTCCTTCACCGACTTGAACGGCTGCTGCTCGGGGACCGTCAGCACGATGGTCGACAGTGCCACCTGGGTGACCGGCGCGAGATCCTTGAAGACGTCGTAGGGCAGTTTCGCAACCAGGCTCGGCGCCTGAATGATCTGGGTAATGGCGAGCAGCACGGTGTAGCCGTCGGGTTGCGCCTTGGCCACGAAATCGTTGCCGACGACGCCGCCGCCACCCGACTTGTTCTCCACCACGACGGTCGTCTTCCACGCCTCCGACAGTTTGTTGGCAAGCAAACGGCCCAGCACATCGGTGGCGCCGCCCGCGGGATAGGGAATGACCAACGTGATGCGCCGGCTCGGATAGGCATCCGCCGCCGATGCCGGATGCGAAGAGACACCCAATGCCGTCGCGGCAATGGAAGCGAACAACGCCACTGCGGTCGCAGCGCGCATCACGCTGACCGGCAAATGATAGTTCATCGTCATACTCCGGATTGCAGGCACTCTACCGACAGACCGGCGCGCCTCACTTCAACGACGCGGGTTCTACCTCGCTGCAGCGCAATATGGAAACGCTTTCGCCCGCGTTCGCGCGCATAGCGCCAATTCACCGCAGGTGAGCATCCCCACACGTGCGAGGCCGTAATTCTGCCACTGCTGGTTAGATCCGCTGCGAGGTGGCCGACAATGTGAAGCCGCGCGCCGCACACGCGTCGATGCAAAACATATGGTGAAATTTCCTGGTCAAATGCGAGGCATTTGCCTGACGCGAATGCTCAGGGCGACAGCCGCGCGAATGAGCATTCGATAAAAACGCTCCGCGCGCTAGAACCAGCGCTCGCCGACGAGCACGGTGTCGCCGGGACTGATCGGGCTGGCGGGCGGGATGACGAAGCGCTGCGTTCCGGACGCGTCGGTGTGCGTCACCGTCACCTGGTCGCGGCGGGCACGCGGCGAGAAGCCGCCCGCGATCGCCACCGCGCTCTCCGCCGTCATGTTGGGAACGTACGGATATTGTCCGGGCGCGGCGACCTCGCCGAGAATGAAGAAGGGACGGTACGCTTCGATCTCCACCGCAACCGACGGCTCGCGGATGAAGCCCGCGCGCAGTTTTGCCGCGATCGCCGCCGCCAATCCCGCCGTGGTGCGGCCCCGCGCCGTGACCGAACCGATCAGCGGCATCGTGATCGAACCGCCGGCGCCGACCGCATAGGTATTGGTGAGGCCTTCCTGACCGTAAACCACGACACGCAGCCTGTCGCCGGCATCGAGATGATAGGCCGCGTCGTGCCGCGCGGGCATCGGTTCGACATAAGCCGCCTGCGCGGCGAGGACCACGGAAGTTGGCTCGGCAACGATGACAGGCGTTGGCGCGGGCCGCGGCGCGGCAAAGGCGGCACGAAGTGCGCCGATGGCACCGCCACCGGACCCGGCAGCAACCGCCTGTGGCGGCGGGCTGCCAGCTTGGCCATAGGCCATTGAATCGAGATCGCCCTGCGGCGCGACGGCAACCGGCCCGGTCGTGCGCATGCAGCCCGACAGAGCGAGTGCCGTGACGATCGCAGTGATCGAAATTCGAAACGCGCGCACTACCCGTACCCCAGGCCACCTCGAAGCGAGACAGTTCCAGTCTTGCACCCGGTATGGTTAACAAAGCGTTTTTTGCGACAAGCGGCAGGGCAATGAAATGCCCTCGCCCGCGGCTTGCGGGCGAGGGCGAAAAGAGAGGTCAGTCGCTCAGGCGGTGACGCCGACGCCGATCGGGCACGACACGCCGGTGCCACCCAGTCCGCAATAGCCCGCCGGGTTCTTGGCGAGATATTGCTGATGGTAGTCCTCGGCGAAGTAGAACTCGCCTGATGGCGCGATCTCGGTGGTGATGGCGCCGAGCCCCTTGGCGGCAAGCGCCTTCTGATACATCGCCTGCGATGCGTCGGCCGCTTTGCGCTGCGCGTCGCCAAAGGTGTAGATCGCCGAGCGATACTGGGTGCCGACGTCGTTGCCCTGGCGCATGCCCTGCGTCGGGTTGTGACTTTCCCAAAACGTCTTCAGGAGTTGCTCGTAGGAAATCTTCTTCGGATCGAACACGACCAGCACCACTTCGGTGTGACCGGTGCGGCCCGAGCAAACCTCTTCATAGGTCGGATTGGGCGTCTGCCCGCCGGCATAGCCGACGGCAGTCGCATGGATGCCGTCACCGAGTTCCCAGAACTTGCGCTCCGCGCCCCAGAAACAGCCAAGGCCGAACACCGCCTGCTCGAGGCCGGCCGGATAGGGCGGCTGCAGCTTGCGGCCGTTGACGAAGTGCGTGGTGGCGGTCGGTATCGGGGTGGCGCGGCCCGGCAGCGCTTCGGCTGCACTCGGCAACGCGGTGGATTTGCGCATGAACAACATGGAGTACCTCCAGGCGGGATCGCGGCGACGCGACGACGGCGTCGTCCGGCAGGACATCGATAGACATCTATATATGTCTTTACGCCGGATGCCGCAGCCCTGTTACGCCGCGCCCGGTGGCCTCCGAGGCCTGCGCTCGGTCAGTCCCGCGAATAACCGATCAAGGGCTTGCGGGGCCGGAACAGGATCATCAGGAGAATGCCGACGGCGCCCAGCACGGCAAAAACCGGCTGATCCAGCAGCACCCGGATGACGCTGTTCCAGAGCCAGGGCGCGACACCCTCGATCCAGTTCCGGAACGCGAGCTGGCTGGACTGGTGGATGTCGTTCCAGAACTGGCCAAACCGGGTGAACCGCAGGGTCTGGTCGGCGACGAAACGGGCCCCGTCATAGACCATGAAGATGAACCCGCCGGCCAGGAGCAGGAGGCCGATAAGCCGGAAAAAACCGCGGATCATGCGTCACCCTAAATATCTGTCGCCCATACGGCCGTCAGGCCATACCGGGCGCCCCCCGGAAATTCAACCTCATCAGCACCTTACGCGACATTTTCACCCGCGCCCCGGCCGAACCAGGAGGGCGGAAGGCGTTGACGGTGCAGGACCAGCCCTCTATAAGACCCCCAATGGCGGCGGGCGCAATCCCGCCGCCGCTGTTCTTTGAGCAGCGCCGCTCGCGGGGGCATTCTGGCTTCCGCCCATGGCATCCTCAAGGACGGCTACGTCCGAACACCCTGGAAAACGCAACCAGCGATCACGCAATTTGAACGGCCGGCGCGCTCAAGGGCCGACCACCCGAGCGATGACAGCCGAAGGATAGTTGAGAACATGGCCAATACCACTTCCGCCAAGAAGGCGACCCGCAAGATTGCCCGCCGCACCATCATCAACAAGTCGCGTCGCACCCAGATGCGCGGCGCGGTTCGCACCGTCGAGGAAGCGATCAAGAGCGGCGACCGCAATGCGGCTCTGGAAGCGATGAAGCGCGCGGAACCGGAACTGATGCAGGCGGCACAGCGCAACATCGTTCACAAGAACAATGCGAGCCGCAAGGTGTCTCGCCTCACGCATGCGATTGCCAAGCTCGCGAAGTGAGCCGACACAAATAGACGATCATCCAGGCCCGGCTTCGCCGGGCCTTTCTTTTTTCCGATCATGTCGCGCGATACGCGCGAACAAAAATCCATTTCGTCGCGAGCGCGCACGCTGTTGGAATTCGAACACACATGCAACCGCGCGCACCGCATCGATTGTGACAATTCTTTTGTCTCGTTGCTGCTCTCCGCCTGACCTGTCACATTTCTCTCACCCGTAATTTTACGAGGCGCAACGTGCCGCAGCGGCGATTTGTCGTACGCAGTTGCGAGATGTGCGGTCGTGACGACCGATCAATGCGGCGCAGCTGCTTCCGACCACATCCCTGCCGCGAAGGTTACCCTGCAAAAGCAATCGCGAAAAACTTCGCTTCGCTAATCACTTATCCACATAGCGAGAGCAAGCGTTTTGAAAACTGGTCCGGGTAACCACGATTGTAACGATTTCTTAAAATATTTTGCGAGTGCAGCGAAAACTGTCACGCAAGTTCGCGCTCAGGGATTCTGTGCGCTGATTCAAAAACTTGGTGTGGAGCGCCGCAATTGCAGCATTGCAACACCGAGGAAGAGTCCCGGAGGCGGGTCGAATCACGGATTGTCAGAAATCCGGCATGGTGTATTTGTTACTCGTTCGCGACGCTCGAGGCTCTCCTGACCAGCGCGGTTTGAGACCCAAGAGCGGACGTGCAAATCGGCGGCGGTGTGCGCGTTAGCGACGCTTTCCAAGCGAAGCTGAGTTGGCGACTCATAGCAATATGAGAGCGGTAGTTGTGTGTCTGATTTCCTGGCGTAGCGCTAATCTATCCAGCGCGCTCCAGACAGGGGGAATAAGGCGCTCGCCGGCGAGGCAACGATTGGGAACGTGCGGCTCGTGAACGTGTTGAAGACGACAGACTGAGGTAGCGGCGGCGCAGCGCCGAACAAGCGGATGTTCGGTGACGGCAGACTGGCTTTGAAGCACTTGATTACTCGTCGCGCGCTTTCGCGGCGAGAGGGGGAGGCATTATGATTTACGGCAACGCGACATTCGGGACACTTTTTTCAATCGAGACCGCTTCGGAATCCTTGCACAAGATTTTTGGCCGTCCCCCCACGCGAGCTCCGGGTAGACCGTCGAGTACGCGCTGACCTCTCGGTAGTTTTTTCACTCCATCCAGCACTGGTCTGCGCCGCGGCGATTCCGCCGAACGCCTGATCTTTGCCCGGTGGTTGAAAACCCCGCGTCGAGGTCTCGTCTGGCAGGAAACCTGCAGGGCACTCGCCAGCCGATTTCGCAAGAACACTTACTTACTCTTTCAGAAAAGTTCTCAGGCAATGACAAATACGGAACAGGATCGCTGGTCGCGCGTGAAGGGGCGGTTGCGCACGAGCGTGGGCGAGGACGTCTACACCAGCTGGTTTGCACGCATGGATCTGGAAAGCGTGCAGGACGAAGCCGTGCATCTGTCGGTGCCGACGCGATTCCTCAAGAGCTGGATCCAGGCGCACTACGCCGACCGGGTCCTGACCTGCTGGCAGGCGGAAATGCCGGAAGTGCACCGGATCGATCTCACCGTGCGCTCCGCCATGCGTTCCATGGCGCCGGCAAAGGATGCCGCCGCCCCGGCCGGTCAGCGCCGTGTCGAGCAGGCCAACGGCCGGCCCGCACCTGAACTGCGCGCCACCGCGACGGCGCCGGTGTCCGCGAGCCACGAAGCGCTCGGCGGCTCGCCGCTCGACCCGCGCCTGACCTTTGCAAGCTTCGTGATGGGCCGTTCCAACACGCTGGCTCATGCGGCCGCGCGTCAGGTCGCCGAAGGACGCCGCGGCGATCCCGTGATGTTCAACCCGCTCTATATTCACGCCGGCGTCGGCCTCGGCAAAACCCATCTGCTGCAGGCCGTGACATGGGCCGGCAATTCCGGCGGCGAGCGCAAGGTGCTGTATCTCACCGCCGAGAAATTCATGTACGGCTTCGTCGCCGCGCTGAAGACGCAGACGGCGCTGGCCTTCA
>NZ_DAINNI010000014.1:0-88385 GCF_036735945.1 Bradyrhizobium sp. | reverse complement strand
ACCTCAGTCTGGCCTCAGACTTGGTCGCTATCCACTCCCCATGGAATCTTCGCTTACGCTCGCAATGACGGTGGCGGGAGCTAGCGCCCCTACTTCTTCACCTTGGTGGCGTCCATCTTGATCGACGGGTCGAGCATCCTGGTCGAGAACGCGGTATTCACGTCGAACGGCTTTTCCATGCCGAGATAGGTCTGAACCAGCTCGTAGTCCTTTTTCATGCGCTCGCCGTCGATCCAGCCCAGCCCCTTGGTCGTGGTGAATTCGTCCGTCATCAGGAACTTGATGCGCTCCCACTGGCGCTGCTGATTTTCCTTGTCGAGGCCCGAGGCCTGGTCGAGCAACGCCTTGAGACACGGCTCGACGTCGGCGACGCAGGCCGCATAGGCCTTCTGGCTGATCTTGACGAAATCCGCGACCAGCTTCGGGTTCTTCGCCAGATACGCCCCGTTGACGATCAGCGAGTTGCCGTACGGATTGAGGCCGATGTCCTTCCAGTTGACGTAGCCTAGATCCGGGCCGAACTCGATCACCTTGAGATCGTGCTCGTTGTAGAAGTCGCTGATGATATCGACGGTATGGGCCTTGAGCGCCGCGATCTTGGCGGTCGGCCCGACATTGACGAAACTCACGGAGTCAGGCGCGATGCCGGCGGCCTTGGCAAACGCCGGCCACATCACCCGCGAGGCATCGCCGGGCGGATTGCCGATCTTGTGGTTCGGAAAATCCTTCGGCCCGTTCACGCCGTAGCTCTTCAGCCAGTAGAAGGTCTGCCCGGTATTGGCGTAAATGCTCATCAGCGCAACGACGTCGGCGCCCTTGCTCTTGGCGACCAAAGCGGTCGCGAGATCGGCGATGCCGAACGGCGAGCCGCCGGAGCCGACTTTCAGCGCGGACACACCTGATCCCTTGCCGACTTCTATCGTCAGGTCGATGCCGGCCTTTTCGTACCAGCCTTGCGACTTCGCGTAATAGAACGGCGAATGATCGGCGGTCGGCGTCCAGTTCAGGATCAGGTTGATGGCCTCGCCGGCCGTGCAGGGAACAGCCGGCATGGCCAGCGCAAGTGCAAGTCCCGCAATCCGCAACCCCTTCATGGCAACTCTCCTTTTTGCAACCGATGCAACCGACCTTGTCGCCACACACGGGTGACGCTACCAATGCAACAAGGACAGGACGAGTTGTCAACTATCTGGTTGGAAATGCCCAAAAAACGATCTGATGATCAAAAGCCGCAGCGGCGCGACCCGGCCGCCACCCGCAGGAAGCTGTTGACGGCGGCGCGGCGGGAGTTCGCCGGCAGCGGCCTTGCGGGCGCCCGGGTCGACGAGATCGCGGCGCGCGCGGGCGTCAACAAGCAGCTCGTCTACCATTATTTCGGCGACAAGGACGCGCTCTATCTGGCGGTGCTGGAATGGGTCTATGAGGAGATCCGCGCCCAGGAGCGCAAGCTCAACCTCGAGGGACTGCCGCCCGAGCGGGCGATCAAGAAGCTGATCGAAAGCTCTTTCGACCACCTCGCGGCGCATCCCGATTTCATCGTGCTGCTGAATGACGAAAACCGCGGCGGCGCCCGCCATGTGCGCGGCTCGCGCAAGCTGGAAGCCATGCATTCGCCGCTGGTCAGTTTGGTCTCGGCCATTCTCTCCGAGGGCGTCAAGGCCGGGATATTCCGCAAGGGGATAAATCCGGTTCACCTCTATATCTCGATCGCCGGGCTCAGCTACTTCTACTTCTCGAATACGCCGACGCTCTCGGCGATCTTCGGCAAGGACCTGTCGAGTCAGGCCGCGAGACGGGCCCGCCGCAAGCACGTCGTCGATCTCGTGATGCATTCGCTGCGTCCGTAATCAACCGGATGGTTGATTGTTGGAGGGCCCCGCGATAGATTGCCGTCACGCGGCCGGGAACCCGGTCGCGCTTCAAGAGGAGCCACGGTGTTCAGCGCAGACGGCGGACCGGCACGATCCATCGCGATCATCCTGATCGTGCATTTCGTCGTGATCGTGCTCTGGCAGGTGCTGGTCGACGCGTTCCAGGTGCCGAAGTTCATCCTTCCCTCGCCGCTCGCGACCATCAAGACGCTGGGTTCGCCGAGCTATGCCTGGCTCTCCAACCTCGCGGTGACGGCCGCCGAAATTCTCGGCGGCTTCTGCCTCGGCGCATTGGTCGGCGTGGCGCTCGCCGTGCTGTTCACCTGGTCGCCGCTGGTCAGCCTGTTGCTGCTGCCGCTGTTCGTGACGCTGAACATGATTCCGAAAGTGGCGCTCGGGCCGCTGTTCATCGTCTGGTTCTCCTACGGCATCTTTCCGAACATCCTGATCGCGTTTTCGATCTGCTTCTTTCCGATCCTGCTGACCACGGCCCGCGGCTTGAGCGAGGTCGAGCCCGATCTGCTGGATCTCGTGAAATCGCTGCGCGGCTCGCGCTGGACGCTGTTCCGCAAGATCCAGCTGCCGGGTGCGTTGCCCTACGTGTTTTCGGGAATGAAGGTCGGCGCGATCCTGGCGGTCGCCGGCGCCATCGTCGGCGAGTTCATCGCCTCCGAGCGCGGGCTCGGCTATCTCATGATCCAGGTGCAGTCCTCGCTCGATACGCCGGCGATGGTGATGGCGGTGGTGCTGCTGACACTGCTCGGTGTGACGCTGTATGGCCTCGTGCTCGGGCTCGAACGGATGTTCGTCGTCCGCGATATCCGCCTGCAATAAGACAGGGAATGAACATGCTGTTGAGCCACGAAAACCTGCCGCAGGCGATTGCCGATATCGACGCCCTCGACGAACTGCTGTGCCGGCCGAGCCGGGCGCTGATCGACGATCTCCGCAAGACTGCCGGTGACATCATGATCCTGGGCGTCGCCGGCAAGATGGGGCCGACGCTGGCGGGCCTCGCCAAGGCGGCCGCGCCGGAGCGCCGCGTGATCGGCGTCGCCCGCTTCAGCGATCCCACGATAAAGGACTGGCTGCAGGCGCGCGGCGTCGAGACCATCAATTGCGACCTGCTCGACGAGGCCGCCATCAGGGCGCTGCCGAAGGCAGCGAACATCGTGTTCATGGCCGGCCGCAAGTTCGGCGCCGAGGGCGACCTGTCGCTGACCTGGGCGATGAACGCGCACGTCCCTGCCCTGGTCGCGCAGGCCTTTTCAGCTTCGCGCATCGTCGCGTTCTCGACCGGCTGCGTCTATCCGTTCGTGCCGGTGGACGGCAAGGGCTCGGACGAGGACATGCCGCCGAATCCGCCCGGCGAATACGCGCAATCCTGCGTCGGGCGCGAGCGCATGTTCGAGTACTTCTCGAGGAAGTATTCGACCCCCGGCCGGCTGTTCCGGCTCAATTACGCGATCGACATGCGTTACGGCGTGCTGCACGACATCGCAAGCAAGGTACTGCAGGGCAAGCCGATCGATGTCAGCCTCGGCCATGTCAATTTCATCTGGCAGGGCGACGCTGCCGCGCAGGCGCTGCGCTGCCTCGCGCATTGCGACACGCCGACTTCGCCGATCAATGTCAGCGGCCACGAGATCCTCGCGGTGCGCGATCTCGCAGCGAAGTTCGGCCAGCGTTTTGGCCGCGCGCCCGTCATCGTCGGCAAGGAAGAGCCGACGGCGTGGCTGACCGACACCTCGCAGGCGGTGAAGCTGTTCGGCCTGCCTGTTGTCGATACCGAGCAGCTCATCAGCTGGACCGCCGACTGGGTATCGCGATCGATGCCGAGCCTCGGCAAGCCCACCAAATACGAGGTGCGCGATGGCCGCTACTGAGCCGATCGACATCGTCGAGCTCGGCGTCGCCGACGCGAAGGCCGGGCTCGGGTTGTCCACCGAGGCTGGCTGGAACCAGAACGAGGCCGACTGGCGGTTTTTCCTTAAGTACGGAATCGTGTTCGGCGTGCACGACAGCGATCGGCTGGTGGCGACCGCGGCGCTACTGCCCTACTCCGCCGACAACGCCTGGATCAGCATGGTGCTGGTGACATCAGACTTCCGCCGCCGCGGCATTGCGACGAAGCTGGTCGATACCTGCCTCAGCGCGGCGGCTCAACGCGGCCTTACGACCTGGCTGGACGCGACGCCGGCCGGCGCCACCGTTTACGGCCCGCTCGGCTTCACGCCGACGCTGGAGTTGCGGCGGCTGCGGCTGCAGAAGCCGCTGGGCACCGCGACGGTGCAACCGCTACCGGTCGGCAGCCTCGACGCGCTGGCTACGCGCGACAGCGGCGCCATGGGATTCGACCGCAGCACATTGCTATCGGAATTTGCCGCCCGTCCCGGTTCTCGCATCGTATCGAACGAGCGAGCCATCGCCCTCGTGCGCGACGGGCGGACCGCGCGGCATATCGGTCCGCTGCTGGCCGATCGTGCCGATCGGGCATTGGGACTGGTGGAAGCCATTGTCGGCTCCGGAAGCGGCCCGTGGCTGATCGATGCCGTCCACTCCCGGAGCCAATTCCTGGACGGGCTCGTCCGCGCGGGGTGGAATATCGAACGGCCGTTCCAGCGCATGCGCTTCGGTCCCGCAACCGCCTCGTCAGTACAACCGCCGTTCGCCGTCGCCGGTCCGGAATTTGGATAGGAAGCGCCGTCATGCATCATAGCGAAATCAAGAGCGACATCCGCAAACTGATCGCCGATGGCACGGTTTTGCCGGCGCATCCGCTCGCCCTCGACGCCAGCCGCAAGCTCGACACCAGGCATCAGCGGGCGCTGACGCGCTATTATCTCGATGCCGGCGCCGGCGGGCTGGCTGTCGGCGTGCACACCACGCAGTTCGCGATCCGCGACGTCGGCCTGTACCGCCCGGTGCTGGAGCTGGCGGCGGAGACCGCTGGTGCATGGGCCAGGCGGCCGGTCGCGATGGTGGCGGGATTGGCCGGGCCGACCCGGCAGGCCACGGCCGAAGCACAGACCGCGCGCGGCATCGGCTATCACGCCGGCCTGCTCAGCCTCGCCGCGATGAAATCAGCCTCCGAGGACGAGATCATCGTCCATTGCGCGGCGGTGGCGCAGGAGATCCCGCTGGTCGGCTTTTACCTGCAGCCGGCCGTCGGCGGCGTTATCCTCAGCGCCGATTTCTGGCGCCGCTTCGCTTCGATCGACAACGTCATCGCGATCAAGATTGCGCCGTTCAACCGCTATCGAACCCTCGATGTACTGCGCGGCGTGGCGGCCGCCGGCGCGCTCGACCGTGTCGCGCTTTATACTGGCAACGACGATCACATCCTGCTCGATCTCACTTTGCCGTTCGACCTGCGCGACAAGGGCGTCACCACCCGCGCCTATTTCAAGGGCGGCCTGCTCGGGCACTGGTCGGTCTGGACCGCGAGCGCGATCAAGCAGTTCGAGATGTGCAAGGCGGCACGCGGCAAGGACACCCTCCCCGCTGATCTCTTGGCACTCGATGCCCGCGTCACCGACTGCAACAGCGCGTTCTTCGATGTCGCCAATAATTTTCACGGCTGCATCGCCGGGTGCCACGAGATCTTGCGGCGCCAGGGCCTGATGCAGGGCCTCTGGTGCCTCGATCCGGCCGAAGGGCTCAGCCCGGGCCAGATGCAACAGATCGACCGCGTCTGCCGCGAGCATGCCGACCTCTCCGACGACGCCTTCGTCAAGGCGAACTTCGAGAAATGGCTGGCATGAGCGCCGACGAACCCTTCATCAGCCTGCAAGGCGTCCGCAAAGTCTATCGCTCCAAGGGCACGGAATTCCTCGCAGTCTCCGACGTCACCATGGACGTCAGGGAGGGCGAGCTGGTTTCGCTGGTCGGCCCGTCCGGCTGCGGCAAGACCACCGTGCTGAAGATCCTCGCCGGGCTGCATGAAGCCGACGGCGGCACCATCAGGATCGGCAATGCGAAGACGCCGTTCGATCCCGCCCGCGATATCGGCATGGTGTTCCAGCAGGCCCTGCTGCTGAAATGGCGAACCATTCTCGACAACGTACTGCTGCCGGCCGAAATCGTCGGCCTGCCGATGAAGGCGGCACGAGCCAGAGCCCGCGACCTGCTCAACCTGGTCGGCCTTGCCGGTTACGAAGACAAATACCCGCAGCAACTCTCCGGCGGCATGCAGCAGCGCTCGGCGATCGCGCGCGCCTTCATCCACGATCCCAAGCTGATCCTGATGGACGAGCCGTTCGGTGCGCTCGACGCGCTGACGCGCGAGCAGATGAACCTCGAAATGCTCAGGATCTGGCGCGAGAGCGGCAAGACCATCCTGTTCGTGACGCACTCGATCCAGGAGGCGGTGTTTCTGGCGTCGCACTGCGCCGTGCTGACCGCGGGTCCGGCGCGGATGGCGGAATATTTCCCGATCGAGCTGCCGTTTCCGCGCGCGCTGCCAATCAAGACGACGGACGAATTCGGCGCCTATGCGCGGCGGATCTATGCGCTGCTTGGGTTGAGCCCGAGCACGTAGGACCTTGCTAATCCAGCGCCACCGGCCCGGTGTCGCGATAGGCCCAGCAACTCTCCTTCGGCAAGGAAACCTCGGTGTCAACGCCAACCTGATGACGGACGGCGGTGCCGAGTTCGACGACCTCCAGCCGCTTGCCGAACAGTTCGATGCCATAGGCGGTCTGCGTGCCCTGATAGCGGCGGTCGAGCACGCGGGCGGAAAAGGTGTTGGCGCCGTTATGCCGGCCGATCGAGATGTTTTCCGGCCGGAGCGCAATGCGCACCTTCTCATCGGGGCCAAGCGATTGCAGCAACGCCACCTCGCCCCGCCGCCCCTCGCCGAAATCGACCGTGCCGAACTGGCCGTTGCGCGACACCAGCGTGCCCGCAAGCTCGTTGGTCGCGCCGGTGAAATTGGCCACGAACAGGTCTGCCGGACGGTTGTAGATCGCATCGGGCGCATCCATCTGCAGCAGCACGCCGTTGCGCATCACGCCGATGCGGTCGCCGAGCACCACCGCTTCGGCCTGGTCGTGGGTGACGTACAGCGCGGTCATCCCGGTCTGCTTGAGGATCGTGCGAAGATCATCGCGCAGCCGCAGGCGCAGCTTGGCATCGAGGTTCGACAGCGGCTCGTCCAGCAGCAGCAATTGCGGCCGGTAGACGATGCTGCGCGCCAGCGCCACGCGCTGCATCTGTCCGCCCGACAATGCGACCACCGGCCGCTCGGCATATTCGGACAGCCCGACCAGTTCGAGCGCGTCGTCAACCTTGCGGCGGGCATCGGCGCGCGACAGCTTGCGGTGCTTCAACGGATAGACGACGTTCTGCCGCACCGTCATATGCGGCCACACCGCATAGGACTGGAACACCATGCCGAGGTCGCGCAGCCGCGGCGGCACCAGGATGCCGCGTTCGGGCGAGGACACGACCTTGCCTGCAATGCCGATCTCGCCCGACGTCGGATGCTCCAGCCCGGCGACGCAGCGCAGCGTCGTCGTCTTGCCGCAACCGGACGGGCCGAGCAACACCACGATCTCGCCGGCCGGCACGGCAAAGCTGACGCCGTCGACCGCCGGCCGGCCGATCGAGAACTGCTTGCGCAGGTCGGTGACTTCGAGCGTCGCGGTCATGAGTGCATTGATTTCCCGAATGCGGCGATCATTGCTTGTACCCGTAGGTCTTGTTCCAATCAGCGATCCAGGCCGTGTGCAACTTCACATACTCATCGAACTTGGGGAACCAGACCTTGACCACTTTGGGATCGAAGCCTTCCGGATAGGCCGGCGGCACCTTCAGTGACGTCAGGTTGCCAAGCTCCTTGATCATGAATGACTGCCCTTCCTTCGACAGGCACCAGTTCAGAAACAGCTTTGCGGCATTGGGATGCGCGGCAGTCTTGGGAATGCCCGTGGCATAGGGATTGACCGGCGCGCCCTCCGGCGGAAAGAAGATCTGGATCGGCGCGCCGTCCTTCTGCTTCGGATAGATCGCATTGTAGAGCAAAGGCCCCATCGCGATTTCGCCGCGCACCAGTGAATCCGACATCGGCGCGCCCGATGGATAGAGCACCGGATGGGTCGCCGCCTGCCTGGCCCAGTAATCCTCGCCGAGCACTTGCCGCTCGAACATGATCCGGGTCCAGGTGGTGCCGCCCGACGGACCGATCACCTGCCCTGTCAACTTGTCGTATTCGGGCTTGGTGAGATCCATCCAGGTCTTCGGCGGATTCTTCACCAGTTCGGTGTTGTAGGCGATCGACCATACCAGCGTGGCGCGCGGCCAGAGCTGCGGCGCGACCTGCGCGTCCGGATTGTAATCGGCGGCATTCGGCGGCGCGTAATCCTGGAACATATCGGCCAGCGGCTGCATCAACGCGCGGTCGGAATGATCGACCACGTCGGCGATGAGCTTGCCGGCCGCGGCTTCGGTCTTGACGCGGGTGATGAGCTGGCCGCCCGGTGCGCGCACCATCTCGACCTTGATCTCGGGGAAGCGCTTGTTGAATGCCTTGATGACCTGTTGTTCGACCTCGGCAAAGTTGGCGGTGTAATACACCAGTCTGCCCTCGGCCTTGGCCGCGGCGATCAATTCGGGCGAGCCGAACTCTTGCGCCTGCGCCGCGCCGCCCGAGGCAAGTGCGAGCGCGGCGATGCCGGCAGCTGCGGCAATGGTGGTGACGATCCTTCCGATCATAGCCAATCCTCCCCTTCCTGTTATCCGGTTCGGGCAACGCTGCTCTGCGCCCCGCCGCGCGACAGCCAGTTGGCGCCGCCGATGAGAACGCCGAGCAGCACGGTCTGCACGAGGCTGAACGCCGCGGTCTTTCCGAGGTTTCCGCCCTCGTAATAGTCGAGCAGCAGCACCGACATCACCATGGTGTTGCTGGTGTAGAGGAACAGCGACGAGCCGAGTTCGCGGATCGCCAGCACGAACAGCAGCGTCATCGAGGCGATCACGCCCGGCCGCGCCAGGGGCAGCACGATCGTCCTGATGGTGCCGAGCACGCCCTTGCCGCAAACCCAGGCGGCTTCCTCGAGCTCGCGATGGATCTGCATGAACGAGGTCGACAGCGACTTCACGGTGTCAGGCATGAAGCGCGCGATGAACGCCAGCGCCAGAATCCAGATCGTGCCGTAGAGACCGCCGGGAATGCCGATCCATGCCCAGAGATAGGCCACGCCGACCACCAGGCCCGGGATCGCGACCGGCAGGGTCGAAATCACGTCGATCCAGCGCCGGCCCGTCACCTGCGTGCGGTGAATGGTGTAGCCGATGGCAAACGCAAGCGCCCCGCCGACCACCGCCGTGATCAACCCGACCTCGACCGAGTTGTAGATCGAGCGCAGCGTCAGCGGATTGTCGAAGATGCTGTGGAAATGCATCAGCGAATACTGCCTGGCGTCGAACAGGCTGGAGACGTCGCGGATGAACATGAACTTGCGGAACGCGGCAATGATCAGCGCGAGGAACGGCAGCACCACAACGACCAGGAGGTAGACGATGCCGAGGCCGAAGGTGAACCAGCGCCAGCGTCCGAGATCGAGGCTGCGCGGGCGAAACGCCTTGCCGGCGACCGTGGTGTAGCTGCGGCCGCTCAGCACCTTCTGTTGCAGGAACACCAGCAGGCCGGTGACGACCATCAGGATGATCGCAACCGCGGCAGCCGTATTGTAGAGCGGCGGCGACCAGTTGGTGAGCTTGAAGATATAGGTGGTGAGCACCGAAAGGTTGGTCGGCGCGCCCAGCACCGCGGGGATGCCGTAGATGCCGAGCATGACGATGAACGACAGCAGCATGCCCGAGACGATCGCCGGCATGATCAGCGGAAACGTCACCGTGAACAGCGTCGCGAACGCGCTGGCGCCGGAAATCTCGGCGGCCTCCTCCAGGCTCGGGTCCATGTTGCGCAGCGCCGAAGCGGTGAACATGTAGACGTAGGGTGCGTAGTAGATGCCGAACACGAACACCAGGCCCCACATCGAATAGAAATCGACGCGCCAGTCCAGCCCGATCCATTTGAACATGGTGTTGATCAGGCCGGTCTTCGGCGAACCGAGGATGGCCCATGCGACGCCGGCAACCAGCGGCGGCGCGAACAAGGGCAGGATGCTGGCGGCCGCGATAAAGCCCTTGAACGGCGTATTGGTGCGGACGACGATCCAGGAGAACAGCAATCCGACGACGACCGCGATCAGGGTGCCGCCGCCGCAGGCGATCAGCGTATTGGCCAGCGCGTCGGCGACGTTCGGGTTCGCCAGGACGGTAAGAAAATTCGCGACCGAAAGCCGATTGAGCGAGATGCCGTCGACCACCGGATTGGTGTCGGTGACCGCGCCGAGCAGCAGCATCAGGATCGGATAGATCACGAGAAAGCCGAGAATCGCCAGCAGGAGCGTTACCCACAGGCCGGCCCATACGCGCTGCCCTTCACTGGCGCTACGCACGACTTCGCTGCGCCGGCTCACCTGTCCGTTCAACGCGCTTCCCCTCGCCGATGACCGTCTTTTTATGGAATTGCGGTCGCGGTACGCGGCAAGCCTAGTCGATTGCGGTGCGGGCGGGAAGGTATCCGAAAGTTAGCGCACGGATATGGCGAGGAAGGCACTTTTTCCCGCTGCTCGCCGCCTCTTCGCATACGCATCATGCAGCCGCGTGCCTGTGGTCCGTGCCGCGTCCGTAGTACACGCCGCGACGGGCGCGACCGCCCCCGGCGTGGAGAGCCCCGATCAATGTCACCAGATAAAGTCGCAACGCCGCCCACAGCGCCAATCGACGGCTTGCCCCCGGAACTCCGGCGCTGGGCGGTTGCCGCCATCTTCACCGCGCTGGCGATGGCGTCGCTGGATACGGCGATCGCGAATATCGCGCTTCCCGCCATCGCCGCCGATCTGCATGTCAGCCCGGCCGACGTGGTCTGGGTGGTCAACATCTATCAGATCGCCCTGGTCGCGACGCTGCTGCCGCTCGGTGCGCTCGGCGAGATCGTCGGCCACGAACGCATCTATATCGGCGGTCTCGTGCTGTTCACGCTGGCTTCGCTCGGCTGCGCCCTGGCGTGGTCGCTGCCCAGCCTGACCGCGGCCCGTGCACTGCAGGGCCTCGGCGCCAGCGGCATCATGAGCGTGAACGCGGCGCTGGTCCGCTTCGTCTACCCCACCCACATGCTCGGCCGCGGCTTCGGCCACAATGCGCTCGTGGTCGGTACCGCATTCACGTTCGGCCCGAGCATTGCCTCCGCGATCCTTTCGGTTGGGACGTGGCCGTGGCTGTTCGCGGTCAACATCCCCTTCGGCGTGATCGCGGTCTGGATCGGCCTGAGGACCCTGCCGAAGACGCCGCGCGCGGTGCACAGCTTCGATTTCGCCAGCGCGGCGCTGACCGCAAGTTGTCTCGGCCTCTTCATCATCGGAATAGGCGGCGCGGCGCACCAGTTCCCGCCCGCGCTGGTCGGACTGACGCTCGGCGCGGCATTGGTGCTCGGCTGGATCATCATCCGCAAGAATGCCGATCATCCGGCGCCGATGTTGCCGATCGACCTGTTCCGCCGGCCGATGTTCGCGCTGTCGGTAGCCACGGCGGTCTGCGCCTTCGCGGTGCAGGGCCTCTCCTTCGTCTCGCTGCCGTTCTACTTCGAGGACGTGCTGCATCGCTCGCAGGTCGAGACCGGCTTCTTCATGACGCCGTGGCCGCTGGTGGTGGCGATCATGGCCCCGATCGGCGGCCGGCTTTCCGATCGCTATCCCGTCGGCATCCTCGGCGGCCTCGGCCTGGTGCTGCTCGGCATCGGCATGGCGCTATTGGCGACGCTGCCGCCGGACCCCGGCATCGCCAACATCGTCTGGCGCACGGTGATCTGCGGCATCGGGTTCGGCTTCTTCCAGACGCCAAATCTGCGGGCGCTGATGTCGAGCGCCCCGCCGCACCGCAGCGGCAGCGCCAGCAGCATCGTCGCAACAGCGCGGCTGACCGGGCAGACCCTCGGCGCCGCGCTGGCGGCGCTGTGCTTTGCCCTCGGCGGTCACGACGGCGCGACGGTGGCGCTGGCGCTCGGGGCGGGCTTTGCCGCAGTGGGGAGCCTGATGAGTTTCCTGCGCCTCGCCGTGGGCCCGGATCGGGCATGACAGCCCCGCAGCGGGCACGCGCCCACGCAACACCGGCAGGCCGACTTTCATCCTGAGGAGAAGCGCATTTTCTTGATTTGAACTATTCCAACTTGCGAGCCATCTTCCCGCGCGCAGCTCTCTCGATGGACTGAGCTAACAGGGGATACGCGATGGCAAATCTCAACATCAACGGCAAGACGATCAATGTGGACGTCGAAGACGACACGCCACTGCTTTGGGCAATCAGGGAGAACGTCGGACTGACCGGCACCAAATACGGATGCGGCATTGCACAATGCGGCGCCTGCACCGTGCACATCAATGGGGTCGCGATGCGCTCCTGCGGCGTCACCGTCAGCGAGGCGGCCGGCAAGCAGATCACCACGATCGAAGGGCTCGCCAGCGGCGGCGCGCTGCACAAGGTGCAGCAGGCATGGATCTCCAACGACGTGCCGCAATGCGGCTATTGCCAGGCCGGCATGATCATGGCGGTTGCGGCGCTTCTCAAGGAGAAGCCGAAACCGACCGACAAGGACATCGACGAGGCCATCACCAATATCTGCCGATGCGGGACCTTCCAGCAGGTCCGCGCGGCGATCCACGATGCCGCAAGCGCTTGAGGGGGAGACAAAAAATGTCGAAAACAACCCCATGCAAAGTAGCCGTCAACACGCAAATCACACCCAAACTCACCCGCCGCAGCTTCGTGATCGGCACCGCCGCAGCCGGCGCCGGTCTCGCCATCGGCCTCGATATTCCCTTCGGCGGACCGACCGTAGTTCGCGCGGCCGACGGCTCGCCCGAGGTCAATGTCTGGGTGGTGATCCGCCCCGACAACACGACCGTGATTCGCGTCGCCCGCTCCGAGATGGGCCAGGGCACCCTCACCGGCCTCGCCCAGCTCGTCGCCGAGGAGCTCGAATGCGACTGGTCGAAGGTTGTCACCGAATATCCGACCCCCGGTCAAAGTGTCGCACGCAAGCGCCCGTGGGGCGATTTCTCGACCGGCGGCAGCCGCGGCATCCGCACCAGTCAGGAGTATGTCCGCAAGGGCGGCGCCACCGCCCGCATCATGCTGGTGCAGGCCGCCGCCAACGAGTGGAAGGTGCCTGTTACGGAATGCACCGCGTCCAACAGCGTCATCACCCACACGCCGTCGGGCAAGACCACGACCTACGGCAAGGTGGTTGAAGCCGCAGCCAAGCTCACGCCGCCAGCGGATGCGGACGTCAAGCTGAAGGACCCCAAGGACTGGAAGATCGCCGGCAAGGGCGTCAAGCGGCTCGACACCGTCGACAAGACCACCGGCGCGATGATCTACGGCGCCGACGTCAAGCTGCCCGGCATGCTCAACGCCGCGATCAAGGACGCGCCGGTGTTTGGCAGCAAGCTGAAAAGCTATGACGAAGCCAAGGCCGCCGGCATGAAGGGCGTCAAGAAGGTGGTGAAGGTCGGCGACACCGCGGTCGCCGTCGTCGCCGATACCTGGTGGCACGCCAAGACCGCGCTCGACGCGATGACGATCGCCTGGGACGAAGGCGAGAATGCCAAGGTCTCCAGCGCGTCGATCGCCAAATGGCTGGCGGAAGGCCTCGACAACGCCCAGCCGGCCTTCGTCGGCAACCAGAACGGCGATGCCAAGGGTGCGATTGCCTCCGCCGCCAAGAAGGTCGAGGCTATCTACAACTACCCCTACCAGAACCACGCGACCATGGAGCCGCTGAACGCCACGGCGCTCTACACGCCCGACAAGTGCGAGGTCTGGTGCGGCACGCAGAACGGCGAAGCGGCCTTCGCCGCCACGCTCGAAGCATCGGGACTGCCGGCCGACAAATGCGAGGTGCACAAGCTGATCCTCGGCGGCGGTTTCGGCCGCCGCGGCATGACCGACTACGTCCGGCAGGCGGTGCTGATCGCCAAGGAGATGCCGGGCACGCCGGTCAAGCTGTTGTGGTCGCGCGAAGAGGACATGGCGCAAGGCAAGTTCCATCCGGTCACGCAATGCAAGCTGACCGGCGCGTTCGATGCCGACAACAATCTCACGGCGCTGCATGTGCGATTGTCCGGCCAGTCGATCCTGTACACGGTGCGCCCGGCGGCGCTGGTGAACGGCATGGACCCGGCCGCATTCCAAGGCTTTAGTCCATCCGGAGATGCGGCGATCGGATACTCCGTACCTAACCTGCTGGTCGAGCACTCCATGCGCAATCCGCACGTTCCGCCCGGCTTCTGGCGCGGCGTGAACGTGAACCAGAACGCGATCTACATGGAATGCTTCATGGATGAACTGGCGCATTCGGTGGGCCAGGATCCGGTGGAATTTCGTCGCAAGCTGATGAGCAAGCATCCGAAGCATCTCGCCGTGCTCAATGCCGTGGCCGAGAAGATCGGCTGGGGCAAGCCTCCGCCGCAAGGCGTCTATCGCGGGATCGCGCAGGTGATGGGCTATGGCAGCTATGTCGCGGGTGCTGCGGAAATCTCCGTCACCGACGGCAGCAAGATCAAGGTGCACCGCATCGTCGCCTCGACCGATCCCGGCTACGTCGTCAATCCGGCGCAGGTCGAGCGGCAGATCGCGGGCTCCTTCGTCTACGGCCTGTCCGCCCTGTTCTATGGCGGCTGCACGGTGAAGGACGGCAAGATGGAGCAGACCAACTTCGACACCTACAATTCCATGCGCATCGCCGAGATGCCGAAGGTGGAATGCGTGATGGTGCCGAGCGGCGGCTTCTGGGGCGGTGTCGGCGAGCCGACCATCGGCGTCGCGGCGCCGGCGGTGCTCAACGCCTACTTCGCGGCGACCGGCAAGCGCATCCGTTCGGTACCCTTGCGGGACCAGAACATCACCTTCGCCTGATGAGAACGGACGGCGGCCGCGCATCAGCCGCCGTCCCTGCTTTTTTCGGATCCGAGCCATGGACGCCACGCGCCTGATGACGCGCCGGGATGTCGCTCGCGGCATCGCCGTAACCGCGGCGGTGGCGGGCATGCCCTGCCCCGCGGTGGCGCAAGGCGCGGCGCATATCGTCGTGATCGGCGGCGGCTTTGGCGGCGCAAGCTGCGCGCGGGCGCTGCGGCAGCTCGATGCCAAACTTCAGATAACGCTGATCGAGCCAAACCAGACCTTTACCGCCTGCCCGTTCAGCAACGAGGTGATCGCGGGTATCCGTGAAATGCCGGCGCAGCAATTCACCTATGACAGGATCGCTGCGTCAGGCGTGACGGTCGCGGCGCAGCCCGCCGCCAAGGTCGATCCGCAGGCGCGCACGGTCACCCTGGCCGATGGACGTTCGATCGCCTATGACCGCCTGGTGCTGTCGCCCGGCATCGACCTGCGCTTCGACGCGCTGCCCGGCTATGACGAGGCGGCCTCCGCCAAAATGCCCCATGCCTGGAAGGCCGGCGAACAGACGTTGCTGCTGCGCCGGCAGCTCGAAGCCATGGAAGATGGCGGCACGGTCGTGATCGCGGTGCCTGCGGCGCCGCTGCGCTGCCCGCCCGCGCCCTACGAGCGCGCCAGCCTGATTGCGCATTATCTCAAAGCCAAAAAGCCGCGCTCGAAGGTTTTGATCCTCGACGCCAAGGACGGCTTTTCGCAGCAACGACTGTTCGAGGCGGCCTGGAAGGAGCTCTATCCTGGCATGATCGAGCGGATCGCGCTGTCGCAAGGCGGAAGGGTGACCTCGGTCGATCTCGCCACCAGCACCATCGTCACCGACTTCGGCAATTACACAGCAAACGTCGCGAGCGTGATCCCGCCGCAGAAGGCCGGACGCATCGCCGAGATCGCCGGCGCCGCCGACAAGACCGGCTGGTGCCCGATCGACCCGGTGAACTTCACATCCAGGCTCGTGCCCAACATTCACGTCATCGGCGACGCCTGCATTGCCGGCCAAATTCCAAAAGCGGCATCGGCCGCCAGCGCGCAAGGCAAGGCCTGCGCCGCTTCCATCGTGGCCATGCTGTCAGGCAAGACGCCGGACCCGCCGCGGCTCAGCGGCGCCTGCTACAACACGGTCGCGCCGGGTTACGCCTTCTCGCTGTCGGGCATCTACCAGCCGAAGGACGGCCAGTTCGTCGAAGCCGAGGGGACGACGAGCCCGGTCAACGCGCCGCGCGAGGTACGCCAGCGCGAGGCGCAGGCTGCCGAAGACTGGTTCAGGACAATCACGGTGGAAACCTTTGGCTAAAGCGAGGGCTCATATCGCGATGTGGCTTGCCGGCGTGGGGCTCGCCGCGCCCTGGCCGGCCGCCGCGCAGGCGTTGCGGCCCTATGCCGTCACGGGCGATGCCATTCTGGAGCCGCTCACGACTGCGCGAGGCGACGCCGGGCGCGGGCGCGCGCTTGTCGTCGAGCGTTCCAGCACTTGCATCCTCTGCCACAGCGGCCCATTTCCCGAACAGAAATTCCAGGGCGACCTGGCGCCTGACCTCACCGGTTCCGGCAGCCGCGCGTCCGAAGGACAGATCAGGCTCCGCCTGGTGGACGCATCCCGCCTCAACGCCGCGACCATCATGCCGTCCTACTACCGCATCGATGGTTTGAGCCGCGTCAGCACGCCGTGGCGTGGCAAGCCGATCCTGTCGGCGGAACAGATCGAGGATATCGTGGCGTATCTCGTAAGCTTGCGTGAATAGGAAGGCCCGATGCAGCAACCCAGAGATTCATCCCGCCGCCAGTTCCTCGGCCTCGCCGGCGGAGCCGCCGCGCTCGGCGCCCTCCCGACCATCATCGTGCGCCCCGCGGAGGCAACGCCTGCGACGCTGGCGGCCGCGATCAAAAGTGTCACCGGGGGTGCCACGGTGCGCACCGGCAAGGTCAAGCTCGACATTCCGCCGCTGGTCGAGAACGGCAACACCGTACCGATGACGGTCACCGTCGCGCACCCGATGGCGCCAGAGGATCACGTTCGCAGCATCCACGTCTTCAACGAGAAGAATCCGCAGCCCAATATCGGCAATTTCCATCTCGGCCCGCACAACGGCCGCGCCCATGTTTCGACCCGCATCCGCCTTGCCGACAGCCAGAAGATCGTCGCGATCGCAAAACTCTCGGACGGCTCGTTCTGGTCGGCCAGCGTCGACGTCATCGTGACGCTCGCCGCCTGCACCGAGGAGCTGATCTGATGGCTTCAGCGCTGATCAACGTGCCACCGAAAGCCAAACGCGGCGACATCATCGAGATCAAGACGCTGATGTCGCACATCATGGAAACCGGCTATCGCCATACGGCGACAGGCGAAGTCGTCCCGCGCGACATCATCACGAGCTTTGCGTGCCGCTTCAACGGCGCCGAGATCTTTCGCGCCGATTTGTATCCGGCGATCGCCGCCAACCCCTTCATCACCTTCTTCACGACAGCCACCGAGAGCGGCAAGTTCGAGTTCGAATGGATCGGCGACCAGGGATTTTCCGAAACCGCATCGGCCTCGATTACCGTCGAATGAGGTTTCCAGGCGCCATAGCCGTCGCGCTTCTGGTCGCGAACGCGGCCCTCGCCGCCGAGATCCCGCAAGCCGAGCGCCGCTCCGGCTACAGCTTCATGAAGCCAGAGACCAGGGCAATGCAGGACGAGGATACCGCAAATCCCGGCATGCTCTGGGTGCTCGACGGCGAAGCCTTGTGGAAGCGCAAGACGGGCGCCGCCAACAAGGCCTGCGCCGATTGCCATGACAATACGCGCACCAGCATGAAGGGCGTGGCCGCGCGCTACCCTGCCTTCGACAAAGCCGCCGGCCGCCCGATCGACCTGGAGCAGCGCATCAATTCCTGCCGCGGCAACCACCAGCAGGCGACGCCGCTCCCGTTCGAAAGCCGGGAGCTGCTGGCACTCACGGCCCTTGTCGCGCGGCAGTCGCAGGGCGCAGCGATCGAAACCGGCAACGACCCGCAGCTCGCGCCGTTCATCGCCAAGGGACGCGAGCTTTATATGCAGCGGCAGGGCCAGCTCAATCTCGCCTGTGCCAATTGCCACGACGACAACTGGGACAAGCGGCTGGCGGGCTCCGCGATCACGCAAGGACACCCGACCGGCTACCCGCTCTACCGCCTGGAATGGCAGTCGCTGGGATCGTTGCAGCGGCGCTTGCGCGCCTGCATTACCGGCATCCGCGCGCAGGCCTATGATTACGGCGCGCCGGAGCTTGTGGAGCTGGAGCTGTATCTGATGTCGCGGGCGCGCGGCATGGCGATGGAAGCGCCGGCGGTGCGGCCTTAGCTTTGGCACATCATGGCGGGATATGCTTTTTGCGTCGATATCTATCCACGTCATTGCGAGCGGAGCGAAGCAATCCATTGCTATCGGCCGCGCGGAAAGATGGATTGCTTCGTCGCTATCGCTCCTCGCAATGACGCCAAACAGACTGCCAGATCACCGCTCGGCGAACGCCTTCTCGACTACGAACTGGGCCGGTTCGCCGTGATTGCCTTCGACCAGGCCGCGGTCGTTGAGGAGCGCGCGGGTATCGGCGACCAGCGCCGGGCTGCCGCAGATCATGACGCGGTCATGCGCCGCATCGAGCGAGGGCAGACCGATATCGGCAAACAGCTTGCCCGAGGTGATCAGGTCGGTGATGCGGCCGCGATTGCGGAAGGGATCGCGGGTCACGGTCGGATAATAGACGAGCTGGTTGCGGATATAGTCGCCGATCAGTTCGTCATTCGGCAGCTTCTCGGTGATCATCTCGCCATAGGCGAGCTCGGCGACGCGGCGGCAGCCGTGCAGCAGCACGACCTTCTCGAACCGCTCATAGGTTTCGGGATCCTTGATCACGGAAAGAAATGGCGCGAGCCCGGTGCCGGTACCGATCAGATAGAGGTTGCGGCCGTCCTCGAGGTTGTCGATGACCAGCGTGCCGGTCGCCTTGCGGCTGACGATGATCTCGTCGCCCTGCTTGAGGTGCTGAAGCCGCGAGGTCAGCGGGCCGTCCTGCACCTTGATCGAGAAGAATTCGAGCCGGTCCTCGTAATTGGCGCTGGCGACCGAATAGGCGCGGAGCAGCGGCTTCTCGCCGACCTTCAGCCCGATCATGGTGAATTCACCGTTGCGGAAGCGGAACGACGGATCGCGCGTGGTGGTGAAGCTGAACAGCGTGTCGGTCCAGTGATGGACGCTGAGAACGCTCTCCTGGTTGAAATTGCTCATCGCACGCTTTCCTGACCTCAAGCCGATTGACCGGCGATATCATTCGTATACGATCGTTCGTATACAAATGAATAATCCAGCTTGATCCGGCCGTCAAGCCGGGCAGAATGTCTAGCGAAGGCATTGAGGCAAAAGGAAAAACCATGGCCCACGACGCACCCCAGGCGACCGGTCCGAGCAAGCTGGTGATCCGCAATATCGGGCTGATCCTGTCGGGGACGCTGGAGAAGCCGATTCTGGACGGCGATACGATCGTGGCCGAGAACGGCAGGATCACAGCGATCGGGCGCTTCAAGGACGTCAACATCGAGGGCGCCACCACGATCGTCGACGCCAACGGCACCACGGTCGCGCCGGGCCTGATCGACAGCCACGTCCATCCCGTCGCCGGCGACTGGACGCCGCGGCAGAACCAGAGCAACTGGATCGACAGCTATCTGCATGGCGGCGTCACCACCATGATCTCGGCCGGCGAGGTCCACATGCCCGGCCGCCCCCGCGACGTCGTCGGGGTGAAGGCGATGGCGATCTTTGCGCAGCGCGCGTTCTGGACGCTGCGGCCCGGCGGTGTGAAGGTTCATGCCGGCGCGCCGGTGATCGAATGCGAAATGGTCGAGGACGATTTCAAGGAAATGGCGGCGGCCGGCGTCAAGCTGCTCGGCGAAGTCGGCCTCGGCGGCGTCAAGGACGGCCCGACCGCGCGCAAGATGGTGGGCTGGGCGCGCAAATATGGCATCCAGAGCACGATCCACACCGGCGGTCCTTCCATTCCCGGCTCCGGCCTGATCGACAAGGACGTGGTGCTGGAAGCTGACACCGACGTGGTCGGCCATATCAATGGCGGTCACACCGCGCTGCCCGACGACCAGATCCGTTGCATCTGCGAGGGCTGCAAGCGCGGGCTCGAGCTGGTTCACAACGGCAATGAGCGCTCGGCGCTGTTCACGCTGCGCACCGCGCGCGAGATGGGCGATCTGCACCGCGTCATCCTCGGCACCGACGCACCGGCCGGTTCCGGCGTGCAGCCGCTCGGCATTTTGCGGATGGTCTCGATGCTGTCCTCGCTTGGCGACCTGCCGGCCGAACTCGCCTTCTGCCTTGCCACCGGCAACACCGCGCGAATGCGCGAGCTCGATTGCGGCCTCATCGAGGTCGGCCGCTCCGCCGATTTCGTCCTGATGGACAAGGCCCAGCATTCGCCCGGCAGGAACATCCTCGAGAGCGTGCAACTCGGCGACCTGCCCGGCATCGGCATGACCATCATCGACGGCATCGTCCGCACCCAGCGCAGCCGCAACACGCCGCCCGCGGGGAAAGTGCCTGAAATCGTCAGCGGGCATTGACGCCACCATCACGTGTGCGTGGGCGCGTGTGAAAAAATCACATTAAGTCCGGAAAGCGTTGAACGATTTGCGGGTCAGCGTCGTCTTACGCGGGCTGGCCTGATGGCCCGCTCATCCAGACCTTCGAGGAACAATTGAAGAATTCGCTGCAAGTCGCCGGCGGGGTCGTCGGCGCTGTAACCGGCTTTGTCGCGACATTGCTGCTGCTTGAACTGACAGGATTCGGAAACCGGGCCGATCCGATCACATCAGGCATGCTGGCGCTGCTGCTGCTTGCGCCGTGCGGCGCCATCGGCGGCCTCGTGCTCGGGACGGCGTCGGCGAGGCGGCTCGGCGGCCGAGAGAGCAGCGACGGGCTCCTGCGCACCAGCCTGAAGGCGTTTGCGGTCCTGATCGCTCTCTGCGCTGTGGCCGGCACCTTCTATTATGTCTATGCCGTCACGGCCGCGACGCCCTGGCTCAATCCGAACGCCCCCAACCCGCTTCTCGTGTTCGAGGTTCGCCTCCCTGCCGGAGCGGCGTTGCCGGGTTCGGTCCGCGATGTAGCCGCCGAATTGCAGACCGACCTGAACACCATGCCCGGCGAAATCCAGCCCGACCAGTTCCGCCGCGATGACGACCGTGCCGTGATTGCCGGCTATGTCGAACTCGCCTTCCGCACCGCGCACCGGCAGTTGGAAATCAAGATCAAGGGCCAGCCTGACCGGCTCTACCTCATCGGCCTGCCGGCCAAGGCACCCCATTCACGGGAGTTCGGCCCATGGCAGGCCAATGGCGACGGCACCGAAATCCGCTATCGCGCCAGATGGCCGGGACAAAGCTGACGATCGCCTGCCGCGCGAGGAAACCAGGTATCTTCGTCTCTCGCGGCTGCCGCGCCAGCGCTTGATCTCACATTTGTGATCGTGAGCAGCTTGCGAACCCGAGTCAGTGGAACCCGGACCCGAGCAAGGCAGCTTTGCGGCAGAAAGCTGACGTGATACGCTTCAATCGCTGGAAAGATTGTTTGCCTAACGCTGAAATTGCGGCAGCTCAAGGAATCAATCCCAACCATGGCGGAAATTCGCGATATCAAGTCGGGCCGCGCTGGTGAGCCCCCACGCGAACCAATGCCGCGGCGGCTTGCGGCCATCGTTGCTGGCGACATCTCCGGCTACAGCCGCCTGATGCAGATCGACGAGGAAGGGACGCATAACCGCGTCAAGCGCATCGAACGCGACCTCGTCGAACCCAGCATCAGGGAACACCACGGCAGGCTCATCAAGACCACGGGCGACGGCTTCCTCGCCATCTTCGACAGCCCCGTCGAGGCGGTGCGCGCCAGCATCGTGATCCAGCAAAATCTGGTGGGCCGCAATGCATCGCTGCCCAAGCATCATTGGATCGAATACCGGATTGGCGTCAATCTCGGCGACGTCATCATCGAAACCGACGACGTCTATGGCGACGGCGTCAACATTGCGACGCGGCTCGAAGGCATTGCCGAGCCCGGCGAAGTCTACATTTCCGGCGGCATCTACGAACAGATCAAGCACAAGCTGGTTTGCGGGTACGAGTCGCTCGGCGACCGGAAGGTCAAGAACATCACCGAACCCGTCCGGGTCTATCGTGTCCTTCCCGACCCCGCCGCACTTCAGAAAAGTCGGAACCGGCGCGAGCGTGTTCTGATCCTCCTGCTCTGCCTTGCGATCCTGACCATTGCGAGCGGCGCTTTCTGGTACATGTTTTCCCAATATCGCAAGGCGACCGAACAGGCGTCAGCGCCCGTCTCAACTCCTGCGGAAGTACCGAAGGCGCCTGCCCCTGCTCTGAAGCAGGTTGCGCCGGCGCCGCAGCCCTCTCCGTCCACGGCACCCATGCAGCAACAGGCAGCGCCTCAGCCGGAGACGTCTCCGGCGGTGACCCAAGCGACGCCGCTTGCGCCGCCCGCATCTCCCGTTGCTCCCGAAGCTTCACCGACGACGCAAGCCGCCGCGCCGGTTCGAGAGCCCGAGACGATTTCCCTCCGGGGTGGCAGCTTTACGATGGGCAGCAACGAAGACATCTCGGAAAAGCCGGTCCGTCAGATCACGATCAAGCCGTTCGCAATGGGGAAATTTCCGGTCTCCGTGGCAGAGTGGAACGCATGCGCCGCGGCGAAGGCGTGTAGTTTCACGGCAAGCGGAAAGGACGAAGCGCCCGTTGCAAATGTGAGCTGGAGCGACGCCAAGGCGTATGTCGCATGGCTCGCACAGTCCACCCGAAAGCCATATCGCCTGCCGAGCGAAGCCGAATGGGAATACGCCGCGCGCGGCGGCACGCAAACCAGATACTGGTGGGGGGATCAGTTTCAGCACGGCATGGTCAATTGCAGGAACTGCAGCGACATCCCGGCCAACGAGCAGCCAGCCAGGGTCGGCAGCCTCAAGCCGAATCCGTTTGGACTGTTCGATATGGGCGGCAGCGTCGACCAATGGGTCGAAGACTGCTGGCACAAGAACTACCAGGGCGCGCCGGCGGACGGATCGGCGTGGAGCGAGAGCGATTGTTCCTCGCACGTCATCCGTTCCGGCTCCTGGAGGAACGACTCGAATTACGCCCGGCCGTCAAACCGCGGCAGCTATGACACCAACGTCCGATATCCCACCCATGGATTCCGCGTTGCGCTATCTCCCTGAGGCATTTGCGAGGCAGTCATGAAGGTCATGCGTTGGATCGCCCTGTTGATCGCGCTCACCTGCCTGCCTTTCGCCGCCTGCGCCCAAGGCAAGCCCGCGGGGAAGGACGCGCTGCTTTATTTCGTATGGCCGCAGAACGGAGCCGTCATCAAGGGTGGGTTCTGGGCCCGCTTTGGCCTGCGCAACATGGGCGTAACCCACGCCGGCGACAATTACGCGAACAGCGGACACCATCATCTGTTCATCGACGTGAATGAACCGCTCAATCCCAATGAGCCGATACCGCAGGATAAATCGCATCTGCATTTCGGGGCGGGTCAGACCGAAGCACGCATCGAGCTGCCGCCCGGCAAGCACACGCTGCAACTCGTGTTGGGAGATGCCGACCACTTTCCATTCAAGCCGCCCGTGGTCTCGCAGAAAATCACCATCACGGTCAGATAGAGCGGAGCGTTCTACGTTAGTGGGACGCGCGGCGATCGGTAGCGGGGTCGTTATTTTCGGCGGGTCATATTGCGTGTATTGTCGATCGGCGAACCCCGGCCGGCGGCACTCGCGAGAGGAATTCAACGCGCCGGATTATTTCTCGCTGCTGCATGCCGCTGAGCCGTGTTGCTTACCAATTTGAGGCAAACAGGGAGGCAGTACGATGAATATTCGGCCCGACCCCACGTTTCACGCGTCGCCGAAGCTTGCCATGGAAGCCCCGCCGGAGAACTTCGCCTATACCGTGCTGCTGAGCCCTGACGCTTCGAAGCCGGACGCGCTGGCCGTGATCGACGTCAAGCCGGGTTCCTCGACATACAGCAAAGTCGTTCACACCGTGACGATGCCCAACAAGGGCGACGAGTTTCACCATTTCGGCTGGAACGCATGCTCATCGTCGCTGTCGCCGCTCACCGGACACGCCTTCCTCGAGCGCCGCTATCTCATCGTCCCCGGCATGCGCTCGTCCCGCATCTACATCATCGATACCAAGCCCGACCCGACCAAGGCCGCGATTCACAAGATCATCGAGCCCGAGGAAATCTTCCGGAAGACCGGATATTCGCGGCCGCATACCGTGCATTGCGGGCCGGAAGGCATCTACATCTCCACGCTCGGCGGCGGCGGAAAGAACGGCACCGATGGACCTCCCGGCGTCTTCATCATGGATTGCGAGACGTTCGAGGTGCTCGGTCGCTGGGAGATCGATCGCGGCCCGCAGGCATTGCATTATGACTTCTGGTGGAACCTGCCGCGCGATTACATGGTGACGAGCGAATGGGCGCTGCCGCCGCAATTCGAGAACGGCATCGTGGCGGAAGATCTGCTTTCCAACAAATACGGCCACCGCATTCATTTCTGGGACCTGCGCGCCCGCCGCAATGTCCAGACCATCGATCTCGGCGCCAACCATCAGATGGCGCTGGAAGTGCGTCCCGCGCACGATCCGGCGCGCGAATACGGCTTCCTCGGCGTCGTGGTCGACACCACCAACCTCGAAGGCTCGATCTGGACCTGGTGGCGCGAGGGCGGCAAGTTTCACATCGAGAAGACCGCGACGATCCCGCCCGAGCCCGCGGCAAAGGAGCAACTGCCGCCGCTGCTGCAGGGCTTTGGCGCCGTGCCGCCATTGGTAACGGACATCGATCTGTCGATGGACGACAAGTTCCTCTACGTCGCCTGCTGGGCCACCGGCGAGATGCGCCAATATGATGTCCGCGAGCCGCGAAAGCCGAAGCTTGCCGGCTCGGTACACATCGGCGGCATCGCCCGCCGCACGCCGCACCCGAACGGCAAGGCGTTTGCGGGCGGCCCGCAGATGGTCGAGATCAGCCGCGACGGCAAGCGGGTGTACTGGACCAACTCGCTCTATTCGACCTGGGACGATCAGTTCTATCCGGACGGGGTTCCCGGCGCGCAGGTGATGGCCCACGCGAGTGCGGACGGCGGCCTCGAACTGGCGAAAGACTACTGCGTGAATTTCCCCGACGGTTACCGCGCGCATCAGATCCGGCTCGACGGCGGCGACTGCTCGACGGATTCATTCTGCTATCCGTCGGTCTGAATTTGAGCACAGCCGACTGGACACCGGCCTGGCTCTGGCTGGCCGTGATTGCGAGCGGCCTCTATCACGGCGTCAACCCGGGCATGGGCTGGCCGCTCGCCGTATCGGCCGGATTGATGGAAAGGAGTTCGCGGGCGCTGCTATCGGCGCTGTGGCCGCTCGCGATCGGTCATCTCATCGCGATGCTGCTCGTGCTGCTGCCCTTCGTGTTGCTGATCGCCATCGTCGAATGGCAGCGCGCGATCCAGATCGGCGCCAGCCTGCTCGTCATCTCTTTCGGCCTGTTCCGGCTCGCCAACCGCCGGCATCCCCGCGTGCTGGCGCGGATCTCACCGGCGCAACTGGGGCTGTGGTCGTTCGCGGTGGCGCTGGCGCATGGCGCGGCGCTGATGCTGGTGCCGATCTATCTCGGGCTCTGCCGCGAGGCTGATCTCGACCGCGGCCATGCGGCGGCCGGTACGCTGATCAACGCCAATCTCGGCACGGCCGTGCTGGTCGCCATCATCCACGCCGCCGCGATGATCACCGCCGGCGGCTGTTGCGCCTGGCTCGCCTACCGCTATCTCGGCGTCAAATTCATCTCGCAGAGCTGGTTCAATCTGGATACGGTCTGGGCAGCCAGCCTTGTTCTGGTCGGCGCGATCGCGCTGGCGCTTGCGCTGATTTAGCGCAGACCTTCACCGCAGCCTGTCGAGCAGCGCGATCAGCGTCTCGCGCTCCCTGGCGTCGAGCGGCGCCAGCGTCTCCCGCGAGATCGCAATCGCATTCGGCGCGGCCTTCTCCGCCAGTTGCTGGCCGGCGCGGGTGAGACTGACCAGCAGGCGGCGGCCGTCCTCGGGGTCCGGGCTGGTCTCGGTCAGCCCGCGCGCGGTAAGGCGGTCGATCACGCCCTTGATGGTGGCGACGTCCATCGCCGTGTGTCGCCCGAGCAGGTTCTGCGAGCACGGCCCGGTCTCGGCAAGCTTCGAGACAGCCGCCCATTGCGTCGGCGTCAGGTTGATGCCGATCTCGCGGGCGAAGATCGTGGCATGGCGCTGCCAGACCTGGCGCAGGATGAAGCCGATCTGGTCGTCGAGAATGTAGGACGGCCGCGCCGGCTTGACCGCTCGTTTCGGCGAAACACTCCTTGCCATCGATCCGCCCCCCTTGCGCCGGCTACAGCGACAGATGCGCGTCGCGGATATCCGGCCGCGCGTCGAGCTCAGTCATCGTGCCGCCGAAGCAGATCTTGCCACGCTCGATGATGTAGGCGCGGTCCGAGATCAGCCGCGCGAAATGCAGGTTCTGCTCTGACACCACGATGCTGACGCCTTCCTGCTTCATCGCCAGGATGGCGTCGACCATCTGCTCGACGATCTTGGGCGACAGCCCTTCGGAGGGTTCGTCGAGCAGCACCAGCGACGGATTGCCCATCAGCGTCCGCGCGATGGTCAGCATCTGCTGCTCGCCGCCACTCATGCGCCCGCCGGGACGGTTGCGCATCTCGCCGAGATTGGGAAACAGCGTGAACAGCTTTTCGCGGGTCCAGTGCGGCGCGTTCGGCCGCTTCGGCTGGCGGCCGACCTCCAGATTCTCCTCGACCGTCAGGTCGGTGAAGATGCGCCGCTCCTCCGGCACGTAGCCGAGCCCGCCACGCACGATCGCATGCGTCGGCTCGCGCGAAACGTCCCTGCCCTCGAACACGATCCGCCCCGAGCGGTTCTCGACCAGGCCGACGATGGAACGGAAGGTGGTCGACTTGCCGGCGCCGTTGCGGCCGAGCAGCGCCACCACCTCGCCCTCGCCGACTTCGAGCGCGATATCGAACAGGATATGCGCCGGGCCGTAAAAGCTGTTGAGATCGGCGACCTGCAGCTTCATGCGCCGGCTTCCTCGCGATGCCGCGCGTCGTAGACCAGGCCTTCGCCGAGATAGATCGCACGCACCTCGCGGTTGCCGCGCACTTCCTCCGGCGAGCCTTCCGCGATCAGGGTGCCGCGGTTCAGCACCAGAATGCGGTCGGCATGTTCGAACACCACGTCCATGTCGTGCTCGGTGAAGAGCACGCCGATCGACTGTTCGCGGGCGATGCGCGCGGTGAGCCGCATCAGCTCGATCCGCTCGCGCGGCGCCATGCCCGCGGTCGGCTCGTCCATCAGCAGCAGCCTCGGCTGGTTGGCGAGCGCGATGGCGAGTTCAAGACGCTTGAGGTCGCCATAGGCGAGTTCGCCGCACGGACGCTCGGCATAGGCGCCCATCCCGACGAGGTCGAGCAGCCTCCCCGCCTCGCCGCGCGCGTAAGCCGCCGTCGAGCCCCAGAGATTGAACAACTGCCTGCCATACGACACCAGCGCGACCTGCACGTTCTCGCGCACCGTCATGGTCGGGAATGTCGCGGTGATCTGGAAGGTGCGTCCGACGCCGAGTCGCCAGATCGCGCGCGGCTTTCGTCCCACCGTATCCTCGCCGAGCAGCGTGATGCGGCCGCTATCCGGCACGTTCTGGCCGTTGAGCATGTCGAAGCAGGTGCTCTTGCCGGCACCATTGGGCCCGATCAGCGCCAGGATTTCGCCGGCGCGCAACTCGAACGACACGCCGCGCACCGCATGGACACCGCCGTAGGATTTGCTCAGGTTCTGGACCGACAGCAATGTGGGCGCCGTGCTCATTCGGCGACCTCCACGCGGGAGGTGGCAAGTGATGACTTCGTGCTGGACGCCCGCCAGCGGTTGCGAAGCGTCTCCAGCGTGCCGACGATGCCCATCGGGAAGGCCACCACCATCAGCACGATGAAGCCGCCCAAGACCAGCTTCGACAGATCGGTCTGGCTGACGAGCCAGATGTTGGCTGCCTTGAACACGATGGCGCCGATCACGGCGCCCGAAACCGTCTCGACGCCGCCGAGCAGCACCATGACCAGCGCATCGACCGACAGCGAGATGCCGAGGTTGTCAGGGAATACGCTACCCTTCAGATAGGCGAACAATGCGCCGCCGACCCCTGCCGCCGTGCCTGATATCACGAACGCCGTCCACTGCACGCGCTTGCCGTTGATGCCGATCGCTTCGCTGCGCAGCGGCGAGTCCCGCGTCGCGCGCAGCGCGAAGCCGAACGGCGAGAACACGATCACCCTGAGCACGGTCACCACCAACGCCGCAATGCCGAGCGACAGCCAGTAGAAACTCGCCGGACCCGAGGCCCATTTATCCGGCCAGACGCCGAGGATGCCGTTGTCGCCGCCGGTTACACTCACCCACTGGAATGCGATCGACCAGACGATCTGCGCAAAGGCCAGCGTCAGCATCGCAAAGTAGACGCCGGACAATTGCACGGCGAAGAAGCCGAACACCGCCGCGCCCAACAGGCCCAGCAGCGGACCGAGCAGCAGCGAGACGATCATCGGCAGCCCTGCCATCTTGGCGAGGAACGCGACGCCATAGGCGCCGAGCCCGAAATAGGCGGCGTGGCCGAACGAGGCGAGCCCGCCGACCGACATCAGGAAATGCAGGCTGGCGGCAAAGATCACGAAGATCGCGATCTCGGAACCCACGGTGAGCGCGTAATTGCCGGCGAACAGCGGCAGCATCGCCGCAATCACCAGCGCGCCGACCGACATCAACCGCTCCCCTGAAGTGAGCGGCCGCCAAGGGGTGACGGTCAGGCCCGGCGTGCGGCGCGCGGCGGCTTCCGGCTTGCCGAACAGGCCCCAAGGCCGCACGATCAGCACGACAGCCATCACCAGGAATACCAGGATGATGGAGATCTTCGGGAAAATCAGGATGCCGAAGGCGTTGAGTTCGGAGACCAGCACGGCGGCCACGAAAGCGCCGATGATGCTGCCGAGCCCGCCGATCACGACGACCACGAACACCTCGACGATGATGCGCAGATCCAGCGCGTGGTGCACGGCATCGCGCGGGATCTGCAGCGCGCCGCCGAGCGCCGCCAGGAAGACGCCGAGCGCGAACACGCTGGTGAACAGCCATTTCTGATTGACGCCGAGCGCCGCCACCATGTCACGGTCCTGCGTTGCCGCGCGCACCAGCACACCCCAGCGCGTACGCTGGAACAGCAGCCAGAGAACGCCGAGCACGACCGGGCTGAGCCCGATCAGGAACAAATCATAGCTTGGAATATTCTGCCCGAAGAAATCGACCGCGCCCCTGAAGCCCGGCGCACGGCGGCCGAGCAGATCGTCGGGCCCCCAGATCAGCACCACGATATCCTGAACCATCAGCGTGAGGCCGAAGGTCGCCAGCAATTGGAACAGCTCCGGCGCGTGGTAGATCCGCCGCAGCAGCACCATCTCGACCAGCACGCCGACGGCGGCGACGACGAGCGCCGCAACGACGATGCCGCCCCAGAATCCGAAGGCGCCGGAGAAGCGCTCGGTCAGCGTGAATGCGACATAGGCGCCGAGCATGTAGAACGCGCCATGGGCGAAATTCACGATCCGCGTCACGCCGAAGATGATCGACAGCCCCGACGCGACCAGGAACAGCGACGCCGCGCTGGCGAGACCGGTCAGGAACTGAACGAAGTAAAAGGCCATTGGCGGTCCGGTCGCTTTACCTCGCCCCGCCTGCGGGGAGAGGTCGGATCGCCCTTGCGATCCGGGTGAGGGGGTACAGGTCTATCGATAGTGCACAACGCGCGGAGAGAGCCCCTCACCCCGACCCTCTAAGAGCGAGCTTCGCTCGTCTCGACCCCGCAAGAACGGGGAGAGGGAGAGGACGAGTGCCTCAATCCTTCGGCCGGAGCTTTTCGACTTCGGCATCACCAGGCAGATAATCCGAACCCTTGCGATAGACCGAGTTCACCATCACACCCTTGCCGTCCTTCAGCGCGGTCTTGCCGACATAGGCGCCGAGCGTCGACTGGTGATCGATCTTGCGGAAGGTGATCTCGCCGAACGGCGACGGCATCGAGAGGCCTTCGGCCGCGGCGATCAGCTTCTCCGGATCGGTGGAGTTGGCCTTGGCCAGGATCGCAGCGGCCGCCTTGATGGTCTGGTAGCCGACGATCGAGCCGAGGCGCGGATAGTCATTATACTTGGCCTGATACGCCTTCAGGAACTTGTCGTGGTCCGGCGTCTTGATGTCGTACCAGGGATAGCCGGTGACGATCCAGCCTTCTGGCGTCTCGTCCTTCAGGGGATCGAGATATTCCGGCTCGCCGGTGAGGAACGACACCACGGCGCGGTTCTTGAACAGGCCGCGGGTATTGCCCTCGCGCACGAGCTTGACGAGATCGGCGCCGAAGGTGACGTTGAGGATCGCCTCGGGATTGGCGGCGGCAACCGCCTGCACCACCGGGCCAGCGTCGATCTTGCCCTGCGGCGGCCACTGCTCGTCGACCCACTGAATGTCGGGCCGCTTCTCCGACATCAGCTTCTTGAACACTGAAACCGCCGACTGGCCGTACTCGTAGTTCGGCGCAATCGTCGCCCAGCGCTTGGCCGGCAGCTTGGCGGCCTCCTCCACCAGCATCGCCGCCTGCATGTAGTTGGAAGGACGCAGGCGGAAGGTGTAGCGGTTGCCCTTCGACCAGGTGATGGCGTCGGTCAGCGGCTCCGCCGCCAGGAAGAACACTTTCTTCTGGTTGGCGAAGTCGGATACGGCGAGCCCGATATTGGACAGGAACGTGCCGGTCAGCATCGCGACGTTCTCGCTCGACACCAGTTCGTTCGCGGCGGTCTGCGCGTCCGCCGGCTTGCCGCCGTCGTCCTTGGAGATGACGACGAGCTTCTTGCCGTTGATGCCTCCAGCCGCGTTGATCTCCTCGACCGCGAGCTGCCAGCCCTTGCGGTAGGGCTCGGTGAAAGCGGGCAGCAGCGAATAGCTGTTGATCTCGCCGATCTTGATCTCGCCGCCCTGCGCCATGGCATTGCCCGCCATGCCGGCCACTACGATCGCCAGCCCCGCACCCAGTAAGTGTCTCCGTCGCATCCCTACCTCCAACTATTGTGAACTATCTCAAACCGTCTTCGCCTTTGACTTCCGAAACCGTCAAACCGCCAACGCGCGGCAACGGCCTGCCGCTGTCGGTGACGGCGACCGCGACCATGATCTCGTTGGCGCGCGGCGCGTCATTGATCTGCACTTCCATGCCGTCGAAATGGCTGCGCACGAAGGCCGCGTCCTTGTGGCCGAGCGGAATGTCCAGCGTCGTCCCCGGGCCGCTGCGCTTCTTCGACGACGGAATCAATGCCGCGCCCTTGCCCAGGACCTTGCGCACCGGCGCGCCCATCTTCGGGTGCAGGATCGCAGCCGCATGCTCGAGTTCACCGTTTTCGCCGACGGCCGCGGCCTTGCCGTAGCTGTGCGCCCTGGCGCCCTCGATGCCGAGCGCAGCGACCGCCCTCTTCGAGAGGAGATCGCCGAGTTCCTCGCCGATTTCGATCAGGGGCGAGAGATCTTCGACGTAGCGGCCGGCAAACGGATTTTCGATCACGGCAATCGCCGCCGCCCGCCGGGTCGGCGGCGCAACCTTCTGTCCCATCTCGAGATGGGTTTCCTCGACCACCGTGACGATCTTGCGAATGATCGCGCCCATGTTACTCGCCTCGCTTCCGATCAGACATGCGCTGTTCTTTCTATCGCGGTTCCGCGAAACGCCGGCAACACCCCTGCCCCGATCCCTGTTGATCCCACCAGCGCCGTCTCGCCTAGTAGACGCAAGGCCGCACCTTCGATCAATCCTGCCGCAAGCAATTGCTGTGCCCGGATCACCCCTGTCCTCAAGGCGTCGTCGATCTCGCCTTCACCGAGCACGCCGACGTCCTGGGTGACAAGGCGCGCGCCGAGGTCACTGTCGGGCTGCAGTTCGTTGGCCGGGCAGCGGACGATGGCGGGATGGCCAGGCAGGTCGACCGCATTGGCAATGATGGTGGCAGCGGCGTCGGCCTGCGAAGCCGTTCGCGCCAGCACGGTGACGGCGTCGGCGATCCCGAGCGAAAAGCTGCGGCCGTGCCGTCCGCTGGTCGCGATGCCGCGCGCCGGATCGTCGGTTTCGATGCTGATGGTTTGCATCACACCAAGATGGTCCGGCCGGTCCATCAGGCCGATGGTGAACTGCTCGCCGCGCGACAGATGCAGCGCGATGTCGCCGCCATTGTTGACGTAGGCCCGATCGAGCCGCGCTACGCCCAGCATCGCGCCAAGAATTTCTTCCGCGACGCTTCCCGCCACGGCCGCCATCGGCGTAATGAAGTGCTCGGCCGCAAACGGCGTCACGGCCGCATGCATGCGCCGCGCGACGACGCCGTTCAGCGCATTTCGCAAGGGATCAGCGACCTTCCGAAGTTCGATCAACTCGTTGCAGAGTTCATCGAGCAGGCCGGAGAAGCGCCGCGCCGCGGCCTGGTACGCGGCGCGCACGTCCCCCTCGCTTCCCTTCGCCTCGATGACCAGATCGATCGGGCCATCCTGCAAATGCAGCCGCTTGCCGTCGGGAAGGAGCGCCATTTGCGGGAACCGTTTCATGCGCGGCGTCCGGGCATATGGGGCATCGGGCGGAATTCGCTGTTTTCGCGCAACGACGCCAGCGGGCGGACATGATCCATATGGCCGCCGAGCGCGGCATAATCAGACAGCTTCAGCGTGAACTCGATCGGCGCCACCAGCGCCGGCGTCGGCACGTAACCGAACGCGCCGGCCGGCATCTGCGTGACGTCGACCATGAAGGTGATGCCGCCGCCGGGCCAGACATAAACAGGCGCGCCGCCGCTGGTCACCCGCGTCAGCGCGTCTTTCACCGAGCGCGTCAGCCGCACCGGATTGTCGGTGACGCCGGCACGCAGCGATCCGCCGGCGCCGCCCATGAACAGCACCGTGCACAGCGCCGGCTCGCAATTTTCCTGGATGCGCTCGACCGAGAACTGGAGATCAGGCGGCATCGGCCTCTCGACCGGCCGCAGCGCATCGTCGAGTTCATAATAGGCGGCGTGCTCGCCGGTGGTCGAAACCATCAGCATGGTCAGGCCGGGCCGCGCCTCCCTGGCGTTGAACGGTCCCAGCACCGACAGCGGGTCGGAAATATTGGTACCGCCCCACCCCGTGCCGGGATCGGCGACCTGGAAATAGCGGCCCGGCGTCGAGCGCCGGCCCTTCATCTTGATCCCGGTATCGGGAATATCGAGCAGCTTGCCGGCCTGATGTTCCGAGAGCACGCCGGTGATGTGGTCGTCCACGACCACGACCTCGTCGACCTTGCCGTGCCATTGCTTGGCGAACATGCCGATCGTCGCCGAGCCGCAGCCCACCCGCATGCGCTCTTCCGCGACACCATTGACAACAGGCGGACGGCCGGCCTGCACCACCACCGTGGCGCCGCCATCGATGGTGAGTTCCACGGCCTTGCAATTGGAGAGGTCCATCAGCGCGTCGCAGGTGACGCGCCCCTCTTTCTTGGATCCTCCGGTCAGATGATGCACACCGCCAAGCGACAGCATCTGCGAGCCGTATTCGCTGGTCGTTACATGCCCAATCGCCTCGCCTTCCGCACGCACCGTCCCCGTCTCCGGGCCGAGATAGCGGTCGGTGTCGATCTTCACCTTGACGCCGCAATAGCTGAAAATGCCTTCGGTCACGACCGTGACCATGTCAACGCCATCGACCTCCGACGACACGATGAAGGGCGCGGGCTTGTAGTCGGGATAGGTGGTGCCGGCGCCGATCGCGGTGACGAACACGCTGGGTTCATGGACGAGCTTGCCGTCCCAGTCGCCGCCGGCCTGGAACGGCACCAGCCGTCCGCCATGCGATACCGTCCGCTCCAGCACGATATGCGGATCGACGCGCACCAGTTCGCCATTGTGATTGGCATAGCGATCGCACGCGCCCGCCGCGCCCGGCTTGATGTAGCACATCACCGGACAGGCATCGCAGCGGATCTTGTCGCCACCGGCGGCGGCCGTCGTATCGGTCATGAACAAGCCTGCGATCGAGAAGTCGCCGATCGTATCCCCGCCTCCCCGCGGGTCCGACCATTTGTTCGTATACGAATGATGTTGCGCGCGGACGGAAATCCTGTCAAGCGGCCCGGCGGGCGAAAATCCCGGCTTGCCGCATAATACCTCATTTGCCTCGCCGCTTGTCTACAAAGCGGGCAACGCACTGCAGCGAGACGCCGCGGCTTGCACGTTTGTACACAAACGGTATCCTCCGCGAAGTGTGCAGCGCAGGATTTTTGCAGCGCAACGAGGACTCGCTGATAGCATGACGCAAAGCACGATGCGCCTGATCGTCAACGGCAAGACTCATGACGTCGAGGCCGCACCCGATACCGCATTGCTCTATGTGCTGCGTAACGACCTCGCGCTGAACGGACCGAAATACGGTTGCGGGCTCGGCGAATGCGGCGCCTGCGCCGTGCTGATCGACAATGTCGCCGCGCGCTCCTGCGTGATCCCGATCGAAGGCTGTGTTGGCCGCGACATCGTGACGCTCGAAGGCCTCGGCACGCGCGGGCATCCCGATCCCGTGCAGCAGGCCTTCATTCACGAGCAAGCCGCGCAATGCGGCTATTGCCTGAACGGAATGATCATCACGACGAAGGCGCTGTTGCTGCGCTCCCCTCACCCGTCGGAGGATGAGGTGCTGGAAGCGTTGCGACATCATCTCTGCCGTTGCGGCGCCCATGTCGAGATCATGCGCGCAGCGATGCGTGCTGCCGGCCATGTCGTTGAGGCGCAGGCGTGATGGCTGCGCCTCCCGCGTCCGAGCGTCTGCAAGGCACGCTATCAGTCGTTCGCGCCGCCTCGCCGGTAGAGGCCGTCAGGTTCGAGACCTTCATCAAGATCACCGCTGACGGATCTGTCACAGCCTATAACGGCCACGTCGATCTCGGCACCGGCATCCGCACCGCGCTCGCCCAGATCGTCGCCGAGGAACTCGACGTGTCCTTTGCGCGCGTCGTGGTCGTGCTGGGCGATACCGCGGTCGTTCCCAACCAGGGCGCGACGATCGCGAGCGAGACGATCCAGATCACCGCGGTGCCGCTGCGCAAGGCCGCGGCGCAGGCGCGGCATTTCCTTGTCGCACGCGCAGCCGATCGAATGGAGCTTCCGGTCGAACAGCTCGTCATCGAAGACGGCCTGATCCGCGGCAAGGACAATCGCAGCGTCAGCTATGGCGAGCTGATAGCAGGCGAAACCATCCAGCTTGAACTGGCGGACGATGTTCCGGTGAAGTCCGTCGATGCCTACAGCATCGTCGGGCGGTCGGTGCCGCGTGTCGACCTGCCCGCAAAGGCCACGGGCGAACTGGTCTACGTGCACGACGTGCGTATTCCCGGCATGCTGCACGGCCGTGTCGTCCGCCCGCCCTATGCCGGCGTCGATGTCGGCGACTTCATCGGCAACAGCCTGATCGCCGTCGACGAGAGCTCGGTTAGCGATATTCCCGGGCTCGTTGCCGTCGTAAGGCACGGCGACTTCGTCGGCGTCATCGCCGAGCGCGAGGAGAACGCGATCAAGGCCGCCGCGCAGCTCAGGGTGAGCTGGAAACCGACGCCGACACTGCCCGACCTCAAGGATATCGAGACTGCGCTGCGTGCCAATCCGTCGACGCCGCGCAAGCTGATCGACAAGGGCGACGTCGATGCGGCGATTGCCGGCGCGGCCAGGCCAATGCCGCGCACCTACATCTGGCCCTACCAGATGCATGCTTCGATCGGCCCATCCTGCGCGGTTGCGGACTATCAGGAGGATCTGACGCGGGTCTGGTCCGGCACCCAAAATCCGCATCATCTGCGCACCGATCTGGCACGGCTGATCCACCGCCGCGAGGCCGAGATCGAGGTTATCAGGCTGGAAGCCGCCGGCTGCTACGGCCGCAATTGCGCCGATGACGTTTCCGCCGACGCGGTCCTGCTGTCGCGCGCTGTCGGTCGTCCCGTGCGCGTGCAGTTGACGCGCGAGCAGGAGCACGCGTGGGAGCCCAAGGGTACCGCGCAGTTGATGGACGTCAACGGCGGCCTGAACGCCGACGGCAGTGTCGCCGGTTATGATTTCGCGACGCGCTATCCATCCAACGGAGCGCCGACGCTGGCGCTGCTGCTCACCGGCGCCGTCCCGCACACGCCGGCCATCTTCGAGATGGGCGATCGCACCGCAATCCCGCCCTACGATTACGAGAATCTGCGCGTGGTGGCGAACGACATGCCGCCGATCGTGCGCGCGTCGTGGCTGCGCGGCGTCTCGGCGCTGCCGAACACCTTTGCGCATGAATCCTGGATCGATGAATGCGCATCTGAAGCCGGCGTCGATCCGATCGAGTATCGCCTGCGTTATCTGAAGGATTCGCGCGCCGTCGACCTCGTCAATGCCGTCGCCGAGCGCGCCGGCTGGAAGCCGCGGCCGGTTCGCGAGGACAGGCACGCCGAAGGTGACATCGTACGCGGACGCGGCTTTGCCTACGCGCTCTATGTGCACAGCAAGTTTCCCGGCTATGGCGCGGCATGGTCGGCATGGATCGCCGACGTCGCCGTCAACAAGGCGACCGGCGATGTCAGCGTCACGCGCGTGGTGGCGGGGCAGGATTCCGGCCTGATGATCAATCCGGATGGCGTCCGCCACCAGATCCACGGCAATGTCATCCAGTCGACCAGCCGCGCGCTGATGGAGGAGGTGTCGTTCGACCGCACCTCCGTGACCGCGCGGGAATGGGGCGCCTACCCCATCATCAAGTTCCCCGACGTCCCGGAAATCGACGTGCTGATGCTGCCGCGGCAGGATCAGCCGCCGCTCGGCGTCGGCGAGTCCGCATCCGTGCCAAGTGCAGCAGCGATCGCCAACGCGATCTATGATGCTACCGGCGTACGCTTCCGCGAACTGCCGTTCACGCCGGAACGAATTTTGCGGGGCTTGCGCGGCGAGGAGCAGACAGCGCCAGCGGCATTGCCGCCCCCCTCCCAACCCGTATCTCGCGCATGGCCAAATCCGTTCGCCATCCGTGGCAATATGTTTGCAACCGCCGCAGCACTGTGCGCCGCCGCCATCGGCATCGGCGCCGCCACGCTGCCATGGCGCGCGATCGCGCCGATCGCGCGGCCGGATGCCTCGGTCTATTCGGCTGCCACCATCGCCCGCGGCCAGCAGCTCGCGGCGCTCGGCGATTGTGCGGTGTGCCACACCTCGGCGGACGGCACCCTCAATGCCGGCGGCCGTCCGCTGCAAACGCCGTTCGGCACCATTTATTCGACCAACATCACGCCCGATGTCGAGACCGGGATCGGCGCGTGGTCCTATCCCGCCTTCGAGCGCGCCATGCGCCAGGGCATCCACCGCGATGGGCGGCATCTCTATCCCGCGTTCCCCTACCCCCATTTCGCCAGGACGACCGACGCCGACATGCAGGCGCTCTATGCCTACCTGATGGCGCAGCCCGCCGTGCGCGCGGAGACGCCGCCGAATGCGCTGGCATTCCCGTTCAACCAGCGTCCATTGATGGCGGGCTGGAACGCGCTGTTCCACAAGTCGGACACCTTCCAGCCTGACCCGGCGAAATCCGAGACATGGAATCGCGGCGCCTATCTGGTCGAGGGCCTCGGTCACTGCGGCGCCTGCCATTCACCGCGCAACGCGCTCGGCGCGGAGATCGCCGATGCTCACCTCGCCGGCGGGTTTGCCGAGGGCTGGGAAGCGCCGGCACTGACCTCGCTGTCGCAGGCGCCGATCCCGTGGAGTGAGGACGAACTTTACGCCTATCTGCGAACCGGCGAGTCGCGCTTCCACGGCGTCGCCGCCGGGCCAATGGCGCCCGTGGTGAAGGAGCTAGCCGCGCTGCCGGATTCCGACATCCGCGCCATGGCGGTCTATCTCGCTTCGTTCAATCCGACCTCGATGGATCGAGCCGCGCGGGAGGCGCTCGCCGCACGGCTGGAATCCGCGACTGGCACGCGCGCAGCGGCCGCCTCGAGCGTCGGCGCCCGGATCTACCAGGGGGCCTGCGCGGTGTGCCACGAGGTCGGCGGCGCGCCGCTGTTCGGCAGCCGGCCGTCGCTGGCGCTGAACAGCAATCTGCACAGCACGGCACCCGACAATCTGATCCAGGTCGTGCTGCACGGCATCGCCAGGCCGGCGGTGACCGACCTCGGCTACATGCCGGCCTTCCGGGACAGCCTGGCCGACGGCCAGGTCGCGGAACTGGTCGGCTATCTCCGGCAGCAATTTGCCCCCGACAAGCCTGCCTGGAAGGATATTCCCGCCGCGGTCAGCCGCATCCGGCGGGAACAGGCGCGCTGAGCTGCCATGCCCAGCCAAATCCCCCTAGTTGGGCGGCCCCCGGCACGCTAGAGTTCCGCCATGGCAGTTACCGATATTGCATCCCGAACCTATAATCACGGCTGGCGGCTCGACCCGATCGTGCGCAGCCTGCTCGATACGGATTTCTACAAGCTGCTGATGCAGCAGATGATCCGGGATCTCTACCCGACCCAGCGCGTCACCTTCTCCGTCATCAACCGCTCAAGGCACGTCCGCCTCGCCGAAATCATCGACGAGGGCGAACTGCGCGCGCAGCTCGACCATGCGCGGACCATTCGCTTCAGCAAGAAGGAGCTGATCTGGCTCGCCGGCAATACCTTCTACGGCAAGACCCAGATGTTCTCGCCGGACTTCATCCACTGGCTGGCGAACTTCCGCCTGCCCGAATACGAGCTCAACAAGGTCGACGGCCAGTATGAGCTGCACTTCCACGGTCCCTGGACCCACACCACGATGTGGGAGATCCCGGCGCTCGCGATCGTGAACGAGCTGCGCTCGCGCCAGGCGACCAAGGGCCAGGGCCGCTTCGTGCTCGACGTGCTCTATGCGCGCGCCAAGGCCAAGCTGTGGTCCAAGGTCGAGCGGCTGCGCAAGCTGGAAGGCCTGCGGCTGTCCGATTTCGGCACCCGCCGCCGTCATGGCCATCTGTGGCAGCGCTGGTGCGTCGAGGCGGTCAAGGAGGGCCTCGGCCCCTCCTTCACCGGCACCTCCAACGTGCTGCTCGCGATGGACAATGATCTCGAAGCGATCGGCACCAACGCGCATGAATTGCCGATGGTCGCCGCCGCGCTCGCCAATTCCGACGAGGAGCTGCGCTGGGCGCCGTACCGCATCCTCGATCAATGGCGCCACACCTACGGCGGCAACCTGCTGATCGCCCTGCCCGACGCCTTCGGCACCAAGGCGTTCCTGCGCGACGCGCCGGACTGGGTCGCCGACTGGACCGGCTTTCGCCCCGACAGCGCGCCGCCGATCACGGCGGGCGAGGAGATCATCAAGTGGTGGAAGCAGAAGGGCCGCGATCCCAAGGAAAAACTGCTGGTGTTCTCCGACGGCATGGATGTCGACTCGATCGAGGAGACCTACCGTCACTTCTCCGGGCGCGTCCGCATCTCCTTCGGCTGGGGCACCAACCTCACCAATGATTTCGTCGGCTGCGCGCCTGACGGTTCCGCCGACCTCGATCCGATCTCGCTGGTCTGCAAGGTAACGTCGGTCGATGGACGGCCGGCGGTCAAGCTGTCGGATAATCCCGAGAAGGCGACCGGCAGCCCGTCCGAGGTCGAACGCTATCTGCGCGTGTTCGGGGATGCCGGCCGGGTCCGCACCCCCGTGCACGTCTGAGCCATCGAATTCCTTCCACAACTTGACCTGACGAGTCCCGCATGCCCGCACCCAAGCCGCCTGCCTTCGAAACGCTGAGCCTGCATGCCGGCCAGCGCCCGGATCCCGCAACCGGCGCCCGCGCGGTTCCGATCTACCAGACCACCTCCTACGTCTTTCAGGATTCCGATCACGCCGCGGCGCTGTTCAATTTGGAGCGCGCCGGCCACATCTACACCCGCATCTCCAACCCGACGACCGCCGTGCTCGAGGAGCGGCTGGCGGCGCTCGAAGCCGGCGTCGGCGCGATCTGCACGGCGAGCGGCATGGCCGCGCTGCATCTCGCCATCGCGACCATCCTCAATGCCGGCGACCACATCGTCGCCTCCGCCTCGCTCTACGGCGGCACCATCAACCTGCTGGCGCACACCCTGCCGCGCTTCGGCATCACGACGACCTTCGTCAAGCCGCGCGCGCTCGACGAATTCCGCACCGCGATCAGGCCGAACACGCGGCTCGTGATCGGCGAGACCATCGGCAATCCCGGGCTTGAGGTCCTCGACATTCCCGCCGTTGCCCGGATCGCGCATGACGCGAAGATCCCGCTCCTGATCGACAACACCTTTGCGACGCCGTTCCTCAGCCGGCCGATCGAGTTCGGCGCCGATCTCGTGATGAACTCGGCGACCAAATGGATCGGCGGCCATGGCATTGCGATCGGCGGCGTCATCGTCGATGGCGGCCGGTTCGACTGGCACGCCTCGGGCAAATTCCCGCAGCTTACCGAGCCCTATGCCGGCTATCACGGCATCGTCTTCGACGAGCAGTTCGGCCAGGCCGCCTTCATCATGCGCGCCCGCACCGAAGGTCTGCGCGACTTCGGCGCCTGCCTCTCGCCCACCAATGCGTTCCAGCTGCTGCAGGGCGTCGAGACGCTGGGCGTGCGCATGGAGCGCCACATGAGCAACACGATCGCGGTGCTGGAAGCGCTGACGGCGAACAAGGCGGTCGGCTGGGTGCTGCATCCGGCGCTGGAAAATCATCCCGACCATGTGCTCGCGAAACGGCTGCTGCCGCGCGGTGCCGGATCGATCGTCTCTTTCGGCATCAAGGGCGGCCGCGCGGCTGGCAAGAAATTCATCGAGTCGCTTCGGATGATCAGCCACCTCGCCAATGTCGGCGACGCCAAGACGCTGGTGATCCACCCCGCCAGCACCACGCATCAGCAGATGGATGCCGATCAGCTCAAGGCCGCAGGGATCGGCGAGGAGCTGGTGCGGCTGTCGGTCGGCATCGAAACCGTCTCCGACATCATCGACGATCTCGGCCAGGCGCTCCGCGCATCGCAGAAGGTTTGATCCATGCAGCTTTCCGTCAACGGCGTTGATACCTTCGTTGCCACCGGCGGCCGGCCATTCGATCCGTCGCTGCCCGCGGTCGTGATGCTGCATGGCGCCGGCTTCGATCATTCGACCTGGGCGCTGCACAGCCGCTGGTTCGCCCATCACGGCCATTCCGTGCTGGCGCCCGACCTGCCGGGACACGGCCGCTCCGGAGGCAAGCCGCTGCCGACCATTGCCGACATGGCGGACTGGACCGCCGCGCTGCTCGACGCCGCGCGCGCGCCGAAAGCGAAGCTGGTCGGGCATTCGATGGGATCGCTGATCGCGCTGGAGACTTCCGCGCGGCATCCCGACAGGGTCTCCGGCCTCAGCCTGATCGGTACCGCCGCGACGATGACGGTCGGCCCCGATCTGCTCAAGGCCGCCGAAGCCAACAGCATCGACGCCATCGACATGGTCTCGATCTGGGGCCTCGGCTTCAAGGCCGAACTCGGCGGCAGTCTCGCGCCGGGACTGTGGATGCATCAGGGCGCGCAGCGGGTGCTGCAGCAGATGCGACCGGGCGTGCTCTACAACGATCTCAACGCCTGCAACAGCTATCGGAATGCGCTCGCGGCCGCAGCGCAGGTAAGAGTGCCCGCGACCTTCATCCTCGGCGAGCGCGACATGATGACACCAGCGAAGGCCGGCAGGACTCTGGCCGCGGCGACGCCGAATTCACGCACGATCATCGTGCCGGGCGCCGGCCACATGATCATGTCCGAAGCACCGGACGAGTTGCTGGCGGCGCTGCAACAATAGTCATTGCCGCCCCGCAGGCTTCCGCTCCACCGGATGGATGTCGATCCCGCGCAGCCTTCCCATCCGCAGCACGTCCATCGCCAGCGTGCGGCCGATGCGGTCGCGGTCGAGGGCGCGGATCAGGTCGTCGACGCCGTTGATGTCGACGCCGTCGAGCCTGATCACGACATCGCCCGGCAACAGGCCGGCCTTCGCGGCCGGGCTATCCGGCTCGATCTGCGCCAGCAGCGCGCCCATCGTGTTGTCGACGCCGGCGACCACCGCGTGGCGTCGCGGGATCGGCGCGGTCTGGCCGGCGACGCCGATATGGGCGCGGCGGACATAGCCGTGGCGGATGATTTCCGACAGCACGAACTGCGCGGTGTTGCTGGCGACCGCAAAGCAGATGCCCTGCGCGCCGCTGATGATCGCGGTGTTGATGCCGATCACCTCCGCCGCCGACGACACCAGCGGCCCGCCGGAATTGCCGGGATTGAGCGCGGCATCGGTCTGGATCACGTCCTCGATGGTGCGTCCGCTCACCGAGCGGATCGAGCGGCCGAGCGCCGACACCACGCCGGCGGTGACAGTCGATTCGAAGCCGAGCGGATTACCGATCGCGACCACGAGCTGGCCGCGGCGCAGGCTCTTGGAATTGCCGAGCGAGGCATAGCGCAGATCGCGCGCGCCATCGGCCCGCAGCAGCGCCAGATCGGTGTCGGGATCGACGCCGAGCACATGCGCGTCGGTGATAAAGCCCTCGGTGTCGCGGAGCCTTATCTCCTTCGCTGAGCCGACCACATGGCTGTTGGTCAGCACGAGACCGTCCGGCGAGATCACGATGCCCGAGCCAAGCCCGCCGCGCTCGCGCGCGCTCCGCACTTTCGGCCCGGTTTCAACGCGCACGACAGCAGGGCCGACGCGCTCGGTCACGTCGATCACGGCATTGGAATAGGCATCGAGCAGGACCCGATCATCCGGGGCAGGCTCGACCGTTCGCGATGACAGGGCGTCATCGGCGATATCTGAGGTAAAATCCAGCATGGCGAGATTCCTTCGGCTTCCTCAGATGGTGGCCGGAAACCGCCTGCGCAAGGTGGCAACGCATCCGGCGCAGGGCTGGCTTGCTACGGCGCCCGCCTGAGATGGCCGCCGCGCCCCTTGACGGGATCGAGCAGCGACCAGTCGCCCTGCTCCAGCGTGTAGCCTTTCGGGAACGGCGCGCGCAGCTCGAGCCCGAGCGAGCGCAGCACGCGGTCGTCGCGGTAGTAGCATTGCAGGACGACGCGGACGAGCGTTGCGGCGGGAGCACCGCCGTTGGCGCGGAATTCCTTCTCCACCCTCTCGCGGCCGGCGGCGTCGAGTTCCGCCAGCGGCTTGCCGGCGAGACGCGCGAGATGATCCAGCGCGGCGCGCACCAGCATGGTATCTCGCCCCATCGTCGCCAGCATGTCGGCCTGGATCATGGGGTCGTCGGCGCCGGGCACCTTGTATTCATCGCTGGCGGGGACGATCATCGCGGCGACGGAGCGGAGATCGTTGCGTTGGGCTGAAGTCAGTTCATTGCTTGCGGACATGACGGTCTCAGTCGAAGAGGTTGGCAAGGCGTTGCTTCATCTGGTCGGCGATGTAGAGCGCGAGCGCCTGGATGGTCGAGGTCGGGTTGACGCCGCCGGAGGTGACGAACACGCTGCCGTCGACGATGAAGAGGTTCTTCACATCGTGCGAGCGGCCCCATTCGTTGACCACGGAGCGCGCCGGATCGGTGCCCATCCGCGCGGTGCCGAGCAGGTGCCAGCCGCCCCAGGGTATCGGGTCGTTGATGCAGATGTCGGTCGCGCCGGCGGCTTCGAGAATCTCACGGCCGCGCGCCAGCCCGTGGTCCATCATCTTTCGGCTGTTTGCGCTGATCGTGTAGTCGATCTTCGGTGCGGGAATGCCGTGGCTGTCCTTCAGCACGGGATCCAGCGTGACGCGGTTGTGCTCCTCGGGCAGATCCTCGCAGATCGCCGACACTGCGAGGCGATGGCCGTTCAGCCTGCGGAACACACGGTGATGATCCTCGCCCCACGGCAGGATGCCCTTCTGTTCGCTGGCGACGGCTTCGAACACCGGGCCGGCGCCGCGGCCGAACTGGATGCCGTAGCCGCGGACGAAGCCGCGCGACAGGTCGGTGTCGTAGAACTCCTTGCTCCAGAGGCAGGTCGGCGGCGCGCGGTTACTATCCGTCGGCTCCTTCACGAAGCCGTAGATCTGCGCATAGGGATGAAACATCAGGTTCTTGCCGACCAGGCCGGATGAATTGGCGAGCCCGTTCGGGAAACGGCTGGAGACCGAGTTCAGCAACAGCCGCGGCGTGCCGACGCCGTTGCAGGCGACGATCACGACTTCCGCCGGCTGGAATTGCTCGACGCCATCCTGATCGTAATAGACGACGCCAGACGCCATGCCGTGTTCGTTGGTCAGGATCTCGCGCACCCGGCAGTGGGTCCTGACCTCGACGCCGGCGCGGATCGCCTGCGGCCAGTAGGTGATATCGGTCGAGGCTTTTGCGCCCTGCGCGCAGGCCGGCGTGCAATGGCCGAGATTGATGCAGCGCGCCCTGCCCTCGTAATCCGTCGTCGCGACCGTGGTGTCTGACGGCCACCAGTGCCAGCCGAGCTTGTTCATGGCCTTGCCGATCAGCGGGCCGGAGAGTCCAAGCGGCTGCGCCGGCATCGGCGGCTTGGTCTGCGGCGACAGCGGGTCGCCCGACATGCCGGATACGCCCATGATCCGGTCGTTCTCCTCGAAGAACGGCGTCAGCGCATCGTATTCGATCGGCCAGTCGTCGGCGACGCCGTCGAGCGTCTTCACCTTGAAGTCGGAAGGATGCAGCCGCGGCCAGTGCGCGGTGTACATCACCGTCGAACCGCCGACGGCGTTGAAATTCACCACCTTGATCGGCGAGTTGTCGTCGTTGATCGGATAATCCTCGGGGCGGCCGCGGACATTCGGGCTGGTCGACCACTCGCCGTAAAACTTCGCCTCCCAGTCGCGCCCGGTGCTCGGATATTCCGACGGCTTCATCCAGCCGCCTTGGTCGAGGCAGACGATATGCATTTTGGTTTCGGCCAGGCTCCACGCCACCGCCGCGCCGGATGCACCGGCGCCGATGATCAGGACGTCAACGGGATCAAGTTTTTTCATTATTGGTCAGCTCTTTCGTTCGTCATTGCGAGCGCAGCGAAGCAATCCATGCCTCCACAAGCCGTGAGATGGATTGCTTCGCTTCGCTCGCAATGACGGGGATAGGGTTCGGGGTAAAATCACATCAATGACTCGTAGAGGTCATTCCACTCTGGATTCAGCGCTTCGATCAAGGCCAGCTTCTTGGCCCGGCTCCCCGCTTTGATCTGCTTCTCGCGTGTTATTGCTTCGATCATTGTTTCGTGCAGCTCGTACCACACCAGCATCTTGCATCCATACTTTCTTGAGAAGCCGCTAACCAATCCTTCTCGATGCTCGAAAGCGCGTTTCGGAAGATTGGATGTGACACCGGTGTATATCGTGCCGTGACGCCGGCTCGCTACAATGTAAACACAAGGTTGCTTCATCGGCGTGTCCCGGATCTCTCTACCGTCATTGCGAGGAGCGCAGCGACGAAGCAATCCATGCCTCTGCAAGCCGTGCAGGTGGATTGCTTCGCTGCGCTCGCAATGACGGAGATACATCAGCTAACAATCCTCACTGGAAGGGTACGAATACCGCGGATGAAATTCGAATAGAGCCGCTGTGGCGGGCTCGTGATCTCGAAGCGAAGGTCGCGGTTCAATATTTCCTCCCAGAGGATGCGGATTTGCTGTTCGGCAAGGCGGTCGCCGACACAGCGGTGGACGCCGGCGCCGAAGGCGAGATGCTGCCGGGGCTTGGCGCGGTCGATGACGAACTCATCGGCGCGGTCGATCTTGCTCTCGTCGCGGTTGCCGGAGATGTACCACATCACGACCTTGTCGCCTGCTGCGATGCGGCGGCCGGCGAGTTCGGTGTCATGGCGCGCGGTGCGGCGCATGTGCAGCACCGGCGTCTGGTAACGGATGATCTCGGAAACCAGGTTCGGGACCAGTTCGCGCCGCGCGCGGACCAGCTCGAACTGTTCGGGATTTTCGCAAAGCGCCATCAGCCCGCCGCTCATGGAATTGCGGGTGGTGTCGTTGCCGCCGACGATCAGAAGCCCGATGGTGCCGATGAATTCCCGGTTCTGCAGATTGCGCGTGGCGTCCGAATGCGCGAGCATCGAAATGAGGTCGAAGGTAGGACGCGCATCGACGCGCTCATTCCACAATTTGCGGAAATATTCGCCCATCTTCATCATCTCTTCGAAACGCTCGTCCTCCGAATGCACGACAGCATCGGGCGAATCGACATTGGCGATGGCGACATCGGACCACCAGGTCAGCTTCGCCCGATCCTCCCAGGGGAAATCGAACAGCGTCGCCAGCATCATGTTGGTGAGATCGGTCGAGACCCGCTCGACCCAGTCGAAGGTCTCGTTGCGCGGCAATGCGTCCAGCACGTCGCAGGTGCGCTTGCGGATCACGGATTCGAAATTGGCTAGGTTGGACGGCGCCACCATCGGCGCGACAGTTCGCCGCTGCGCGGTGTGGCCGGGCGGGTCCATGCGGATGAAGCTGACGCGCTCCTGCCCCTTGGGCTGGTCGGCCACCTGAATACCGCCGAGTTCGGAACTCGACGAGTAGGTCCCGTGGTCGAGTTCGACCGCAAAAATGTCGTCGTAGCGCGTCACCGACCAGTACGGGCCGAACGGCGAGGCCTCGCAATAATGCACGGGGTCGTCGCGGCGCAGTTGCTCGAACAGCGGCCGCCAGGTGTCGTCCTGATAAAGGTGGGGATCGCTGACGTCGATCGAAGCCAGCTCGCGCCGAGCCGCCTGGGCCATCGCTTCCCTCCCCTTGTGCCGTCGCCGCTTGCCGCGCGATCCGAGCCCTGACGATAGGGGCAGATGCGGCTGCGAGTAAAGCCGACAGGCCGGCGGCAAAGCTGCAACCCTGCCACGCGCCGATACGGGGTTTGTCCGCCGGCATCGGAGCGGATAGGCTCGACCCCAACCACGAACATGGAGGCGACGCCGATTCCGGACTTTGACGCCATTATCATCGGTGCGGGCCTGTCCGGCCTGTACCAACTGTATCGTTTGCGCGAACAGGGCCTGAAGGTGCGCGTGTTCGAAGCCGGCACCGACGTCGGCGGCACCTGGTACTGGAACCGCTATCCCGGCGCGCGCTTCGATTCCGAGAGTTATTCCTACGGCTATTCGTTCTCGAAGGAGCTGCTGCAGGAATGGGAGTGGTCCGAGCACTTTGCCGGCCAGCCGGAAACGCTGCGCTACATCAACTATGTCGCCGACAAGTTCGGCCTGCGCCGCGATATCCAGTTTCGCAGCCGCGTGACGACGGCGGTTTACGATGAGGACTCCAGAAGCTGGACCATCACGCTGGAGGACGGCAGCCGCGTCAATTCGCGTTTCCTGATCACCGCGATCGGACCGCTTTCGACGCCGACGCTGCCGAACATCGCCGGCCGCGACGATTTCAAGGGCGCGTCGTTTCACACCGCGCGCTGGCCGAAGGAGCCGGTGGATTTCGCGGGCAAGCGCGTCGCCGTGATCGGCACCGGCGCGACCGGCATCCAGACCATCCAGACCATCGCCGGCCAGGTCGGCCATCTCACGGTGTTTCAGCGCACGGCCAACTGGGCCGCGCCGCTGCATAACGGCAAGATCGACGCGGAGACGCAGGCGAAGATCAAGGCCGGCTATCCCGAGATGTTCGCGCGCTGCCGCGAGACCTTTGCCTGCTTCATTCATACCACCGACCCGCGCGGTGCGTTCGAGGTTTCCGACGAGGAGCGCGAGGCGAACTACGAACGGCTCTACGGCGAGCGCGGCTTCGGCATCTGGATCGGCAATTTCAACGACATCCTGATCGACCGCAAGGCGAACGCCACGATCTCCGACTTTGTCGCGCGCAAGATCCGTCAGCGCGTGAAGGATCAGACGGTCGCCGAGAAGCTGATCCCCAGGAATCACGGCTTCGGCACCCGGCGCCTGCCGCTCGAAACCCTCTATTACGAGGTCTACAACCAGGACAATGTCGAGCTGGTCGACATCAAGGAGACGCCGATCGAGCGGATCACGCCAAAGGGCATCAAGACCAGCGATCGGGAATACGAATTCGACATCATCATCTACGCGACCGGCTTTGATGCCATCACCGGCAGTTTCGACAAGATCGATTTTCGCGGGGTCGGCGGCACGCGGCTGAAGGACAAATGGAAACGCGGCCCGGAGACCTATCTCGGCATCATGGTACATGAATTTCCGAACATGCTGATGCTGATGGGCCCGCACACCGCGCTCGGCAACATTCCGCGCAGCATCGAATACAGCGTCGACTGGGTCACCGGGCTGATCGAGTTCGCGATCGAAAAGGGACTGACGCGGCTGGAGGCAACGCCGGACGGCGTGAAATCCTGGACCGACCACGTCAGGGAGCTTGGCGAGGGGATGCTGTCCAACGAGGTCGATTCCTGGATGACCGGCATCAATTCCAACGTCGAGGGCAAACAGACCCGCATCGTCGCCCGCTACAGCGGCAGCGCCCCCGCGTACCGCGCCAGATGCGACGATGTCGCGGCGAAGGGGTATGCGGAGTTGCGGCTGAGCTAGAGTCATCCGCAGCCGGCGACTGGAGATCGCGCCGCACACATTGCTGTCATCCTCCGCGCATGCGGAGGATCCAGTACGCCGCGGCCTCTCGGCTCAATCAATGGCGTCCCTGGAATACTGGGTCACCCGCCCCAGTGCGCAATTGCGCACAAGGCGGGTGACGACAACTGAGTCTGAATTTCGCAGTCTCACGATACATTTTACCCGAGGGTACTACCACGCATCGATGCACGGCCGCTTTCTCGTCGTGCGCGCCGGCGGCTTCGGCACCGAGCGGAGGCCCGACATGATCCAGTGCCGCGTGTCGGCCGGATCGATCACCTCGTCGATCTCGAGCACGGAGGCGATCGAGACCGCCTTGCCGTTGGCGTAGAGTTCGGCGACCTTGGCCTTATAGTAGTTCTCGCGCTCGACCGGGTCCTCGATCGCTTCCATCTCTTTCCGGAAGCCGAGGCGCACATAGCCTTCGAGGCCCATGCCGCCGAACTCGCCGGTCGGCCAGGCCACCGTGAAGAAGGAGGCATGGAAACCGCCGCCGATCATCGACTGCGCGCCGAGCCCGTAGCCCTTGCGCAGGACGATGCCGAACAGCGGCACGGTGAGGCTCGCGCCGGTCACGAACATCCGCGCGACGTGACGCACGATCGCGGTCCTTTCCGCCTCGGGGCCGACCATGAAGCCCGGCGTGTCGCACAGCGACACGATCGGAATGTCGAAGGCATCGCAGAGCTGCATGAAGCGCGCGGCCTTGTCGCCCGCGGGCGCGTCGATCGCGCCGCCGAGATGCTTTGGGTTGTTGGCGATCAGGCCGAACGGTTTGCCCTCGATGCGGATGAAGGCGGTGATCATGCCGACGCCGAAATCCCGGCGGATTTCCAGCACCGAGCCCTCATCGGCGAGGAGATCGATGACGTTGCGGATATCGTAGACCCGCAGGCGGTTTTCCGGGATCGCCCGCCGCAGCAGGCGCTGGTCCGGCGCCTTCCAGTCGGCAACCGCGCCCTGGAAATAGGACAGATATTTCTGCGCGACGACGGTCGCTTCGGCCTCGTCCTCGACCAGGATGTCGATCACGCCGTTCGGCGACTGGAACGACACCGGGCCGACTTCGGCCGGGTGATAGACGCCGAGGCCGCCGCCTTCGATCATCGCGGGGCCGCCCATGCCGATCGACGCATTTTTGGTGGCGATGATGACGTCGCAACAGCCGAGCATCGCGGCGTTGCCGGCGAAGCAGTAGCCTGACACGATGCCGATGACAGGCACGAGGCCGGAAAGCCTGGCGAACTGCACGAAGGACGGTCCGTCGAGGCCGGTCATGCCGAGCCGGTCGGTATCGCCGGGACGGCCGCCGCCGCCCTCGGCATAGAACACCAGCGGCAACCGCCATTGCTCGGTCAGGCTGAGCATGCGGTCGATCTTCTTGTGGTTCATGTGGCCCTGGGTTCCGGCCAGCACGGTGTAGTCGTAGGAGATCACCATGCAGCGGGCGGCATCCGCGCCGAACTTGTCCGCGTTTACGGTCGCGACACCGGAGATCAGCCCGTCGGCCGGGGTGTTGCGGATGAGGTCGTCGACCTTGCGGCGGCGGCGCTGGGCGGCGATGGCGAGCGAGCCATATTCGACGAAGGAGCCGTCATCGACGAGATGGGCAACGTTCTCGCGCGCCGTGCGCTGGTTGGTCTTGCGGCGGCGCTCCACCGAGGCGGGCCGGCTTTCATCCAGCGTGATGGCGTGGCGCTCGATCAGTTCGGCCAGATCGGCGCGGATGTGATCGAGGTCGACATCTTCCTCTTCAGTCACGTCATGGGCGTCGATCTCGGCCGGCTCGAGATAGAGGATCGCCTCGTCCTGCATCAGCGTCACGCCGGGGGCGGCTGCGATGTCGGTCACGCGGCCGCCATGCGGCGCCGTGACCAGATGCTCCATCTTCATGGACTCAAGGACGGCGATCTGCTGGCCGGGACGAACGAGGTCGCCTTCCCTGACGTCAACGGCAACGATCGTGCCTTGCAGCGGCGCCGGCACGGCTACCGAACCTGCCGGGCCGGTCGCCGATGCCGCAACCGCGGCCGCGAGCGTCTCGTCGTCGGCTGCACTGCCGGATTCGACCAGCGCCGTCTCTGCTTCCTCCTCCGCCGCGCGCATGGCTTCGCCGACGAGGCCGGCGGCGTGGCGATCGATGAAGCCGGTCGAGAGGCGGTTCTCGATGAAATCGGGATGCGCCAGGATCGCGGCGAGGAACGGCAGGTTGGTGGCGACGCCGCCGATGCGGAACTCGCGCAGCGTGCGCGAGGCCTTGTGCACGATATCGGTCCAGTTGCCGCCGGGCGAATGCACGATCACCTTGGCCAGCAGCGAGTCGAAGGCGGCGCTGGTGCGGTACCCCGAATAGCCGAACGTATCGACGCGGACGCCGGGGCCGGACGGCAGGTCGAACATCTCAAGCGTTCCGCCGGTCGGCCTGGTCGCGCCTGTCTCGTCCATCACCTCCATGTTGACGCGGAGCTGCATCGCAAAGCCGCGCGGCCGCGGGATGTAGCCCTGCGCGAGGCCGAGCGAGCCAAGCGTCGCGCCGGCGGCGACCGCAAGCTGCGACTGCACGAGGTCGACGCCGAGCACCTGCTCGGTGACGGTATGCTCGACCTGCAGGCGCGGATTGGCCTCGATGAAGGCAAAGGCCTTGTCGCTGGTGCGGGCGTCGTTATCGACCAGGAACTCGAAGGTGCCGAGATTGTCGTAGTCGGCGGCGGCGGCGAGTTCCTTGGCGGCTTCGATGATGCGGGCGCGCAACGCGTCGCTCAGGGACGGGCTCGGCGCGACCTCGATGAGCTTCTGGTTGCGGCGCTGGATGGTGCATTCGCGCTCCCAGAGATGGCTGATCGCGCCGTGATGGTCGCAGATGATCTGCACCTCGATGTGGCGGGCGTTGCGGATCAGCCGCTCGACATAGACGCCGTCGCTGCCGAAGGCGGCCATCGCCTCGGACTGGCAGCGCGCATAGGCCTCCTCCAGCCGCGAGGGATCGTCGACGATCCGCATGCCGCGGCCGCCGCCGCCGGCGATCGCCTTGATCATGATGGCGCCGCGCTCGCCCTGCGCTTCGAGGAAGGCCCTCGCCTCCTCCAGGCTGGTCGGGCCGCTGGTGCCCTCGATGACCGGGACACCGCACTCTTTTGCCAGCGCCTTGGCCTGCGCCTTGTCGCCGAACAGGTCGAGCGCTTCCGGCGAGGGCCCGACGAAGACGATGCTCTCCTCGATGCAGCGCCGGGCGAGCGCGGCGTTCTCGCTGAGGAAGCCGTAGCCGGGATGAATGGCGTCGCATCCGGTCGCCTTGGCCGCCGCAATCACCGCCTCGATATCGAGATAGGCCCGCGCGCCACGGCCGGGGATTTCGCAGGCCGCATCGGCGGCGCGGACATGCAGCGACTGGGCGTCGTCGGCGGAGTGAATCGCGACAGCGGCGAGCCCGGCGTCACCCGCCGCGCGGGCGATGCGGATGGCGATCTCGCCGCGGTTGGCAATCAGCAGTTTGTGGAAAGACATGGACGTTCCGTTGGCCCCTAGCGTTCACGGCCCGAATTCGCGAGCGAAAACCGCTGTCGATTCAGATTCTTGTTGGCGAACATGACAGCCTTGCAGGAATTCCGATGCAAGCGGAATTTTGTTCCGCGAAACGGGAAATCACCGGGCCACCCGTCATTGACGCTTCGCGCAAACCGTTGTTGTTATCGGCCAATCACAACAACAAGCCCGGGGCAGGAAAAATCATGAAAAAGGCCACCCAGATAAGAAGCGTCGAAACGCTCGCATGCGACGCCGGCTGGCGGAATTACCACTTCGTCAAGATCATGACCGAGGACGGCCTCGTCGGCTGGAGCGAGTATGACGAGGGCTTTGGCGCGCCCGGCGTGACCGCGGCGATCGAGCGGCTCGGGGCGCGCGTGGTCGGCAAGAATGCGTTCCAGCACGAGCGGATCTACGCCGAACTGTTCTCCGCGACGCGGCCGGCCGCCGGCGGCGTGGTGGCGCTGGCGCTCGGCGCCGTCGAGAACGCGCTGCTCGACGTCAAGGCCAAGGCGCTCGGCGTGCCCTGCTACGAGTTGCTCGGCGGCAAGATCCGCGACCGCATCCGCGTCTACTGGTCGCACTGCGCGACCTGGCGCATCAACCATCCCGACTGGTTCAAGCCCGCCATCACCGATCTCGACGGTGTGACGTCCATCGGCAAGGAGGTGCGCGAAAAAGGCTTCACGGCGATGAAGACCAACATCTTCGTCTACACCGACGGCAAGCCGCAGGGCTGGCGGCCCGGCTTCGGCTCGCCGTTCGAGCCGGAGATCAATGTCGACCGCAAGGTGCTGCGAAATCTCTGCATGCACCTGGAGGCGATCCGCGACGGCGCCGGACCCGATGTCGACCTGCTGCTCGATCTCAACTTCAACGCCAAGACCGAAGGTTATTTGAAGATACTGCGCGCCATCAAGGACATGGACATGTTCTGGGTGGAGATCGACACCTTCAACCCGCAGGCGCTCGGCTATATCCGCCGCCAGAGCCCGCACCCGATATCATCCTGCGAGACGCTATTGGGCTTGCGCGAGTTCCTGCCCTATTTCGACCAGCAGGCGATGGACGTCGCGATCATCGACACGCCCTGGAACGGGGTGTGGCAATCGATGAAGATCGCGGCTGCCGCCGAGCATTTCGAGGTCAACGTCGCCCCGCATAATTTCTACGGCCATCTCTGCACCATGCAGAACGCGCACTTCTCCGCGGCCGTGCCGAATTTGCGCATCATGGAAACCGACATCGATCGCCTGGCGTGGGACCACGAACTGTTCACGCATGTTCCTGACATCGTCGACGGTCATCTGGTGATGCCGGACCGCCCCGGCTGGGGCACCGAGCCCAACGAGGAAGGCCTGCGCGCCCATCCGCCGAAGAGCCAGGGCGGGCTGTTGAATTACGGGCAGAAGAAGTAGGGCCCACCATCTATCCATTCGCGCAGTTGATGGTGGGCACGCTTCGCTTTGCCCACCCTACAATTCTGTCGCATTCACTTATCGCCCGCCACACCCAGAAACGCATTCTCGATCACGTCGCCGATCGGCTGCCAGGCGCTGCCGTCGAACTGCACCAGCCGCATCTGCTTGATCGGATGGAAATCGGACGGCCCGGTGTTGATCGCAATGGTCGGGAGCGCCACCGTGCTGTGGTAGTTTCGGAGCGACGCGGCCTGACGCATGATGTTCTCGCGCGACAGGTCGTCGCCGCATTGCGTCAGCACCTGCGCCAGCGTTTCGGCTGCCGCGTAGCCGAAGATGGCATTGCTGTCGTCCTTGTCGCCGTCGGGATAGTACCTGTCCATGAAGGCGAGCCATTCCTTGATGCCAGCGTCGTCCTTCCAGGTGGCGTCGCTGGCGTCCTTCAGGAACGAGGTCGAGATTACGCCGACGGAATTCTGCAAGCCCGCGGGCCGCAGCGCGTTGGCGATCGAGGCCGCCGCATTGACCAGCACCAGCACCGGATGCCAGCCCAGATCGGCCGCCCTGCGGATGGCACGCGCCGAGATCGGCGGCGCGCAGTTGAGCACCAGCACCTCGGCCCCGGAGTTCTTGAGAATATCGACCTGGGCATCGATCGACATGTCCGCATCGATGGCGATATCGGCCACGATCATGTTGGCGGTGATGCCGAGGCCTTCCTGCAAGCCGCGGAACAGATCGCGGCCGAACTGGTCGTTCTGCCAGAGCACCGCGATCTTCCGGCTCGGATAGGCGGCCTGGATGTAGTTGGCGTAGATCCGGCCCTCGGAGCGGAATGTCGGCTGCCAGCCCATCGTCCACGGAAACCGCTTCGGATGCGCCCACTCCTCGTCGCCGGAGGCGACAAAGAGCTGCGGGATGTTCTGCTCGTTGAGATAGCTTCGCGTCGCCAGGTTGCTCGGCGTGCCGAAAGAGCCGAACATCACGTGTACGCGCTCCTGCTCGACGAGGTCGCGGGTGTGCTCAACCGCGGTTTTCGGATTCGAGCTGTCGTCGCGCGAGATGAACCTGACCTTGCGACCGTTGATGCCGCCGCGCTGGTTGATCATGTCGAAATAGGCGGCCTCCGCCCTGCCGATCGAGGCGAACGCGGCGAGCGGACCGGTGTACGGCATGATGTTGCCGATGCGGATTTCGGTGTCGGTCACGCCGGCGGCGCGGGCCTGCGGAACGGGGGTAACGGCTATCAATGCGAAGACGAGCCACAGCGCCGCTGCGGCTCTTGCTATTGTTTGCATCAACATGCCCTCGAACGCCAAGCTACCAGGAACTTGTGACGCCGCCCAGCGGCGCCGATGATAGCGCGCAAAATGGGGCTGTTGAAATCAATTGTTTCGGTCGTATCAGCGCAGCGCGATGTCCAGCCAGCCCAGCGGATTGACGATCACGCGGTCCCCCGTATCCACCAGCACCGTCGTGGTCTCGGCTTCGATGATCGCGGGTCCGCTCAGGGTGTGGCCGGGCTGCAGTTCGTCGAGGGCATAGACCGGAACTTCGCGCCAGCCGCCGAGGAAGGCCTGACGCTTGCTGCGCGGAGAAGCAGCGCTGGATGACGCGGCCTTGCGCGCGCCCTCGTCCTGCCTCTCGACTGCGCCGACGGCGGCGACGCGGGCGTTGACGAACACGACTTCCTGGCCGCGCGAGGCGTAGGTGTAGAGTTCCTCGTGCCTGATATGAAAACGATCCTCGATCTGATCAACCAGATCGGGCGCGTTCCAGTCGAGGCCGTCGAGCGAGACGTCGATCTCAAAGATCTGTTCGCCATAGCGCATTTCGGCGGAGCGCTCGATCGAGACCGGGCCGTTGAACCATGAACGCAGCCGGCCGGCGGCCTGCTGTTCCAGCCCGGCGAAGAGTTCGCGCACTTCGTCGGCTGAGATGCGCACGCCGGCGCCGTAGTGCGTGCGGCTGACTTCGTAGCGGAGGTCACTGGTCAGCATGCCCCATGCCGACAGCACCGAGGCCACCGTCGGCACGATGATGCGCTTGATCTCGAGTTCGCGCGCGACCTCGGCGGCGTGCAGGCCGGCCGCGCCGCCGAAACTGAGCAGCGCGAACTTTCGGGGATCGACGCCGCGGCGCAAGGTCATCAGGCGGATGCCGTCGGCCATGTTGAGGTTGATCATGCGATAGATGCCGGCCGCGGCCTCGACCCGCGACAGCTCCATCGACTTGGCGATGCGATCGACGGCGGCTTCCGACGCCGCGCGGTCGAGCGGACGCTTGCCACCCATGAAGGCCGCGGCATCGAGATAGCCAAGCACCACGTTGGCATCGGTCACGGTCGCGGCCTCTCCGCCATTGCCGTAGCAGGCCGGCCCCGGCACCGAGCCTGCGCTCTCCGGCCCCACCCGCAGCGTGCGGCTGGCATCGACGCTGGCGATCGAGCCGCCGCCCGCGGCGATGCTCGCGATGTCGAGGCTGCGCAGCGCGATGCGCTGGCCGGCCAGCATGCCGTCAGCCGAGAGCGATGCCTGCCCGCCTGAGATCAGCGAGATGTCGGTCGAGGTGCCGCCCATGTCGAACGGTACAAGATCGGGAATCCCGACCAGGTCAGCGCAGCGCCGGCCGCCGGACATGCCGCCGGCCGGCCCCGACAGCACGGTGCCCGCCGCAAGGCGCGAAGCTTCCTCCACCGGCGCCATGCCGCCATGCGACAGCACGACGAACAGACTGCCCTTGAAGCCGGCTTCGGTCAGCCGTGACTCGAGGTTGGTCAGATAGCGCCGCACGATCGGCTCGACATAGGCGTTCACGATCGTGGTCGAGACGCGCTCATATTCCTTGATCTGCGGCAGCACGTCGCTGGAGCGCGAGATGCTGATGTCGGGCAATGCCTGCTGCAGCCGCGCGACGGCGGCGAGTTCATGGACGGGATTGAGGTAGGAATGCAGGAAGCACACCGCGACCGAGGTCGCGCCCGACTTCTTGATCCCGGCAATCGCGTCATCGAGCGACTTTGCATCGAGCGGAATCAGAACCTCGCCGCTCGCCCGAAGCCGCTCCTTGACGCCGAAGCGCAGGTCGCGCGGCACCAGCGGCGCCGGCGGTGGCGAGCGCAGGTCGTAGCGGTCGGGCTTGAGGCCTTCGCGCATCTCGATGACGTCGCGATGGCCCTCGGTCGTGATCAGCGCGACTTTCGCGCCCTTGCGCTCCAGCAGCGCATTGGTCGCAACCGTTGTGCCATGCACCAGACGATCGGTCGCCGCGAGCATCTGCGCGCGCGTGACGTTCAGCCGCCGCGCCAGTTCTTCCAGCCCCGCCATCACGCCGAGCGACTGGTCCGCCGGGGTCGACGGCGATTTCGCGAATATGGTGCGTCCGCCCTCGTCCGTCGCCACGAGATCGGTGTAGGTCCCGCCGACGTCAACACCTATCCTGAACATCATGAGGACATCCGCTCCGTCGCGATGTCAGTCAGGCCCTGCTCACGATCGCGCCGGCGCGCCTCCGCCGATCGCTTGTCCGGCGGCCCCCATCCGCCACCGCCGGAGGAGCGGATTTCGAGACAGTCGCCGGGACGCAGCTCGATGCCGACTTCCTTGGTACGAAGCACGCGCGGCTCGCGCCCCTCGGACAACAGACGATAATGATGCGGCTTGCCGTCGTTGCCGCCGAGCATGCCGCAGGGGCCATGGCGCGCGCCGTCGCCGGCGGTGTTGCCCTTCGCGATCTTTTCCGTCTCCAGCACCAGATCGAGGGACACGCCGAGACCGCCGCGATGCTGGCCATCGCCGCCGGAGCCCGGGCGAAACTCGTGCTGGCGGAAATGCAGGGGAAAGCGCACCTCGGCGACTTCGAGACTGCCGAACTTCAGCCCGCCGACCGAATGCCACTCGCCGATCGAGGACCAGCCGTCGCCGCCTGACGATGCGCCGCCGCCGGGCCGCGCCTGGAACAGGTGCCAGATGAAATTCCTGCCGCTGCGCGGGTCCTCGCCCTGGATTGCAATCCGGAAGCGCCGGCTCCAGCCCGCCATCGCGCGCTCCGGGCATGACGCCGACAGCGCCTTGACGATCGCTTCGACGATTTCATTGGACGGATGGCTGGTGCACAGCGTCACCGGCCGGCCCGGATCGGCCCACACCACCGTGCCCTGCTTCGCGACCACCCTGAGCGGGCGCAGCGCGCCGGTGTTCTTCGGAATCCCGGCGTCGATCAGATAGGCGAATGCCATCGCCACCGCCGCCTGCATGTTGGCGTGCGAGGAGTTCACGAAGCTGGTCGACTGCGGATCGGAGTCGGAGAGATCGACCTCGACATCGCTGCCCTTCTTGGTGACCTTTGCGGCGATGCGCAAATCAGTTCGGCCGTGACCGTCGTCGTCGAGGAACGCCTCACCGTGGAACACGCCGTCCTTCCAGGTCGAGACGACCGCGCGGGTCTGCTGCTCCGTCGCGTCGAGTATCGCTTCCATGGCGGCTTCAACCACGGCGGCGCCGAATTCGGCGAACAGCCGCGACAGCCGCCGTTCGCCAAGATGCGCCGCGCCGAGCATCGCCGCGAGGTCGCCGCGGAATTCGCGGGGGTTACGGACGTTGAGCGCCAGCAGGTCAAACAGATCGTCGCGCAGCCTGCCGGCTTCGTAGAGCTTGATCGGCGGGATGCGCAGCCCCTCCTGCCAGATCTCGGTGGCCGCGGGGTTATAGGCGCCATGGGTGCCGCCGCCGATATCGCTCTGATGCGCGCGCACGACGGTCCAGAGCAGACGCTTGCGGTCGGCGAATACCGGCACGAACACCGTCACATCAGGCAAATGGCTGCCGCCGTGATAGGGATCGTTGAGCAGGATGACGTCACCCTGCTTCACGTCCTTGAAGCGCTCCTCGACCGCTATCGTCGCCCAGGGCAGCGCGCCGACATGGACGGGCAGATGATCCGCCTGCGCGATCAGCCGCGCGCTGGTGTCGCAGATCGCCAGCGAGAAATCGCGGCTGGAATTGAGGATCTGCGAATAGGAGGTGCGAAGCATCGCCTCGCCCATTTCCTTCACGATCGAACTGAGGCGGTGCTGGACGACGGAACGTGTGATGGGATCGATCCTGGCGGACATTCGGTGCCGTTATTATTCGTTGGTTCGCAAGATGTGTCAGAGCGTGCGCGCGACTTCCTCGAGCGCGCCCGACGTGGCTTCGATGATGGCATTAATATCGGCATCCGTCATCGGGGTCGACAACGCCATCAGGCCGTAGCCGGCGGCCAGCACGCCGCGATTGAGCAGCGCGCGCGAGAACACGGTCTGGCGCTGCGCCTCCTCCTCGCTCAGATAGGCCGAGCGGTAGTCGCGGATCGGGCGATCGGCAAAGTGAATCTTCAGCAGCGAGCCGAGGCCGACGGTGCGGCCGGGCACGCGGTGGCGTTTGAAGGCAGCATCGATGCCGGAGCGCACCGCCTCGCCCATCGCGTCGAGCCGCGCAAAGGCTGCGCCATCGAGCAACTGCATCGCGGCGATGCCGGCGCGCATCGTCACCGGATTGGCGGAGAACGTGCCGCCATGCGGCAGCGCGGGTTTTCCGGACCTGGGGTCAAACACCGCCATCACATCCCGGCGGCCGCCGATCGCGCCGACCGGAAAGCCGCCGCCGATGATCTTTCCGAGCGTGGTCAGGTCAGGCTCGATATTCCACAGCCCCTGCGCGCCGCGATAGCCGAGGCGGAACGTAATGACTTCGTCGAAGATCAGGAGCGCGCCGACCTCGCGCGTGACTTTCCGGAGCGCCTCCAGATAGGCCTGATCGGCCGGCGCAAGCCCGGCGCGGTTGGGCATGGGATCGACCAGCACGCAGGCAAGCTCCGGCCCGTGCTCGCGGATCAGGCTGACGGCGGCTTCGGTGTCGTTGAAGGGAATGGTGACGACATCGGCCAGCACGTTTTCCGGCGTGCCCCTGGCATAGGCGACCGAGACCGGCGCGTTGCGGCCCCAGGCTTCCGGCGTCGGATCGAGGCTCACCTCGGCGTAGTCATAGGAGCCGTGATAGGCGCCCTCGCACTTGGCGATCTTGGGCCGTCCGGTATGCGCGCGCGCCGCCTTCAGCGCCATCATCACCGCTTCGGTGCCGGAATTGGCGAAACGGACCTGATCGACCGAGGGCAGCCGCAACACCAGCAGTTCGGCGAGATCGACCTCTGAAACCGTCGGCAGGCCGAACGCCGATCCCAGCGCAAGCTGCGCGGTCGCCGCCTTGATAAGCGCGGGATGGGCGTGGCCGTGGATCGCCGAGGTGAAATTGTTGATGCAGTCGATATAGACGTTGCCGTCGAGATCCCAGACCCGGCAGCCCTCGCCGCGCGCCGCATAGACCGGATAGGGCTTCATGAAGACGGTGGTGCGGGTGTTGCCGCCGGGAAGGCTCGCCAGCGCGCGGTCGTACATTTTTTGCGAGGCCGAGTCCGGATCCGGGTACATGCGCCATTCCAGAAAATGATGGGACAAACCCTTATAGCCGCTGGATTTCTGCCCGCAAACCATCGCTTTGTCGCGGCCGCCACCTGCGAATGCCGCACGGCGCAAGGCACCGGCTCACGATTACGTGTCTGCTATCCCGGCAAAATGGCCGCGGGTGACGGAATAGAACGCGTCGCGACGCGTCACCACCCATGCAAGCTGCTTTCATCATGGGAACCAATCCGAAAAGGTGCTGCGACGATGCTGCAATTCCTCAAGCCCGGCCAGAGTGCGGCGCTGTTCGGCATGCGCCTGCTCTTCGCCCTCGCCGCACTGCCGCCGGCGTTCGCGCATGATGCTCATTCGCCGGCACAACATGCGGCGACCCCGGAGGAAAGCGCGTTCCTCGCCGACAACGAGGCCGCGATGAACAGGATGATGAGCGCCATGGAGGCAAAGCCGACCGGAGACATCGACCGCGACTTCGTCGCCATGATGGCGCCGCACCATCAAGGGGCGATCGACATGGCCGTGCTGCAACTGCGCTACGGCCAGAACGAGCAGCTCCGGCGTATCGCGCAGGAAATCATCGTCAGCCAGATGCAGGAGATCGCGGCGATGAAGCTTGCGATCGGCGAACAGGCCCCGGCCTCCACGCCTGCGCCCACGCAATCCAGTCAGGCGCCGGCGGTCCATCATCACACGACGATGCCAGCAGGCATGAAGAAATAGGAGCGACAGATGAACCATTCGGCTTTGCGAAGCGGCCTGCTGGCCTGCACGATCGTTGCGACCTCCATGGCGGCGCTGGTGCCGCCTGCTCCGGCCTGGGCCGGCCAGGCCCCCGCCGCCGCGTCCTCCCCGGACATTCCGATCAGCCATCGCGACCGCGTCTATGCGGCGGAACAGTTTTCGAACACGGTGTCCGTTACCGATCCCGTCGACAACAAGCTGCTCGGCGTCATCCGCCTGGGCGATCCGCAGCCCGGCAATTTCAGCCCCCTCTACAAGGGACAGGTGCTGGTCCACGGCATGGGCTATTCGCCCGACCATAGGACACTCGCCGTCGTGTCGATCGGATCGAATTCGGTGACGTTCATCGACACCGCGACGAACGCCGTCAGGCACGTCACCTATCTGGGGCGCTCGCCGCACGAAGCGTTCTTTACGCCGGACGGAAAGGAAGTCTGGGTCACCGTGCGCGGCGAGAATTATGTCAGCGTCATCGACGCCGCGAATTTTGCCGAAAAGACCCGCATCGAGGTGCCGGCCGGACCCGGCATGCAGATTTTCTCTCCCGACGGCAAATACGGCTACATCTGCTCGTCCTTCAACCCGGAGACGGTCGTGGTGTCGGTCGCCGACCATTCCATCGTCGCGCGCGTGAAGCAGGAAAGCCCGTTCTGCCCGGACATCGCCGCTACGCCCGACGGCGAACAGGTCTGGTTCACGCTCAAGGACATCGGCAAGACGCAGGTGTTCAATGCAAGGCCGCCCTTCAATCCGATCAGGACGATCGAGACCGGCCCGATCACCAATCACGTCAACTTCGCGCGCACGCCGAAGGGATCGTTCGCCTATATCACGATCGGCGGCACCAACGAGGTCAAGGTATTTCGCACCGATGATTTCTCGCAGGTAGCGACCATCCCGGTCGGCAGCCTGCCACACGGCCTCTGGCCGTCGGGCGACGGCACACGCATCTATGTCGGACTCGAAAATGCCGATGCGCTGGCCGCAATCGACACCGCCAGCAACAAGGTGGTGGCCAACATTCCGGTCGGACAGGCGCCGCAGGCCATCGTCTATGTACCTGACGCTGCGCCCAATCCCGACGACCGCCAGAATCTGCAAAGCCTCGGCATCGCAGGTCAGGTCGCCCACCTTTCTCTTGGGCCGAAGGCTGAAACGAAGACGGAAAAGCCGCCGACCAGCGTCTCGCTGTTCGACCAGGGCCTGATCCAGGTGTTGCAGGCGTCGGTGACCGGCCTGCAGCCGAAGCAGCGCTACGTGCTGGCGCTGGCCAGCAGGAACGACGGAGCCGGGTCGGTGCAACCACTCGCCGCCTTCATGACCAACCCCGCAGGTTCGGCCATTGTCAATGCGGTCGGGCCGATCCGGCAGCTCGTCCAGAATTCGACTGCGGCCGAGCGGCGATATCTGGTGATCGCGCCGGGCGAGCCTTCGAAGTTCGGAGAGGCCGTGCAGGTCCAGGTGCCATGACCGACATGCTGCGCTCGGTCGAGCCGGTGATACCGGCCCTGCGCCGCTATGCGCGGGCGCTGGTCCGCAATCGTGCCACGGCCGACGATCTGGTGCAGGACTGCCTGGAACGTGCCGTCGGCAATTGGGGACAACGGCGCGACGGCGATCCGCGCCCCTGGCTGTTCACGATCCTGCACAACCTTGCCGTCAACCAGTTCCGCCGCTCCGCAAGCCGGGGCGCGCACATCGCCATCGACGAGGCCAATGAAGGTGATTTCGGGCAGGACGCCGTGCAGGAACAGAAACTGATGTACCGGGATGTCCTCGACAAGCTTGCGCGGCTGCCGGCAGACCAGCGTGCCGTGCTGCTCCTGGTCGCGGTGGAAGACCTGTCATATTCCGAAGCAGCCAAGGTTCTCGGCATTCCCATCGGCACCGTCATGTCGCGCCTGTCGCGGGCGCGCGAAAGGTTGCAGCAGGAAATCGACGGGACCGCGGACGGCGCGACGAGGAACGTGGTGCAGTTGCGGAGCATGAAATGAGCCATCGTCCCATCACGGAAGACGATCTCCACGCCTATGTGGATGGCGTTCTCGAACCCGAGCGACGGGCGGAAGTCAGCGTCTATCTGGCCGACCACCCCGACGTCGCCCGGCGCACCGTCGCCTTTACGGACCAGCGCGATCTCTTGCGCAAGGCACTGGCGCCCATTGCGGACGAGCCGCTGCCGCCGCAACTCAATCTGTCACGGATCATCGAGAAGCGGCAGCGACGGCCTTCGCCCGTCTGGTGGGCGGTCGCAGCCATGCTGATGCTGAGCATCGGCGGTGTCGGCGGTTGGGTGATGCGGGGCACCCTGCAGATGTCGCCTGGCGGACTTGCCGCACTCGCCCAGGAAGCCGCTGACACCTATCACGTCTATGCACCGGATCGGGTGCAGCCGGTCGAGATGCGGGCAGCCGACAGCGCGCAACTGGTCCAGTGGGTGTCGAACCGCCTGAACCAGCCGGTGAAGCTGCCGGACCTGACGGGATCGGGCTTTCGCCTGATGGGCGGACGCCTGATCGCGACGTCGCATGGTCCGGCCGCGATGTTCATGTATGACGACGATCGCGGACAGCGGCTCGTCGTGCTGGCACGCCCAATGGCGTCGGAACAAAGCGCGCCGATGGCGCCGAATTCGGGAGGCAACATCTCGGGCTTTAGCTGGGCCGATGACGGGATGGGCTACAGCCTGGTGGGACAGGCCGCAGCCGAATCCCTCAAGCCGATCGCCAACGAGGTCCGGAGGCAGGCGCGTACGATCTAGGACTTCGATGGCCTTGTATAGGCAATGAAGACTGTTACCCCGACGATCAGGCTTGCTGCCATGAACAGCAGCACGGCGGGAAGCCCGAAAATCGTTGCCACCACGCCGGTCGTCGACTGCATCAGGGCAGCGCCGAGGAAGAATGCGAGGTTGATGGCCGACAGCGCCTTGCCGGCGTTCTGCGCGCCCGCCAACTGCCGCGTCATGCCGAACAGCAGCGGCTGCGTCGATATCGCGATACCCATCAGGACGAACAGCACGGCGTCGATCTGCGCCGGCACGGCCTTTACCCCGAAGAGATCGGACAGCGGATAGTTCGGCGCGCCCGCCGCCGCCAGCGCGAGCAGCAAGGCGGCAAACGAATGCGTCGCGGCCAGCACTTCGCGGCGATGGCCGATGGAGCGGTCGACGATCCCCATCAGCACGGGGCCGACGATCAGCGCCAGCGTGAACAGGCCGAGCACGTTGCCGGCCTCGATGCGGCCGAGCGACTTGACCTCCATCAGCCACGGCCCGCCCCACAATCCGCGCAGCACCAGCGAGGCCGCAAGCGACACCAGCGCCAGCCCGATCAGGCCGCGCAGCGGTCGGGACAGGCCGATGCGCAGCACTTCGGCCATCTGCGACAGTGGCGAGGATGGATCGCCATGCTCGGCCGGCTGCTTCGGGACCAGGAGGAACACGGCAAGAGCCACCGCGACGCCGAAACCGGCGGAGATCCAGAAACCCGCGCGCCAGCCATAATGCTCGACGACGAAGGCGAGCGGGCTCGCCGACAGCAGCATGCCGATATTGCCGATCGAGAGAATGATGCCGGACCACAGGCCGAAGCGCGCCGCCGACATCTGCTTGGCAGCAAGCGTCATCGGGCACATCAGCATGCCCGAGGTGGCGACGCCGAGCAGGAGCTGGCCGAATACAAAGCTCGCCGTCCCGGTGGCGAGCCCTGAGGCCAGCGCGCCGACAACCGTTCCTGCGAGCAGGCTCAACGAGACCGGGCGGACGCCAAAACGGTCCATTGCCGCGCCGACCGGGATCTGCGAGGCCGCGAAGGCGAAATGATAGACCGAGGTGAGGCTCGCCAGCTTTTGCGGGGCGGTGCGAAAGTCGGCGGCCATCACATCAAGGCTGACGGCCGGAATGGTCCGCAACAGCGTCGACAGCATGTGGCCGCAGGCCAGCGCCAGAAGCGCAAAAATCAGTGCGCGGAAGTTGCCGCCCGCGCTATCGGCCTTGCCGTCCATAAGCCGTCTCGCCCCAAACTCTCCTGGGGCGAGGTAGCATCAATGGCGCGGGAACGCGAATCCGCTTGTCAGTTCCGGTGGAACACCAGCGTCCGCAACTCGATGCTTTCGCGGGGCGGCGCATCGGCCGGCGTGGTCGGATCGATGAAGGCGGTATGCGGCCCGAACCGCGTGCGACCGTCGGTTGCGGAGTCGTAACACTTCAGGAGGAGCGCCTCGTCGGTCCGCATTTCCGGAATGTAATACCAGCGATGGTTCGGGTTGTATTTGACCGAATAGGTCTCGCCGCTGCGGTTCGGATAGATCAGGTCGGACGCGATGAGATCGCCCGGCTCGACAGTCTGGCCGTCGGCCATTGCGAGCGGTGCATCGCGCAGCGGACCGCGGATCGGCCGCCACACATTGACGACCTGCACGCGCCCCTTCAGCAGTTCTTCCGCCTCATCCGGCAGATGTTCGCGCACGCGGTTGGCGCCTGATCTGTCCGTCTGGTCGACGTGAACGCGGGTGGCCGGCTGGCGCGGGCCTCCGCCCCTGATATCGGCGGCGCCCTCGACGCGCTTGCGCACGGTGTGATCGAAGATGACAACGCGGTCCGCTTTCAGCGTCGCCTTCAGGAAGGCTTCCACGGCCGGATAGTAGATGTTCCGGACTTCCTTATCGTCGTAGAAATTCTTGACGATGGTGGGATGGCGGACCAGCGCAAAGCCCTCGCGGTCCAGCGAGAGGTTGGCGGCGATCAGGCGTGCATCGAAGATCGGGACATTGTGCGGCTCGGGCAGCGCGGTGGATTTGGGCTCGCCCGGCGGCGGATCGAAAGCGTAGGTACGAGGCTTTCCTTCTGTCGGCGCCAGATAGTTCAGCTCGGCGGTAACGAACGGAAGCGATTCGAGTTTGGCTTGCTGCAGGCCCATGGTGGTCTCCTGGACTCCATTGTTGTTCTCTTGATCTTGGCGAGGCCGTCAGCCGCCACAAGGTCGCGGCAGAAAAAGCAACGATGCCATTCCCGCCCGCGGCAAACGGGAAAAATCCTTGCCAGGGCGCCGTCGAAACCGGATGGAATTTCCGCCGTTCACGACAGCGTCATCTCCGAGTTCGATTGCGTGCGGCGCGAAGCTGCCCTCGCCTGCCGGCGGCTTGATCATGCCGGCGCAGGCCCCCATGATGGACTGTCCGCCGATCATCCGCATCGGCCAGCCGGCGGCAGCAAGACCGCGCTCGGGAGAACAACATGCAAGTCACGATGAAGGACAGAGTCGCCGTGGTCACCGGCGGCAGCAAGGGGATCGGGATCGCGGTTGCGCGTCGATTTGCCGGCGCCGGCGCCAAGGTGGCGATCCTCGCCCGCGGCGCGCAGGATCTCAAGGCGGCGCGGGAAGATCTCGGCAAGGAAGGGTTGACGGTTCGCGACTATGTCTGCGACGTCTCGAAGGCGTCGGACATTGCAAGCGCACATGACAAGATCGTCGGGGATCTCGGCCCGGTCGACGTTCTCATCAACAATGCCGGCACGGCGCGGACGATGGCGTTTGAGAACATCTCCGACGAGGCCTGGCAGGAGGATCTCGACCTCAAGCTATTCGCGGCGATCCGTTTCAGCCGGCTGGTCTGGCCGGGCATGAAGACACGCAAATGGGGCCGTATCATCAACGTGCTCAACACCTACGCCAAGGCGCCGGCCGCCTCATCCGCGCCGACTTCGGTGTCGCGGGCCGCGGGCATGGCGCTGACCAAGGTGATGGCGAACGAAGGCGGCGAGCACAACATCCTGGTCAACGCTATGCTGGTCGGCCTGATCATGAGCGATCAATGGGTGAAGCGCCACGCCGCGCAGGCGCCCGACACGGACTTCGAGGTGTTCGCCAAAACTCTCGCCAGGGGCACGCCACTGGGGCGGATCGGGACGGCAGAGGAGTTCGCCAACCTCGCATGCTTCCTTGCGTCCGATCAGGGGTCGTACATCACGGGAACGGCGATCAATGTCGACGGCGGACGGTCGCCGGTGGTGTAGTGGTTGCATCTCCCTCGCCCCGCTCTTGCAGGGATGACAAGCTGTGGCGGGGATGACTTGCACGAACTCTCTCCCCACGTCGTCCCGGCGAACGCAGGGACCCATAACCACAGGCCTTCGTTTGGAAGGACGGCGTCTGCCACGGTGCCACAAGAGAAATCACGCGGTATGGGTCCCTGCGTTCGCAGGGACGACGGGACGAGGTGAAGAAAACAAAAAGGCCCCCGTCGCCGGAGGCCTTTCCGCTTGCTCTGGCCGCTTGGTCAAGCGGCCCCTTGATCTCAGACCGCGTCCTTGGCGGCCTTGACCGGGCGGGCGCGCACGATCTTGCGGGCCGGCTTGGCCTTGAACATCATTTCCTCGCCCGTGAAGGGGTTGGTGCCCTTGCGAGCCTTGGTCGCGGGCTTCTTGACCACGACGAACTTCGCGAAGCCAGGAACGAGGAATAGCCCGTTCTTCTTGAGCTCCTTGTGACCGACGTCAACGAGCGTGTCCATCACGTTCTTGACCTCTTTCTTCGAAAGTTCGGTGGTGGTCGCGATCTTCTCGATCAGCTGCGACTTAGACATTTGGGTGGCCATGGTTGCTCCATTGATTCTGGCACAGGGCGACGATATGGCGAAAAGCGCCTAAAAAACAGGGTTTCCGACATTCTGCACACCTATCCGCTAGTCGGTTTGCAGTGATTCGTCCAATTTTTCCGGGGTTTTTTGACATCCGAAGCCGTCTTGCCCCTATTTTTATGGGGATTTTGCGCGCCCGATGTCCCTTTTTCGGACAATCCGGGGCTGCCCTGCCGTCCCCGCGTCCATCGGGACGAGCCGGAATCCGCCCCTCCGCGAGACAAAAAGCACGGATGGATCGGCCGGCAAGCACATTGTTTTCGGAAGGATTTTCCGTTCCGCGCGTTGATTTGAAAATGACTCGCGTCGGCGTTCCATCGTAGCATCGCCGTTAAAGGCGGACGCTTGAACGGTTCGCCATCAATATGTGTCCGGAGACTTCGCATGGATTTGACGCGCCTTGAGATCAACCGCCGCACCGCGCTGCTGACGTCCGCAGCCATCGCGGCCAACGTGATCAATCCGATGCGGGCCTTTGCCCAGGAGACGCCGCGCAAGGGTGGCGTGTTCAACGTCCACTACGCCGCCGAGCAGCGCCAGCTCAACCCGAGCATCCAGGCTTCCACCGGCGTCTACATCATCGGCGGCAAGATCCAGGAAAACCTCGTCGATCTCGACGCCAGCGGCCAGCCGGTCGGCGTGCTCGCCGAAAGCTGGGAAGCCACCCCCGACGGCAAGACCGTCACCTTCAAGCTGCGCCAGGACATCACCTGGCACGACGGCAAGCCGTTCACCTCGGCCGACGTCGAATTCACCGCCATGAACATGTGGAAGAAGATCCTCAATTACGGATCGACGCTGCAGCTCTTCCTCACCGCGGTGGAGACGCCTGACGCGCATACCGCGATCTTCAAATACGAGCGCCCGATGCCGCTGAACCTGCTGCTGCGCGCCCTGCCCGACCTCGGCTATGTCTCGGCCAAGCATCTCTATGAGAGCGGCGACATCAGGCAGAACCCGACCAACCTTGCCCCCGTCGGCACCGGCCCGTTCAAATTCGTCAAATATGAGCGCGGGCAATATATCATCGCCGACCGCAACGAAAATTACTGGCGGCCGAACGCGCCGTATCTCGACCGCATTGTCTGGAAGGTGATCACCGACCGCTCCGCGGCGGCGACGCAGATGGAAGCCGGCGAGCTGGACTATGCGCCGTTTTCCAGCTTGACGCTCTCGGATCTCGCCCGGCTCGGCAAGGACAAGCGCTTCATTGTCTCGACCAAGGGCAATGAAGGCAACGCGCGGACCAACACGCTGGAGTTCAACTTCCGCCGCAAGGAACTGTCGGACATCAAGGTTCGTCGCGCCATTGCGCACGGGATCAATGTGCCGTTCTTCATCGAGAACTTCCTCGGCGATTTCGCCAAGCTTGGTACCGGGCCGATCCCCTCCACCTCGACCGATTTCTATCCCGGACCGAACACGCCGCAATACCGTTACGACAAGGCCAAGGCGGCAGCGTTGCTCGACGAAGCCGGCTTCAAGGCCGGCCGCGGCGGCACGCGCTTCTCGCTGAGGCTGTTGCCGGCGCCCTGGGGCGAGGACATCTCGCTGTGGTCGACCTTCATCCAGCAATCGCTCGGCGAGATCGGCATTCCCGTCGAGATCGTCCGCAACGATGGCGGCGGCTTCCTCAAGCAGGTCTATGACGATCACGCCTTCGACATCGCGACCGGCTGGCACCAGTACCGCAACGACCCTGCCGTCTCGACCACGGTCTGGTATCGCTCCGGCCAGCCCAAGGGCGCGCCCTGGACCAACCAGTGGGGCTGGGAAGACAAGAACGTCGACAAGACCATCGACGACGCCGCGACCGAAGTCGACCCGGCCAAGCGCAAGGCGCTTTACGCCCAGTTCGTCAAGGAGGTGAACACGGAGCTGCCGGTCTGGATGCCCATCGAGCAGATCTTCCTCACCACGATCACCGCAAAGGCGCGCAACCACTCGAATACGCCGCGCTGGGGTTCGGCGAGCTGGCACGATCTTTGGCTTTCCGCTTAGGCTGATATCCGCCAAGATAGGTTATGCGCATCCTGAGCCTTGCGGGGCGGCGGCTGGCCGCCTCGATTCCGACCCTTGTCCTGATCCTGATCGGCGTGTTCCTGCTGCTGCAGTTCGCGCCGGGCGACACTGTCGACGCCATGATGGCGCAGATGGGCGGCGGCGACGCCGCGACCGCGAGCGAACTGCGCAAATTCTACGGGCTCGACCTCTCGATCCCGGCGCAGCTCGGCAACTACCTCTGGCGGCTCGTGCGGCTCGATCTCGGCTTCTCCTCGATCTACGGCAAGCCGGTGGCTTCCGTCATCCTGGAGCGGTTGCCGCCGACGATCCTTTTGATGACGGCGTCGCTGTCGTTCGCATTCTTCTTCGGCCTGCTGTTCGGGGTGATCGCCGCCCGCGGCGTCAACCGCTGGCCGGATACGCTGATCTCCACCCTCGGCCTGATCTTCTATGCCACGCCCTCGTTCTGGTTCGGGCTGATGGCGATCGTGGTGTTCTCGGTTTACCTGCAATGGCTGCCGCCCGGCGGCTTCGAGGACATCGGCGCGGTGCAGACCGGCATCTGGCGCCTGCTCGATATCGCGGGCCATCTGGTGCTGCCGACACTGACGCTGGGGCTGATCTTCCTCGCCATCTACCTCCGCATCATGCGCGCCTCGATGCTGGAGGTGCTGAATCTGGATTACGTCAGAACCGCGCGAGCCAAAGGTCTCGACGAGACGCGCGTGGTGACGCGGCACGTGCTGCGCAACGCCCTGCTCCCGATGGTGACGCTGATCGGCCTGCAGGCCGGCACCATGCTCGGCGGATCGGTGGTGGTCGAAAGCGTGTTCTCGCTGCCGGGGCTCGGACGGCTCGCCTATGAATCGGTGGTGCAGCGCGATCTCAATACGCTGCTCGGCATCGTCTTCGTCTCGGCGCTGCTGGTCATTACCGTCAACTTCGTCGTCGACCTCATCTATGCGCGGCTCGATCCGCGCATTTCGGCGGAGGGCTAGCGCGATGGATGCGGTCAAGCGATACTTCCGGAGTCCCGCCGCGGTCGCGGGCCTGATCCTGCTGCTGGTCGTGATCGCGATGGCTGTTACCGCCGGCTGGTTCTATCCGCGCGATCCGCTGGCGCTCGCCGGCCGGCCGCTGGTCTGGCCGTTCTCCAACCCGCGCTTCCTGCTAGGCACCGACAATTCGGGCCGCGATATCGCCGCGCAGATTTTCTACGGCGCGCGGATATCGCTTCTGATCGGCGGCATCGCCACCGCGATTGCGATCCTGATCGGCATCCTCGTCGGCGCGTTCGCCGGCTATTACGGCGGCTGGGTCGACAATGTGCTGATGCGCATTACCGAAGCGTTCCAGACCTTGCCCAACTTCGTGCTGCTGCTGGTGCTGGTCGCCGTGTTCGGCTCGACGCTGACCACCGTGACCATCGCGGTCGGCGTGGTGTCGTGGCCGGCACCGGCGCGCCTGACCCGCGCCGAGTTTCTTTCCTTGCGCAACCGTGAATTCGTCCAGGCCGGGCGCACGCTCGGCATGAAGAACATCCAGCTCATCTTCGGCGAGATTCTGCCCAACGCGCTGCCCCCGGTCATCGTCTATGCCAGCGTGGTAATGGCGGTCGCGATCCTGCTGGAGAGCGCGCTCGCCTTCCTGCGGCTGTCCGATCCCAACGTCGCGTCATGGGGCAATCTGATCGGGCTCGGGCGCGACGTGCTGCGCGTGCAATGGTACGTCTCGGCGATCCCGGGGATTGCCATCCTCGTTACCGTGCTCGCGGTGTCGCTGGTCGGCCAGGGCCTCAACGACGCGCTCAATCCGAGGCTCAAGAGCCGATGAGCGGGAACGAAACCATCCTCTCGCTCGATCGCCTCAGCGTCAGCCTGCCCGCCGGCGCCGACCGGACCCATGCGCTCACGGACGTGTCGCTCGACATTGCCTCGAACGAGATCCTCTGCGTGGTCGGCGAGTCCGGTTCCGGCAAGTCGATGATGGCGAATGCCGTGATGCGGCTGTTGCCCAATGAAGTGACGATCGACGGCGGCCGGGTGATGTTCGAGGGCCGCGACCTCTGCGCGGTGTCGCCCGCCGAGATGCGCGAGGTGCGCGGCGACGGCATTGCGATGATCTTCCAGGAGCCGATGACGGCGCTCAATCCGCTCCGCACCATCGGCGACCAGATCGCGGAGATGTATTCGATCCACACCGATCTGTCGAAAGCCGAAATCAACGGGCGGGTGCTGGCGCTGCTGGCTGATGTCCGCATTCCCGACCCGAAGCTGGCAGCTAAAGCCTATCCGCACGAGCTTTCCGGCGGGCAACGCCAGCGCGCCATGATCGCGATGGCGCTGGCGCTCGATCCGAAGCTTTTGATCGCGGACGAGCCGACGACGGCGCTCGATGTCACCACGCAGGCGCAGATCCTGAAGCTGATCCGCGACCTGCAGCAGCGCCGCAGGACCGCGGTCATGTTCATCACCCATGATTTCGGTGTCGTCGCCGAGATCGCCGACCGCGTCGTGGTGATGCAGCATGGCGTGATCGTCGAACAGGGCACGGCATCAGAGGTGCTGCACCAGCCGCAGCATGCCTATACGAAGCAGCTTGTCGGCGCCGTACCGCCGCTGAAGGCGCCGCCGCCGCGCGTGCTTGCCGCCGACAATATTCTGGCAATCACGGATGTTTCAAAAACCTACCGCACTGGCGGGTTTTTGGGACGTGGCGCGCGGGTGACGCCGGCCGTGAAGAACGTGTCGCTCAGCCTGCCGCGCGGCGCGACGCTCGGCATCGTGGGCGAATCCGGTTCCGGCAAGTCGACGCTGGCACGCTGCATCGTGCGGCTGATCGATCCCGACACCGGCTCGATCGAGCTCGATGGCAACGACTGGGCAAAGCTGTCGCGCGAACAGGTCAGGCGCGAGACGCGCCATATCCAGATGGTGTTCCAGGACCCGTTTGCCTCCCTCAATCCGCGCCGCAAAGCGGCCGAACTGGTGGCACAAGGCCCGATGGTACACGGCACGCCGCGGGCGGAGGCACTTGCCAGTGCAAGGGAGCTGTTCGCGCTGGTCGGGCTAGATCCCTCCGCCAGCGACCGCTATCCGCATGAATTCTCCGGCGGCCAGCGCCAGCGCATCGGTCTCGCGCGCGCGCTGGCGCTGAAGCCTGATGTGCTGGTGGCGGATGAGCCGGTCTCCGCGCTCGACGTTTCCGTGCAGGCACAGGTGCTGAAACTGCTCAGCGAATTGCGCGAGCGGCTCGGGCTTTCCATCGTCTTCATCACGCATGACCTGCGTGTCGCCGCGCAGATCTGCGACCTCGTCGCCGTCATGAAGGATGGCGCGGTGGTGGAACACGGCCGCGCGGCCGATGTGTTCGGCAATCCGCAGCATCCCTATACGCAGGCGCTGCTGGACTCGATTCCCGGCGGTGAGTTTGCTCGGGAGCACGATACAGCGGGGTTAGCTGGAGCGTGACGTTCCGCTCTTATTGGCCGAAGCGAGGAAATATTCCGCCCATCGCAGCAACTCGAAGCGGTCGCCTTTGACCGGCTCCTGCGCATCGCGATACCGGTAAAGCACCAGCATCCAGGGCGCGATCTTGCGCAGCAGGCCGTGCGCCACGTATGTCATCGGCGCCGTGAACGGCAGCGCCAGCTCGTTTTCCGGGACGCCTTGCACGGCCTTCGCCAATTCGCGGCCGAGCGGCATCGTCAGCGCGATGGCGCGGCCGTTGCAGCCGGTCCAGCCATAGGCGTTCGGCCCGAGACGATGGATGCGCGGCAGGAAGTCCGCCGTCATCCCGACATAGCCGTTCCAGACATAATCGAACGAGACCTCGCCGATCTGCGGCCACAGCCGCTGCAGGCGCTCGGTGACGCGCGCCTTGATCCGCTCCACCTTGTTGCCGGGGCCGAGTACGGCGCCGCCGGTGACGAGACGGTTTCGCGCGTCATAACGCGCGAAATAGAGTTCGCCATGGGTGTCCGACATCGCCTGCCGTCCCGGGATGATGGTCTTGCGGACGTTATCGGACAGCGGCTGCGTCGACATCTGCCACGACAATACCGGCATCACCTCGTGCGCGATCTCCGGCACCAGTGATTTCGAGAACTCGCCGCTATAGGCATTGGTGGCCATCACAAGCGCGCGGCCGGAAATCTCGCCTTTGGCGGTCTTCACCACCCAGCGGTCGCCACGGCGTTCGAAACTTTCGGCCGGCGAGCGGGCGTAGATGCGTGCGCCGAGATCGAGCACGGTGCGGGCCAGGCCGCGCGCCAGCGCCAGCGGGTTGATATGGCCGCCGGTCCTGTTCCAGAAGCCGCCGTACCACGCGTCGGAGCCGAGCATGTCGCGCATCTGCTCGCGCGACAGCAATTCGACCGGCGCGCCGACGTTCGACCATTGCCGCACCCGCCGCTCCGCGATCTTGATGCGGCCGGGCGAGTGCACCGGCTGCACCCAGCCCTCCTGTTCTCCCTCGGCGTCGATCTTGTAGCGCCGCGTCAGGTCGAACAGATACGAAGCACTGTCGCGCAGCATGCCGACAAAACGTTCTCCGGTCTCGCCGTGCTTTGCAACGATATCCTCCGGATCGGGCCGCGATAGCGTCGGGATCACCTGGCCGTTGTTGCGGCCCGAGGCGCCCCAGCCGGGCTCCGCGGCCTCGACGATCGCCACGTCAACGCCGGCCTCGCGCAGATGCAGCGCGGTGGAAAGGCCGGTGAAACCGCCGCCGATCACGATCACGTCCGCCTGCTGCGTGCCGATCAGTTCGGGCAATTCGGGCCCCGAAGGCGTCACGGCCGCCCACAGTGAATCGGGCCAGCGGACGTTACTCGTATTCATCGGGATCCTTCCTTGCAGGCAACTGGTCGTTCTGCTTAGTTTAGTCCCCTAACCAGCTCCAGGGAAACAAGAGAGTGGCACTCAAGAACGTCATCGGGATCGATCACGCCGTGATCATGGTGAAGGACCTCGACAAGGCCGCCGAAAACTACAAGCGGCTCGGCTTCACCGTGTCGCCGCGCGGCACCCACAGCGCGCATATGGGGTCGGGCAACTACACCATCATGTTCGATCCTGACTACATGGAATTGCTCGGCGTGCTCAATCCGACGGAACATAATGCTCCGGCGCGGGCCTATCTGGAGAAGAACGGCGAAGGCATCGAGCGCATCGCGTTCACCGCGGTGGACTCCGCGGAAGGTGCGGAAGAAATCCGCGCGCGCGGCTATCCGCCGGTCGGCCCGACCGATTTCGAACGTCCGGTGACGATGCCCGACGGTACGGTGTCGGCGGCGAAATTCCGCACCTTCCAGTGGCCAACGGCGGAATCGCCCGGCGGCGTGCGTATCTTCGCCTGCCAGCACAAGACGCGCGAGACGGTGTGGATTCCCGAACTGATGAAGCACGCCAATGGCGCGAAACGGCTGAAGCAGGTGTTGATGGTCGCGCCGGAGCCCGCCAGGGAAGCGGCGCATCTGGCCAAAATGATCGACCGCGAGACGCGCGGCGAGGCGGATGGCGCCGTCGCGGTGCCCTCCGGCGGCGACCGCGCGGATTTCGTGTTCCTGACGAAGGAGCAGATCGCCAGGCGCTATCCCGGCGTATCGCTCGCCGGCCTGCCCGAGCGCGGCGGCGCGGGGCTCGTGATCGTCGCTGATGTCGCAGCCGCGGAGAAGGCGCTGGGCGCGGTCGGCGTCAAGAGCGCCGGCGGCGTGATCGTGCCGCCGGCAGAAGGCAACGGCACGATGCTGGCGTTTGTGAAGGGATAGCGCCGTCATCTCCCTCATCCTTAGAAGCCACGAAGCGGCGTCTCGAAGGATGAAGGCCCGTCTGTGGCCTCATGGTTCGAGACGGCGCTAACGCGCCTCCTCACCATGAGGATCAATTACTCCGCGGGTGCGGCGACCGGTTCGGTGTGCGCGCTGTAGGCGACGCCCTCGCCGCTCCTCGCCAGCGCATACAGCCCCGCCGCCATCACGGCGTAGGCCAGCGCCACGCCCGGCGTGACGCCGAGACCGCCGCCGATGCCGACGGCTTCGCCGTGCATGAAGCCGAAATAGGTCATCACGGCTCCGGCCAGTGCGAACGCCGACCCCTTCATGAAATCGCGCTCGATCACGAAGACGCCGATCGCGCCGAGCACGAGGCCGGCGAGGATCGAGCCGCCGCCCATCACCTCCAGCCCGTGATAGATCACGCCCTGCTGCGGCAGCGCGGCGATGGCGGCCGCCTTGACCGCATCGACCTTGTCGGCGGCGAGACCGCCGACCGTCTGCGCCGCGGTCATGGTCGAGGCCAGCATGGTGTCGATCTGCAGCTTGGCCCAGGCCGCGAGATGCGGCGTCAGCGCCAGCACGATGGCGGGCGCATGCTTGACCGGCGTGGTCTGGAACGCCTGTGCGCCGATCAGCATGCCGATATAGAGCAGGATCGGCGAGATCGCGACGACGGGCACCAGCGCCAGCAGCACCGAGATGATGCCGAACCACGACAGCAGCACGACCATCAGGCCGGTCGCCGCCGAATAGCCGATCCGGCCGCCCATCGCCTTCCAGCCGGGATGGCCGATATAGACGGCGTTGATGAAGGGATTGCCCATCAGGCAGCCGATCAGGCTGACGACGCCGTCGGCGGTCAGCACGCGCGTGGTCGGATATTCGTCGCCGGCGGCTTCCGCGCTCTCGACGTTATCCATGGCCTCGACGAGATCGTAGATGCCGAAGGGAATCGCGGTCACCAGGATGATGCCGAGGAATTCGAAGCCGGAGAACACCTGGCCGAACGCCGGCAGCGGCACCGAGAAGCCGAAATTGGCAAAGGCATCGCCGAGACCCTTCAGGCTCAAACCGCCGAGACCGAGCCCGAACAGGTTCGAGCCCCACGCGATCAGCATGCCGGCAGCGATGGCAACGAGGCCCGCGGGAATCCCCTTCGGATATTTCACGCCGCCGAACCAGCTCACCAGGATGATGGCAAAGCAGACGAGGCCGATCTGCGGCGTCATGTACATTTCGAGCGCCGGCCGCATCGAGATGAAGGTGACGGAGACGCCGGCAAGCGTGCCGAGCAGCGCCGCGCGCGGCGTGATCTTGCGGATGTAAGGCGCAATGAAGCCACCGAGCATGAGGATAAAGCTCTGGAAAAACACCCAGACCAGGCCCGCCGACCAGCCCTTGAGGGGATCGCCGGTCTTCAGCGTAATCGGCAGCATGATCACGAAGGTGACGATGAACATGTGCGGCACGCTGACGCCCGACGGCAGCGCGCAGACGTCGTCGCGGCCGGTCTTCTGCGCGAGCTTGTAGGCAAGCCACGCGTAATAGAAGGTCGAGAGGCACATCATCAGGCCGAGCGCCGGCAGGATGCGGCCGAACACGATGCTGTCAGGCATCTTCAGCACGAAACGCAGCAAGCCGGTCAGCACCAGCATGTTGACGAGGATGTTGGTGCCGAAGCCGAACAGCGCGTTCCAGTCGCCCGGCGTCCATAATACCGGCTTGAATCCTGACGTGCCTGCAGTCCCTGTCCCGCTCGTGCTCATCGTGATGTCCCCGTTTCCGCTGTTGAAATCTCCGGTAAGAGCGCCGATAGCACCGCGGCTGAATCGGAGACCCAGCCGAAGATGCCGCCCTGGGCCTTGATCATCCTCAGGCCCATCTCGTGGAATTCCGGGAAGTAGGATGCGCAGCCGTCCGCCAGCACGACGCAGCGGTAGCCGCGGTCGTTGGCCTCGCGCACGGTGGTGTTGACGCAAACCTCGGTGGTGACGCCGCAGACCAGCAGATTTTCGATGCCGCGGCGCTGCAGCACATCGCCAAGCTCGGTGGCGTAGAACGCGCCCTTGCCCGGCTTGTCGATCACGATCTCGCCGCCGGTCGGATAGAGCTCGGGAATGATGTCGTGGCCCGCCTCGCCGCGAATGAGGATGCGCCCCATCGGCCCGGGATCGCCGATACGCAGCGACGGCGCGCCGCGTTCGACCTTGGCCGGCGGCGCATCGGAGAGATCGGGCAGATGGCCCTCGCGGGTGTGAACCACCAGCATGCCGGCCGCGCGCGCCGCATCCAGCACCGCCGCGATCGGCCTTACCGCGCGGGCAAGCTGGCTGACGTCATTGCCGAGCGTCTCGCCGAAACCGCCCGGCTCCATGAAGTCGCGCTGCATGTCGATGATGAGGAGCGCGGTCGCCGCCCAATCGAGCTCGATCGGCTCCGGCTCCGCAGCGAGCTTTCTTGAGTTCGCCATGACCTGCGCGCCCCGAACGAGAACTCTCGACAAGAGGGCAAGCAAGGCGCATGCCATTGTGTACAATGGCGGCATGCGATGAACGACGGCGAATTCGATCGTTGTTTCAATTCGTTGAACTGCGGATGCCGCGCCGACGCGTTCCGCGTCCGGCGCTTGCCGGACGTGCAACTGCTCACGAACTAGGCAGCGGCCGGAAGTTCTCGATGAAGCGCAGCAGCACGCATGCGCCGGCGTCGGCATCGGCCGATGCGACGTGCTCGGCCGGGTTATGGCTGATGCCGCCACGGCAGCGCACGAACAGCATGGCGACATCTGCGACATCGATCATCGCCATACCGTCATGCCCTGCCCCGCTCGGCAGTTCGAACACGGCATAACCTTCGGCCGCGACCGCTTCCGCGACCTGCGCTTTCAGCCACGACGCGCAGGGCACGGTGCGGTTCTCGTGGGTGATATCGACCTGCAGCGAGAGTTCACGACGCTTCGCAATCGCCTCGATCTGCCGCACGATCCCGGCTACCGCAAGCCTGCGGTGGTCGTCCGTCGGCGCGCGAACGTCGAGCGTGAACGAGACGCGCCCCGGGATGACGTTGGTCGCGCCGGGCATTGCGGTGATGGCACCGACTGTGCCGACCAGGCCGGCGTCGTCGTCCCCGCAGAACTGCTCGACCGCGACGATGCATTCGGCGGCGCCGGCCAGTGCGTCGCGCCGCAGCGCCATCGGCACGGTGCCGGCGTGGCCGGCCAGGCCGGAGAGGCTCACCGCCAGCCGCGTCGCTCCGGCGATTGCCGTGACCACGCCGACAGGAAGGTTCCGCTGCTCCAGCACCGGCCCCTGCTCGATGTGCAGTTCGACATAGGCATGCAGTTCGCTCCGCTTTCGTGCCGCCGTGCCGATTCGGCCGGAGTCGAGCCCGAACTGCGCCATCGCCTCGCGCATGGAGACGCCGCTGGCGTCGCGGGCGTCGAGCACGGCTTCGTCAAACGTTCCGGCGATGGCCCGGCTGCCGAGCAGCGTGGAGGAAAACCGCACGCCCTCTTCGTCGGCAAAGCCGACGACTTCGACAGCAAACGGCAACCGCACGCCGCGCCGGTTCAGGTCGGCGACACAGGCAATCGCCGTGATCACCCCGAGCGGTCCGTCCCATTTGCCGGCGTCGCGCACCGTGTCGTAATGCGAGCCCAGCATCAGGCACGGCAGGCCGGGCCGGTTGCCCTCATAGCGCCCGCAGACATTGCCGATGCCGTCGAGATGCGCGGCCATGCCGGCATCCTCCATCCATGACATCAGGAGATCGGCGGCGATGCGGTGCTCGGCCGACAGGAAGACGCGCGCCAGATGCTCCGCCGCCTCGGAAATCGTCCCGAGCTGGTTGATGCGGCCCACGATCTCGTCGCCGAGCATCGACCTACCCAATGTCGAACGCATCGTCGGCGAGATAAGCGAGATGCGCGTGCCAGTGCTGCGCGATCTCAAGCCGCGTCGGCACCCAGACGCGCTCGTGCTGACGGATGTAATCGAGGAAGCGCATCAGCGACGCGGCCCGGCCGGGACGCCCGACCACCCGGCAGTGCAGCCCGACCGACATCATCTTCGGCGCGGTTTCGCCTTCCCGGTAAAGAACGTCAAAACCGTCCTTCAGATAGCTGAAGAATTCGTCCCCGCCGCCAAAACCCTGCGGGTTGATGAAGCGCATGTCGTTGGCGTCGAGCGTATAGGGAATGACCAGATGCGGTTTCAAGCCACGCGACTTGATCCAGTACGGCAGGTCGTCGGCATAGGAATCGCAGAGATAAAGCAAGCCGCCAACTTCCATCAGAAGCCGCATCGTGTTGATCGAGGAGCGTCCGGTGTACCAGCCGAGCGGGAGCGCGCCCGTTGCCTCGGTGTGGATGCGGATGGCGGACGCGATCTCGGTCCGCTCCTCGCTCACCGACATGTCCTTGTGCTCGATCCATCGCAGACCGTGGCTCGCGATATCCCAGCCGGCCTCCTTCATGGCCGCCACCACATCGGGATTTCGCTGCAGCGCCCTGGCGACGCCGAACACGGTGACCGGCAGGTTGCGCTCGGTGAACATCCGCCACAGCCGCCAGAAACCGGCGCGCGAGCCATATTCGAACATCGATTCGATATTGGCGTGGCGCTGGCCCGGCCAGGGCTGCGCGCCCAGCACATCGGAGAGGAACGCCTCCGAGGCGCGATCGCCGTCGAGAATATTGTTCTCGCCGCCCTCCTCGAAATTCACCACGAACTGCACGGCCACGCGCGCGCCGCCGGGCCATTTCGGATCGGGCGGGTTGCGCCCGTAGCCGCGGAAGTCGCGCGGATAAGACGGCGCGGCCATGCCTAGACTTCCTCGAAGCGGATCTTCTGCGCGCCCTTCCACAGCACGGTCTTGCCGAAAGCGGTCAGGTTCTCCAGTCCCGAGGTCAGGGTAATGAAGTGGTTGCCGGCGAGCTGGCCCATCTTGCTTGCGAAATGCACGCCGCCATAGGCGAGCAGGATTTCGGTCTCGCTGATGCCGCCGGGATAGAGAATGATCTGGCCGGGCGCCGGATAGCTGGTGTGGTTCTCGTAGGAGACGCCGAAATCAAGATCGCCGAGCGGCATCCAGACCCCCTCGCCGCTCCAGCGGACATGGATCGCCTGGCTCTCGAACGGCATCGCCTTGCGGAACGCGGCGACCGTCTTCGGCGCAAGTTGCTCCTCGAAACGGGCCTCGAAGGTGAATTCACCGGCGCGGACAATCAGGTGGCTCATCGATCTCTTCTTCTACGGGTCGAGGACAAGGTTTCAGCAATATCAATCGCAGCCGGACCAAGCCGACGCAAGGCCGATTCGAGGCCCTCTTTGACAGTTTGACGCAGCGCAGACCCGGGATTGTGCGGGCGCGGACCGGCGCCCCCAGTTCAATCGCGCGCGCTGAGTTCACGCCTCGCCACGCCAGAATGCCGTCTGCAGCGGCAATTGGTGTTTGATCATCGCGACGCCATCGACCACCTTGAGGCCGCGCGCGGCGCAGGCCTGCATGAACTCGGTCCGCCGCGCGGCGATGATATCGAACACCGCGCAATCATCCGGCAGCCGCGCGGGATTCATCGGCATGGCGTCGGTCTCGTGCAGGCCAAGCGACGTGGCGTTGACCAAAAGGCCGGCGTCGTCGAATTTCTCGTCGAGCCTGATGTCGAGGTCGGCAAAACGGCTGCGAAGTTTCGCGGCGAGGATTTCGACCGGGCCCGGCGCTTCGTTCAGAATGCGCAATCGCCTGAGGCCGGCCGCAGCGAGCGCGTGACAGATCGCGCGGCCGGCGCCGCCCGCACCGATCACGACGCAGCGGCGATCGGGATCAAAAATCCCGGCCTCGCGCGCGGCATTGAGGAAGCCGCCGCCATCGAAGGATTCGCCGACCAGCCGTCCGCCGGGCTCGATCCGGATGGTGTTGACCACGCCCTCGAACTCGGCGGCGGGACCGACCGCATCGCAGAGTTCGAACGCCGCGGGCTTGTGCGGCATGGTGAGGTTGAAGCCGGCGACGCTCGGCGATTTCGCAAGCGTGCGGATCGTCGCGGCGAGATTTTCCGGCGCGATGTCGAGCGGCACCATGTGCCAGTCGAGCCCGGCGCCTTGAAAGTAAGGCGTGTAATGACGCGGCGCGCCGACATGCCCGGCCGGATGGGCGAAAATGAAGACGAAGCGCGAAGCCCCGGTCGGAAGCTGCACGGCCCACCCTATCCCTTCACCGCGCCGGCGGTCAGCCCGCTCACGAGATAACGGCGCACCGCGAGCGAGAAGATCAGCACCGGCGCCATCACAAGCGAACCGCCGGCGGCGATCTTGCCCCACTCCCAGCCCTCGTAGTTCATGAAGTTGACCACGGCGACCGGCGCAGTGCGCGCATTTGTCCGCGTCAGGATCAGCGCGAAGAAGAAGTCGTTCCAGGCGTAGAGGAAGCAGAGGATCGCGGTGGCCGCGATGCCGGGCGCGACCATCGGCAGCATGATCTCGAGGAAGATCACCCGTATCGGAGCGCCGTCGACCAGCGCCGCCTCTTCCAGCGACGGCGGCACCGTGTCGAAGAACGGCTGCATCATCCAGATCACGAGCGGCAGGTTGAAGCTGGTGTAGACCAGCACCAGCCCGGTCACGGTATCGAGCAGGCCGATCCAGCGATAGAACAGGAAGAACGGAATCGTAAAGGCGATCGGCGGCGCCATTCGCGTGACCAGGATGGCGAAGCTGAGCGCGTGCCGGCCGCGCCCGGTCCAGCGCGACAGCGCATAGGCCGCGGGTACGCCGAGCGTGAGCGCCAGCGCGGTCGAGAACGAGGCGCTCATCAGGCTGTTGACGAAGGATGCCGGGAAGGCGCCCTGCCAGAGCGAGGTGTAGTTCTGCAGCGTCGGCGTGAAAATCAGGGGCGGCGGAAACTGCAGGATCAGGTCGTTGGACTTGAAGCTCATCTGCAGCAGCCAGAGAAACGGCGAGAGCAGCACCAGCAGCGTCACGCCGATCGCGGCGAGCCGGCCCCAGCTTGCCGAATGGCGGATCGGACCGCTGTCGCCGCTCATGCCGTGGTTTCCCGGCGGCGGCCCATCCACACCACGCCGAACGAGACCACGACGACGAGCAGCAGCAGCACCACCGTGACCGAGCTGGAATACCCGATCTCGTTGAAATCGAACGCCAGCAGATAGGCGTAGTAATTCGTCACCTCGGTGACGCTGCCCGGCCCGCCCCCGGTCAAAAGGAAGATCAGCGGAAACGCCTTGACGCTGTCGATCAGGCGGAACATGCCCGAGATCACCAAGACCGGCGCGATGAAAGGCAGCGTGACGTAATAGAAGATCTGCAGCCGGTTGGCGCCATCGACCAGAGCGGCTTCGGAGAACTCGTCCGGAATGGTCTGCAGCGCGGCCAGCACCATCAGGAAGGTGAAGGGAAGCCATTCCCAGGTATCGGCGATGATGATCGCGGTCAGCGCAAAGTCGACGCTCGAGGTGAGCGAGGGCATGGTGATGTTGAGCAGGCTGGCCGCGTAATAGAGCGGGCTGATGTCGGGCGTATAGATCAGCTTCCAGATCACGGCCACCACGATCGGCGGCAGCACCATCGGGATCAGGAAGAAGGTGCGCGCGAACTCCACGAAACGCGACTGCGTGTGCAACAGCAGCGCCAGCAGCATGCCGAGCAGGACCTGAAACAGGACGCCCCAGAACGACAGCTTCGCCTGCACCCACAGCGAATTGACGAAGCGCGGATCGTCGGGCAGCAGGCGATAATTGCGCAAGGGCGAGGAGAAATCGGTCGCCGAACCCGGATTGACCAGTTGGAACGGCGTCAGGCTGGTCACGACCAGATAGATCGCAGGCAGACCCGCGATCGCGAACAGCACGATCAGGCTCGGCGCCAGCGCGACTTTATTGAAGCGGCGACGCGCGGCGTCGGCCAGTGTGTTTTCGCTCAAAGCGTCGTCCCGGCCCGGCGGAGATTGGCGATCGCCTGTTCCTGCGCGGCGTTCATCGCCGGCCCGGCCGCGAGCTGCCCGGTCGCCACCTGCTCGAACGCCTTGTTGAGGACGTCGCCGACGATCGGGAATTCCTTCACGGTGCGATAGGCCATGTAGTTCTGGCCCTTGGCCGGCAGTCCCAGCACTTCCAGATAGAGCGCGCCGAGGTCCTGGCCATTGACGGTATTGAGCCTGCGATATTCCTCGCTCTCGATCACCGAACGGCGGCAGACCGAGGAATGGCCGTGCTCCTTGACCAGCCGCATCGAGATTTCCGGACTGACCGCCCATTTGATGAATTCCCACGCCGCCTTCTTGTTCCTGGCGTTCTTGGGAATCCCCAGCCCCTGGCTGTTGGCGGCCGGGAAATCATTGACCGGCCCTGCCGGCATCCGCACCACGCGCGAGGTCTCCTTCACCTTGCTCTCGCTGGACATCAGGATCGGCGTGATCCAGGCGCTGGAGTGAATGAAGATGTTGGAGCGGCCGGTGAGCAGGGCCTGCCGCGCCTGGTCCTCGGTATAGGTCAGCACGCCCTTCGGCGCGTAGTTCTTCAGGAGATTAGAATAGAACTCCACCGCCTGAACCGCCTGCGGCGAGTTCAGCGCCGGCATGATGTCGGCGGGCGGGTTGCGGAAGATGTTGCCGCCAAAACCCTGGATGTAGGGCGGCAGGCACCAGTGATGGAGCTGGAAGCTGACGATGCCGTTGACATTGTCGGTGCCGTTAAGTTCCGCGCATACCTGCTGCAGCTCGGCAAAGGTCTTGGGAATCTTGAGGCCCTTCTTCTCCATCAGGTCCATCCGCGACAGGCCCATCACCATGGCGCCGCCTTCCCAGGAATAGCCGTAGGTCGCACCCTTGGCGTCGCGGTACGGCACCTGCGCGCCCTCGACGAAATCCTTCGGATTCCATTCCGCGGGCGTCAGGTTGGGATCGGACGTGAATTCATCGAGATTGGCGAGCAGCCCGGCCGCGACCCAGCGCGCGGCGAGAATGAAGGTGACGTTGACGAAATCGAACGCCGAGCCGCCCGACGACAGTTCGAGATTGGCCTGCTGGTTGTAGACCGGAAAGGCCGAAAGCTGCAGATCGACCTTCATGCCGGTCTGTGCCTCGAACTCCGGAATGTAGTTCTGCAGCAGGGTGAAGAAGCGGTGCTGGAACGACGCGCCGCGCAGCGTGACCCCGGCAAAGGGCTTGGCTTGCGCAATCGCCGGCATCGGAAACGCCGCGGCGCCGAGCGTGGCGGCGCCGGCCTGCAGCAGGCTCCGGCGGCTGAGGCGACGGCTGGAATTGTTGTGGGTCACGGCAGCCTCCCTGTTTGTTTTTTGGATAATATGACCGACATAAAATCGCATGTCAAAGGAAGGACGTTCAGATACCAACGAGAAAATTGCTATGGATTGACATCGTGATCCAATAAAGCAGACAATATTCTTTCATCGCCTTGAGGGTCTCGCTTTGCCCAGGGACGCCGAATCCCGCCAGTCCAACACCCATGTCGCGCGCGAGATCGCAAAGCTGATCGTGACCGGCGCATGGCAGGAGGGCTGGACCCTGCCCCGCGAGATCGAGCTCGCCTCGCAATTCGAGGTCAGCCGCACCTCGATCCGGGAATCGCTCTCCCTTCTCAAGGCAAAAGGCTTGATCGCCGCCCGTCAGAAGGCGGGCACGCATGTCCGCGAGCGAATCAACTGGAACATGCTGGATGCCGAACTGCTGGAATGGACCTGGGCGGAACGCAGAAGCGAGGAATTCGCCCGCCAGCTCACGGAGGTGCGCCGGATCGTGGAACCGGAAGCGTGCGCGATCTGCGCCGAGCGCGGCTCGGATGCCGACCTCGCCCGCATCGAGCGCGCCTACCGCGAGATGGATGCCGCCGGCATGGACAGCCGCGCCTATTCCGATCCCGACCTTCGCTTTCATCGCGGCATACTGACCGCGACCGGAAACGAATTCCTGGTCGCGTTCGGCGCCACCGTCGAGGCCGCCTTGCGGATGTCGTTCGAGCTGTCGACGCTGAACCCGGGCGCGCCGCGCAAGAGCCTGCCCTTCCACCGCGCGATCCTCGACGAGATCTGGGCGCGCAATCCTGACGGCGCGCGGCGCGCGATGCACCGCCTGATGGACCTGACCGAGCGCAACATCACATCCGCCCTGTCACGGCGCAGAAACGGCGAAGCGGTGGCGGCGGGCGCGGAACGCGAAGGCGACGCCTAAACACAAATCGCTAAGTGCTTGCATTCGCACGGCGATGCGCGTTTCATTCGGTCCAAAGCAAAAAGACCCGAGGAGATGCGATGCCCGCAAGAATCATCGGCATGATCGGCACCCAGCAGGAAGGCATTGCGGTTCACCTGATCAAGGGACAGATATCCCGGCAATGGGTGGTCGATTTCACCCGCCTGCACGAACAGTGGAACTATGATGCCGTCCTGGTCGGGTATTACGCCTCCGCCGCCGAGGGTTTTGCGATTGCGCTTTATGCGGCCGACCACACCGAGCGGATCAAGTTCCTGATCGCGCACCGGCCGGGTTCGGTGGCCCCCGCCCTGGCGGCGCGGCAGATCGCAACCTTCGACCAGCTCACGCAGGGCCGGATGGCGCTGCACATCATCGCCGGCACCAGCGACGCGGACCAGGCCAGCGAAGGCGACTTCCTGCCCAAGAACGACCGCTACCGCCGCGCCGGCGAATATCTCGAGGTGATGCGAAAACTCTGGACCAGCGACGGCCCGATCGATCACAGGGGCGAATTCTACCGGGTCGAGGGCGGCTATTCCGACATCAAGCCGCATCAGCAGCCCTACCCCAGCCTGTTCTTCGGCGGCTCGTCGGAAGGCGCGCTGGAAATGGGCGCCAGGCATTGCGACGTGTTCGCGATCTTCGGCGAGCCGCTGAAGGAGACGCGGGAGCGCGTGCAGGACTTCCGCCGCCGCGCGGCGGCCTTCGGGCGCCAGGTCGGCTTCAACATGTCGCTGCGGCCGATCATGGCGGCGACCGAAGGCGCGGCGTGGGACAAGGCCAATGCCCTGCTTGCGGATGTCGAGCGCAAGACCGGCGCGGCGCCGCAGCCGACCAACCATTCCGCCGAACGCCTGCTCGGCTATGCCGCGCGCGGCGACGTCCATGATGAACGGCTGTGGATGGGAATTGCCCGGGCCACCGGCGCCCCCGGCAATACGTCATGCCTCGTCGGCACGCCCGAGCAGATCGCGGCGGCGGTGCTGGAATATTACCGGCTCGGTATCCACTCTTTCCTGCTGCGCGGCTTCGAAAATCCGCATGACACCATGGCGATCGGCCGCGATCTGATTCCCCTGATCAAGGACGGCGCGCTGGCGATCGACCGGCAGGCCGAGGCCGCCGAATAGAGTTACCCTGGCCCCGCACGCATCTTAATACGCCGACGCAAGTCGTTGGCGCGGGACGAGAAAACGCATGAGAGAATTTGCATGAAGGCCGTCCTTGTCGAGAACTATGATTCCATCGATGGTATTTCGATCAGGGAGATCGAAACGCCCGGCGTCTCCAGCGGCAATGTCCGCGTCAAGGTCGGCGCCGCCGCGGTCGGCTTCGTCGACGGGCTGAAGGTGCAAGGGCTCTACCAGACCAGGGATCCCCTGCCGTTCATTCCGGGGACGGAGTTCGCCGGGATCGTCGATGCCGTGGCCGGCGACGTCACCGCGTTCAGGCCGGGCACGCCGGTGATCGGCATGGTCAGGTCCGGCGCGCTCGCCGAATATATCTCGGTGCCGTCGGCGGCGCTCAAGCCCCTGCCGCCGCAGGTCCCCTTCGAGGCCGGCGCCTCGTTTCAGGCCAATTATCTGACCGGACTTTACGCGCTCGATGCCCGCGCCGCGCTGCAGGCCGGCGAGATATTGCTGGTGCTCGGCGCCGCCGGCGGCGTCGGCATTGCCGCGGTCCAGCTCGGCAAGCTGATGGGTGCACGGGTGATCGCCGCCGCCTCGACGGCGGAGAAGCGTGATTTCGCGGTCCGGTTCGGCGCCGATCAGACCATTGATTACACCAAGGCCGATTGGCGCGACACGCTGAAGGAACTCACCGGCGGACATGGGCCGGATGTGATCTTCGACCCCGTCGGCGGTGAAGTAGCGCTGCAGGCGTTCCGCTCGATCGCCTGGCGCGGGCGTCATCTCGTCGTCGGCTTCGCCTCGGGCACCATCCCCGCGCTGGCCTTCAACCTGCCGCTGCTCAAGGGCGGTGCGCTGCTCGGCGTCGACCTCGCGCAAATCCAGCGGCGCGAGCCGGAGACCCACGCAAGGCTGATCACGCAATTGTTCGACTGGCTGGCCTCGGGAAAATTGCAGCCCGTGGTCGGCAAGGTCGTGCCGTTCGCGGATTTCCGCGAGGCATTCAAGACCATGCAGTCGCGCTCCGCGCTCGGCAAGATGATCGTCACATTCGGCTGAAGCGCAGACCGCCCGGCCGCTTCGGCTTCGAAACAGGAAAAACCAATGGCTTTGACATCAGAGGGGCACGCAGCCCGCCGGCGCCGCCCGATGCATACGCGCTCGGTCATCTGCGAGGGCTTCCTGCGCGACGACGGGTTTTGGGAAGTCGAGGCGTGGCTGCGCGACACCAAGCCGTTCCTCCAATCCGCCGACCAGTTTCGCGGCGAACTGAAGCCCGGCGATCCCGTGCACGACATCGGCCTGCGGCTCGCGATTGACGACGGCATGACCATCCGCGAAGCGCAGGCCATGATGCGCGAGACGCCCTACCCGACCTGCATCGAGGTCGAGCCGATCCTGGCGCGCCTGGTCGGCGAGCGCATCGGCCCGGGCTGGCGCGAGATCCTGCGGCGCAAGATCGGCCGGATCGAGACCTGCACGCATCTGATGGAATTGCTCGGGCCCGCCGTGACCACGCTGTACCAGACCATGTCGCACGGCAAGCAGCCGGAGGGCCGCGACGCGCTGGAGAACCAGCAGACCTCCGGCAAGCGTCCGTTCTTCATCGGCGGCTGCCATTCCTGGCGCGCCGACGGCCCGATCGTCGCGGCGAAATTCCCGCAGTTTGCGACCGGGCCTGGGACGAAGGATTAGGTGTCACCGCCCCTGCGGCATTGGCTCGCTTGATCGAATGGCCGGCCGCCGCGTGGTTCACCCCTTTAACCCGTCTTCGCGGATTGGCGGGTTTTGAAGACACCCGGTCGTTATAAATCA
>NZ_DAINNI010000013.1:0-89375 GCF_036735945.1 Bradyrhizobium sp. | reverse complement strand
TGACCACGATCTTGTCGGCCATGGTCATGGCCTCGATCTGGTCGTGGGTGACGTAAACGGTCGTGGTCTTGAGCCGCTGGTGCAGTTCCTTGATCTCGGTGCGCATCGCGACACGCAGCTTGGCGTCGAGATTGGACAAGGGCTCGTCGAACAGGAACACCTGCGGATCGCGCACGATGGCGCGGCCCATCGCGACGCGCTGGCGCTGGCCGCCGGACAATTGACGGGGATAGCGTTCGAGCAGCGGCGTCAGCGCGAGAATTTCCGCGGCGCGCTTCACGCCAGTCGAGATTTCCTCTTGCTTGGCGCCGCGCAGCTTGAGCGAAAAGCCCATATTGTCCGCGACAGTCATGTGCGGATAGAGCGCGTAGTTCTGGAACACCATGGCGATGTCCCGCTCTTTCGGCTGGACATTGTTGACCACGCGGTCGCCGATCGAAATCGTGCCGGAGGTGATGTTCTCGAGACCCGCGAGCATGCGCAGCAGGGTCGACTTGCCGCAGCCGGAGGGGCCAACCAGCACGACGAACTCGCCGTCCTCGATCGGAATCGACACGCCGTGCAAAACTTCAAAATTGCCGAACGACTTGCGCACGTCGCGAATCTGTACCGACGACATCGAATCTCCCCTCATTTTCTGTTTTTGGCGCCGCTAGCGGGCGATGGCGCCGTTCTGTCTTTTTCGACTCTAATGCCGGAAGCCGAATTCAACGGTCATTATCATCCGCAGTTTGTCGGCTTTTAGCAATCCGATGGTAGCGCTGTCAATAATTGTTCAAACGTCTAATTTGTTGTGATATGAGCGCAAGATGGGACGAAAACAGACCAAGTCTGGCAAAATCCGCCTCACCGAAGTCGCCAAGCTCGCTGGCGTCAGTCCCATTACCGCATCGCGTTTTTTCAGGAACCCCGAAGCGCTGTCGCTCAGCAAGCGGGAGCGCGTCGACAGCGCGGTGAAGGAACTGGGCTACGTGCCCAATCTCGCGGCACGGGCGCTGGCCTCGCATCGTACTGAAGTCATTGGCGTCGTCATCCCTTCGCTCACCAACAACGTATTCTCCGACGTATTGCGCGGCATCTACGATTCCTCCGAAGGTAGCCGCTACACCATCCAGCTTGCGAACACGCGCTACAGCATCCTGCAGGAGGAAAAGCTCTTGCGCCTGTTCCGGGCCCAGAAGCCCGCCGGCCTGATCGTCACCGGGATCAACCAGACCGCGGACTCCCGCAAGGTTCTGGAGTCCATGAACTGTCCCGTCACGCAGATCATGGAAATCGGCGACAGTCCTGTCGACATGATGGTCGGCTTCTCGCACTACGACGCGGCATTTGCGGCAATTTCGCACATCCTCGAACAGGGACGCCGCCGGATCGGCTTTCTCGGCGCGCGAATGGATCCGCGCGTGCAGCGGCGGTTCGACGGGTATCGTGATGCCATGAAGCACGCCGCGCTGTTCGATCCCAACCTCGTCGTCACTACCTCGGTGCCGACCACCGTCACGCTCGGCGGAACGCTGTTCACCGACCTGCTCGCCCAGACGCCCGACATCGATGCTGTCTTCTGCGTCAACGACGATTTGGCGCTCGGGGCACTGTTCGAATGTCAGCGCCGCCAGATCTCGGTACCCCGCGACCTCGCGATCGTCGGATTCAACGATCTGGAATTCGCAGCCGCCGCGGTCCCGTCGCTCAGCAGCGTGCGCACCAACCGCTATGAAATGGGCCGGCACGCCGTCACCATGGTGATCGAGGCGATCGAGGGCCGCCGCCCGCAGGAGCCGGTGATCGACCTTGGTTTCCAGTTGATGGTCCGCGAAAGCTCGACGCCGTCGAATATCTGACTCGCCCTTCGCAGCACGCAATACTGGCGCGCCAGAAAATGGTAGCGCTATCTTTTGTGCCAGATTAGGATCGCATCCACAGAAATCGAATAGGCGCGGCAACTGCGTTGCAGCGGAAGTTTTGAGCATGGTGCAAGTGCTGCCATGCTTTGCGCTGCCACCAGTTTTAGTCCGTGCGGGAGGAACCAATGAAAAAAAGCGACAACAAGTCCCCGACCAATGGCAAGGGCCGCCGACTGCGTTCCCTCGAATGGTTCGACAACCCGCATAACCCGGGCATGACCGCGCTCTATCTCGAGCGCTACCTGAACTACGGCCTGACCCGCGCGGAATTGCAGTCCGGCAAGCCGATCATCGGCATCGCCCAGACCGGCAACGACCTGTCGCCGTGCAATCGCCACCACCTCGAATTGGCGCACCGGGTGCGCGAAGGCATCCGCGAGGCCGGCGGTATCGCCATGGAGTTTCCGACCCATCCGATCCAGGAGACCGGAAAGCGGCCGACCGCGGCGCTCGACCGCAACCTCGCCTATCTCGGCCTGGTCGAAGTGCTGTTCGGTTATCCCCTTGATGGCGTGGTGCTGACCACCGGCTGCGACAAGACGACGCCGGCCTGCCTGATGGCGGCGGCGACGGTCAATCTACCCGCCATCGTGCTTTCGGGCGGCCCGATGCTGAACGGCTGGTTCAACGGCGAGCGCACCGGGTCCGGCACCATCGTCTGGAAGCAGCGCGAACGGCTTGCCGCCGGTGAAATCGACTACAATGAATTCATCGAAATCGTGGCCTCCTCCGCCCCGTCGGTCGGCCATTGCAACACCATGGGCACCGCCTCGACCATGAACTCGCTGGCCGAGGCGCTCGGCATGTCGCTGCCGGGCTGCGCGGCGATCCCCGCTCCCTACCGCGAGCGCGGCCAGATCGCCTATGAGACGGGAAAGCGGATCGTCGAGATGGTCTGGGAGGACCTCAAGCCCTCCGACATCCTGACCCGCAAGGCGTTCGAGAACTGCATCGCGGTGAATTCTGCGATCGGCGGCTCGACCAACGCGCCGATCCACATCAATGCGCTGGCGCGGCATATCGGCGTCGAGCTCTCGATCGACGACTGGCAGAAGCACGGCCACGACATTCCGCTCCTGGTCAACATGCAGCCGGCCGGCTTCTATCTCGGCGAGGAATTTCATCGCGCCGGCGGCGTGCCCTCGGTGGTGCGCGAATTGATGGCGCACAAGCGCATCCATGAGGACGCCGTGACGGTCAATGGCCGCAGCATCGGCGAGAACTGCGGCGCCGCGCCGGCGCCTGACGGCGATGTGATCTGGAGCTACGACAAGCCGCTGGTGAAGGACGCCGGCTTCCTGGTGCTGCGCGGCAATCTGTTCGATTCCGCGATCATGAAAACCAGCGTGATCTCGAAGGAATTCCGCGACCGCTATCTGGTCAATCCGAAAGACCCGAATGCATTCGAGGGACGCGCCATCGTGTTCGAGGGGCCGGAGGACTATCACGACCGGATCGACGATGCCTCGCTCAACATCGACGAGCACTGCGTGCTGTTCATCCGCGGCGCCGGGCCGATCGGCTATCCCGGCGGCGCCGAGGTCGTGAACATGCAGCCGCCGGCCGCATTGATCAAACGCGGCATCCTCTCGCTGCCCTGCATCGGCGACGGACGGCAATCCGGCACCTCAGGTTCGCCGTCGATCCTCAACGCCTCGCCGGAGGCCGCGGCCGATGGCGGGCTCGCGATCCTGCAGACCGGCGACAAGGTGCGCATTGACCTCAATACCGGCGACGCCAACATCCTGATCACGAGCGACGAATTGAAGAAGCGCCGCACCGAGCTGAAGGCCAAGGGCGGCTTCCCCTACCCGGCCAACCAGACGCCATGGCAGGAACTCTACCGCTCGACCGTGGGCCAGCAGGCGACCGGCGCCTGCATGGAGCTCGCCACGCGTTATCAGAATATCGCGGGCACCGTCGGCGTCGCGCGGGATAATCACTGACGTCGTTATTTGCGAGCGAGGCGGCCACCCCGGTCATTCCGGGATGGTCCGAAGGACCAGACCCGGAATCTCGAGATTCCGGGTTCGGCTCTTCGAGCCGCCCCGGAATGACGAACATAAAAAGGAAGGAATAAAACCATGTCAGATCGCCTGAAGGGAAAGCGTGCCGTTGTCACCGCCGCGGCGGCGGGAATCGGGCGTGCATGCGCGATAGCATTCGCGCGCGAAGGCGCTACGGTGATCGCCACCGACATCAATGAAAGCGGCATCGCGGCGCTGGGTAAGGAAGGCATTGCCGAGACGGCGCGGCTCGACGTTCGCAGCACCGCCGAGGTCGACGCTTTCGCCAAGCGCATTGGGAAGATCGACATCCTGCTCAACGCCGCGGGCTTCGTCCACCACGGAACCATCATGGACTGTTCGGAGGAGGATTGGGACTTCTCGTTCGATCTCAACGTCAAATCGATGCACCGAACCATCAAGGCGTTCCTGCCGGCGATGCTGGCGGGCGGCGGCGGCAGTATCGTCAACATCTCATCTTGCGCCGCGCTTCGGCCACCGGCCAATCGTTATGTCTACAGCGCGTCGAAGGCGGCGGTTTCGCTACTCACCCGCGCGGTCGCACTCGACTTCATCACTCAGGGCATTCGCTGCAACAGCATCTGCCCTGGCACCGTGGAGACGCCTTCGATGCTCGACCGCGCCGCGGCCGTCGGTCCGCAAGGCAAGGAGATGTTCATCGCGCGCCAGAAGATGGGCCGGCTGGGCACCGCTGAAGAAATCGCTGCCATGGCAGTTTATCTGGCGAGCGACGAAGCCGCCTTCACCACCGGCGTCGACCTCGTCGTTGACGGCGGTTACATGCTCTGACATTCACGCAATCAAGGGCTTCCTCAATGAACAAGATTGATCTGAACGGCCGCTGCGCCGTCGTCACCGGCGGCGCGCAGGGTTTTGGGCGTGCGATCACCGAGCGCTTCGTCGCATCGGGAGCCAAGGTCGCGATCTGGGATCACGACCTGCCGCTGGCGGAAAAGACCGCCAGGGAGATCGGCCCCGCCGTCTCGTCGTTCAAGGTCGATATCTCGGATCTTGCCGCCGTCGAGAAGACCCGCGACGAAACGCTGAAGGCGCTCGGCAAGATCGACATCCTCGTCAACAATGCCGGCATTGCCGGCGTCAACGCCACCGTGTGGGAAACCGACCTCGACGAATGGCGCAAGGTGCTGCGCATCAATCTCGACGGCCCCTTCATCTGCTGCAAGGCGGTAGTACCTGCGATGATCCGGCAGAAGTACGGCCGCATCGTCAACATCGCTTCCATCGCCGGCAAGGAAGGCAATCCGAACGCCGCGCATTATTCGGCCTCCAAGGCCGGCCTGATCGCGCTGACCAAGTCGCTCGGCAAGGAGCTCGCCCAGCACGACATCCTCGTCAACGCGGTGACGCCAGCGGCGGCCAAGACCGCGATCTTCGATCAGCTCACGCAGCAGCACATCGACTTCATGCTGTCGAAGATTCCGAAAAACCGTTTTGTCCTGGTCGAAGAACTGGCGGCGATGGTGGCGTGGCTGGCGTCGGAGGATTGCGCGTTCTCGACCGGTGCGGTGTTCGACATTTCCGGCGGCCGGGCGACGTACTGAGATGGGCACGATCCGCGAAGGCGGCTGCTTCTGCGGCGCGGTCCGGTTCAAGGCCGAGGGCGAGCCGCTCAATGTCCGGATCTGCCATTGCCGCAACTGCCAGAAGGCGATGGGCTCGCCGTTCTTTGCCCGCGCGCTGTTCGACCAGCGCTCGCTGACGGTCGAAGGTGAGACCGCGCGTTATCCATCATCGGAAGCGCTCGACCGGGTGTTCTGCAAGGTCTGCGGCACCCGGCTGTTTTCCCGGCGCACCAACGGCACCGCGATCGGCGTCGCGCTCGCCACTTTCGACGACCGCAACGCCTTTGCGCCGACCGAGCACATCTGGGTCTCCGAAAAGATCGCTTGGGTGCGGCTCGACGACGGTTTACCGCAATATCAGGAGACGGTTCCCCAGTAGGGCAGGCGTGCTAGGTTGGCGCCTCTAAGCGCAAACCGGGGTAGACCGTGCTGAACATCTCGCTTTACGACATCTCGGTCTGGATACTCCCCCTCCTCATCGCCATCACCTTTCACGAGGCCGCCCACGCCTTCGTGGCATACAAGCTCGGCGACAATACCGCCTGGCAGCTCGGCCGGGTCAGCTTCAACCCGCTCAAGCATATCGATCCGTTCGGGACGGTCATCCTTCCCGGCGTGCTGTTGCTGTCGCATTCCCCGTTCCTGTTCGGCTACGCCAAGCCGGTCCCGGTGAACTTCCGGAACCTGAACCATCCCCGGCTCGACATGGTCTGGGTGGCGCTGGCCGGGCCCGCCATCAACATCGTTCTGGCGACGCTGGTGGCGTTTGCCTTCCATGCCCTGCCCCTGGTACCGGCCGAGGCCGCCAAATGGACCGCGGACAACCTCAAGAATGCTTTCCTGATCAATATCGTCCTGGCGATCTTCAACATGATGCCGATTCCGCCGCTGGATGGCGGCCGGGTCGCCGTCGGTTTGCTGCCGCGGGTGCTGGCTTACCCGCTGGCGCGGCTGGAACCCTACGGCATGCTGATCCTGCTCGGACTTTTGATCCTGCTTCCGGTCGTCGGCGCGCAGCTCGGCCTAAATCTTGATGTTATTTCGACGATACTGCGGACTCTGACCGGCTATGTGATCTCCGCGCTTCTCTTCATTACCGGCAACGCCTAAACTTCAAATAGAAACGGCACAGGGAAGAACTGGCCCGAACCATGCCAACAAAAGCTGCCGACATGCTGATCGCACGACGCGCCGATACCCGCGCGAGGGCAGACTTTGCGACCTGGAAGATGATGGCCAAGCTGAACGGGTTTTCCGCTCTTCCCCAGGAGGCGCAGAGTTTCCTCGAAAGCTATCGGCAACTGCTCGCCAGAATGACCGAGGCAGATGCGTCCGAGGCCACCATCCAGCTCATGTACAAGCGCTACTATGCGGAGATGGGCGGCACCGGAACGCCGCCGGAACTCCCGTCCCGCGCCGGCGATCCGGCCAAGGACAGCGGCAACGTCACCGCGTTCCGCCGCCCGCCCGCCCGGCCGAAGCAGACCGCACCGGATACGGCAGCAAAGCCACGCCTGCCGGTGGCGCTGATCTTCATCTGTCTCGCCGTCGTCTACGTCAGTATCCGCATGCTCTGGCGCTGAAGCGCTTTTCCTCGCATCGCCAGGCGTTCTTCTCGCGAATTAGCCGCACGACGGAATATTCCGTGCGATGGCGATTGGTCGCAGCGGCTAGGCGGCTGCGGCAAGGCCCGCCATAATGGCTTCGCTATTTCAACAATCGCCCAAAAAGAATTTCTGGAGGAAAGATGAAGCGATCCATTGCGGCACTGGTGATGACCACGAGCCTGGTGTTTGCCGGCGGGGCGTTTGCGCAAACGCTCGACAAGGTCGTCAAGATCGGAAGCCTCGGCGACCAGTCCGGACTCTATGCCGATATCGGCGGCCCCGGCTCGACCGTCGCCGCGCAGATGGCGGTCGAGGATTCCGGGCTTCTCGGCAAGGGCTGGAAGATCGAGGTGATCGCGGCCGACCACCAGAACAAGCCCGACGTCGGCACCAATATCGGCAAGCAGTGGGTCGACGTCGAGAAGGTCGACGTGTTCGTCGATCTCGCGAGTTCGGGCGTCGGTCTTGCCATCGCGAACCTCGCCAGGGAGAAGAACGTCGTCAACCTCAACTCGGGTTCGGCATCATCCGATCTCACCGGCGCGCAGTGCTCGCCGAACACCATCCACTGGGTCTACGACACCTGGATGCTCGCCAACGGCACCGGCAAGGCGCTGGTGAAATCCGGCGGCGACAGCTGGTTCTTCCTCACCGCGGACTACGCCTTCGGCCATGCGCTGGAACGCGACACCGCCGCGGTCGTCGCCGCCAATGGCGGCAAGGTGCTCGGCGGCGTCAAGCATCCGCTCAACAATGCCGACTTCTCCTCGTTCCTGCTGCAGGCGCAGAGCTCGAAGGCCAAGATCATCGGGCTCGCCAATGCCGGTGGCGACACCACCAACTCGATCAAGCAGGCGGCGGAGTTCGGCATCGTCGCCGGCGGGCAGAAGCTCGCGGGCATGCTGATGTTCATCACCGACGTTCACGCGCTCGGCCTGAAGGTCGCGCAGGGCCTGAACTTCACCGAAACCTTCTACTGGGACATGAACGAGCAGACCCGCGCCTTCACCAAGCGCTTCAACGAGAAATACAAGAAGAACCCGCCGACCATGGTCCAGGCCGGCGTCTATTCCTCGCTGATCCATTACCTCAAGGCGCTGGAAGCGCTCGGCGGCAATCCGCATGACGGCCGCGCCGTGGTCGCCAAGATGAAGGAAATGCCGACCGACGATCCGCTGTTCGGCAAGGGCTCAGTCCGCGCCGACGGCCGCAAGATCCACCCGGCCTACCTGTTCGAGGTGAAGAAGCCACAGGATTCGAAGTATCCGTGGGACTACTACAACCTCGTCGCCACGATCCCGGCCGCGGAAGCCTTCATCCCGCTCGAAAAGAGCGTCTGCCCGATGCTGAAGAAGACCTGAGGTCATTCATCATTGGACGATCTGCACTCAGCCCTCTCCCGTTCCGGGAGAGGGCTTTTGCATGAGCATGAGGGCGTGCCGGCCCATGTGCGGATGCCCTTCACCGCAGGCTCCGCATACAAAATATCGAAAACAACCCCATGCAAAGTAGAGATGGGTCTGAACTCTCAGCACTTTCGCCCGCCGTGGACCAAGAGGCTGCCGTTGAACGCAGCTTGCACGATGTCCGGCCGGGATCAATCGCCCCGAACCGCTGTCAGTTGGCGAAAGGCGTCTGCGGCGCGATCTTGTTCTGCGCGATGATGGCTTCGGCCCGCGCGAGATTTTCCAGCAGGCGCTGGCTGGTCAAGACAAGGAAGTAATAACCGAACTGCGGGTTTTGGAAGTAGATCTCGAGCAGCTTTTCATAGCTGATAGTCAGGACGCGGCCATCCTCGATACATTCGATCGTCGCGGTCCTGCGGTTGTCGGGCGTGAGGAAACCAAGCTCGCCCATCAAACGCCCCGGCGGAAGTTCGACGTTGATTTCGATGACCCGGAATTTTCCGGTAACGGTCAGCAGCATTTCGTTGGCTGCGTCACCCTTCTTCATCAAGATGTCGCCCTTGCGATACTTGCGGTCGGTCATGAACGGCTTGAGCCACTCCATCGACGTGTCGCCCTGCGTTGCGGTGCGCGCCTTCTTCACGAGAGCGAGCATTTGACGGAGACGGTAGGCATTAATGGGAATCATCAGGAGATAAAGAAGAAAAGTCGCGACGGCTCCGGTGAGCGCACCGAAGACGGCGAAGAATGCGCAACCGATCATGTTCGCGACCCGCAGCGGCACCATCGTGTGCGTCAGCAATGTGGCGACAAAGAAGATCGCGCCGACCAGGGCGAACATATTGGCAAGCGTGATGTTATGCAGAAAGATTTCCATCAGGCGGTTGAAGATGGTGTCCCATGTCACGTTGTTCGGATCGAGACCCATTTGGACCAGAATCTTCGCGAACCTGAGGTTGTCGGTTGCTGCATCGAGAATGCGGTCCAGCATGATGGACATATCTCCTTTGGAGCCGGTGAGGCCAGCTTACCGGAAGTGGCTTTATCGCAAAACTTGGCCGCCCGACTTCCGAGATGGGCCGACAACGGACTCATGCGCTGCAGCAAGATAAGCCTGTTTCGATCACCTCGTCAGCAATTGCGAGCAATATCGGAGGCTTTGAGGTCAAGGCCGGGCGCATGGAGGGACGAGGTCAGGTCCAATGAACTGCAGGCGGTTGCCAATCGCGCTTTGCGGTGTTGATCCTCGGCTTGATGGCATCGGCGAGCGACGCCGACGCAGGTATCAATGATGGTGCGGCGCCAGTTCCTCCGGTCCGGAGCGCCGCGCCAGACCGCCGCCGTCGATCCAGCGCCGCGTCGACTGCACCGCCCGTTCAATGAGGCTCCCCGATCCCGAGAAGTCGAACGGAGAGACCGCAAGCGGGCACAGCGTGGGAACAAGATGGACCTCGATGTTCGCCGGGACCGTCTCCAACTCATGCCTGAGCTGCCAGGCAATCATCAGCGTGATCGCGTGCAGGCTCGCCAAGGATTCAAGACCCACCGCGGGACCATCGCCAGGTCAGCATTGGGTGGTCAATTGCTGCCATCGCCAGTCAGCTACTCCGTCTTTTGAACATCCTAATGCGGAAATCATCGTCGGTTTGATAGCCGCACGATCCTGTTGCAACCGCACGCGGCTGGAGTCTACGGCCACGCCGCATAGGACGGCCCGCTACGCGCATGCTCGAGCCGGATCTGCCGGCGATAGTTGCCCGGCGACGCGCCGCGATACTTGCGGAAGAAGCGGTTGAAATAGGCGGGATCGCGAAAACCCAAGCCGTAGCCGATCTGCTCGACGGGGAGATCGAGCTGCTGCAGCCGCGTGCAGGCTTCACGCAGCAAGCGCTCGTGGATGATGGCGCGCGGGCCGCAGCTCTTCTCGCGCTGGCAGTGCGCGTGCAGCTTGTCGGAGGTGACACCGAGCGCTTTTGCATAGTGCGTCACCGCCCAGCCATCGCGATAATGCAGTTCGACCATCTGCAGGAAATTGCCGACGAGTGCCGGACCACCGCCCCGCGCCGCCATCTCGTGCGGCCCGTCGTGTGACGCGCTGAGCCGCAGGAGTTGCAGGCAGAGCAGCAACAGATGCGAGGAGATCAGCGTCGCGCCGCCGTAACCGGGGCTGCGGAGTTCCGCAGCAATGGCGCGGCACGAATGGGCGACGGCATCGAGATGGGGCGCCAGCGTCTCGCCCGCGATCAGCGCCACACGCTCGGTGGTCCGGCGCAGATGCAGCGCCTCGGCGTTGCCGGCGACGATCTTGATCAGGAAGTCGTCGTCCATTGACAGCAGAAATCCCTGCGCGCCGGCGCTCACCTCGACCGAGGCATCGACGTTTCCCGGCAGCCAGAGCAGCGTCGGCGCGGCGAGCGCGATTTCGGTCCCCTGCCAGGACGCGCGGCCGCGATCGGACTGGAGTAACAACAGGTGCGCCCGTCGCTCGGCTTTCTGGCGGATCGACCACGAGCGCGCCGCCAAGGCGGCTGAAAACGGCTCTGCACGGACCGCCAGCGCGATGCCGACCGGCAGTCCGTTCAGCGCTGGTAGAACGGTCATGACCTCGCCTCCTGAGACAATCCGCCGCCTGCAAACGGAAGAAATTGCCAGAAAAGTACAATGTTTACCCGGTTCCGTCCAATTCCAAGCTTCCCGCGACCTCCCCTAACGTCAGGCGATCACGAGCGCCAGCCAATGGTGCCAACCGAAGCACGCTTAGAAGCACCCATGGGGAGGAAAACATGACGACATTTCTGACGCGGCGCGCAGCCCTGCTGGCGGCCGCCACCTGCGCCGCCACGCTTGGCCTTTCCTTTGGCCTTTCCGCCGTCGCCGAAGCGCAGACCTCGGTCAAGATCGGCTATGCGATCTCGCGCACCGGCCCGAACACCGGCGGCGCGGCCGTCACCACGATCCCCAACTACGAATTGTGGGTCAAGGAAGTGAATGCCGCCGGTGGCATCAAGCTCGGTGACAAGCGCGTGCCGATCGAGGTCGTACAGTATGACGATCGCTCCAACGCCGAAGAGGCCGTGCGCGCGCTCGAACGCCTGATCAACCAGGACAAGGTCGATTTCATCCTGCCGCCATGGGGCACCGGTCTCAACCTGGCGGTGGGACCGACGCTCAACCGCGAAGGCTATCCGCACCTCGCCGCCACCGCCGTGACCGACCGCGCACCGGAACTCGCCAAGCGCTTGCCGAACAGTTTCTGGCTGCTCGGCACATCGGCGGATGCGGCCAAGTCGCTGGTCGAACTCTTGAACAAACTGCGCGATGAAAAGAAGATCGGCGACAACGTCGCGATGGTCAGCATTGCCGACGGCTTCGGCATCGATCTGTCGGGCGCGGCGCGGCCGGCACTCACCAACGCGAAATTCAAGCTCGCCTACGACAAGACCTATCCGATCGGCACCCAGGACCTCTCTCCGATCGTCAACGAGATCAAGGCGCTCAATCCCGACGTCTTCATCGCCTTCAGCTATCCGCCGGATACGCTGGCGCTGACCGAGCAATCGCGGATCTCCGGATTCAACCCGAAGGTCTTCTATACCGGCGTCGGCACCGCGTTCCCGCTCTACAGGCAGAAGTTCGGCAAGAACACCGAGGGCGTGATGGGCATCGGCGGCTGGAGCGGCGACAGCCCGGCCATCAAGGACTACCTCACCCGCCACAAGGCCTCCGCCGCCAACGGCGCCGAACCGGACCGCTGGGCCAGCGCGGTCACCTATGCCAGCCTGCAGATGCTGCAGCAGGCGATCGAACGCGTGGGCAAGATCGACCGCGCCGCCGTGATCAAGGACCTGCAGAGCGGCACGTTCGATACCGTGATCGGCAAGGTCAAGCTCGAGAACAACATGCCGACCCGCTACTGGTGGGTCGGCCAGTGGCAGGATGGCGAGTTCTACGGCATCGCGCCGGCCGGCAACGAGGGTGCGCGCAACGCGATCGTGCCGAAGCCGGCCTGGGTGGCGCCCTGACCTCGAAACAACGCGGCCGGTAGAGTCATGACGAACGCCATTCTGACCGGCCTGATGCTGGGCGGCATGTATGCGCTCATCGCCATGGGGCTCACGCTCCAGTACGGCGTTGCGCGCATCATGAACCTCTCCTACGGCGAGTTTCTGATCGCCGCCGCCTTTGCATCGCACTGGCTGTTCACGGGCTGGGCGATCAGCCCGTTTGTCGGACTGGCACTGGTCGTCCCCCTCGCCTTCGTGCTGAACTTTGCGATCTACAAACTGCTGCTGACTCCGCTGGTGCGCCGCGCACCGAACCGCGACGCACTCGAGGTCGACAGTATTCTCGCGACCTTCGGGCTCACCTTCGTCATTCAGGGCTCGATGCTCGCGCTGTTCGGCGGAGCCTATTACAGCTACTCCTTTCTTGCCTTCCCGGTGCAGTTTCTCGGCGAGACGGTGGCGGCCAACCGCCTCGCCGCGCTCGGCATCACCATCCTGCTCGGCCTTGCGCTTTATCTCGCGCTGACACGCACCCGCGCCGGCACGGCGGTGCGCGCCGTCGCGGTCGATCCCTTTGCGGCCCAGCTCGTCGCCATCAATGTTCCGCAGGCCTCCGCGCTTACGTTCGCGCTGGGCGGCGCGCTGGGCGCCGCCGCGGGCGTGCTGGTCAGCACGTTCCTCACCTTCAGCGCATCATCCGGCGTCGTCTTCACCATGAAGGCGCTGATCGTCGTCGTGATGGGCGGCGTCGGCAACATGCTGGGCTGCCTGGTCGCGGGCCTCGCACTCGGTCTCAGCGAGGCGCTGGTCGCCTCCTATGTCGATCCCGGCCTTACGCTGGCCGTCAACTTCGCGCTGTTTCTTACCGTGCTGCTGGTCAAGCCGGCCGGCCTGTTTGGCAGGGCGACGCGATGAGCGCGCGAACCGCAGGCCTCGGCGTCCTGGCGCTGGCAGCGATCGCGCTGCTGGCCTTCGTGCCGCGCCTCGGCAACGCCTATTATCTCGCGCTCGCCATCAGCCTCTTGCAGTACACCGTACTGGCGACGGCCTGGGGCCTCTTCTCAGGCCCGACGCGCTACGTCTCGCTGGCGACGACCGCCTTCTTCGGCGTCGGCGCCTATACGGTCGCCGTGCTCGGCGAGATATTGCCGTGGCCGCTCGTGCTGCTGGTCGCCGCAGCACTCGGCGCCATCGTGGCCGGCGTCGTCGGTCTCTCGACACTGCGCCTGAGCGGCGTCTATTTCGTCATCTTCACGTTTGGATTGACCGAATTGATCCGCCAGCTCGTGGTCTGGTTCGAGGTCAACAAGTCGCGCGTGCTCGGCCGCTATGTCTTCGTCGACATCACGCAAGCCGACATTTACTGGCAATTGCTGGCGCTGACTGTCGCCGTGTTCCTGCTGGGCTGGCTGATCGCGCGTTCGCGGCTCGGCTTCGCGCTGCGGGTGATCGGTGAAGATGAGACCGTGGCAAAACATTGCGGGATCAACACCACCTTCGCCAAGGTCGCGCTGTTCACGATCAGCGCCACGGTCATGACGCTGGTCGGCGCGATCATGGCGCCGCGCTGGACCTATATCGAGCCGTCGATCGCCTTCAACTCGATGATCTCGTTCCAGGTCCTGATCATGGCGCTGCTCGGCGGCGCGCACCGGCTGTGGGGGCCGGTGCTCGGCGCCGTGCCGCTGACGCTGCTGTTCGAACTGTTGAGCGCGCGCTTTCCGAACACGTTCACCATCATCCTCGGCTGCATCTTCCTTGTAATCGTCTACCTGCTGCCGCGCGGTGTCGCGGGATTGCTCGAGAAGCTCTCGACGCCATCAGCCAAGACCACGCAACGAGTGACGGCATGAGCTCGGGCAGCGGAACACCAGTGCTTGAAGTCAACGGGTTGCGGCGCGCTTTCGGTGGCCTCGTCGCGGTCAACGATCTCGGCTTCGACGTCGCCCGGGGCGAGATCATGGGTCTGCTCGGCCCAAACGGCTCGGGCAAGACCACGGCGCTCAACCTGATGTCGGGCGTGCTGCGTCCCGATGCCGGCGCGATCCGCCTGATGGGCCAGGACATCGCGGGCCTTGCCTCGTACCGGATCGCGCGGCTTGGCCTGGCGCGAACCTTCCAACTCGTCCGCGTGCTCGACGGCATGGATTGCCGCGAGAACGTCAGGGCCGGCCTTGCGTTTCAGCGGCCTCACGTCTCCGCCGCCGAGGCCGAGCTGCGCGTCGACGCCCTGCTTGCCCGCGTCGGCCTGGCCGGCCATGGCCGCCGGCCGGCGGCGGACCTCACCTACATCGATCGCAAGCGCCTGGAACTTGCCCGCGCGCTTGCCGCGAAGCCACGCCTGCTGCTGCTCGACGAATGGCTCGCGGGCTTGAATCCATCCGAGCTTGCGATCGGCATCGACCTGATCCGGTCCCTGCGCGCCGATGGCATCACCATCGTGCTGGTCGAGCACGTCATGAGCGCGGTTCGCGCGCTGTGCGACCGCTGCATCGTCATGAGCAGCGGCCGCAAGATCGCCGAGGGCGCAACCGCCGACGTGCTCAGCGATGCGGCGGTAGTCAAGGCCTATCTCGGCGGAGTGGCCGCTGATGCTTGAGGTCCTTAATCTCAGCCTGGCCTATGGCCTCCATCGCGCGCTCGACGGCGTCGTCCTCAATGTCGGACGCGGCGAGATCGTCACGATCCTCGGCGCCAACGGCGCCGGCAAGACCTCGCTGCTCAAAGCGATCGCCGGCGTGGTGCGCACGCTGCCGGGCAAGCAGGTGCGGCTTGGCGGCCGCGATATATCGGCGCTCGCCGCGCACGACATCGTCGAAAGCGGGCTGGCGCTGGTGCCGGAAGGGCGCGGCATTTTCGGTGAGCTGACGGTAAAGGAAAATCTCCTGCTCGGCGCCAATCCAAGGCGCGCCCGCGACGGCGAAGCGGCCCGGCGCGAGCAGGTGCTCGAACTGTTTCCGCGCCTGCGCGAACGCGCCGGCCAGATCGCGCGCACCATGAGCGGCGGCGAACAGCAGATGCTCGCCATCGGCCGCGCGCTGATGTCCAATCCGGATATCCTGCTGCTCGACGAGCCTTCGCTCGGGCTCTCGCCGGCCATGGTGCAGGAGCTGTTCGCCACGTTGCGGCGCGTGCGCGAGGCCGGCGTCGGCCTGCTGCTCGTCGAGCAGAACGCGCAGGAGAGCCTGCGGATCGCCGACCGCGGCTATGTGCTCGAAAACGGCATCATCGTCGGTCACGGCTCCGCCGATCAACTGAAGTCCAATCCCGCCGTCCAGCGCGCCTATCTCGGCGGTGCACCGGCGGATGCCGCCCCATCATTGTAACGCCACGTTTGAGGAGAGAAAGCCATGTACGAAATCTCGCTGCTGCTCGAAAGCAAGGATGTTCCGGCGTCGAATGGCGCAACGTTCGATCGCCTCAACCCGGTCACCGGCGATCTCGCCAGCCGCGCCGCGGCCGCCCAGCTCGTGGACGCGAAACGCGCGGCTGATACCGCCGCAGCCGCCTTCCCGGCATGGTCCGCCACCGGTCCCAATGCACGCCGCGCGATCCTGCTGAAGGCCGCCGATCTTCTGGCGTCGAAAGCTTCGCAATTCGTCGAGCTGATGGCCGCCGAAACCGGCGCCACCGCCGGCTGGGCCGGCTTCAACGTCCATCTCGCGGCCGGCATGCTGCGCGAGGCGGCGGCGATGACAACGCAGATTTCGGGCGAAGTCATCCCGTCCGACAAGCCGGGCTGCATCGCCATGGCGGTGCGCCAGCCCGCGGGCGTGGTGCTGAGCATGGCGCCGTGGAACGCGCCGGTCATTCTCGGCGTGCGCGCGATTGCCCTGCCGCTGGCCTGCGGCAACACGGTGGTGCTGAAGGCCTCCGAAATCTGTCCGGGCACCCACCGGCTGATCGCCGAATGCCTGCGCGATGCCGGCCTGCCGCCGGGCGTGCTCAACGTCATCACCAACGCGCCGGAAGACGCCCCTGCGCTGATCGAGGCGCTGATCGGCCATCCCGCCGTACGCCGGGTCAATTTCACCGGCTCGACCCGCGTCGGCCGCATCATCGCGCAGGTGGCGGCGAAATATCTCAAGCCGGCGCTGCTCGAACTCGGCGGCAAGGCGCCGATGATCGTTCTCGACGACGCCGATATCGATGCAGCCGTCGCCGCCGCGGCCTTCGGCGCCTTCATGAACCAGGGCCAGATCTGCATGTCGACCGAGCGCCTCGTGGTCGATGAGAAGATCGCCGACGCCTTCGTGACCAGGCTCGCGGCGAAAGCCGGGTCGCTGGTCGCCGGCGATCCCCGCAAGGGTAGCGCGCCATTGGGATCGCTGATCGGCGCCGATGCCGCCGCTCGCATCCAGGCGCTGATCAACGACGCCGTCAGCAAGGGCGCCAAGGTGGTCGCCGGTGGCCGCAGCGAAGGTACGCTGATGTCGGCAACCGTGATCGACGGCGTCAACTCCTCGATGCGGATCTACGGCGAGGAATCGTTCGGACCGGTGGTCAGCGTGGTGCGCGTCAACGGCGTGGATGAAGCCGTGCGAGTCGCCAATGACACCGAATACGGGCTATCGGCCGCCGTGTTCAGCCGTGACATTCCCCGCGCATTGGAGGTCGCCAAACGGATCGATTCCGGCATTTGTCACGTCAACGGCCCGACGGTGCATGACGAGGCGCAGATGCCGTTCGGCGGCGTCAAGGCGTCGGGCTACGGCCGCTTCGGCGGCAAGGCCGGCATCGCCGAATTCACCGAACTGCGCTGGATCACCATCGAGACCGGACCGCAACACTATCCGATCTAGCGGGAAGCGCGTCAGCTTCTGTGCTTGACGCGGAAGATCACCGGCAGGGTGAAGGTAAGGCCTTCGTCGGCGATGACGGGCGGCGGCATCGGCACCGGATCGGAGCGCCGCACCATCGCCAGCGCCGCCTCGTCGAACGCCGCATCGCCGGAGCCCTTTTCGATTTCGGTCGCGAGCACATGGCCCATGCGGTCGAGCGTGAAGCGGACCTGGATCTCGGCGGATTTCTGCTGCCGTTCCTTCGGGTAGCGCTTGTGCTTGTCGAGATGGGCGACCAGCTCCTTCTGCCAGGTCGCGCGCGCCCGGCGTACGCTTTCACCGGTGCCGATCACCGGCGCGACGGAGCGCTGCCCTTCCGGCATCGCCTCCGAACTCGGCGTTGCGGTGGCTTCGGCCGCGACCGACTCGGTGGACGCCTGGGTCTGCACCGCCGCGATCTTCGGGTCGTCCTCTTTCGGCTTCTTGGACTCGTTCTCCGTCACCACCCGGTCGGCCTCTTCAGGCTCGTTCGGCTTGTCCTGCGGCAGGTCGGTTTCCTTGACCTCGGCCTTCTGCTCGTTGAGCTGCGGCGACGCCGCCGAGGCATCGGTATCCGGACCCGGCGGCAGGTCGGTCACCTCGCGCCGAACGGCTGCCATTTCGAGTCCGATCTCGATCGCGGTGGCGCCGAGGGCGTCATCGGCTTCCTCGGTCTGCAACTGCACGATCGCGAGCGCGGCGCCGCCGACATGGAGCGCCAGCGCAATCACCGCAGCCGAAATCCACAGCCGCCGGGACGGTTTCTGGTCGTCGAGGCCGATCAAGGCTTTGCCGGCGCAGCTTGCGCCGCCGCCGCATCGGGAACGCCTTCGAGCGCCACCAGCTTGAGCTTTGAATAGCCGCCGGAGCGCAGGATTTCGAGCACGTCCATCAGTTCGCCATAGGGCACGGCGCGATCGGCGCGCAGGAAGATGTAACGCTCCTTGCTGGCGTCCGGCATCGCGTCGAGCGAGCGCACCAGATCGACCCGCTTGACCATGTTCTCCCCGATCGCCACCGAGAGATCCGGCTTGATGCTGACATAGGTCGGCTTGTCCGGCTTCTTCTGCGGGGAAGCGGTCGAAGTCGGCAAATCGATCGGCAGGTCGACGGTCGAGAGCGGCGCTGCCACCATGAAGATGATCAGGAGAACGAGAATGACGTCGATGAACGGCGTGACGTTGATCTCATGCGATTCCGCGAAATCGCCGTCGTCGTCATGGTCGTGATCTGCGAGCGAGACGGCCATCGCCTACTCCGCCGCCGAGCGCGAATGCAAGCCGCTGACATGGGTACGGTCGAGGTCGCGCGACAGCAGCCGCGCCGCGGCGCCCGACGCACGGCTGACCAGTTCCATGTAGCCCTTGGTCACGCGCGAGAAGTGATTGTAGACGATCACGGCCGGGATCGCGGCGACGAGGCCGATCGCGGTGGCGAGCAGCGCCTCGGCGATGCCGGGCGCCACCACGGCGAGATTCGTGGTCTGCGATTTCGAAATGCCGATGAAGCTGTTCATGATGCCCCAGACCGTGCCGAACAGTCCGACGAAGGGCGACGTCGCGCCGATCGTTGCCAGCAGGCCCATGCCGAGCCTGATACGTCGCGCCTCGGCGCGGACGATTTCCCCAAAGCTCGACGCCGCGCGTTCCTTGATGCCGGCATCGCTCGAGATGCCCGCCGACAGCCGCGCCTCGCGCATCGCCGCCGCCAGGAAGGCCGCCAGCACGCTGCCCTTTGCGCCCAGCGCGAATTGCGCTTCCGCCAGCGATCGCGCATCGGCGATCTTGGCCAGCGCCGAGCGCACCTTGCGCCGCACCACCGACAGTTCGATCATCTTGGCGATGAAGATGGTCCAGGTCACCAGCGAGGCAAAGGCAAGGCCGATCATGACCGCCTTGACCACCACGTCGGCCGACATGAACATCGTCCACGGCGACAATTCCTTGAGCTCGGCCGTGGCAGCCTTCAGCAGTTTGGCCTCGCGCTCCGCCGGGGCGGCGGCGGCATCCGAAGGCGCGGCCGGCTGTGGCATTGCCACCGGCGCCGGCGATGCGGCGGGCGCCTGCTGGGCCACCGGTGCGGCATTCTGCTGAGCCGAAGACGGTGCCACCGGAGCGGCATTCTGCTGGGCCGAGGACGGTGCCGCCAGCGGCAGCATCGCCAGCGCGGCAATCACCGCCAATGTCATCACGCGAGAAACAGGCATGTTCTTCATACTTCGGCCCAGTAGCGGATCAGGTTGTGATAGATACCGGTCAATTTGACCGTTTCAGGGTCGTCTCGTCCCAGCCGCTCCACCAGGGCCTGAATCGAGGTATCGAGATCGAAGATCAGGCTCCGGGCATGCGCATCCCGTACCATGCTCTGCAGCCAGAAAAAAGACGCCACCCGCATACCTCGCGTGACCGGCGTTACCAGATGCAAACTAGACGCAGGATAAAGTACGAGGTCCCCGGCTGCGAGCTTGATTTCGTGGGAACCATAGAGGTCCTCCACCACCAGCTCGCCACCGTCGTACTCGTCGGGTTCGGACAGAAACAGCGTCACCGACAGGTCGGTTCGGATCCGCAAGCCAGTGAGCCGATCTCCCCTCACCGCATTGTCGACATGGAGGCCGAAATGATGCCCGCCAGCGGCCGCGTAACGGTTAAATAGCGGCGGGAAGATCTGCTGCGGGATCGCCGCCGAGATGAATTTCGGGTTCGCGGTCAGCGCCGAAAGTACGCGGTTGCCGAGCGCGCGCGCGACCTCGCCGTCAGGCGGAAGCTGCTCGTTGCGCTTGACCATGGCCGACTGCGCCCCCGCGGTGGAGCGGCCGTCCTCCCAGGCGGCGGCGTCCATGATGCGGCGGAAGTCCGCCACATCAGCCTTGCTCAGCACGTCGGGGATGCAGATCAGCACGATCAGAACTTAGCGGACGTGACGATGTAGAACGCCCGCCCCGGCGCGACCGCGACAAACGGCGTCGCGCTGCGGTAGAGCGTGTCGTAGTAGAGCTTGTTGGTCAGGTTCTGCGCGTAGAGCTTCATGGTCCAGTTCTTGTCGATCTTCTTCTCGACGAAGGCATCGAAGCGCCAGTAGCTCGGCAGCTCGGTGCCGGTGTTGGCGCCGAAGGTGCCGCCATAGATCTTCGAGCGGTAGACGGCCTGGCCGCCAAGTTCCCAGCCGCCGTCGAACTTGTACTTGCTCAACATGCTGAAGGATTCATGGGCGATGTTGGCCATCTGCAGCCCGATGTTGGAGGGCAGCGCGCTCTGCAGGACCTTCGACCTCATGAGCACCAAACCACCGAAAACGCTCCAGCGGTCGGTGATATTGCCGCTGACCTCGAGGTCGATACCCTCGACCTGATAAGCCGCTCCCGACGCCAGCACGCCGTTGACGGTCTCGCGCGCGTTGTCCTTCTCGGTATGGAACAGCGCCCCCGTCACCAGGAGGTGGCGATCGAACAGTTCCCACTTGGTGCCCACCTCGGCTGCCTTATTGAGCTCGGGCCCGAGGACGACGCCGCCCGGCACGGCTCCGCCGTAATCCGCCGCGGTACCGTCGAGCTCTGAACCGAACGGGTTCGTCGAGGTCGCGTAGGCCGCATAGAGACTCCCGATCGGCACCGGCTTGAAGACGATGCCGCCGTTATAGTTGATGAAATCCGAGTTGACCGTGCTCGATCTCGCGTTGGTCGAAGATCGCAGGTCGTAGCCGTCATAACGGATGCCGCCGTTGACTATGATCTTGTCTTCCCAATTCGCGGTGTCGAGGACGTAGAGGGCCTTGCTGTCGACATTGTAGCGGGTCGGATCGCTGCCGAGCGTCGGAACGGTGGTGAACGGGATGAAGGTATAGCTCGGCGCATAGATCGATTGGCCCGGCAAGGCGCCGGCGCCGGTAAACGCACCGGCACCGAACGCTTCCGACGAAAGGCCGGTATATCGGTTGATGCCGACGCGCTCGTTCGAAACCTCAAGCCCGACCACAGCCGTGTGCTTCACCGATCCGGTGTCGAACTTGAACGTGGCGTCCTCCTGGTTTGCCAGGATGTCGACGAACTGGTTACGGCTCTGCGGGCTGGCGGTGAACGTCCATTTCGTCGGATCGGGATTTGTCGTTATGGGCGCTTGCGGCAGCGTGCCGATATAGGCCAGCAGCGAGTGCTCCGCCCTCGTCCGGCTGGTCAGCGTGATATTGTCGGTGGGCTTGTACTCGCCCGTCAGCGTACCGAAGTCCTGCCGCGCGGTCTGGAAGTCGCGGTTGACGAACCCGTACCAGTTCTGCCGCGGGATGCCCGCCTCGGTGACGGGCGTATTGCCCTGCCGGTACCATGGCACGCCGAAGTCCGGCAGGCCGCTGAGGTCAGTATGGACGTAGTTCGTCGTGATCTTGATGTCGTTGGTCGGCGTCCACTTCGTCGAGACAAAACCGCCCCAGCGATCGTCGGTGACATAGTTGCGGCCGGCGACGCCGGCCTCCTGGAACATGCCGCCGGTGCGCATCGAAAACGTCGGACTGATCACCTGGTTGACGTCGAAGGTGACGCGCTTGGTGCGGTCGGTGCCGAACGTGCTCTCGGCATTGTAGAAGTTGCGGTCGGTGGCCTGCTTGGTCACGATATTGATGGCGCCGCCGGCGGTGCCGCGGCCGGCATAGGCCGACGCCGGACCGCGCAGGATCTCGATCTGCTCGGTGAAGAAGTTCTCGCGGATCGAAACCGCGGGATCGCGGATGCCGTCGATGAAGACGTCGTTGCGCGCGTCGAAGCCGCGGATGAAGAAGCGGTCGCCGAACGCGTTGCCGCCCTCGCCCGATCCCAGCGTCACGCCGGCGGTGGAGCGGCCGATCTCGCGCAGCGAGGTGATGTTCTTGTCCGCCAGCACTTCCTTGCTCAACACCGTGATGGTCTTCGGCGTGTTGAGCAGCGGCTCCGGAAACTTGCCGGATGCCTGCACCCGGTCGACCTTGTACGGCGCGGCCGCATCGGCATAGGGATTGGCATCCGCGGCCAGGCCGCCGGCGTTGGGGAACGGCACGGCAGCGACCTGCGCCGGCTGCGCGCGGCGGGCGGCGCGGCGCAATGCGGTGCGGGCGCGGACCTGGTCCGCCGAAGGCCTTGACGCTGCAGGACGCGGGCGGGCGACCGGGGCATCGACCGTCACCGGAGGGAGGCTGGACTGCTGCGCTTCAGCGCCGGAGAACGACGCCACCGCAATGAGGCCAGCTACCGCGGAAACCTTCTTGCCGGAATGATTTTCAACCGACTGACCGGGTGCGTAAACCGCCGCTTCAAGACGAAGCGACCTCGGTGCCTTCACAACATTCATCACGTGCCCCTGATCCATTTCAATTCGCAGCAAATCTACATGCTGCGAATGGTCCCGTTCGGTAGGTACCGAGCGAGAAATTTGGGGTCAACGCGATTGGGGCAACAACCCGGTTGAATCGATCCGGATAACAACGATTCTAAATTTACAGTTTGAAACGGTTCTAAACTTACTTTGTAAGCGTTCTAATAATCGTTCTAAAGAGACACAGGAAACGCTGTAGATTCAGGCGTCCGTCGCGTTTTTGTCGCCGCGCTACTCGTCGCTGCTCGGCGGCTTCATCAGCGAGAACAATTCATCGACTGTCGATTGCGCGACCTGGCGAACGCGATCGGTGTTGTCCATGCCCGATATGTTGATGCCCCTGACGACGGCTTTGATCTCGTCGCGAAAGTCGGTGAGGAATCGTAGCGGATCGGGCGAATCGTTCGCGACGCGCGCGATCAGTCCGGTGATCAGAATCTGACACGCCATCATGCGTCCGTTCAGTTCGTCCATCGTGCACTCCGATCTTCGCCCGCATTGCAGCGCGCGATATGGACGACAACGCCGCCGCGTTCAACCCGCTTGAATGACACGCGGGGATCGAAAGCCTTCCGCCGCTACCGCCAAGGTCGAGCACCACACCGTCAAACCTTTCCAATTGTTTAGGATTCTCAAGCCTTAGTGTTTGTACACCTGGCGCGCACGGACACTATATCGGCTGCATTGGGGAAACTCCGGAATCCATAGAGCTGCCATGTCGAGGTCGCGCACCGTCCGTTGGGTACTGCTGATCGCAGCGACCGCCGCGCTGGGTTATCTCGGCTGGCAGCGCTTCCAGGGCGAGAATCAGCCGGCGCAAACCGAAAGCCGGAAGTCCGTCCCCGCGCGCGCCGCCGTTCCGGTACGGACAGCGGCGGTGGAGAAGGCTGACTTCCCGGTCTATTTGACCGGCCTCGGCACCGTGCAGGGATTCAATACCGTCGTGGTCCGCAGCCGCGTCGACGGCCAGATCAACCGCATCGCCTTCAAGGAAGGCCAGGTCGTCAAGCAAGGCGACACGCTGGTCGAGATCGATCCGCGCCCGTTCCAGGCGGCCCTCGACCAGGCCAAGGCCAAGAAGGCGCAGGACGAGGCCAACCTCGCCAACGCCAACCTCGACCTGCAGCGCTATACCAAGCTCGGCGAATTCGCGACCCGGCAGCAGACCGACACGCAGCGCTCGACCGTGGCGCAGCTGACGGCGCAGATCCAGGCTGACACTGCGCTGATCGAGAACGCGCAGACCCAGCTCGATTACGCCACCGTCAAGGCGCCGATCTCCGGGGTCGTCGGGCTGCGCCAGGTCGATGTCGGCAATATCGTCAATGCCGCGACGCAGACCGGCATCGTGACCATCGCGCAGATCGAACCGATCACGGTGATCTTCACCGCGCCGGAAGACCAGTTGCCTGACATCAAGGCGGCGCTCGCGGCCGGCTCGCCCAGGACGATAGCGCTCTCCACCGACGGCAAGCGCGTGCTCTCCATCGGCACGCTTTCCCTGATCAACAACCAGGTCGACACGTCGAGCGGCACGGTCCGCCTCAAGGCCGTGTTCGACAACACGGATCACGCGCTGTGGCCGGGTCAGTCGGTCTCGACCCGGCTGCTGGTCGCGACGCTGAAGGATGCCGTCGTCGTTCCCGACGACGCCGTTCAGCATGGCCCGAACGGTCTGTATGCCTATCTCGTCAACAAGGACAACAAGGCCGAGCTCCGCAAGATCAAGGTGACGCGCTCGATCGACGGCCGTACCGTCATCGACGAGGGGCTGGCTCCCGGCGAGCAGGTGATCACGGCCGGCCAGTTCAAGGTTCAGCCCGGCTCGCTGGTGACCACGGCAGTCGCCAGCGCGGAGCAGGCGCAGGGCAAGGCGGCCAGCCAATGAGCGAGGGAATCTCCGCCCCCTTCATCCGCTATCCAATCGGCACCTCGCTGATGATGGCGGGGATCCTGTTTGTCGGCCTGGTCGCCTACCCCTTGCTGCCGGTCGCGCCGCTGCCGCAGGTCGATTTTCCGACCATTCAGGTCGCAGCGTCCCTGCCCGGCGGCAGCCCGGAGACCATGGCGTCCTCGGTGGCGCAGCCTCTGGAGCGCCAGCTCGCGCAGATTCCCGGCGTCGCGCAGATGACCTCGACGAGCTATCTCGGCACCGCGGCGATCACGATCCAGTTCGATCTCAACCGCCCGATCGATGCCGCGGCCAACGACGTGCAGGCCGCGATCAACGCCGCCAGCGGCCAGTTGCCGAAGAACCTGCCCTCGCCGCCGACCTATCGCAAGGTCAACCCGGCGGACTCGCCGATCCTGCTGCTGTCGGCAACGTCCGATACGCTGCCGCTGACCACGGTGAGCGATGCCGTCGACGCCCAGCTCGCGCAGCAGATCAGCCAGATTTCCGGTGTCGCCCAGGTCATCATCGGCGGGCAGCAGAAGCCGGCGATCCGCATCCAGATCGACCCGGCGAAGCTCGTAGCCAAGGGCCTGTCGCTGGAGGACGTCCGCAGCCAGATCGCGATCACGACCGTCGACAGCCCGAAGGGCAATATCGACGGTGAGCACCGCGCCTACACGATCTACGCCAACGACCAGTTACCCAACTCCAAGGACTGGAACGACGTCGTCATTGCCTACCGCAATGGCGGTCCGCTCCGTATCCGGGATATCGGCCAGGCCGTCACCGGGCCTGAGGACGCCAAGCAGGCGGCCTGGGCCAACGGCAAGCGCGGCGTGTTCCTGGTGATCTTCAAGCAGCCCGGCGCCAACGTCATCGATACCGTCGACAAGATCAAGGCGACGCTGCCGCGGCTGGTCGCGGCGATCCCGCCGGCGATCAAGATCGACGTGATCAGCGACCGCACCCAGACCATTCGCGCCGCGGTGGAGGACGTGCAGCTCACCCTGCTGCTGACCATCGCGCTGGTGGTCATGGTGATCTTCATCTTCCTGCGCAGCTTCTGGGCCACCGCAATCCCCACGATCACGGTGCCGCTGGCGCTGCTCGGCGCCTGCGCGCTGATGTGGGTGTTCGGCTACACGCTCGACAATCTCTCGCTGATGGCGCTCACCATCGCCGTCGGCTTCGTGGTCGACGACGCCATCGTGATGCTCGAAAACATCACCCGCTACATCGAGGAAGGCGAGAAGCCGATGGCCGCCGCCCTCAAGGGTGCCAGCGAAATCGGCTTCACCATCGTGTCGATCAGCATCTCGCTCGTCGCCGTGCTGATCCCGCTGCTGCTGATGGGCGGTATCATCGGACGGCTGTTCCGGGAATTCGCGGTGGTGCTGGCGATGACGATCTTCGTCTCGATGGTGGTGGCGCTGACGCTGACGCCGATGATGGCCTCGCGCTTCCTGCGTGCGCACCGCGAGGTCAATCATGGCCGCTTCTACCAATGGAGCGAGCGCGCCTTCGACGCGATGTTGCGCGCCTATGAGCGCGGCCTCGACCTCGCGCTGCGCTGGAAGTTCACCACCCTGATGGTGTTCTTCGCGACGCTTGGCCTGTCGGTCCACCTGTTCGTCATCATCCCGAAAGGCTTCTTTCCGCAGCAGGACAACGGCCTGATCACGGCGACCTCGGAAGCGAGCCAGGACATCTCGTTCGCCGACATGAAGCGGCACCAGGAGGAACTCGGCAAGATCGTGCAGGCCGATCCGGACGTCGCCACGGTGGCGATGGCGATCGGCGGCAGCGGGCGTGCCGGCAATAACGGCAACCTCTACATCACGCTGAAGCCGCGCGACCAGCGCAAGGCGACCGCGCAGCAGATCATCGCCCGGCTGCGTCCCCAACTGGACAAGGTCGAAGGTGCCCGTCTCTATATGCAGGCGGCGCAGGACGTCCGGCTTGGCGGCCGGCCGACGCGAACCCAGTTCGAGTTCACGCTGCAGGACGCCGATCTGGCCGAGCTCAACGAATGGGCGCCAAAAATCCTGACGAAGATGCAGACGCTGCCCGAGCTTCGCGACGTCGCCACCGACCAGCAGACCAACGGCACCACGGTGGAGCTGAAGATCAACCGCGATACCGCCGCGCGCTATGGCATCCAGCCGCAGGTGATCGACGACACGCTCTATGACGCGTTCGGCCAGCGCCAGGTGACGCAGTATTTCACCCAGCTCAACACCTACAAGGTGGTGCTCGAGGTGCTCCCCGAGTTGCAGGGCAGCATCGACACGCTGAACAAGATCTATGTGAAGTCGCCGACGACAGGCGACCAGGTGCCGTTGTCGACCTTCGCCACCTGGACCAGTGTGCCGGTGCGGCCACTGTCGATCAGCCACCAGGGCCAGTTTCCGGCGACCACCATCAGCTTCAACCTCGCCCAGGGCGTGGCGCTCGGACAGGCGACTGGCGCCGTGCAGAAGGCGATGGTCGAGCTTGGCGCGCCGGCGACGCTCAGTTCCAGTTTCCAGGGCACCGCGCAGGCATTCCAGCAATCACTCGGCACCGTGCCGCTATTGATCCTCGCGGCGCTGGTCGTGGTGTATCTGATCCTCGGTATTCTCTACGAAAGCTACATTCACCCGATCACGATCCTGTCGACGCTGCCGTCCGCCGGCGTCGGCGCGCTCGCGATATTGATGCTGTTCGGGTTCGACTTCAGCCTGATCGCCTTGATCGGCATCGTGCTGCTGATCGGCATCGTGAAGAAGAACGGCATCATGATGGTCGACTTCGCGATATCAGCCGAGCGCGACGAGAACCTCGAGCCGGAGGCCGCGATCCGCAAGGCAGCACTGCTCCGCTTCCGCCCCATCATGATGACGACGATGGCGGCGTTGCTCGGCGGCGTGCCGCTGATGCTGGGCACCGGCACCGGCTCGGAAATCCGCCAGCCGCTCGGCTATGCCATGGTCGGCGGCCTGCTCGTCAGCCAGGCGCTGACGCTGTTCACGACGCCGGTGGTCTATCTTTATCTCGACCGGCTTTCGAACGCGTTTGCCCGGTGGGGCCGCTCGTCCGGTCCCGACCACGACGTGCCGCTGGATACCCATGGCCCGGTCAAGCAGGCGGCCGAGTGACTTGACCGACATGTCGGTGCTCCCGCCGCGTCATTGCCGTGCCATCTCCGCCGCACCAACTCCATCGCCATCCAGCTTCTGGTCCTCATGCATGTCGACCGTCACCTTCAGCAGCTGCCCGGTGAACTCGAACGGCGCCTCGTAGTGCGAGACGGGACTCGAGCGGTCGCGGCCGATGTCGAGACCGGACCATGAGATGAAATTGTTGAAGGCAAGCTGGGTCTGGAATGTGCCCACCGGCTCACCATCGATCAGAAGCGTATAGGCGGTAAAGCCTGTGCGCGAACCCCTGGCCGGCTCTTCCTTGCGCACCAGGCGCTCGACATGGACGCCGAGCCGGTGCGCGCCTGCCGTCACCTTGCGATCGGAGGTCACGATCTGATGGCCGCCCCCGATATTGAGGTCGTGCACCAGCAGGTCATCCTTGACGTAGAGGCTGTAGCCTGAGGTCGCATCACCATGGGCGATCAGCACGCCCTCGGCGCCGTCATCACCGATCTCGACATGGGCCTCGATGGTGTAGCTGCGGCTGCGCACGTCGGGCGCCACGTCGGTCGGGACATGGCCCATGCCGGCGTGAAAGGTGAACTTGTTGCGCGCGCCGTGGAAGCGCGCCGCGTTCTCGGCAAAGCGCGGGCCGAAGCGGTCGTCGAGCGGCAGCACATTGTGCTTCTCGGCCTCGCTCCACCACATCTTTATCATGTCGGCCAGCCGCTCCGGATGCTCTTCGGCGAGATCATCCGTCTCGGAAAAATCCTCCGCCAGATGAAACAGCTCCCATTTGTCGTTCTCGAACGGCGTGCCCGACGGATGGAAGGAAACCGCCTTCCAGCCGTCCTGCCAGATCCCGCGATGCCCGAACATCTCGAAATATTGCGGCGACGATTTTGACGGCGCCGACGGATCGGCGATCGAGCGCGCAAAACTCTCACCCTCGAGCGGCATCTGGGCGACGCCGCCGATCTCGGCCGGCGGCGCGATCCCGATCAGGTCGAGCAGGGTCGGCGTCAGGTCGCAGGCGTGGACGAACTGATGGCGCAGTTCTCCCTTCGCCGTGATCTTCTTCGGCCAGCTCATGATGAAGGGATCGCGGATGCCGCCGCCATGGGTGTTCTGCTTGTAGCGGCGCAGCGGCGTGTTCGACGCCATCGCCCAGCCATGCGGAAAATTGCTGTGCGAGTCCGGGCCGCCGATGTCATCGATCCGGCGCAGCTTTTCCGCCATCGGCTCGGGGCGGAAATTATACGGGCCCATGGCGTTGACGAAGCCCCAGGGACCGCCCTCCTGGCTGGCGCCGTTGTCCGAGAGGACCAGGACCAGCGTGTTGTCGCGAATGCCGGCGGTTTCGAGGAAAGAAATCAGCCGCGCCAAATGTCGATCGGCGTGGTCGAGCATGCCGGCAAACGCCGCCTGCAGCCGCGTGAACACGCACCGCTCATCCGCGCTGTACTCGTCCCATGCCTTCACGCCGTCATTGCGTGGCGGCAACCGGGTTTCCCGCGGCACGATGCCCATCGCCTTCTGCCGCGCCATCCGCTGCTCACGCTCGACGTCCCAGCCATGGGCGAACTGTGAATCGTAGCTCTTGATGATATCGATCGGCGCCTGGTGCGGCGCGTGGCAGGCGCCGAGCGCCACCCAGGTCAGCCAGGGAATGTCGGGCCGGTCGGCGGTGTGATCGGCGATGAAACGGATCGACTGATCGACCAGGTCGGAGGTCAGGTGATAGCCATCTGCAAACGTGCCGGGCGCATCGATATGGGTGTTGTCGGAGACCAGTTCCGGGGCGAACTGATCGGTCTCGGCGTCGAGAAAGCCGTAGAAGCGATCGAAGCCGCGGCCGAGCGGCCAGCCGTCGAACGGGCCGGTGGCGCCGCTTTCGGTGAGCGGCGTGACGTGCCATTTGCCGACCATGTAGTTACGGTAGCCGTGCGGCCGCAGCATTTCCGCCAGCGTTCCCGCCTCGCGCGCGATCTTGCCGCGATAACCGGGATAGCCGCTGTCGAAATTGGCGAGGCAGCCGACGCCGACCGAATGATGATTGCGCCCGGTGAGCAGCGCCGCCCGCGTCGTCGAGCACATCGCGGTGGTGTGGAAGCCCGAATAGCGCAGGCCTTGGGCCGCGAGCCGGTCGATGGTCGGCGTCTTGATGGCGGAGCCGTAGCAGCCGAAATCGGAAAAGCCGACATCGTCGAACAGCACGACCAGGATATTCGGCGCGCCCTTTGGCGGCTGCGCGGCCTGCGGCCACCAGGGTTTTGAACCCGCCACCGTCTTGCCGATGGTGCCGCCGAACGGTGTTGCGCTGCCTGCCGCCATGGCTTCCTCCCGTTTCCCGTATGCGACCGCGGTTGATCCAACGGTTCTCCGGCTCCCGGCAACGCCAACAGCATTGTCAGAAACCATAATCCGAATTATCATTATGATTGTTTCGGATGGAGACGCAAGTTTCGCATGCTGCCATCGGCCGAACTCGATCTTCCCGGCGTTACCCCGTCGCGCCAGCAGCGCAGCCGCGAGACCACCGCCGCCCTGCTGCAGGCCGGCGCCGAGATGCTGCGCACGCACAGCCTTGCCGAATTGTCGATCGAGACGCTGTGCCGCAAGGTCGGCGCCACCGTCGGCGCCTTCTACAGCCGGTTCCAGAGCAAGGACGCCTACTTCAACGCGCTGATCGAACTGGCCGCGCGCGACGGCGCGGGCCGCCTGGCGCGGATGAAGGACGACAGCCGGTTGGCTGAGGCCGATCTCGCCGGGCGCAGCCGCCTCCTCGTCCGCGGCACGACCGGCTGGATCCGAAACCATGAGGGCGTGCTGCGCGCCGCCCTCCAGCACGACGACACCCGGCCGGACCGCTGGACCACCTTCAAGGCGCTGGCACGCGCCAATGTGGCTGATGCCACGCCGATCCTGCTCGGCGCGATGGGCCCCGGCAACAAGGCCGCCAAGACCCGCGTTATCGGCTTCGGCTTTCAGGTCGTGCTGGGCACGCTGGTCAACGCCATCCTCAACGACCCCGGCCCGCTCTCGATCCAGGATCGCGAGATGGAGGAGCGGCTCTCGAACTGCCTGTTGCTGCTGCTGCAGGCGGAGATGACGACGGGGCGGACCGCCGCGTCAGCGCGCAAGTCGCGCAAGCGCAGGAAGTGAATCAGACACCCAGATAGGCCTTCTGCACCTGCGGGTCCTGCGCCAGCGCCGCAGCCGCCCCCGACAATACGCTCTTGCCCACCTGCAGCACCGTGGCGAAATCGGAAACCTCCAGCGCCAGTTCGATCGATTGCTCGGCGAGCAGGATCGTCAGGCCCTCGCGGTGCAACAGGCCAAATGTCTCGTACATGGTCTCGACGACTGCCGGCGCCAGCCCCAGCGACGGCTCGTCCAGCATCAACAACTTCGGATCGCTCATCAGCGCACGGCCGACCGCCAGCATCTGCCGCTCGCCGCCGGACATGGTGCCGGCGCGCTGGTTGCGCCGCTCCTTCAATTTCGGAAACACGCTGTAGACGCGCTCCAGCAATGCCGCGGTGCGCGCCTTGTCGCGCAGCGGTGTCGCGCCGAGCAGCAAATTGTTCTCGACGCTCTGCTGCACGAACAGCCGCCAGCCTTCCGGCGAAAGCGCCAGTCCCTTGCGCACGATCGCAAACGCCGTCTGACCGCCGATTTCCTCGCCATTGAAGCGGATCGATCCGGCATGCACGGGGATGAGGCCTGCGATGGCATTGAGAACCGTGGTCTTGCCACCGCCATTGGAGCCGAGCAGCGCCACCACGCTGCCGCTGGGCACTTCGAGCGAGACATCGGAGACGCCGATCAGATCGCCGTAGCGCACTTCGAGATGCTCGATGCGGAGCAAGGGACCACTCATGTCGCCGGTCCGCCCATCAATTCGATCGGCGTGTGTCCGGCGGCCGCTTTCGCCGCGCGGGTGCCGAGATAGGCCGCGATCACCGCCGGGTTGGACGTGACCTCGCGCGGGCTGCCGCGCGCGATCTCCTTGCCCTGGTGGAACACCACCACGCGGCTCGCCAGCGACATGATGACTTCCATGATGTGCTCGACGATGACGAGCGTGATGCCGGAACGGTGGATGTCGCGCACCAGATCGATCGCGAGCTTCACCTCCTGCTGGGTGAGGCCGGCCATGGCTTCGTCCAGCAACAGCACCTTGGGTTCGGTGGCGAGCGCACGCGCAATCTCCAACCGCTTGCGGCCGGGCGTTCCGAGCGAGCGCGCCGGCGCGTCCGCCAGCCGGCTCATCCCGACCCGCTCCAGCACGGCGCGCGCCTTGATCTCCGCCTGTGCGCGATGCGGGGTGCGCAGGAACGCGCCGATCATCACGTTCTCCAGCACCGTCATGCCTTCGAACGTCTGCGGCACCTGGAAGGTGCGAGCCAGCCCGAGTTGCGCCCTCGCCTCAGGCGTCATATCGGTGATGTCGTGGCCTTCGAACAGCACCCGGCCTGACGTCGAGACGAGATCGCCGGTCAGGCAGTTGAAGAAGGTCGATTTGCCGGCGCCATTCGGCCCGATCAGGCCCAGGATGTCGCCCTGCTCCAGCGTTACGGTGGCGGAATCGACCGCCTTGAAGCTGCCGAAAGCCTTCGTCACGTCGCGGGCTTCAAGGAGCATGGGACGCTCCTGCCGCAGCCTGGGTCTCGGGAGTCTTGCGCTTCGCCCAGAGCCGGTTGATAAGCGCCAGAATGCCGCCCGGCTGGAAGCGAGCGATGATGACGATAATCGCGCCGTAGACCACGAAGGTGAGCCCCGCCCCCTTGCCGCCAAGCAGATTGTTGGAGATTTCCTCCAGCGGCACCAGGATCGCGGCGCCGACCAGCGGCCCGAACAACAGCCCGGCGCCACCGAGGGCCGCCATGATCAGCATCTTCACCGAGATCAGGATACCGAGCCCGGAGTCCGGGTCGACGAAACCGAACATCATCGCATAGAGCGCGCCGGCGACGCTGGTCAACCCGGCACTCAGCATGAATGCATAGAGTTTGGTACGGCTCGTGGGCGCGCCGAGCGAACGCGCCGCACGTTCGGAATCCTTGATCGCGCGCAGGTAAAATCCCATCCGGCTGTTGGTCATCCACCAGGTGATCCCGAGCGTGATCAGAAGCACGGACAGGAACAGATAGTAGTAAGGCAAGGCCGAGATGAATGAGAGATCGAATACGGTGCGCGGCACTGTCGGACCGCTGAGGCCGACGGCAGCGCCGAGAACTTCCACGTTGGTGACGATCAGGCGCGCGAGCTCGGCGACCGCGATCGTCGCCATGCTGAAATAATGCCCTGATAGCCGCAGCGTCGGCACGCCGATGACGGCGGCGATCAGGACCGCGGCGACAATGCCCACGGGAATCCCGACCAATGGCGGCAGGCCGAAATGCGAATAGGCCGCCATCGACGCATAGGCGCCGCAACCGAAGAACACGACATGTCCGACCGACACCTGCCCGGCGTAGCCGCCGACGATGTTCCAGGCGGAAGCGGCAATTGCATAGAGCAGGATCAGCGCGCCGAGCCGCTGCTGGAACGGCGTCGTGAACACCAGCGGATAGAGAATGATCAGCGCGAGCGCGACCGAAGGCCAGATGAAACGCCGCATTACATCTTGCCCATCAGGCCTTGCGGCCGGAACCAGAGAAAACACAGGAACAGCGAATACACCACGATGTCCTTGTAGACCGCGCCGATCCAGTAGGCCGACACCGACTCGATCACACCGATCAGAAGCCCTGCGACCAGCGCACCCGGCACACTGCCGAAACCGCCCAGCGACACCGTGACGAAAGCGACGATGCCGAGCGTCTCGCCGACCGTCGGCGCGATATAGAAGAACGTCGCGATCAGCGCACCGGCGAGCCCCGTCGCGCCCGCCGCGATCGCCCAGGCAATCGCCTGCATGCTGTCGGGGCGAATCCCCATCAACTGCGCGGCAGTCGCATCTTCCGACACCGCCAGCATCTTCGAGCCGAGCGAGGTGCGCGTCAGCAGCACGTGCAGCCCGAGCGTCACAAGCAGCGCGACAATTCCGGCCAGAAGCCTGGAGGCCTGCAACTTGATGCCGAACACATCATAAGTGCCGCCGACGAGATCGCCCGGCAGCGTCAGAAAATTGGCACCAAAACCCCAGAACACGGAGTAGCGCAGCAACAGCGCGAGCCCGAAGGTGCCGAGGATCTGTGCCAGCATCGGCCCCTTCATGACGCTGCGGATCAGCCCGAAATAGACGATGATGCCGACCGTCGCCAGCACCAGTGCCGCCACCGGCGCACCGACGAACGGGCCGACGCCGAGCACGGTCCAGACCACGAACGCGACATACATGCCGAGCATGACGAAATCGCCATGGGCGAAGTTGACGATGTTCATCATGCCCCAGATCAGCGTGAGGCCGGAGGAGAACAGTGCGTAGACCGCGCCGAGCAACAAGCCGCCGACGATCACCTGAACGAGGATGGAGGACATATGTCAGCGGCTTGCGGGTTGAACGTCAGCGATCACAAACAAAAAGGGCGGGACCGAAGCCCGCCCCCACGATTCCTACCAACCCTTGTAGGGCAATACAGGCGCGGTCTTGGCCAGCTGCTTGGGCCAGACCGGAACATAGTTCTCGCCGTCCTGCAGCTGGATCACGAGACCGGCGGCAAGGACGTTCTGGCCCTTGTCGTCGAACTTCACGCCCTTGTAGCCCATCATCAATTGTTCAGGCTTGAGATCGGTCGCCTTCAACGCGGCCTGAATCTTGGCGGGCTCGGTCGAACCGGCGCGATCGATCGCATCGACCAATACGAAGAAGCCCTGCATCTGGCGGGCCGCGGTATCGTCGAGATCGTCACCGCCGCTCTTCTTCTTGTATATCTCGTTGATCAGGAAAGTCGGCGTTCCCGACGCTCCGATCGCGAAGGACGAGCGATTGAACAGCCCCTGCGTGAGCTTGCCGGCGGTCTTGATGAACGACGGATCGGAGAAACCCGAATTGTCGGCGATGATCATCGGCGGCTTGTAGTCCAGCGCCTGCATGGTCTTGGAATACAGGATCGCGTCCGACGTATAGCTGACCATGATCACCACGTCCGGCTTCTTGTCCTTGAGCTGCAGCACCTGGCTTTGCACGTCAGTGGTGTTTGCGGCGTAGGGAATGTCGAGCGCGATGCCGAGGCCGTTTTCCTTGAAGACCGACGTGATGACGCTCGCGACCGAGGTGCCATATTCGGTATTCTCATGAACGATCGCGACGTTGTCGGTCTTGACCCCGTTCGCCTTCATGTCCTTGAGGAACTCGAGATAGATCTTGGCGAAATCCGATGCCACCGGGGTGACGCGGAAGAACCATTTGAAACCGCGTTCGGTGAGATTGGCCGCCACCGACTCGCCGTTGACGAAGGGAATGCCGTATTTTTCGGCGATCGCACTTGCGGTCAGCGTGATACCGGACTGATAGGCGCCGGTCAGCGCCACCACCTTCTCTTCGGTGATCAGGCGAAGCGCCTGGTTCTGCCCGACCGCGGGGCTGCCTTGATTGTCGGCGAACACCACTTCGACCTTGGCGCCGCCGAAGCCCTTGAGGCCGGCGTTCTTCGTCACGGGCAGATTGCCGAGCGCAGGATTGCCGCTGTTGATGATCTCGACCGCGGTTTCGATGGCGGCCTTGGCGTGCACGCCGGCCGAAGCCGCATTGCCGCTCAAGGGAAAGATCGCGCCGATCTTGACCGTCTTGTCCTGCGCCGATGCCGCGCTCGCGAGCGCCACCGAAATCGCGGCAGCAGAAAGCAGCCCTGCAATATGATGCAATCTCATCTTGAAAATCTCCCACCCCTGCCGGGCTTCTTCAGGAGCCCGGGATATGCGACCGCCGCCTGGCCGCCGCTTCGTTATTTGTTGTTGCGATCGTAAACATTGCATGGCCGATTGGCATCGGCAAGTTGGCGCCCGTGGCCCGCGGAGATTCAAGTCCGTACCCGCAAGGCGGCCGGAATTCCCGCTCCATCGGATGTCCCGGACATTCGCCCAACCTGTTGATATAGCTCTCAGTAATTATCAACGACGGTGTAACGATAGCCTTGGTACCTGGGCTAACCAACCGAAAATCCCCTCTGCGTGACAAGGCAAGGCGCGATCCTTGGCAACCAAAGCTACATCGCTCGCGGTGACACCCGTAGAGTGTGTGAACGTCTCTTCCCGGGAAGTGCGCCTGTTCTGACATCAGTCATTTGAACCGTCCTTGGGATGCCCGATCATCCCCATCAAGACGACTGTTATTCGAACCCCCTCGGCAGGCGTGACGGTAGGGTCGCCCCCCTGCGCGAAGTTGGTAATTTCATCAATTACCGAACTTGCCTGCGCCTGATCTTCCGAACCGATCACCGTTCGAAACTTCCGCATGAGACCGGGATTCGCAGCAACGCGCTGAGCGATCGGCGCGAGCTCCGCTTGCGTGCGCATTGGCGCAGGAGGAAGATCAGTGCGACGGATGGTTTCCATTCGACCAGATTCCCTCATCGATCCTTAACCCTGCCGCGCGCCGAGCCCCGTCGGCCCGCTGCCATTAACATTGCGCTGGGAATCTTCATGCAACCTCCCCGGGCGTTTGCCGGGGAATCTCATGTCATCCACCAACGACGAGCCGCAGCTCGAACTTCCGCTGCCGTTCCCGGCCCGGCAGTCGACTTGGCTTGCGCCCGTCCTGCTGTTGCTCGCGGCCCTGGTCGGCGGCGGCGTTTATGCTGCTGCTGACACCGACACGCAGGCCACCGCAAAGGTTCCCTCCCGGCCCGAGGATCTCTCGGCCAATGTCGTCACCCTTGTATCGCCCGACGACCGCGCGGCCGTTGCGTCGGCGGTCGCCGCGCTGAAGGTTGCGCCGGCGCAGCGTGCCGAGATCGCGCAGGCCGTGACCGAACGGCGGCAGCGGCTCGGCTGGATCGTGTTCACCGACAGCATGGATCCGGACGGCGACACCGTCGCGGTCGAGGCCTCCGGGCTGACGCAACAGATCGTGCTGACCAGGAGTTGGACGCCGGTCGCGGTGGCGTTCGCCGATAGTGCTCCGATCGGCGTCACCGCGCTTCGCGACGGACAGGGCGGCGGCATCACCGTGGCGTTTGCGACCAGCAGCGGCACGGTGCCGATGCGCATCATGCGGCCCGGCGAACGGATCGAGGTGGTGCCATGATGGGAATGTCGCCCTGGCTCGGCCGGCTGCTCATGCTGCTTGCCTTCATCACGATCGACCACGCCTCGCCCGCCCTCGCCGTCACCCTGGCGGTCGGCGCGGGCAGCGCGGCCATCGCCATCTTTCTTTATCGCGGTTCCTATCTGCCGAGGTTCGTCATGGATATTCTGGATCGGCTTTCCAACAAGACCAGTCTGCAGGAAGCTTACGAAAAGCGAAGCCAGAGCCTGGTCACGATCGACGCCGCGGATCTCGCTGATCGCATCAGCGCCCGCGTGGTCGGTCAGAACGAAGCTGTCAAGGCAATCGCGCAGCAATTGCGGCGGCGCATCGCCGCAAGACGGCTCGACAAGCCGGTCGCCGTGTTCTGCCTCGCTGGCGCGCCCGGCGTCGGCAAGACGCATTTCGCAAAGATCCTGGCCGAAGAGCTCTATGGCGGGCGCGGCCATCTGCACTTTTTCGACATGAGCCAGTTCGGCCAGCCGCACGCGGCCGCCAGCCTGTTCGGCCAGGCCCGCGGCTATGTCGGCTCCAACAGCTACGGCACGATGACGGCGGCGCTGCGCGACGTGCCCAACGCCATCGTGCTGCTGGATGAATTCGAGAAGGCGCATTCGGAAGTGCACAAGCGCTTCCTGACGGCGTGGAACGACGGCTTCATCACCGAGGTCAGCGACGGCGCCCGCGTCCCCACCAATGAAGCGATCTTCATTCTCACCACCAACGCCGCCTCGCGCCGCATCGGCGAGATCGCCGAGCAGGCGGGCGAGAGTGCGGAAGAACTGGGGCGGCTGGCGAAGGCCGCGCTGGCGGATGCCCAGTTCGCGCCCGAAGTGCTGTCGCGGATCGACGACGTCTTCGCGTTCCGTCCGCTGAAGGGATTGGACATCGCGCGGGTGGTCGCGCTGGAGATCGAGGCCGTTGCCCTGCAGTTCAACCTCAAAATCGCCGGCGGCGGCATCGATCCGCAGATCCTGATGCGGGCCATCGACGCCCTCTCCGGCCGCATGCAGGGCGGCGTCCGCGACATGACGCGCGCCATCGAACGTCAGATCACCGACGGCCTGATCGACGCGCGCGCCGCAGGCGCCGCCGAAATCCGCCTGGTGCAGGACGGCGAGCGCGTCCGCGTCGAGCCAGCGGGCGACCATCGCGACCAGTTCGCAGCGCGCCTGCAACGCGCGACCACCGGCTGATCATGGCAGGTCAATCGCACATCCTGCAGGGTGAAGGGAAGAGCGCCTTCCGCCTCTTCCTCGAGCTCTATGCGGCCAACGCCACGTTTCGCGGCTTCAGCGAATTCGCCGTGATCGGTGCCGTCGTACTGCTGTTCATCCACGGCCTGCAGTCGTTCTCGGTCGTCGGCAATGCCGCGCGCAGCGCCGTCACGCCGCCGAAGCTGACCGAGCAGGACATCAAGACACCGGCTGACATTGCCAGGCTCGCCCGCCGCGACAGCAGCATGATGCCGCAACTTGGCGACCTCGGACTCGACGAGCGCTATTTTGCCGGCGATCCAGAGCCGCAGAAATCGATTCTGACGGAGGCCTGGCGCGCCTACCGCAGCAAGAACTCGTCAAAGGCGCTGGAATTGCTGGGGGCCGCCGGATCGAACGATCCGCACGTGCTGCTGGTCCGCGGGCTGGCATTGATGGCGCAGAAGGATGGCGCGTCGCTTCGCAGCGGCGTTCTCAGTGTCGAGCAGGCCGCGGGCAAGGGCGATGTCAAGTCGATGGCGGTGCTCGCCGTGCTGCACATCATCGGAGTGCCCGGTATCCAGCACGATATCGAGAAGGGCCAGAAGCTGATCCTGAATGCTGCCGCCAAGGGCGACGTCGACGCCGCCCGCGTCGTCGGCCAGGGATATCTTTCGGGCTGGATGGGCAGCATCGATTCCGCGCGTGCGACAAAGTATCTGAAGGTTGCGGTCGATCGGGACGATGCGAAGGCCACGTTCTATCTGGCCGTACTCTATTCCACGGGCCGCGGCGTGGCGAAGGATGACCTCGAGTCCGACCGGCTGATGGAAAAGGCTGCCGCGCTCGGCCATCGCGAGGCGCTGACCCACCTTGGTGTGCGCCGAATGCAGGCCTATGCGCAGGGAATTTCGGATGATCCGTCCGATGCCCTCAAATGGCTCGAGCGCGCCGCCGAGCTGAACGAACCAACGGCGATGCTGACGCTCTCGATGTACTACACCGAGTTCGCCGCCCGCTTCGGCCAGGGCGATCTCGCGAAGGGCGTCGGACTTTTGAAACAGTGCGTCGATCGTACCGCACACCCCGCCTGCGCGATGTCCTACGCTACTTTCCTGGACAACGGATTCGGAAAACGCGACGTCAAGCAGATCTACGCTCTCTATCGGATCGCCAATCGGGGCGCCGGCAACGAGAAGGCTCGAAAGCGAATGGACGAGCTCTCCAAGGAGCTGTCGAGCGAGGATCTGATCCAAATCCTGGTCGAAGCAAATACCAGTCCGATGCAGCCCAGTTCCGACATGCCGCGGTTCAGGGACATAAGACCATGACGGCCACCAGGACCGGAAAAATCGCCGCGGCGCTGGCCGCGCTGCTCTTTGCCTATATTCTCAAGAGCACGATCCTGGATTACGCGACCGAGCCAAAAGTGATCGGCGGCATCGATTTCGACAAGCCGATCCCGCAAGCCATGCCCTGGACACCCGTCTATTACCCGATGCTGCTGTCGATGGCCTTCGCCTACTGGATCTGGCCGACGAAGGCCTATGCCAGGCTCGGAGGAAGAATGGCCGCCGGATGCTTTGCGATCCTCCGGGCCAGCTGTTTCGCGATGTACATTTCATTCTTCTGCGCGGGCTTTGGCGAGTTCTATTTGACCTTTCCGCTTCTGATGAAGGTGGAGATCCTGCCGGCGCTGGCCGGTGTGTTCGTGGGAGCGCTGGGGGCAACAGCGATGTTTGGGCTGTTCTTCGTGCAGTGGTTTATTGTGTTCAGTATCTTCTTCGGCTGCCTGATCGCGCTCGTCGTCCACGCCGTGTCGAGAGGCTCGCCGCCGCCGCTGCCTGATGCCGCCTAGCGCTGGCGTTATGAGGCTGGTCGGTGGATTGCGCCCCCTGTGGTCCAGGATGGGCCCATATGTTCATCGTCTGCGGGGAAAAATCCGTTCGGATCAATCCGTTGACCGGAAAGCCTGATCTGGCTGGGGAACCTGGATTCGAACCAAGACAAACAGAGTCAGAGTCTGTTGTGCTACCGTTACACCATTCCCCATCTAAGTGTCTGATTTATAGACACTTTTGTCAGGCGTTTTGCAATCTTGTTGTAGGAAGTTTTGCAAATCAGCTGCGGTGTGCGGCTGATATAGCGACGTAGGCGTTCGTGGTCCAGTCCTGTTTACCGACTACTTGGACAGGTCCCTCTTCACTGGCTGACATGGCCCCGGCCATCGCCAGCAGGTGGGCCCTTCCTCAGCCGACCGGTCCGGGAATCCAGTAGTCTCCCGCAAGCGGCCTGACGCTTACACCAGCAATTACTCCGAGCTGCAGGCTCGGATCGAAATAGCGCATCGTCCGCTCATTGAGATCAATGATGCGGCCAGGCGTCAGCGGCCCCACGTCATTGATCTTGACGATGACCTTCTTGCCTGCAGCCTCGACGAGGGCATATTTCGGCCTCGCGCCAAATTGGACCCCACCGAATTTATCGCGCAGACTCGTCTTGATGGCAGCCGCCCAGACAGAGGGATCGTAGCGTTCGCCGGAGGCGGTATTCGGGCCGCCCTCCCGCCATCCGGGCCGGAACGGATTGTACATCGATGCAGCGCCAATGATCGCATCCCCGGAAGCGGCATAGACGACGGCGCTGGAATGAACCACAACGACTTCACTTCTAACAACGGTAACAGAAACGGCAATCGCAACCAGGGCGCCGCAAACTGCGGCGCTCGAGCGGAACAGCATCATAACACCTCGATGGATTTTCTTATGTCGATCGGTTCCCGATGCAAAAATGGCAGAGCGAACGCGAAAGCGTTTTGCGAACTCGTGCCAGTGTTTTGCTAATTCCTGCCAATCCTGGCAGCGGAACCATTGTGGGAACCGGAGCGGTTACTTCACACAGTGTTTTTGGTTGTCCACGACTAAGACAGAGATTGCGTCAGCAACATGACTGAATGGAGCTTACCGTAGAACTCCGGTCCACCGAGATGCCGCGGAAATCGAGACGACCTTTGGGCTCAGCCGCTCCATCGCCTGCAAGCGAAACAACGAGCTTGATGCTTGCGACGTCCTACGTGTCATTGGTGGATGTTGTAGTCCCGGAACCAAATGTCAGCTCTCCGATTGAAAGCTGACATTTGCGCGGGTGCTTGCAGAGCCTGATTTCCCTCAATCACTTCCGATCGTCTCGCCGAACAGCTGCCAATTCTCTCCATTGAACCGCTGAAGGCGCATCGCCTCGATCGGAAAGTAATCGTCAGGCGATGTCTTGATCTTGATTCCCGGCAGCAGCATCGGCACGACGACATCAAGACTTGCCGCCTGCTTCATGATGTTCTCATGCGTGAGATCGTCGCCGCACTGCTTGAGAACCTGCACCGTCGCCTCGGCCACCACGTAGCCGTATACGATCAACTGATCCAGACGGTTGCCATCGGGGAAATACTTCCGCATGAATTCATTCCAGGCCTGCACGTCCTTGTCGTCCTTCCACTGCGGATCATTGGGATCCTTGAACGTGTAGGCCGAGATGATCCCCTTTGAATGATCGAATCCGGCGGGCTGCAACACGGACGAGACCGAGGTGGACGTGGCCGCAAGGAAGAACATGTCGGGCTTCCAACCGATCTCGCCGATCTTGCGGATCGCCTGCGCGGCCTGCTTCGGGATGGCGTGCACGAACAGGACGTTGGCGCCGGATGCCTTCAGCTTCACGATCTGGCTGTCGATGGTCGGATCGGTCGATTCATAGGTTGCCTCCGCAATCACCATCCTGGCGTTCTCAGGTCCAAGACCCTTCTTGAAGCCGTTGCCGTAATCCTTGCCGGCATCGTCGTTCTGGTAGAACAACGCGATCTTCGCATCGGGCTTGTTCTTCAGGACGTATTTGGCGTAGACGGCTGTCTCTGCCTGATATGACGGTTGGAAACCTATCGACCACGGGAAGTGTTGGTGGTCTCCCCAAAGCGTAGCGCCCGCTCCGACAAACAGCTGCGGCACCTTCTTGTCGTTGAGATATTTTCGTACGGCGAGACCCGTCGGCGTTCCCAGCGGATTGAGGATGATCGCGACTTCTTCCTGCTCGACCAGCTTGCGCGTCTGCTCAACTGTTTTCGGCGGGCTGTAGGCATCGTCGAGCGTGATCAGATTGATCTTCCGACCATTCAGCCCGCCCTGATCGTTGATCATCTTGAAATAGGCGGCCTGGGTTTTCGCGATCACGCTATAGGCGGAGGCAGGGCCCGAGAACGGCGAAGTCTGGCCAAGCTTGATCTCCGTGTCGCTCGCGCCGGGCCCGTATTTCTTTTCTGCGGCTGCAGCCTGGGTTGCGACTGCGAGAGCCGCAGCGACTGCAATTACCTGCCATTTCATTACCGTCTCCCTTTGATTTTATTGGCTGCTTTTCTCTCGGCAGCGATGCACGATACAGCACGCCCAACGCATCGCATTGCGTATGGACGCTGGTCAGTATTGCAAAATCGCAGTGCAGCTACTCCTGAAGTTTCCTTGCAGCAGCGTTGAAAGCGGCACTAAAGTCTCGCCAAAAGATCAGAGGAAACGTCGAGATCGTATTGCCGGGTCGCTTCTCGGAGATCATCGCCGACGAGTGGCCATGAGGGGTTAGGTGCACGCAGAGCAATCCCAGCGTTCGGACGCCAACGCGGTGCTGCGCGTGGAAGGTCTTACCGTCCAGTACGGCGCACTCGTTGCATTGCACAACGTAAGCTGGTCAGCATCTGCCGATCAGATCCTCGGCATCATCGGCCCAAATGGTGCGGGAAAAAGTAGTTGCTTCGCGGCCGTTACCAATGCGGTCGACCGGCGCGGCCGGGTATTTCTCGACAAGATCGACGTCTCAAGCGTCAGGACATTCGACCTCGCAAGCCGCGGCCTGCGCAGGACGTTCCAGCAGAACTCCTTTTTCGGCGAGCTGACCGTCCTTCAAAATGCCGTCTCGGCAATCGTCCGGGACTACTCGACCAGCCTGTCGACCTCGCTGCTCATGCCATGGCGAGAGGCCGCGACCCGACGCCAGGCCGAGCTGGCTGCCGCGGAACTGCTCGATTATTTCGGGATCGCGTCGCAGTACCTGCACCAGCTTCCCGGAGACATTCCCTACGGCGTACAGCGCCTGCTATCGGTTGCGCTTGCGTACGGCACAGGCGCGAAGGTCTTGCTGCTTGATGAGCCCGCCGCCGGCCTCAGCGGCGGCGACATGAAGAAGCTCGCGGACGTTCTGATCAGCCTGCGCCGGCGAAAGCTCGCGCTCGTCGTTATTGAGCATCACATGGACCTGATCATGTCCATTGCCGACCACATCGTCATGATCGACCAGGGCGCGATGCTCGCAACCGGCACACCAGCGGAGATCCAGCGCGATCCCCGCGTGGTCGAAGCCTACCTCGGACGCGACGAATGAGCGGCGTTCTCGAAAGCCAGGGCCTGACCGTGCGCTACGCCGGAAATGTCGCGCTGTCCGACATCGACATCAGCGTGCCGGCCGGCACCATGGTGGGTCTGGTCGGCGCAAATGGCGCCGGCAAATCGACCCTGGTCAACGCGCTTGCCGGCTGGTCGCGCGGGCGGGCGGCGGTGACGGGAACGGTCCGGCTCGGAGGCTCTGATATCGGCGCGCTCGCCGCCCATCAGCGCGTCGCGCAGGGCCTGACGCTGGTGCCGGAAGGCAAGAACATCTTCATGGAGCTGACCGTCGACGAGAACCTTCAGTTGATACGACCGCCGGCAAACGCCACCGACCGGCTCACATTCACCATCCCCGAAGTGTTCGAGTTCTTTCCCCGCCTTGCCGAGCGTCGTGGCCATAAGGGCGCGGCGCTCTCGGGTGGCGAGCGGCAGATGCTTGCCGTCGGCCGTGCGCTGCTTGCCGGGCCGCGCGTGCTGATGCTGGATGAACCATCCGCGGGACTGGCGCCGCGGTTGATTTCCGATCTGCTGTCACGCATCCGCCTGCTGGTCGATCGCGGTCTGCCGGTGCTGCTGGTCGAACAGAACGTCAAGGCTGCGCTGAAGGTAGTCGATCAGTTGTACCTCCTTGAGCGCGGGCGCATCGTCGGCAAGGGCCCCGCCGATGTCATGGCTGCCGACCCCCGCATCGTCGAAGCGTATCTGGGCACGATCTCCGAAGGAGCGAGTTCGTGAACATCGCGCAGCAGATCATCAACGGCATTGTGCTCGGCTCCGGCTATGCCTGCATCGCGCTCGGTTGGACCATTCTGCTCGGCGTCGCGCGCCTGGTTAACTTCGCCCATGGTCAGCTCTACATGCTCGGCGCGTTCGTGGCATGGTATGCCATCACCAAGCTTGGGCTGTCCTACCCTCTGGCGATCGTGGTCGCTGCGGTGTTCCTCGCCATGCTGGGCGCGCTGATGCAGGGCGCCATGATGGGCCTCGTCATGACGCAGAACCTGACCAGCCTGATGATCGTCACGCTCGGCCTCGGTTACGTCATCCAGGGCGGAAGCGCACTTATCTTCGGCGGCAATCCGCACACCTTTCCGGGCACGCTGGTCCGCGCGAAAATAGATATCGGACCGCTATGGTTCACCTGGCAGGATGTCCTCGTACTGGTCGTTACCCTCGCTTTGTATGGCGGCGTGTGGTGGTTCACCCAGAAGACCCGGTTCGGCTCGGTCATTCGCGCGGTGGCGGAGGATTCCAAGCTCGCAGGATTATTCGGCATCAACGCCCAAGTGGTCTACCTCCTGGTATTCATGTTCGAGTGCGCGGCCGTGGCCGTTGGCGCCGCCCTGGTGGCGCCGCGCTCGCCTATCCTCACCAGCATGGGCTTCAACGAGGTCATCATGACCTTTGTCGTGGTCGTCGTTGGTGGCATCGGATCAATTGGCGGGGCGCTGGCGGCCGGGCTTGGGCTCGGGCTGTTCACCGCGTTCTTCGGCGCCTTCGTGGCACATGCCTACACCACCGCAGCCGCCTTTGCCCTGATGCTCATATTGCTGGTGGTTCGCCCGGCGGGATTGGCGGCAAAATGACCGTGCTCGATACTTCATCGCCGGCTCCCATGTCCTCGCTGCGCGCCGCAATCGTCGTCGTCCTGATCATTGTCGGCTTCTTCATGCCCCGCCTCCTCGGCGGAGGCTCTGTCGCCTATTCGACGCTGACGACAATCGCGATCTTCGCCGTCATGTGCTATGGCGTCGACCTCGTCCTGTCCTATCTCGGCGAGGTAAGCCTCGGCCATACCCTGTTCTGGGCGATCGGCGGCTACGCCGCCGCCAACCTTTCGGTCAAGTACGGCCTCAATGGCTGGGGCACGGCGCTCGCGGCCATCGCGCTGTGTGTCGCTGCGGCCCTGTTCCTGGGCATGGTGACGCTGCGAACCCGTGAATTCGTATTCTCGCTCGTGACCTACGCCGCCGCGGTCGTGGCCTACGAAATCGCCTTCAACTGGGATGCGATCGGCGGCTCCGACGGCGTGGTGGGTATTCCGGCGCTGGTCCTGCCGTTCGGCTTTGCGACGTTCTCGGGCTTGAGCCAGGAGGACCTCTGGCCGGTCGCCTTCATCCTGCTCCTGCTCACGCTGGGTTTCATCGCGCGTTTTCGCCGCTCAAAACTCGGCACCACCGCGCTGATGGTGCAGATGAACCCGGCACTCGCCACCAGCCTCGGCGTCAATCCCCGGAAAATCCGGCTCGCCGTCTTCGTTCTGTCCGCGCCGATCACTGGGCTGGCCGGCTGGCTCTACGGCTATCAGCGAGGCTATGTCGGCCCCGACATGTTCGAAGCCTACTTTCTGGTCCTGATGCTGACTGCCGTCGTGCTGGTCGGCCGGCGCATCCTGATCGGACCTTTGATCGGCATTGCGCTGCTGATTGCCCAGCAGAACCTGCTCTCGCTGGGCGGGGACTGGAACAAGATCATCCTTGGATCCGTGCTCGCCATTGTCCTAATCTTTTGGCCGACAGGGCTTGTCGGGCTGTATCGACGCTTCGGAAAAATCCATTCTTCAAAATAAGAAACAAGGGAAGAACGCATGAGCAAGACACTTTCGCTTACCATTTTCGCCCTTCTCGCCAGCCTCGTCGCGCCGGCGGCGGCGCAGGACATCAAGGTCGGGACAATCTTCCCGCTCAGCGGCGGTGCGGGTCCGGATGGCCAGACCGTCACCAATGCCGTCAAGCTCGTCGTCGGGCAACTCAACGAAAAGGGCGGCCTGCTCGGGCGCAAGATCACCGTGATCTCGAAGGATGACGAGAGCACGCCCGCGGTCGGTGTCAGCCGCGCCAACGAGATGATTTCGGAGAAGGTTGATCTCGTCATCGAGGGATGGAATTCGCCCGTCACGCTTGCGATGCAGCCGATCCTGGCGCGCGCAGGCATCATGGACATCACCGCCGTCTCCAAATCCGATCTCATTCTGAGCGGCGAGACCAATCCCAATGCCGTCCGCATCAACAGTTCGAACGGCTTTGATGCCGGCGTCATCGCGAAATATGTCGTCGAGAAACTCAAAGCGAAGAAGGTCGCGTTCCTCACCCAGAACGATGTTTACGGCAACGGCTTCCAGGCCGCCGTCGAAGCCGAGTTCAAGAAGATGAACTTCTCCGGCGAAGTCACGATGACCGAGAAGTTCGCGTTCAAGGATACGGATTTCAGGGTTCAGCTCACGAACCTCAAGAGCGCAAACCCCGATGCGATCATTGTGACCAACTCGTCGAATTCGTCGGGCCTGCCGGCCATGGTGGAGCAGTATCGCCAGGCCGACATCAAATCCACCTTCGTCGGTGCCGTCGGCATCATGCTGACGACGGTTTTCAAGGTCGCCGGCGACGCCAACAATGGGATCGTGTCGGCAGACATCTTCTTCCCCGACCTGCCGCCCTTCACCAGCATGCCGTCCAGCACCGCCTTCGTCGCCGCCTATACCAAGGCCTACGGCGTTGCACCCGACAAAAGCGCGGCGCTTGGCGCGGCCGCCGTGCAGGTCTGGGCGAAGGCCGTCGAGGCCACCAAATCGCTGGACCGCAAGACCGTGGCAGCGGCGATCCGCGGACAGGCCATCAAGGACACCGTATTCGGCGACGTTCAGTTCCTGCCGAACGGTCAGATGCAGCCGCGATATGTGGTCTTCAAGGTGATCGACGGCAAGAACGCCAAGCTCGAAGCGATCGAGTAAACGCGTGCCGGGAGGAAGCCGCGAGCGGAGACACCGATCACGGCTTTGACACCCTGACCCGACTGCCCTACCTTTTTCAAAAAGAACGGGGGCGCCGGTCCGCGGGAGCCCTTCAGGGAGAACGCCAAAATGAGCCGGAAATCAATTTCGCGCCGCGTATTCGTGAAGGCAGCCGCCGTCGCAGCCGTTGCTCCCTATGTGACCCGCACCAATGCGGCTGGCCCCATCCGCGTCATCAGCCACCGCCAGCCGGCGCTGGAGTATTACACCGACCAGATGAAGAAGGCCCTCCCCGAAGGGCAGGTCTCGGTTGAACTGATGCCGATCGACAAGGAAGTCGAACTGGCTTCGATCACGATGTCGGCCCGCTCCGACGCTATCGATGTGGCCTATCTCAACGACACCACGATGCAGAAGTTCGCGGCGAGCGGCTGGCTGGAGCCGCTGGACGAACTCTGGGCCAAGTACAAGGACGAATTCAAGCTCGACGACTTTCCCAAGTCGGTCATGGAATCCATGACCCACAAGGGTCACATCTACTCGATGCCGATCCTGACCAACACGGAGATGTTTTTCTACCGCGAGGATCTCTTCAAGGAGAACCGCCTGGCGCCCCCCAAGACGATGCAGGAATATCTGGATGCCGCGAAAAAGCTGCATCAGGGACGGGTCTCCGGCACTGTCATGACGCTGAAGCCCGTCGACGGCTGCCTGAACGAGTCGCACTGGTATCTCAACGCGGTGGGCGAAGGCTGGTTCGACAAGGACTGGAAGCCGATCTTCAATCAGCCGGCCGGCGTGAACGCCATCACCCTGATGAAGCAGATGACGGCTTTCGCTCCCCGAGGCTTCACTTCCGCCGCCAACGACGAATCGACCATCAACCTGCAGCAGGGTCTGGCCGCCATGGGCCTGCAATGGTTCACTCGCGCGGCCTCGATGGATGACGAGAAGAAGTCGCGCTTTGTCGGGAAGATCAACTGGGTTGCGCCTCCGGGCGGCGGACAGCGCATCGCCAACGATGGTTTCGCCATCTCGAAATATTCATCGAAGGACAAGGATGCGATCTTCAAGATGATCGCGACGGCGGCCAGTCAGAAGAGCATGCAAAAGGGCGCGGAACTGGCGATGCCGCCTCGCCTTTCCGTGCTCGGAGACGCCGAGCTTGCCAGTCGATATCGCTGGTATCCAGGCGCCCGTGCGTCGCTTGAGGTTGGAAAGCCGTTTCCTCCGTTGCCGGAATTCCTCGACGTCGGGGCCATCGTCACGCGGCATATCCTGCAGGCCGTAACCAACGAAAAGGAAGTGAAGGTAGCCCTGGATCAGGCCGCGCAGGAGACCACCGAGTTGCTGAAGTCACGCGGGTACTACAAGTAGTTCGCGCACCCCTGCCCCTCGGCAGGCGGAAACGCCTGCCGCCAGAACCTCCTTTCGAAAGATCTGACGTCATGCGCTGGCAGCGCGGCCTATGGCTGTTCCTGGCTCCGAGCTTTGGCCTGATGACGCTCGTCCTTCTGTGGCCCCTTGGATACGCCGCCTATCTGAGCGCATTCGACTACCATCTCGGCTCCCCGGGGGTGCGTTTCGTCGGACTGGCGAACTACACGCAATTGCTCGGTGAAGCACGTTTCTGGCAGTCGCTCTGGACCACCCTCCTGATCGCCTTCGGATCGGTCGCCGTCGAATTTGCATTGGGGTTTGCTCTTGCGCTCGCCCTCTACAAGCTGACATTCAGTGTGCGCGCTTTCATGATCCTGCTCTTTCTGCCCCATATCATTACGCCTGTCGTGGCGACGCTCTTTCTGAAGTGGATCCTGACGTCGAACTGGGGCCTGATCGACGCGACGCTGCTGACCTTCAACATCAACCCGCCGGACTGGCTGGGCAATCCCATGTGGGCGAAAATCTGCGTGGTCCTCGCCGACGCCTGGATCTTCACGCCGTTTGTCATGCTGGTGCTCTATGCCGCCCTGCAGACGCTGGACCAGGCGCAGATAGAAGCGGCCAAGATCGACGGAGCCGGCGGCTGGCGGATCCTTCGCCACATCGTGCTTCCATCCATGGTACCCGTGATCGTGTTCACCGTGTCGGTGCGGCTGATGGACGTGTTCCGCTTCTTTGACACCATCTACGTCCTGACCGGAGGTGGTCCAGGCACCGCCACCGAGACGATCACGATGTATACCTACCAGCTCGGCTTCCAGTTGTTGCAGGTTGGAAAAGCCTCGGCGCTCGGGATCATCACGCTCGTCATCGTTGCCGCGATTATCGCGACCTTCAGCAGCATTTTGCATCGCGGCTACGGAAGAAGCGGATGAAGAAACGTCAGACGACGCGAATTCGCAACCAGACGCTGCTGATTATCGGCCTGGCGGTCTTCACGCTCATCAACCTGATTCCGCTGATCTGGGCCGCACTGACATCCGTCAAGAATCCCGCTGACGCGTTCACGGTCCCGCCGACCGTCCTTTTTCAGCCGACCTTCGAATATCATCGCCAGGTCTGGTTCGACCGCGATTTCGCTCGCTATCTCCTCAACAGCCTGATCGTCTCGGCGGGCACCGTGCTGGTCTCGGTTCCGATCGGAAGCCTTGCCGCCTACGGGCTGTCGCGCATGCCGCAGCGCCGCGCGTCTCCCATCCTGTTCGGGCTGTTCACGATCCGGATGTTTCCTCACATGCTGCTGGCGATTCCATTCTTCGTCATGGGCAGCTTCCTGAAGATGATCGACACCTACCCGCTGCTGATCCTGGCGCTGGTGGCGATCAACCAGCCTTTCACGATCTGGCTGATGTACAGTTTCTTCCTGGACATCCCGCGCGACCTCGACGAAGCCGCAGCCATCGATGGCTGCAATCTCTGGCAGACCTTCCGAATCGTGATCCTGCCTCTGGCTCGCCCTGGCCTCACGGTCGCGGCGCTGTTCAGCCTCCTCCTTTCCTACAATGAGTTTCTGTTCGCCCTGGTGCTGACGGGTATCAGGACGAAGACCCTGCCGGTGGCGATCGCCTCCTTTGGCGGCGAGGACGTGAGCGACTGGTCGATTTCAGCAGCGGGCGCCATTGGCATCATGCTGCCGATCGTTCTCGTCATGATTTTCGTCCAGCGCCATCTGGTGCGCGGTCTCACCATCGGCGCCGTCAAGGGCTGACACATCTTGTCAATTGGAGCAGCGCGATCCATGGCCAAAGCCACCATCATTCTGGATCCCGCCTTCGTGGTGGGAAAGACCGACCCTCGCTTGTTCGGCAGTTTCGTCGAACATCTCGGGCGATGCGTCTATGGCGGGATCTTCGAGCCCGGACACCCGACGGCGGACAGTGAAGGCTTTCGCCAGGATGTTCTGGAGCTGGTCCGCGAACTCGGCGTCACCATCATCAGGTATCCCGGCGGAAATTTCGTCTCCGGCTACAATTGGGAGGACGGCGTCGGCCCGGTCGACAAGCGGCCCCGGCGCCGCGAGCTGGCGTGGTTCAGCACCGAGACCAATGCGTTCGGCACCAACGAATTCATGAACTGGTGCGTCAAGGCGGGCATGGAGCCCATGATGGCCGTCAATCTGGGCACGCGAGGCGCGGATGAAGCCAGGGCGCTGCTCGAATATTGCAACGTCGGGTCCGGCACGGCGCTCAGCGACTTGCGACATGAACATGGCCACCCGGATTCGCATGGGGTCAAGCTTTGGTGCCTCGGCAATGAAATGGACGCGCCCTGGCAGATCGGCGCCAAGACCGCCCGCGAGTACGGCACGCTCGCCCGCGAAACCGCCAAGCTGATGCGCTGGCTCGATCCCGGCATCGAACTGGTCGCATGCGGCTCTTCCAGCCGCAGCATGGCAACATTCGCCGAATGGGAACGCGTCGTCCTGGAGGAAACATTCGACGTGGTGGAGTACATTTCGCTCCACGGCTATTTTTCCAAACACGGCAACCGATCGCGCGACTTCATGGCCGAGGCCGATTGGGTCGGGCGCTACATCGACGAGATTGTCGCTGTCGCTGACGCCGTGGCCGCGCGTCGCCGGTCTCCCAAGCGTGTCATGCTTTCATTCGACGAATGGAATGTCTGGTATCGCACCCGCGATCGAGCCACCCGCACCAAGCCGGGCTGGCCGGAAGCGCCGGCCATCCTCGAAGAACTCTACACGATGGAGGACGCGCTGGTATTCGGCGCCGCGCTCCTGACGCTGATCAACCGCTGCGATCGGGTGAAGGTCGCCTGCGTCGCCCAACTGGTCAACGTCATCGGGCTCATCATGACTGAGACTGGCGGGCGCTGCTGGCGGCAGCCGATCTTCTATCCGTTCCAGCACGCCGCCCAATGGGCCCGCGGAATGGTGCTCGACATGCGCCTGACCTGCGGGACCTTCGCGGCGGGCGATGGCGAGCATTTCCCTGACCTGGTCAGTGCTGCCGTGCTGGCCGAGGACGGAAGGAGCCTTGCCCTGTTCTGCGTCAATCGCAATTTCGATCAGGCCATCGATACGGAGATCAACCTGCGCGGCCTCGAACTCGGCAACTTCCTCGAAAGCCACGTCATGAGGTCCGACGATTTGAACGCGACCAATACCGCTGAGGAGCCGCAACGCGTCCGGCCGGAGAAAGGCGCGGCCGCAACGGCCCGCGAGGGCGGATGGCGCCTGAGCGTCCCGGCCGCGTCATGGTGCGTGTTCCGCTTTGAATGCCGGCCCGCGAAGAATGCGGGATAGCAATCCCTCACACCCAGCGCTTGCGGTGACGATATGACTTCATGTCGCGGAAGCTCTTGCGGCCTTCGGACGACATGCCGAGATAGAACTCCTTGACGTTTTTGGCACGTGTTTTTAGTTGTAAGAGGCGGCATCTCCATCCTAGATTGGTCGGCCTTAGGCTTGGGATTTCAGTGCTGGCAGGGAGCGTTGAATGCCGATCTTGGGAAGAGGATGGGAGCTACACCTCAAGCGCCTCGGGATGCACAAGAGCGGCTCGAAGCAGCGCACGTATGGCAGTTATCAAGTCTATATTGACGGCACGGCGGCGCCGTCCTTGGCAGGGTTCATTTGCGAGCGGCTGGGACCCGGCAACAACAGGACAGCGGGCAACGGCAAACGGATCGAGGCAAAAACCTATCCGCTGTGGACGCAGTTCGGCAGTTACAGATCCATCGACTACTCGACGAACCAGCAAGTGGCGGGCGATCCCCCGATGCCGGCCATCCTGCTGCTGGGAACGGGCAGAAGAACGGGAATCCTGATCCATCCCGCGCATCCGCCCAAGCTTTATCTGTCGAGCATAGGCTGCCTGAATCCGACGAGCGAGATCGGTCCCGCGGACCCGATCGACTTCTGGGATTCGCGCCGCCGCGTGATCGCCCTTCTCGATAGCCTGAAGACCCATGCGCCCGCGGCTTTCGAGCACGAGGTCTCATCCCGGATCGCGGACGCCTCGATCGTCGTCGAGGGAGAGCCGACCAGACAGCTTGCCGCGCCGCGAAGGCTCGCCGCCGATGTCATGTCGGCGGATACCGCCCTGCTGCTGCCGATCTCGAAGAAGTCGGCGCTGGTTTGCGCCAAATGGCTGATGGAGAATTTCGGCGACAAGATCAAGAACGTCACCGCCGGCAAGAGCTACAAGCCGAAGCATCTCTGCGCCATCGTGTGCCAGGAAACCGCCTACAAGTGGATTCCGTGGATCGGCCGCCACTCGACCCAGACCATCGTGGAACGCGCCGTCTTCGATGCCAGCGGCGATTTCCCCGGCGCCCCGCGCACCGCATTTCCGGTCAACACGAAGGCGTTCCGCGACAAATATGGCAAAGCGTTCACCGACCTGCTGATCGAAGAGGCGAACAAGACCCGTCGCCTGCAAGGTTGGGACGACAAGCCCTGGGTCTACAAGGGTTACGGGCTCTTTCAATACGATCTGCAGCATGTGAAGACCGCCGAAGGCTTTTTCGTCAACAAGGAATGGTACAGTTTCGACAAATGCCTCGGCCGCGTCATCGAAGAGCTCGACAGCAAACTGACCGCTCAGCGCGGAAATCTCTGGAAAGCCATCAAGGCATACAACGGCACCGGTTCGAGGGCCGAACAATACATGCAAAACGTCAAGGCCTTTACGGAATACTGCGAAGAGGTGACCGGCCCCTGAACCGTTCTGCGCATGCTGGCAGAAGTTCGGCGCCAGGTCAGTTTCCCGTCGTGGACCAATGCGGCCGATCGGTCGGGTGCTTCTTGTTCGGTAACCCTACGGAGACACGACGTCGTTACGGCGCCGGCAACGTCAAGGCCCGGAATGATTTCCGAGGCTGGTCCGCGTTCTTGCACTTCTTGGTCCCGTCGTCGGAGAGCAGCATCATGCTGGAACTGCCGGGAATCGCGAACAGCGCTTCAGGCCTGAATTTATCCGGGATTTCGACCTTCATTTTGACCGGTTCGTTATCTCCTTCCTTTCCGCTCCAGCTGAACAGGGCGAATGGCGGTTTGATTTTGGATTTCTTGGCCTCGCCGTGTGGGCCAGCCACGATGACGTAGGTGTTGTTGATCCGTTCGATGCTGCGGATGCCGCGCCCTCCGAGTTCGAGCCGCCATGGATCGCCGAACACAGCCGTCTTGCCCGCGTCCACCACTTCGGACGGGTTATTGAGCGGAATCACCAAGGCTTGCTTGCCGGGGCGCGGGTTGCGAAAACCTATGAGAAGTCGGCCGTCCGGCGTCGCAGCAAGGCCCTCGATGTTGAAGCCTTTCTTCGATTCAGGCGGCCGCCCCTCATCCTCTCCGGGTTCATAGGCCTCGGCAAGTTTCTTGGAAAGCTTCGCAGCCTTCAGCGCCGGATCATCGAACATGTCCTCGCGCAGCTTCTTGTAGGCGCCGGACCCGATCGTCTCCAGGCGAGGACCATCCGCCTGTGACACGATGCGCGTCGCAAATAAGCGCGCTCTGCCGGGTTCGGCCTCCCCCTCGGAATTCCGGCCGTGCGAGCCAATCCAGTAGATGCGGTCACCGATACGCGCGGCTCCCTCGATGTCGGCTTCCTGGAATCGCGGATTGCCATCTTCGTCAAGCTTCCGTTTCTTCGGAGCTTCCAGAAACTGATTCAGGTTGGGTGCGGGGCGCGCGTCTGCCTGTCCTATTCGGTAGATGTGGAGGACGTTGCTGTCATCATCAGCCACGGCAAAAAAATTCTCATCGAGCGCGACCGCCGCCGAACCGTCGCAGGCGCCAACATATGTTGTGATCTGGTTCGCGGCCTGCGCTGTCGCCGAGAAGGAAGTCGTGGAGGCAAGCAGCGCGGCGATGAATAGCGAGCGAAATGCAGGAGTGAACTGGATCATATGTCATCTCCCAAAATAACTTCATAAAGGGAGGACACTGCACCTGCATCGCCAACGTGTCAAATTAAACGATGCAATCAGTAAATGTAGTTGAGACCGCGCCAACACGCGACGGCTCTACACCTCGCGCGGCCGAATTTTCGCGCCTTCACACCGGCGGCGTGCCGTGGGTGTGAAACGACTCGATCGTCTTCAGCCCCCAGGCCTGGCCCTTCTTGCGCTCTTCCTCGGTCCAGACGATCGGCTTCCAGTCGGGCGCCAGGATCAGCCGCGCACCCGCATTGGCGACCTCGACACGGTTGCCGCCGGGCTCCCAGACATAGAGGAAGAAGGTTTGCTGGATCGCATGCTTGTGCGGGCCGGTTTCGATGTAGACGCCGTTTTCCAGGAAGATGTCGGCGGCGCGCAGGATTTCCTCGCGGCTGTCGAGCGCATAGGTGACGTGATGGAAGCGGCCCGCCTTGCCGTAGTGATCGCGTGTATAGGCGAAGTCGTAGCTCTTGTTCGACATCGTCATCCACATCGCCGCTTCCGTGCCGTCGTTGAGCACGATCTGCTCGGTGGTGCGCAGGCCCAGATAATTTTCGAAGAACAGCCGGTTCGCCTTGATGTCAACGGCGAGGCAATTGAGATGATCGAGCCGGCGGACATTGACGCCGCGCGCCGGAAAGCGCTGCGCCTGGTTCTTCAGGGCAGGCTTGAGTTCGGGCGGCGCCTGATACCATTCGGTTTCGTAATAGAGCTCGACGATATGCCCGTCGGGGTCGCGGCAGCGGAACGCAGGCCCCTGCCCCATGTCGCCGTCGACCCAGCCGATGTCGAAGCCCGACCCTTTCAGCGCGGCGACGCGGCGCTCCAGCGCCTGCGGGCTGCGCGCCCGCAACGCCATGTGCTCCATGCCTGAGGTCTTCGAGGCCGTAAGCTTGAGCGAATAGCGCTCGTAATCGTCCCAGCCGCGCAGATAGACCGACTCGCCTTTGCGGCCGCTGACCGTCATGCCCATGACGTCGACGAAGAATTTCAGGCTCTCGTCCGGCTTCGGCGTCAACATTTCCATGTGGCCGAGATGGGCGAGATCGAAAATCGGCTCCGGGGTCATTGTGTCTCCTCCTGATCGCTATTGTTCTCGGTTCGTCGTCCCCCGCGAAGGCGGGAGATCCAATACGCCGCGGTCTCTCGGTCGAGCACGAGCTTCTCTGGAATACTGGATCGCCTGCCCCAGTGCGCAATTGCGCACAAGGCGGACGACGACAGCGCTGCGGATGGCTATCTAAGCGCGCGCGTGACATCGTCGAACAGTTCATCCACCGAGAACGCGCGCGGAATGAGTTTTTGCTGCGCGGAATAATCGATGATCAGCTCCAGCGAGCGCTGCATCTCGTCCCGGCTGAAGCGCGGCGCTGCCGACGAAGCGGCGGCGGCTTCGACAAGCAGCCGATGTACTTCTCGCACCGTGTCGGGACGCTCCTCGGACATCGATCGACTCACCACCACCATATGGTTGATCGGCACCACCCCGTGCTTGACGAACCAGGCCTTCTCTTCCCCCGCGGCATCGGCAAACAGCGGCCTCAAATCCGGATGATCCGATTTTTCGCCGAGCACCGCGTCGAGCTTGCCATCGATCAGCATCTGGATGATCTGCTTGCCTGCGCCTGCCCGCTTGGTCGTATCGACGAATTCGGCGACATGGGCGTCCTCGAATGTCACCCAGTCGATGGAATCGAGATCAACGCCGTAGTCGTTGGCCAGGATGCCGCGAAGCCAGGCGCCGGTCGTGGTGGTGAAGGAGCGGATGCCGACGCGCTTGCCGTTGAGCTCGCGCGGTCCAAGCTTGCCGGCTTTCGCATTGTAGAGCGCATGCCCGTGCTGAAACCGCGCCAGCACGACATCGGGCAGCAGCACCATCGGCTTGCCGAAGCTCTTCGCCATCAGATAGGTGACGATCGCCATCTCCGAGACGTCGAACGCCGCTTCGCGCACCATCGGCTTGAAGCCCTTGTTGGTCGGCGAGTACTGCGCGAAATCGAATTCGACCAGATCTGATCGGACCGATCCATTCTTGAGCGCGGTCGTGCCGGGATGGTCGCCGAGCAAGGTGCGCAGGCGCATCGCCACCTCAGTCCTCCTCCAACTCATCGACATAGACGAGCCCGGCCTTCGCCAGCGGCTCGCGCATATTGTACATGTCGAGGCCGAGCACGCCGGCGGCGAGCTTTTGGCGTTTGCCGTCCTCGTCGGCGCGGCGCTTCTCGCCCTTGGCGACCACCTCGGCGGCATCCTTGCGCCCGATCACCACGACGCCGTCGTCATCGGCGACCACGGCATCGCCCGGCCTGACATTGATGCCGGCGCAGACCACCGGCACGTTCACCGCACCGAGTGTCGCCTTGACCGTGCCCTTGGCCGAAATCGCCTTGGACCACACCGGAAAGCCCATCTCGCGAAGCGATTTGGCGTCGCGAACGCCGGCATCGATGACGAGGCCCTTGACGCCGCGCGCCATCAGCGAGGTCGCGAGCAGATCGCCGAACATGCCGTCGGTATTGTCGGTCGTGCAGCCGACCACGAGGATGTCGCCGGGCTGGCACTGCTCGACCGCGACATGGATCATCCAGTTGTCACCGGGCTGCGCCAGCACGGTCACGGCAGTGCCCGATACCTCCGCCCCGCCCCATACGGGCCTCAGATATGGCTTCATCAACCCGAAGCGGCCATAGGCCTCATGCGCGGTGGCGACGCCGAGCGCGCCGAGCCGTCTCACGAGATCGGCATCGGTGCGCTTGATGTTGCGGACGACGACCGTCTTCATGCCAGTTCCTCCAGCGCCATCGGGAACAGCCGTTGATAGGCCTCGCCATAGGTCATCGGCTTGCCTGTGTTGCGGCCGCCCTGCACGCCCCGCTGCAGCGCGACCCGCTCGTAATAGGCCCACAGATGCTTTTGCGCCGCGAGGATCTCGAACGTCTTGCGCTTGACGTCCCAGACCTCGTCGATGTTGAGGATCACCTGCGGCTTGAAGTTGCACATCTCGGGCTGATGCGGCTCGAACAGGAATACTGGCGGCGCCGAGTAGGTATATTTGGCGCCGGGCTTGTGCCCCATCGCCTGCGCGACGACGCGGGTTTCCTGGGCGAAATGCGCCGCGTTCGGATGATCGAAATTATAGGGATCTTCCAGCGCATGGGTCAGCACGAAGGATGGGTTGAGTTCGCGGTAGATGTCGACCATGCGGTCGAAATGCGCTTCCGTCAGCCGCAGCGGATAATCGCCGGCGTCGAAGAACTCGATCTCCGCGCCCAGCATCTCGGCGGCGCGCTGCGCCTCGTCGCGCCGTCCGGCCTTGACCTTCTCCATGGTCGCGCCCGCCTCCTTCCAGGCGAACTGGCTCTCGCCGCGCTCGCCGAACGACAGGCAGGCGATCTTGATGCGATAACCCTTCCTTGCGTGCAGCGCGATCGCGCCGCCCGCGCGCCAGACGAAATCGCCGGGATGGGCCGTGACCACAAGGCCCGTTTTGCCAGTGTTGCTCATGATCGGGAGTCCTCCGTTTGCTGCACGTGGCCGGCCGCACCGGCCGCGCGGCTATTGTTTGGCAATTCCTGCGCGGTCGATCACTGACGCCCATTTGTCGATATCGCTCTTCAGGCGCTCGAGGATTTCCTCGGGCGAACTCGCCTTCGCCTCGATGCCGAGATCGAGCGCACGCTTCTTCATGTCAGGCGCCTCGAGCACCTCGCGCAGCGCGGCGTTCAGCGTCTTGATGACTTCCGGCGGCGTACCCTTCGGCGCGAAGATCGCGTTCCAGGACCGCGCCTCGAAATCACCGCCGCCCGCCTCCTTCACCGTCGGCAATTCGGGCAGGAACGTGGTGCGCACCGGGCCTGACGAAGCAACCGCAATCGCTGCCTTGTCGGCGACATGCGACTGCACCGTGCTGTAGTTTTCGATCGCCAACTGGATATCGCCGCGCAGCAGCGCGATCAGCACATCGGGCGAACTGCGAAACGGCACGATGGTGACGTCGACGCCGGCGGTCGATTTGAACAATTGCGCCGCAAGGTTCTGGGTCGAGCCGACATTGATGGTCCCGACATTGAGCGCGCCGGGCTTCTGCTTCGCCACCTTGATGAACTCCGCCAGCGTTGGATATTGCGCGCTGGCCTGGGTGACGAAGATGAAGTCGAAATACCCCATGCTCGAGACCGGAACGAAATCGGAAACCGGATTGAAGCCGAGGTTCTTGAACAGCGAAACGGAAATCGCGGTGCCGTTGCTGAACAGCGCCAGCGTATAGCCGTCCGCCGGTGAGGACAGCACCGCGCGCGCGGCATTGGTGCCGCCGGCGCCCGGCATGTTCTCGATGACGAAGCGCTGGCCGAGCTTTTCGCCGAGCCTTTCGGTCACAAGCCGCGCGGTGACGTCGGCCACCCCGCCCGCGCCGAAGGGAAGGATCAGCCGCACCGGCCTGTTCGGGTAGTTTTGCGCGCCGGCCATTTGCGGCAGGAATAGTGCCGCGAACAGCGCAGCCACCGCCGCAAGCGACGCGCGGCGCCGGCTCAGGCGGTTTCGCTCGCATTGGTCCAGCATTGCACGCGCCCCTTCAGAATTCGAACAGCCGGGCCGGATTGTCGACCAGGATCTTCTGCTGCAGTTCCGCCTCCGGCGCAAACAGCGGAATGATATCGACCAGATCGCCATCGTTCGGCATCACCTTGACGTTCGGGTGCGGCCAGTCGGTTCCCCAGATCACGCGATCCGGCGCGGTCTCGACGATGCGGCGCGCAAAGGGCACCGCGTCGTGGAACGGCGGTCCGGCCGACGACACCCGCTCGCAGCCGCACACCTTGACCCAGCATTTCTCATCGCGCTGCATCAGGTCAATCAGCGTCCGGAACGGAAGCTGGTCGAGACCGTCAGATGCCTTGACGCGGCCCATATGGTCGATGGTGTAGCGCACCGGCAATTTCGCCAGCATCTCGGCATAGTCAGGCAGATCGATCGCATCGAAATGCAGATCGACGTGCCAGCCGAGCGGAGAAACCATCGCCACGATGCGGTGGAACACGCGCATGTCGGGCACGCCGCCGAGGTGCCGCACGAAATTGAAGCGGCAGCCGCGAAAGCCGCCGTCGTGCAATTCGCGCAGGCCACGCTCGGTGATGGCGTCGTCGATATTGGCGACGGCGCGAAACGTCCCGCCGCTCACGGCAATAGCATCGAGCGCCACCCGGTTGTCGGTGCCGTGCACGCTGGCATTGACGATGACCGCGCGGCCGATCCCAAGTTTCCGGTGCAGCGCCCGGAAATCCTCGAGCGGCGCGTCGGGTGGCGTATAGGGCCGCCCGTGCGCGTAGGGATATTTGTCGCCGGGACCGAAGATATGGGTATGCGCGTCACAGGCCAGCGGGGGCAACTTGAATCTTGGCGTTCGCGTATCGGGATCGGGTCCTGGAATTGTCGGCTGGTACATGGCGCCTTTTCGGTGTTTGACCTTGCTGATTTCGGCGACAGCTAGTCGGCCGGATTTTCTTTTTGCTTCCGCACTGCGGCGTTGGCGCGTGTCTGGACCGGCTTGTTCCGGCGCGGCGCATCGTCGATGTGATCGATGTCGGGTGCCTGCAACGAGGCAACCGTCGCCGATACGATCTGCTCGATCGCTTCAGCCATGTCGCCGCCGTCGGCTTCGCCACGGGAAAGCCGCGTCACCCGCTCCGGATTGACGAGCGTATAATAGAGAGCGCCAAGCAGGAATTGCGATCGCCACACGATCGTCGTTCGCGGCAGATGCGGCAGGCTTTGCTCGATCGCCTCGATGAAGGCGTTGGTGGTGTCGTCAAAGATTTCCGCAATGATGCGGCCGACCACGGCATTGCCTTCGGCCGACATCACGGCGCGCAGCCGTGTGAACCGCGCCCCGCCCCCGGCAAGATCGCTGCTCGACGAAAACGCCGGCTGCACATAGGCGCGCACGATCGCTTCCAGCCGGTCCTGAACGTCGCGGACGCGACTTGCCGCCAACAGCAGTTCGATACGGCGCCGGTTCATCGGCCCGCAGTGGCGCTTGTAGATTTCGAGCAGCAGGCCGTCCTTGCTCTTGAAATGATAGGTGATGCTGCCCGGATTGGCGCCTGCCTCCAGCGCGATGTCGCGGATCGACACGGCGTTGAAGCCGCGCGTCGAGAACAGCAGTTCCGCCGCGCTCAGGATGGCTTCCCGCATGTTGGGATTTCGCGTCATGGCATTTGCTTTCCGCTCTCGGCTTTTGTACGTTTGTACAAAATATCAGGCCCAGTCAACAAACATCTGGTGAGGCGACCCCGCCATGGAGACCGGGCCGCGATGACAGGGAGCCGCCGGATGCGCGGATGTTTTTCGGATGATACTGCCAACACAAGAGGACCGCTTCTCATGATCCCCCGCAGAGCATTCATCCGCTGCACGCTTGCAGCCACCTTATTTTCGCTGGCCGGCACGACCGCTTATGCGGACTCCTTCCCGAGCAAGCCCGTGCGTATCCTGGTGCCTTATGCGGCCGGCGGTGCGGTCGACGTGCTGGCGCGCACGCTCGCCCAATCGCTGTCGAAGACCTGGGGCCAGCAGCCGGTGATCGAAAACCGTCCCGGCGCCGGCGGGATCATCGCCTCGCAGGCGCTCACGCAATCCGCACCGGACGGCTACACGCTGATCCTGGTCGCCAGCGGCCATCCGCTGAACCAGTTCTTCTATCCAAAACTGCCCTACGACACATTCAAGGATTTCACCGCCATCAGCGAGATCGCCTACTCGCCGCTCGCGATCGTGGTCTCCAAGAGCAGCCCGGTGAAGAATTTGCAGGAGTTGCTGGCGACCGCGCGCGAGAAGCCGGATTCATTGTCCTACGGCATGTCCGGCAATGGCACCTCGGCGCATCTCGCGGGCGAACTCCTCAACTACATGGCCAAGGTCAAGATACAGTCGATCCCGTACAAGGGCGGAGCCCCGGCGCTTACAGCCGTGATCGCCGGCGAGATTCCCGTCAGCGTCAACCCGCTGCCCGAAGTGGTCGGCCAACTCGAAGGCAATGCAGTGCGCGCGCTTGCCGTGACGACCGCCCAGCGCTCGAAGGCGTTGCCCGACGTTCCGACCGTCGCCGAAGCCGGCATCCCCGGCTATGACGCCTCGGTCTGGTGGGGCTTTCTCGGACCTGCGGGCATGGCGCCCGACCTGGTCGCCAGGATCCACGCCGACCTCGCCGCGGCGCTGAAGGATCCGGTGGTTGTCAGCGCGCTCGACAAGATGGGCGCCACGCCGGTCGGCAATTCGCCCAAGGATTTTGACGCCTTCATGCGGGCTGAAGCGGCGAAGTGGGAGCCGGTGCTGAAGGAGGCGAATATCAAGATGCAATGAGACGGCCGAGCCGGCGGCGCGGCGGGATCACCGCGCGTTCGCCGGCGCGTGCACGTGCCAGAGATCGGCGCGCCAGTGCAGCACGATCGCCAGCATAAGCGCGAGACCGGCGGCCGCATACAGCGTGCCAGTCGCCGGAAATCCGATCTCGTCGATCAGGCTGCCGGCGGCGAGCAGGCCGATCGGCAGGCCGTAGATCACCATCATGCGCACGCCCATCACCCGGCCGCGGAAATTCTCGCTCGACGTCCGCATCAGGATCACGGCAATCGAGATCATGGCAAGGCTTTGCGAGAAGCCGGCCACGACGAGGCACAGGATCGCCGTTTGCACCGTCTGCATCTGCGCAAACACCAGCAGCGTCACATACCAGACCACGGTTGCCGCGATCATCAGCCGCGCCACCCTGATATCGCGGATCAGGCTCAGCACGATCGAGCCGGCCAGCGAGCCGATGGCAAAGCTCGCCGACAGATAGCCAAGCCCGGTCTGGTTGGTGCCGTAGATGGTCCTGGCGATATAGGGCAACAGGCCGTTGGTGAGCGGATAGGCGGTCAGGTTGGCCAGGAACGCCACCCAGAGCGCGGCCTGCATCCGCGGCGTGGTCCAGCAATAGGCAACCCCCTCCTTGAGGTCGCGCAGCGGCGAACGCCGCAGCGCCTCGCCGGCGGCCTCCCCCGCCGCATTCGGCTTTTTCGGCGCGACAATGCACAGCGTCAGCGCGGTCGCGACAAGATAGAGGCAGACGATCGCGACATAGGCCGGCCCCATTCCCAGCGAGGCGAACAGGCCGGCGCCGCTCAGCGCGCCGGCGATGCGCGCGGTGTCCATCGTGGTGCGCGAGATGCTGATCGCGCCGATCAGCTGGCCGTGCGGCATGATGGTCGCGACCAGCGCGCCGCGCACGCCGAGATCGGAGGGCCGCACGATGCCCATCACGGCGGCGACCATGAAGACGTAGACCGGCGCGAGGTAGCCCGACAACGCCAGCGTCATCAGCACGCCCGCCAGCACCGCATAGATCGCGCGCATCATCGCCAGCAGATCGCGATGACCGATCCGGTCGCCGGCGACGCCGAACATCGGCGCTACCAGCGTACCGACATAGCCGAGCGAGGCGAACAGCGTGAGCAACAGCACCGAGCCGGTCTCGACCAGCACGTACCAGCCGAGAATCAACGTCTCCATCTCGAACGCCCACGAGGTGAGCAGATCGGCCGGCCACTGAAAACGGTAATTCCTGACCTGAAATGGTGCGAGCGCGGAAGATCGCGCTAGTTCGCTCAAGATGCGTTGTCGCGATTCATCGCGATCCACCCTGCCCTGTTCTTGTTTTTTCCTGCTCTGTCGATAGCAAGCCGTGGCCGGCGTTTCAAGCAGCCGACACCGCACGGCCGCGATGCGTCAACAGCAGCCGCCGCACCTCGGCGGCGGGCACCGCCGGGCTGAACAGATCGCCCTGCATCTCGGTGCAGCCGAGAATGTGCAGCAAATTCCTCTGACGCCTTCCGCCGTCGTCGTGTCGCTGGCAGCGCGGTGCAGCACTGATGGAAGGCGCGTTACAACTTGAGGTTAGCAATCGGTTACCGCGCAGACCTGCCGGCTCCGATCCGCGATCCCAAATCAAGAAGTTACCGGGACATGGTGCTCCGCCCGGGCCTCTCGTCCGGGATGGTAAATGAATGATTAATTCTGCACCGCGGTCGCGCGAGACCGAAAATGCAGGAAAGCCCTTGTTTTCCTGCACAACTTGAATTCGGCGACGTCGAGCGAGCTCCGTCGTAAAAACGAATCCTGACCGAGATGTCGCAGATTTAGCCGATACGAAACCTCGTCTGTTTAACCGTTTCGCTAGTTGGGGCCGCCCATAATGGAGGTCAGACACCAATTCATGATATCCAGGTTCAATACCGTGACATCCTTCGGACGTGTGATTTCCGTGCGCGGCTCCCTCGCCCGGGTCGGAATTCTGGCGCCGGGCGAGATGCCCGTCTCCGATCTTCGTGCCACCGTCGGCCGCTTCATCAGTATCCGTTGCGCGACGACCACGACCATCGTTGCGATGATCACCGAGGTGACGTGCGAGCACCAATTGAGCTCGGATGAATACATCGCAACCGCCTCGGTCGACCTGCTCGGAGAGATTTCCGGCGGGGAGCGTGCCAAATTTCAGCGCGGCGTAACCAACTACCCGACCATCGGGGATGCCGTCGATCTGATCACCGCCCAGGACCTGCGCACTGTCTACGCGCCAAGCGGTTCGGACCAGATCAACATCGGCAATTTGCAGCAAGACCGCTCCGTCATCGCCTATGTCGACGTCGAGGAAATGCTCTCCAAGCACTTCGCGGTGCTGGGCTCGACCGGCGTCGGCAAGTCGACCAGCGTATCGCTGCTGCTCAACGAGATCCTGCAGGCGCGGCCGAACCTGCGGGTCTTCCTGCTCGACGTGCACAACGAATATGGCCGCTGCTTCGGCGACCGCGCGCTGGTGCTCAACCCGCGCAATCTGAAACTTCCGTTCTGGCTGTTCAATTTCGAGGAAATCGTCGACGTCCTGTTCGGCGGCCGTCCGGGCGTTCCTGAAGAGCTGGACGTTCTCTCCGAAATCATCCCGATGGCGAAGGGCATCTACACCCAGTACCAGAACTCCGACCGGATCGGGCTCAAGCGCATGGACCCCAGGTCGGGCGGCTACACCGTCGATACGCCGGTGCCGTACCGCCTCGTCGATTTGATCTCGCTGATCGACGAGCGGATGGGCAAGCTGGAAAACCGTTCCTCGCGCATCATCTACCACAAGCTGATCTCGCGCATCGAAACCGTGCGCAACGATCCGCGCTACGCCTTCATGTTCGACAACGCCAATGTCGGCGGCGACACCATGGCGGAAGTGGTCAGCCATCTGTTCCGCCTGCCGGCCAACGGCCGGCCGATGACCATCATGCAGCTCGCCGGCTTTCCCGCCGAAGTCGTCGATTCCGTGGTGTCGGTGCTGTGCCGCATGGCGTTCGATTTCGGGCTGTGGAGCGACGGCGTCTCGCCGCTGCTGTTCGTCTGCGAGGAGGCGCACCGCTACGCCTCGGCCGACCGCAACATCGGTTTCGGCCCGACCCGGAAAGCCGTCTCGCGCATCGCCAAGGAGGGCCGCAAATACGGCGTCTTCCTCGGTCTCGTGACCCAGCGTCCGGCCGAACTCGACGCCACCATCATTTCCCAGTGCAACACGCTGTTTGCGATGCGCCTCGCCAACGAGCGCGACCAGGCGCTGTTGCGCTCGGCGGTCTCCGACGCTGCCGCCAACCTGCTGTCGTTCGTGCCTTCGCTCGGTACCCGCGAAGTGCTGGCCTTCGGCGAAGGCGTGGCGCTGCCGACGCGGCTGCGCTTCAAGGAGGTTCCGGTCCACCAGCTGCCGCGCAGCGAGGCCACCATCGCCTCGGTGCCGTCGGTCGCGGCGGGCCATGACATGCACTTCGTCTCGGCCGTGCTGGACCGCTGGCGCGGCGCCACCTCCAACCGCGATGTGCCGAGCGATCCCGGCGGCGGCAGCGACCGTCCGGCGGCCGCCCGCCTCATGACGCCGGTGGAAGCGCCGATGCTGCAGCCCTCGATGGGGCTCGATCCCGACCGCTTCTCGCTGCTGAAAAAGCCGCTGCGCTGAGGGTGGCGCGGCCTCGCGCAAATTCTTCGCGCGAGGCGGTATCCACTTCGCCGGCATAGGATGTATGCTTCCGGCAACGCCGCCATGCGGCTCCAGCCGGAAACCTTCCATGAGCAAGCCCGCCACCAGATTTCAGCCGCCCGCCATCGACAAGCTGCCGGAGGACATCCGAAGCCGGATCCTCGCGGTGCAGGAGAAGTCCGGCTTCGTGCCGAACGTGTTCCTGACACTGGCCTACCGTCCCGATGAGTTTCGCGCCTTCTTTGCCTATCACGACGCGCTGATGGAGAAGGACAGCGGACTGACCAAGGCCGAGCGCGAGATGATCGTGGTGGCGACGTCAGCCGCCAACCAGTGCCATTATTGCGTGATCGCCCACGGCGCGATCCTGCGCATCCGGGCCAAGAACCCGCAGATCGCCGATCAGATCGCCGTCAACTACCGCAAGGCCGACATCACGCCGCGGCAGCGCGCCATGCTCGACTTCGCCATGAAGGTGAGCCGGTCGGCGAACGAGGTCTCGGAAGCCGATCTGGCCGAAATCGCCGGCCACGGCTTTTCCGACGACGACATCTGGGACATCGCGGCGATCGCGGCGTTTTTTGCACTGTCAAACCGGCTGGCCAACATCACCGCGATGCGCCCCAACGACGAGTTCTACATGATGGGCCGGCTGCCCAAGCAGGGCTGAGCCGACGGGGAGTTGCCACATTTGCCGGACTGGACCGAAATCATACTGCGTCTCGGGGCGGCCACGCTGGCCGGCGCCTTGATCGGCCTCAACCGCGACCTGCACGGCAAGCCGATCGGATTGAAGACGCTGGGGCTGGTCAGCCTTGCCACGGCCATGCTGATGGTGCCGGTCCATTCGGACGAAGCCAGGATCGTGTCGGATGCCGGCAGCCGCGTGATGCAGGGAGTCCTGACCGGGATCGGCTTTCTTGGCGCCGGCGTCATCGTCCATTCCGGAAGACATTTCAGGGTTCGCGGGCTCACCAGCGCCGCCTGCACCTGGCTCGCAGCATGCATCGGAATTGTCTGCGGCCTCGGACAATGGCGATTGGTCACCGTCGCATTGGTCATCACCTTTGCGATCCTGACCATTGGCGGCCGGACGGAACGCTGGCTGCACCAAAAACTCGGCGGCGAGGACGAGGCCCCGCGGCAAACTCCGTCGGACCAATTACCGACCTGACACGCCATCTAATCTGGTCCGCTCCAGCCCGGCAGATAGACCGCGTCCTTGCTCCTGGCAAAGTCGAGCGCCTTCTCCATCGCCTTGGAGAAGTCGCCCTCCACGCTTTTGCGCGAGATCTTCCGGCGCAGGTAATCCGCCCACAGGAATTCGCTGAACGGGGTGACGTCCTTGGCAAAGCCGCCGATGCGGCGCAATTCCCCGGCGAGACTGCGGAACGGATCATCCTTCAGCCCGGACACCGACTTCGGAAGATCCCTGTAGTGCCGACGCTCGCCCTTGGCGTCGTAGGGATAGGCCCATCGCTTGTGATCCATCACGGTCCAGAACGCGTCGCGTTCGACCATGGTGAGATCGCCGATGGCTGTCACCAGCACATTCTCGACGCCCTCATCATGCAGCGCACGCGCCAGATGATGATGGTCGACGATGTAATGGTGCCCGTCCGGCCCGAGCACGACAGGAATCATGTGCGTGCCGAGGAGTTTGGCGCGCTTCTTGTCCGACTTCTGCTCCCGCCAGCGCTGGCGCTTTTCTTTCACCTCCCGCAGGCCGACCGTCATCTGGGTCGGACGCAATGACAGGATCGGGATCGGTTTGAGGATCGGGTCGCGCGTATTGGTCATGGCTTGCCCCTCCAGATCGATCCTGATTGCTCTAACCGCCAAAATTGCCCCGGCGATTCACACTGCCGTGATGATGCCAGCCTCCGAACGGCAGGGAAGACCGATCACCGCCCGGTCGATGTCAGGTTCCGCTGCCTGGATGGGTGGCTGCCACGCCAAAACATTTCATGTTGGAAGCGCGGGCGCCGTGCTATGAACGATGCAGGATTTCTCGCGGACCGGCAGCAGTGAAAACCGAGCGGCCTATCATTTCGGACGATGAGCACGTCGTGCTCAAGTTCCGGCCGCGCACCTCCGACCATCCGCCAGCCAGGCGGGACGAGTCCGGTCTGGCCAACACGCCCGGCAAGGCATCCAGGACAGCCGCCGCCAGCGATCTGTCGCGCTACGAGCAGCCGCGCGACGAGGGTGACGATTTCCGTCACCGCATGCTCGCCAATGTCGCAGCCTTCGCCTTCACGGTGGCGCTCACCGCAATCGGCATCTGGCTCGCCGTGAGCATCGCCGATCTCCGCAAGACCCAGGACTGCGTCCTGATGGGCCGCCGCGACTGCGCCCGGATTTCGGTGACCCCGCAGGGGTAGCTATACGCCGCGGCTCATCCCCGTCGTTGCGAGCGCAGCGAAGCAATCCACATCTCGGCTCGGGGATAGATGGATTGCTTCGCTGCGCTCGCAATGACAGCGGAGATAGCGACATGTCTATTCTCGCGCAGTGATATGCGTCCGAGATTTGCAATCCGATTCGTCCTTTGAAATGAGGTCGCATCCCGCTACGCTGGACCAGAACAACAAGCAAAACAGACCAGGGAGGCGTCATTGAATCTTTCAATCGCGGCCACGGGCTTTCTTCTCGCAACCTTCCTGTCCGCTCCGGCGCTGGCACAGACGAGGGCTCTGTTGACCGAAGAGATGATGGTCAAGACGTCGGACCCCGGCATCGATATCTACGTCCGCAACAAGCGCCCGGCCGACATGGCCTCGTTCCGGCCGGAGCAGACCGTGCTCTATGTCCACGGCGCAACCTATCCGTCCGAGACGGCGTTCGACCTCAAGCTCGATGGCCTGTCCTGGATGGAGTACATCGCCTCGCGCGGCTATGATGTCTGGCTCCTCGACCTGCGCGGCTACGGCAAATCCACCCGTCCGCGCGAAATGGCCGAGAAGGCCGACGCCAACCCGCCTGTCGTGACCGGCCAGACCGCGGTCAAGGACATCGGCACCGCCGTCGATTTCATCCTGAAGCACCGCAACATCCCGCGCCTCAATTTGCTCGGCTGGTCCTGGGGCACGACGTTGATGGCGACCTACACCACGCAGAACGCCTCGAAGGTCGAACGTCTCGTGCTCTACGCGCCGTCCTGGATCCGGCAGACACCTTCGCTGGTCCAGGCGGGTCCCGGCAAGCTTGCCGCCTACCGGATGGTCAATCGCGATCAGGCCAAAGAGCGCTGGTACACCGGCGTGCCCGAAGACAAGAAAGCCCGCCTCATCCCCGCCGGCTGGTTCGAGGCATGGGCGGATGCAACCTTCGCCACCGATCCGGACGGCATGTCGATGACCCCACCGGTCCTTCGTGCCCCCAACGGCGTCGTGCAGGACAGCACCGAATTCTTCGGCGCCGGCAAGCCCTATTACGATCCCGCCAGGATCACGGTGCCGACCTTGCTCGTCCACGCCGAATGGGACCGCGACACCCCGCCCTACATGGCGCAGGCGCTGTTTCCGCTTCTGGTGAACTCGCCGGACAAACGCTACGTTGCGCTGGCCGAAGGCACACACACCATCATCATGGAGCGCAACCGGCTAAAACTGTTCGAGGCGGTGCAGGCGTTTCTCGATGAGGGGAAGAAGCCGTAACGATGCGTAATCAGCTTGAGCAACGCGGCTTACGGAATCGCTTGACTTAAAGAGCTGGACGTCGCGCCGCTCGTCATCGGACGCGCACTCATGCGATACGTTGGCTCGTCCGGACTACGCTTGCTTCAGTTTCTCGATCTCGGAGTCGAGGTCATTCACCAAACTCTTGCAATCGACCCTGAGCTGCTCAAGCGCTTCGAGCATTGCAGCAAGCTCGGTCGGAACCTGTTTTCCTCTCACACAATACTTTTTGTCGCAAGAGCCTCCAGAAAATCAAGGCTTACTTCCAGATCCGCAAGCTGATCGATGCACTTTCCAGGAAAAAGGTCGAGCGATTCCCAAGCCTTTTCGAAACTTATCATTTCGGTCAGCTTCAGCGCAGTGAGGTCAAAATCATCGACGCCGCCAGATTGCGCCGTTGCATGCAAGGCATCTTCGAGATCGACAGCAACCGCAATCGTTTTGGCCTGCACTTTAATGACTTCTGTGCGAAGCTTCAAAAACAGTCCGAGCTGCCGGCGTTTTCTTTCGAGAAGATGTATCTCCCGGTCCAACTCGACTTTGGACATCGCGCTTCCCGATTACGGGCGCAAAATGGATGCGTGTGTTCTGCCGCAAAGGAAGAGCGAGCAGGGTGCGTTCCGCCATGGCAGAGAACTTTCCAGCAAAGCGCAGGGTACATTGACGGCAGCGTAAAACCGCGGCGGATTACGCTTGGCGGGTATTAAGCCCTACTCTTATCCTTCACCGTAACTCCGCCGCCCGCAGCGGCGCGCGGCTGAGTTCGTTGCCGGCGGCGATCGCCTTGCGCAATAGCCGCATCAGCTCCGCGCCCTCCCTGGCGGTGAGGCCGCGCAGCAGGGTGCACTGGGCGGCTTCGACGGCCGGCGTGACGGCGCGCAGCGTTCGCTTGCCTGCCTCCGTGATCTGCAGTTCGCGGGCGCGGCGATCGCGGAGGCTGGCCTGGCGCGCCAGCAGGCCCTTCTGCACCAGGCGATCAACCACGCCGGTGATGGTGGTGCGGTCATAGGCAATCAGGCCGGCGAGCGTCACCTGATCGATCCCTGGATTCATCTTCACGGCAGCGAGCGCTGCGTATTGCACCGGCGTGAGGTCGAACCCGGCCTCCCCGACCTCGGCAAGGAATACCGCCACCGCGATCTGCTGGAAGCGGCGCGCCAGATGGCCGGGCATCTCATTGTTATCTTTCACCGATCGCTCCACTGTCGGACAGAAGCAGCTCTGGAATTGACAAGTATACTGATAATCAGCATACTGAGCAATATCGTCGATACAAGCGGAGCGCCGGCGGCTGGCGCCGTGATGACGGCCGCGCCCGCGAAGATAGCGGGCGCCGAGAAGACGGGAGGAACCAATGCAGTTTCATCTGAATGGATTCGAGCCCGGCGAGCCCGACATCGCCGACCCCGCCGAGCGCGTCCTCCCCTCCGGCATGTCCGGAGCGGTGCCGAGGGAGGTCGACGTCCTGATCGTCGGCTGCGGACCGGCCGGGCTGACGCTGGCGGCGCAGCTTGCGGCGTTTGCCGACATCAGGACCTGCATCGTCGAGCAGAAGCCGAGCCGCCTGTTGCTCGGCCAGGCCGACGGCGTCGCCTGCCGCACCATGGAGATGTTCCAGGCGTTCGGCTTCAGCGAGCGCGTGCTGAGGGAGGCGTGCTGGATCACCGAGACGACATTCTGGAAGCCGGACGAGAACAAGCCAGACAACATCGCGCGCAGCGGCCGGGTGCAGGACGTCGAGGACGGGCTGTCGGAAATGCCGCATGTGATCCTGAACCAGGCGCGCGTGCATGATGGCTATCTCGACGTGATGCGCAAATCGCCGGCGAAGCTCGAGCCGTATTATTCGCGGCGGCTGATTGACCTCGAGATCGCGCCGGCGGCGCGGTTCGAGGACCACGCCGTGACCGTGCGCCTCGAACGGCTCGATGCCGGACACGAGGGCGAGGTCGAGACCGTCAGGGCGCGCTATGTGGTCGGCTGCGACGGCGCGCGCAGCACGGTGCGCAAGTCGATCGGGCGCGAGCTGCGCGGCGATTCCGCCAACCATGCCTGGGGCGTGATGGACGTGCTTGCCGTCACCGACTTTCCCGACATCCGATTCAAGGTGCTGATCCAGTCGGCGCGTGACGGCAGCGTCCTCGTGATCCCGCGCGAGGGCGGCTATCTCGTCCGCCTCTATGTCGAGCTCACCAATCTCGATGCCGGCGAACGGGTCGCCAGCCGCAACATCACCTCGGATGATCTGATCGCGAAGGCGCGGCGGATTCTTCATCCCTATGCGCTCGACGTGAAGGAGATCGCCTGGTGGTCGGTCTACGAGATCGGCCAGCGGCTGACCGACAAGTTCGACGACGTGCCGGCGGAAGAGGTCGAGACGCGCTTGCCCCGCGTGTTCATCGCGGGCGATGCCTGCCATACCCACAGCCCGAAGGCGGGCCAGGGCATGAATGTCTCGATGCAGGACGCCTTCAATCTCGGCTGGAAGCTGGCTGCCGTGCTGCGCGGCCGCAGCGCGCCGCATCTCCTGCACAGCTACTCGGCGGAACGGCAGGCGGTCGCAAAGGAGCTGATCGACTTCGACCGCGAATGGGCCGAGATCCTGGCCTCCGCCAAGGGCGACAACAAGGCGGCCGACGCCGCGCTGACCCAAAGCTATTTTGTCCGGCACGGACGCTACACCGCGGGTACGGCGACGCACTACCGTCCGTCGCTCCTCACCGCCGAAGCGGATCACCAGCATCTTGCAAAAGGTTTTGCGCTCGGCACGCGCTTTCATTCCGCCCCGGTCGTCCGGCTCTCGGACGCCAAGCCGGTCCACCTCGGCCATGTCGCCAAGGCGGACGGCTGCTTCCGCCTTTACATCTTCGCCGGTGCCGGCGATCCCGCAGCCGACAGCCGTCTTCACTCGCTGTGCGAGTTCCTGAGCGAGAACCCGCAATCGCCGGTCAGGAGACACACGCCCGCGGGCAGCGACATCGATTCCGTGATCGACGTCCGCGCCGTGTTCCAGCAGGCCCATAGCGCGCTCGCGATCGAGACGATGCCCCCGCTCCTGCTCCCGCGCAAAGGACGCTACGGGCTGATCGACTACGAAAAGATGTTCTGCCCTGATTTCAGGAGCGGCCGGGACATCTTTGCGATGCGAGGGGTCGATCGGGATAGAGGCTGCATGGTCGTGGTGCGGCCGGATCAATACGTCGCGCACGTGCTGCCACTCGATGCGCATGCCGAGCTTGCGGCGTATTTCGATGGGTTCATGTTGCGGGCACCGTAGCCTCCCCGAAACTGCCATTTTTCGCGCCAAATCCATCCCCGCGGGATCGGGCCCTTTCCATTGAACTAAGCGGCCCGCTCCGTTATACGGGCACTCGACTCCGGCCGGGGGATTTGAGGCCTTCGGGGGCCGCTCGACGCCTTCTCCAAGCCGCCACGGAATATCTCCAATATATCAAAGGCTTAATGATGTCTTCCACATTCGATCAGATCGCCAACATTATCGCGGAGACCTGCGACATCCCGCGCGACACGATCAAGCCGGAGAGCCACGCCATCGACGACCTCGGAATTGACAGCCTGGACTTCCTGGACATCGCCTTTGCCATCGACAAGGCGTTCGGGATCAAGATGCCGCTCGAGAAATGGACCCAGGAGGTCAATGACGGCAAGGCCACGACCGAGCAGTATTTCGTGCTGCAGAACCTCGCCGATCGCATCGACGAACTGGTCGCCGCCAAGAATGCAGCCCCGGGCGCCTAATCGTCCACCATGGACCTTGATTACTTCAAGCTGATCGACCGCATCGTTGACCTGAACCTCGACGAGAAGCGCATCATCGTCGAGGCGCAGGTTCCGGCTGCTCACACCATCTTCGAGGGCCACTTTCCGGGCTTTCCGATCATGCCTGGCGTGTTGCTGACCGAAGCGATGGCGCAGAGTTCGGGCTGGCTGCTGCTCGGCCTTCTGAAGTTCGAGCGGATGCCGTTCCTCGCCATCGTCAAGGAAGCCAAGATGCGCGGCTTCGTGCCGCCCGGCACGCTGCTGACGATCGAGGCGAAGCTCGAGCATGAAGGTTCCGGCTTTGCGGTGACCAAGGCCAAGGCCCGCGCCGGCAAGGATTTGAAGTGCAGCGCCGAGATCACCTTCGGCCTCGCCCCCTTCCCCGACTCCTCGATGCGCGGGTACATGGACGAGATGGCCAACAAGATCGGCTTCCCACTGCAGGCAATCACGCAATGACCGAGCCAACATCCGCGGCGAAGGAAGTCTGGATCACCGGCATCGGCATCGTCTCCTCGCTCGGCGAAGGGCTGGACGCGCATTGGGATGCGCTGGCGGCCAGGAAGATCAACGTCGACGACAAGCGCTATGCGCCCTACATCGTGCATCCGCTGGCGCCGGTCTCATTCGACGCTCAGATCCCGAAGAAGGGCGACCAGCGCCAGATGGAGGCGTGGCAGCGCATCGGCACCTATGCCGCGGGGCTCGCGCTGGATTCCGCCGGCGTCAAGGGCAACCAGGAAATCCTGGGCCGGATGGACATGATCGTCGCCGCCGGCGGCGGTGAGCGCGACCTTGCGGTCGACTGCGCCATCATGACCGCCGATGCCAAGGGCAATTCCAGCCCGAGCTTTCTCAACGAGCGGCTGATGAACGACCTGCGGCCGACGCTGTTCCTGGCCCAGCTCTCCAACCTGCTCGCCGGCAACATCGCGATCGTGCACGGGGTATCAGGCACGTCGCGCACCTTCATGGGCGAGGAAGCCGCCTCGATCGACGCGGCGCGGATCGCGCTGGCGCGGATATCTTCCGGACAGAGCGAGATCGCCCTCGTCGGCGCCGCCCATAATGGCGAGCGCTCCGATCTGCTGGTGCTCTACGAGTTTGGCGACTTCAACCTGAAGGGAAAGTTCGCTCCGGTGTGGCAGCGCGAGGACCAAAGCGGCTTTGCGCTCGGCTCCGCCGGCTGCTTCCTGGTGCTGGAATCCCGCGAGCATGCAGAGGCGCGCGGCGCCAAGCCCTATGCGAAGCTGACAAAGGTGGTCGCCGATCTCGCGCAACGCAAGCAGCCGGGCGCGGTGACCAGATCGCTGGAAGCGATGTGGCCGAAGCTCGGCGTCACCGGCGACAGCGGCCAACTGATCACCGGCGCGACCGGCGCCGAGCCGGTGACCTCGGAAGAGAAGGCGTTTCTGCGCCAGCATCCGGGATATGCGGTGCGCGCCACCGGCACGATGTTCGGCCATACGCTGGAAACCCAGTTTCCGCTCGGCCTGGCGCTGGCCGCGCTGTCGCTGTCGCGCGGCGCGCTGTTTCCGCCCAACGACCCCAGCGGGTTCGAGGTTGAAAAGGCTGATACCCCGGACCAGATAGTGGTGGTGGGGGCCGGTCACTGGCAGGGCGAAGGCATGGCCCTGGTCGAGGCCGTCAAGTAAACGTCGCCGAGACGCTTTCGGCACGGCGAGACGCAAGAGAGGCGCGCGGGACGCGCGTTCGGGTTACGGCGCAGCATCGGGGGAACCATGTCAGCACCATCGGATAAATTCGGCAGGCCGATCGTCGTCGTCACCGGCATGGGCGTGGTGACCTCGCTCGGCGCCGGCAAGGAAGACAATTGGCGCCGCCTGACCGCGGGAGAGTCCGGCATCAAGACCGTGACGCGCTTTCCGGTCGACGGCCTGAAGTCGACGATGGCCGGCACGGTCGACTTCGTCACCATCGATCCCGTCACCTCGACGGGGCTGACCGAACGGCTGGCCGACCTGGCAATCGAGGAAGCGCTCGGCCAGGCCGCGATCGGCAGCAAAGCCGATTTCCCCGGCCCGCTGTTTCTGGCGGTCGCGCCGGTCGAGGTCGAATGGCCGCAGCGGCTCGAACTCGGCCGCGCGGTCGGCAAGACCGAATTCGACTATGGCGACCTGCTGCGCGTCAGCGGCGGCGGGCGCTACACGCCCTACCATCACCGCTTCATGTTCGGCTCGGTGGCGAGCCACATTGCCGAAACCTTCGGCACCAAGGGCTCGCCGATCTCGCTGTCCACCGCCTGCGCCTCCGGCGCGACCGCGATCCAGCTCGGCGTCGAGGCGATCCGCCGCGGCGAAGCCGATGCCGCGCTGTGCGTCGGAACCGACGGCTCGGTGAATCCGGAAGCCCTGGTGCGCTTCTCGCTGCTGTCGGCGCTGTCGACGCAGAACGATCCGCCGCAGGCGGCGTCAAAGCCGTTCTCGAAGAACCGCGACGGCTTCGTGATGGCCGAAGGCGCCGGCGCGATGGTGCTGGAAAGCTATCAGAGCGCGGTTGCACGCGGCGCCAGAATTCTCGGCGTCGTCGCCGGCTGCGGCGAGCTGACGGACTCGTTCCACCGCACCCGCTCCAGCCCGGACGGCAAGCCGATCATCGGCTGCATGCGCAAGACTCTGGCGGACGCCGGCCTCGAGCCGGAACAGATCGACCACATCAACGCGCACGGCACCTCGACCCCGGAAAACGACAAGATGGAGTACAACACCACGGCCGTGGTGTTCGGCGAACATCTGCCGAAGATCCCGGTATCGTCGAACAAGTCGATGGTCGGGCATACGATCTCGGCGGCCGGCGCGGTCGAAGCGGTGTTCTCGCTGCTGACGCTGGAGCACCAGCGGATTCCGCCGACCATCAACTACGAGATACCGGATCCCGCGATCCTGTTCGACGTCGTCGGCAACAGGGCGCGCGACGCCAGGGTCACCGCCGTGATGTCGAACTCGTTCGGCTTCGGCGGGCAGAACGCCTCGCTGATCCTGACGCGCGAACCGGTGTAGCGGTGTAGCGCACAGACTGCTGAGATGAACCGCCTGCTCCTACGCACCAAGGCACGCCTGCGCGACGCCGCAAAGCCCGTGGCGGAAGCCGCCGTCGGCGCCCTGACGGTCGCGCTCTTACGCACCACGCGCTATTTCGACCCGGACAAGACAGCCAATTTCTTCGGCCGCTGCACCCGCTTCATCGGCCAAAGGCTGCGCGAGGATCGCATCGGACGCGAAAACCTCAAGGCCGCCTTCCCCGAGAAATCGCCGGAGGAGATCGAGACCATCTTGGCCGGCGTGTGGGACAATCTCGGCCGCATCGGCGCCGAGTTCGCCCATCTCGATCACATCTGGGATTACGACCTCGCCCAGCCGGACAAGCCGAGCCGCATCGAGTTCACGCCGCGCACCAAGCAGATCTTCGATGCCCTGCGCGACGACGGCAAGCCCGCCATCATCTTTGCCAGCCATCTCGGCAATTGGGAAATTCCGGCGCTGGGCGCGGTCGCCCATGGGCTGGATTGCGCGATCCTGTTCCGCCGGCCCAACATCGAGTCCGCCGACCGCGCCATCGAACGCATCAGAGCCGTCAAGATGGGCACGCTGGTGCCGGCCGGGCGCGAGGCGCCGCTCAAGCTCGCCGAAGCCTTGCAGCGCGGCCAGCACGTCGCGATGCTGGTCGATCAGTACATGGGCAATGGCGTCGAGGTGACCTTCTTCGGCCGCAAGACCAAGGCCAACCCGACGCTGGCGCGGCTGCTGCGCCAGGTCGAATGCCCCGTCCACGGCGTGCGCATCATACGCCTGCCCAACCACCGCTTCCGCGCCGAACTCTCCGAAGAGGTCAAGCCCGCGCGCGACGCCTCGGGCCAGATCGACATCCAGGGCACGATGCAGGCGGTGACCTCTGTGATCGAGGGCTGGGTGCGGGAATATCCGGACCAGTGGCTGTGGCTGCACCGGAGATGGCGGTAGCAGCGAGCCGTTTCTTTTCTCCCTTACCCGCCGAACAGCAGGCCGAGGCTCCACGCCTTCATCGTGGCCGCCGACGCCAGCACGAAGATGATCTGCAGCAGCGTGCGCGTTGAGAAGAATGCGAGGATTCCGGTCATGTGATGTGATGCTCCCATGGGAGCTATAGAATCCAGCTCAGGTTCCGGCAACAGGGGTTTAAAAGAACGTAGCCCGGATGAGCGCAGCGACATCCGGGGCTTCACGGGCGCCGGCCCCGGATGTCGCTGCGCTCATCCGGGCTACGGGACATAGTGCAAGCGAGTCCGAAATTCCCGCCGCGTCATTGCGAGCGGAGCGAGGCAATCCATCTCACGGCATAACGGATGGATGGATTGCTTCGCTTCGCTCGCAATGACGGCGGAAAGAGGCTCGTACGCGACCAATCACTTCCCCGTCTTCACCCGCGTCCATAGACGGTTGATCACGCGCTGCGTCGCCGGGTCGCGCGCCTTGATGACGAACAGCTTCTTCTGCGTCGCCTCGTCCGGGTAGATGTTCCGGTCGTTGAAAATCTTCGGATCGATCAGCTTCTGGCTCGCCAGATTGCCATTGGCGTAGGACAGGAAGTTGGAGTTCTTCGCCGCAACATCCGGGCGGTAGAGATAGTTGATCAGCTCATAGGCCTCCGCGACGTTCCTGGCATCCGCCGGGATCGCGAGATTGTCGAAGAACATCTGCGCGCCCTCCTTCGGGATGGCGTAGCCGACCTCGACGCCGTTTCTGGCTTCGGAGGCGCGGCTGCGCGCCTGCATGATGTCGCCGGACCAGCCGACGACGAAGCAGATCTCGCCGGAGGCGAGCGCGCCCAGATATTCCGAGGAATGAAACTTGCGGACGTTCGGCCTGATCTTGCTGACGAGCTCGGCGGCCTTTTCCAGATCGGCCTGTTTGGTCGAATTCGGATCGATGCCGAGATAGCTCAAGGCGGCCGGCAAAATGTCGTCGGCGGAATCCAGCATGTGGATGCCGCAGTCCTTGAATTTCGCGAGGTTCTCCGGCTTGAAGACGAAATCCCAGCTATCGATCTTCACATCGGGACCGAGAATCTTTTCGACCGTCTTGACGTTGTAGCCGATGCCGGTGGTGCCCCACATGTAGTTGGCGGCGTAATCGTTGCCGGGATCGTAGGTGGCGAGCTGGCCCGTCACCACGGGCCAGGCGTTGGCGAGGTTGGGCAGCTTCGACTTGTCGAGCTTGAGAAAAACTTTTGCCGTGATCTGGCGCTGCAGGAAATAGCCCGTGGGCACCACGACGTCATAGCCCGACTTGCCGGCCAGAAGACGCGTCTCCAGGGTCTCGTTGGCGTCGAAGGTGTCGTAGACCACCTTGATGCCGGTCTCCCTGGTGAAATCCTGCAGCACATCAGGCGCCATATAGTTCGACCAATTGTAGAAATTGACCGTGCGCTCCTGCGCATTGGCTGATGAGAGCGACAGTGCGATCGCGAGCGCGCCGATCAGGCGCAGCGAAACCCTGCTACGATTGCGCATGGCTACCTCTTGCGACGGCCGTGCACCGCGTCCGACAGGCGCTCCAGCGCGGTATCCAGCGTTTCGTCCTTTTTCGAGAAACAGAACCGCACCACCGAGGTCACCGCATCCTGCTCGTAGAACGCCGATACCGGGATCGCGGCCACCTTGTAGTCGGTCACGATGCGCTTGCAGAATTCGACATCGGTCTCGTTCAGGCCGAGCGGCGACAGATCGACGGTGAGGAAGTAGGTGCCTTGCGATTTCAGCACCGGAAAGCCGATGCTCTCCAGCCCCCTGGTCAGCCGATCCCTGCTCCGCGCCAGATCCTTGCGCATGTCGTAGAAATAGTTGTCCGGCTTGTTGAGGCCGTAGGCGACGGCGGCCTGCAGGTTCGGCGCCGTCGTGAAGGTCAGGAACTGATGCACCTTCGCAGCCACGCGCAACAGCGGCGGGGCGGCGCAGACGAAGCCGATCTTCCATCCCGTCAGCGAGAAGATCTTGCCGGCGCTGCCGACCTTGATGGTGCGGTCGCGCATGCCGGGGATCGTGATCAGCGGGATATGCTCGCGGCCGTCGAACACGACGTGCTCCCAGACCTCGTCGCAGATCGCGATGGTGTCGTACTTCTGGCAGAACCGGGCCAGCAGTTCGAGGTCCTCGCGGGGATAGACCACGGCGGCCGGATTGAGCGGATTGTTGAACAGCACCGCCTTGGTCTTCTCGTTGAAGACGCTGGCCAGCATCTCCTCGGTCAGCCGCCAGCCCGGCGGCTCCAGCCGGAGCAGGCGCGGAATGCCGCCGGCCTGGCGGATGATCGGCAGGTAGCTGTCATACACCGGCTGGAAGCAGACGACCTCGTCGCCGGGCTCGACGACGGCGAGGATGGACGCGGTGAGCGCCTCGGTGCCGCCCGAGGTCACCATCACTTCCGTCATCGGATCGAGGTCAAGCTTGTGCCAGCGCCCGTAATGGCTGGCGATCGCCTGCCGCAGTTCGGGAATGCCCATCATCGACGGGTACTGGTTGTAGCCGTTCACCGTGGCGTCGGCCGCCGCGCGGCGGATGTCCTCCGGTCCGGGATCGTCGGGAAAGCCCTGGCCGAGATTGATCGCATTGTTGTCGCGCGCCGCCTGCGACATCGCCTCGAACACAGTGACGGGAAGGTCGGCGAAGACCTTGTTCATGGATGTCATGGCGCGTCAGCCGCCGGTCCTGGTCTGCAATCCCGCAGCCTTCCAGGCCAGAATGCCGCCCGCCAGATGCTTGTCATAAGGCAGCCCGACCGCCTGCGCCGCCAGCGAGGCCGTCACCGAGCGCTTGCCGGAGCGGCAGGCAAACACCACCTGCCGGCCCTTCGGATCGGGAATGGCGGCCGGATCGAACGACTGCAGCGGAACCACCACGCCATCCGGATAGGCCTCCACCGCGACCTCATTCGGCTCGCGGACGTCGACCAGGAGATAGCGTCCCTCGGCCATGCCCTTCGCCACGTCTTCCGGCGTCAAATCGTGCACCTGATGGTCCGCCACGCAGTCCTCCTGACAAGCCGCTCCGAGGGCTCCGATGAGCCCCCGACCAAGCGGGCGCCAAAGTCGCCCCTTGCGCGGAGAAAATCAAGCGCCGCAAACGGTTTAAACGTCCCTCCGAAGCTTCAGCTTCAGGCACAATTTCGGCCGGCGGTGGCTTGAAGCGCTTTCGCAATGGGCCACGCCCCATCAGCCGTTTGAGGACCGTTCTCCCGGTATCCGCGCCTGATGTAGAACGCCAGCGCGTTGGGGCTGGCCTCGGCCTCAATCGCCTCAACGCTCCGCTCCCGCATCAGGTGCTCCAACATCGCCAGCAAGCCAGTGCCCACGCCGTGGCCGGCAAATTCCGGAGCGATATACAGCCCCTCCAGATATCCGCCGCGAATGGCGCCCCATCCGGCGACGATGCCGTCCAGTTCGGCGACCCATATTTCGAGTTCGCGCAGCTTGCGCTCCATGCCCGATAGCGTGAGCTTCGCCGCCCAGACCTCGGCCTCGACAACCGCCATCGACGGCGGTGCGAGTTCGAGAATCGCTTGTCGCCGAATGTGATGGAGGCGGCCGACGTCATCGAGCGTCGCCAGGCGGTAACCGGCACCCATCGTCACCTGCTCCCGCGTGCTTTTTTTGGCGAAATACGCCTATCATCGCACAGCGCCTTGATTTCTGCACTTTTCGAGCAACAAATCGAGACATGTAAGACATGCAAGTTTTTTGACAGAAAGTCTTGGAGGACACGCGATGATGGGGCGTGGGCTCGCATTGCTTCTCGTAGGACTGCTCGGCGGCTGCATGCAAGCCACGCTTGCACCGTCATCGAACGCCAGTCTGACCGCAAGGGACCGGCAGCTGCTCGCGCACCCGCCCTATGCGCAGGCGACCATCCCGGAGACCTACCGCCGGCATATTGTCGACTACACGCGCAAGGAACAGCCGGGCACGATCCTGGTCGATACCAACTCCAAGTACCTTTATTACGTCATGCCGGGCGGCAAGGCGATCCGCTACGGCGTGACGGTGGGTGAGGAAGCGCAGGCCTGGTCCGGCGTCGCTACGATAGGTCGAACGGCCGAATGGCCGGACTGGATTCCGACGGCGGAGATCCAGGCGCGGCTCGGTCCCTATCCGAAGCGCGTTGCCGGAGGCCCGGCCAATCCGCTCGGCGCGCGGGCGATCTATCTTTACGAGGGCAGCAAGGACACCCTGTACCGCATCCACGGCACCAACCAGCCGGAATATATCGGCCAGGCCATCTCGTCCGGCTGCATCCGCATGACCAATGAGGACGTCATCGATCTGGCGAACCGGGTGAAGCTGGGCGCGGTCGTCGTCGTGCTGCCTCCCGGTCGGAGCGCGTAGCGAGCGACGCGAGACTTCGAGAGCTTGCGGCCCGAGAGCTTGCGGCCGAGAGCTTGCCGCCATGGCCTCAACGAAAAACCCCGGCATGAAGCCGGGGCTATCTAAAGGCCATGGCGTACATCCGGCCATGACGATCAGACGCCAATAGACACGCGGTTCTTGAAGAAAGTGTGACCGGATTTCGCGAGGCGATTTGGCAGCATTACTGACCGACCCTCTCGCCGTCGGACGACGACTGCGACATCGGGCGCTGCTTCACAAGCGCGTCCATCCCGTTCCGATGCAGCCAGAGCAATCCCATGGCTAGCTGCCGCAAGTCGTTGCGGGCTGGGCCAACGGGCAATCTCCTTGCCCGGCGCAGTGCGTCGGCAGCCTGCTTTTCCAATGCCGAGAGCCGGCGTTCCATCTGCTGCTCCCCGATCAGGTCCCACCTTGCCGGGAGCTAAGTATCGCATTTTACGCGCAAGCTTTGTGATCACGTTCACTAATGGATCAGGATTAAGCAGCACAGAAGAGTGACCGCCCTGGGTAAGCGGTGTCACTCGGCGGTCATATTGTCCCAAAGCCCCGGTGGGGCCGGAGCAGCAAAGGCGGATGAAAACAAATCCCGCCAGCGAGGCGTGCCGGGAGGCGCCGCTGGCTACATTTGCGATCTCAAGGACGATCGCTCCGGCCGATCTTACGTCTTCTCGACGCTATTTCTTTTGTTGCCACTGCATGAATTTATCGAGCAGAGCCTGAGATTTTTCCGGTCCCTCCTTTGTCGATCCAACGGAGGTGGGGTCAGCAGACCGTTCCTGGTCTTCGCTTCCTTGCGTCCCCTGGAATCGCTTGAATCCTTGCAGCAGTGCCTGGGACTCGTCGGATGCTGCCGGAGCCGGGGCCGGGGTCGCCAATGCGGGTGTCGAAATGGAAACAGCGAGTTCCGCAGGATCCGTTTTTGACCGCGGGAACATGTTGAACAAAACAACCGCCAGGATCGCTGTTATACCGATCGCAGCCGCGATTGCGCCCGCCGCAGCGAGCCATCCGCGTGGCCGACGGCGTTCGGATGCGAAACGGGATTCCAGCGGGCGGCTGAACTTGGCGAAGGCTTCCTCGCGCATCTCATCAGAGCGTGACATCGGCGGAAGCGCAGGCAAATGCTCCGATCTCATCTGCGGTGTTACGCGGGATCGCGGGTCCGCCATGCCGCGCCTCGAGCGCGGGGCATAGTACAGCGGATCATCCGGGCTATGCGGATTGGGGTGGTCGTTCGCGCCGCTGTAACTCATTCGCGCTACTCCTCACAATATCAGCTCATCGCATCGAAACACTTGGCCAACGTCAAGGCTTCCGAGCATAGTCCTCACAGTCGAGCATGCAATGCCGCAGGCATTCGCGCCCTGCGGCCGGCGGGGGATAAATCGCGATTGGCCGCCGCCTACCCTTCATAGCCTGATCCGAACCAGGATGCACGTGGAGTCAGATGTTCTGCTCCGCCCAAGAAACGCTCAAGAAACGCTGCAGACTGTTGCCGTCCTGCGACAGAGTGGGCGGAGCTGGCGGAGCGACGCCTAGATCGTGACCTGCGTTCCCACCTCGACCACACGCCCGGTCGGGATCTGGAAATAGTCCGTGGCGTCGTTGGCGGAGCGGCTGAGGCGGATGAACAGCAGATCCTGCCAGCGCGGCATGCCCGAATGGACGGCAGGCTTCAGCGCCCGCCGCGACAGGAAGAACGACGTCGCCATGATGTCGAACTGCCAGCCGAGCTTGCGCGCGATCACCAGCGCCTTCGGCACGTTCGGCGATTCCATGAAGCCGAAGCGCAGCGTCACCTTGGCGAAGGTCTCGCTGAGCTGCTCCATCCGCACCCGCTCGGCGTCGTCGATCCGCGGCGTCGGCGCGGTCTCGATGGTGAGAATGACATTCTTCTCATGCAGCACCTTGTAGTGCTTCAGGCTGTGCATCAGCGCCGTCGGAGCACATTCGGGGTCGGAGGTCAGGAAAACGGCGGTGCCGGAGACTCGCTGCGGCGGCCGCTTCTCCAGCATCGCCACCAGATCGGCGAGCGGGAATTCCAGCTTGCGCGATTTCTCGAACAGCAAGCGGCTGCCACGGCGCCAAGTATACATCAGCACCATGACGATGCCGCCGAGCGCCAGCGGCACCCAGCCGCCCTCGAATACCTTCAACAGGTTGGCCGCGAGGAAGATGACGTCGAGAAACAGGAACGGCGCGATCAGGGCGGCGGCCGCGACCGGCGACCATTTCCAGACCCGCCAGATCACGACAAAGCCCATCATCGCCGTGACCACCATGGTACCGGTCACCGAGATGCCGTAGGCCGAAGCCAGCGCGCTCGACGAGCGGAACAGAACTACCAGCAGGATCACCGCGAGGAACAGCAGCAAATTGATGCGCGGGATGTAGATCTGGCCGGAATGGGCTTCCGACGTGTGGCGGATTTCGAAACGTGGCATCAGGCCGAGCTGGATCGCCTGCCGCGTCAGCGAATAGGCGCCGGTGATGACGGCCTGGCTCGCGATCACCGTTGCCAGCGTCGCCAGTGCGACCATCGGGATCAGCGCCCAGTCCGGAAACATCAGGAAGAACGGGTTCTCGATCGCCTTGGGATCGGCGATCAACAGCGCGCCCTGGCCCAGATAGTTGATCGCCAGCGACGGCAGCACGATGAACAGCCAGGCGGTCTGGATCGGCCGCTTGCCGAAATGGCCGAGGTCGGCATAGAGCGCCTCCGCGCCGGTGACGGCGAGAAACACTGCGCCCAGTGTCACGAAGCCGATCAGGCCGTGATGGAGCATGAAGGAGACGGCATATAGCGGGTTGAGCGCCTGCAGCACTTCAGGGTGGCGCATGATCTGCGGCACAGCCGCGATCGCCAGCACGGCAAACCAGACGCACATCACCGGTCCAAACAACGCTGCGACACGCGCGGTTCCGCGGGACTGCACGGCAAACAGCACGACCAGAATGAGCACCGTCAGCGGCACGACATAATGTTCGAAGGTCACCGTGACGAGCTTGATGCCCTCGATCGCCGACAGCACCGACAGCGCGGGCGTAATCACCGCATCGCCATAGAACAGCGCGCCACTGATGATGCCGAGCAGCACGATCGCCGCCCCGCCCTTCCCAACCGCCCGCTGCGCCAGCGCCATCAGCGCCAGCGTTCCGCCCTCGCCATTGTTGTCGGCGCGCAGCAGGATGACGACGTATTTCAGCGTCACCACCACGATCAGCGCCCACAGGATCAGCGAGAGCACGCCGAGCACCGCCTGCGGCGTAGCGGCCGTCGAGGCTTCGCTCGCCGCCACCACCGCTTCGCGCAGCGCATAGAGCGGGCTGGTGCCGATGTCGCCATAGACCACGCCGATGCTGCCGAGCATCAGCGCCTTGAAGGTGGCGGTGGAGTGCGCTTCGCCATGCCCGTTGGCCGCGGGCGTTTCCGCCGCGGGTATCGCAAGTTGAACTGACATGGGGTCGGGCCTCGGCTTCTTACCGCACTGCACAAATGCAGGAGCGCAGCCCTATACTCCCGCCGCCGCCATGCAGGTTAGCCGGATTTCAGGCCTCCGCCATGCGTTCAACGCATGGGTGAATCTCGACCGTTTTAATGAAATCTATAGCAGACTCAGATGGTTACCTGAGTTCCCACTTCGACGACCCGTCCGGTCGGGATCTGGAAATAGTCGGTGGCATCGTTGGCCGAGCGGCTCATCGCGATGAACAGATGATCCTGCCAGAGCGGCATGCCCGACTGCGCCGACGGCTTCAGCGAGCGCCGCGAGACGAAGAACGACGTCGCCATGATGTCGAACTGCCAGCCGAGCTTGCGGGCGATCACCAGCGCTTTCGGCACGTTCGGTGATTCCATGTAGCCGAACCGCAGCCGCACGGTCGAAAACTTCTCGCTGATCTTCTCCATCTTGACGCGCTCGGCCGGATCGACGCGCGGGGTTTGCGCCGTCTCGATGGTCAGGATCACGTTGTGCTCGTGCAGCACCTTGTTGTGCTTGAGATTGTGCATCAGGGCGGTCGGCACGAAGCTCGGGTCCGACGTCAGGAACACGGCCGTGCCCTTGACGATATGGGGCGGACGCTTTTCCAGGCTCTTGATCAGATCCGCCAGCGGCACCTCGATCCGTCGCGTCTTGACGACGAGGATGCCGGCGCCGCGGCGCCAGGTCCAGATCATCACGGCGACGGCGATGCCGAACAGCAGCGGCACCCAGGCGCCCTCGAACAGTTTCAGGAGGTTCGCGGCGAAGAAGCTCATGTCGACCACGACGAGCGGCAGGATGACGGCCGCCGCTGTCGCGGCGCGCCAATTCCACAGCTTCCAGATCACGACAAAGCCCATGATGCCGTCGACCACCATGGTGGTGGAAACCGCGATGCCATAGGCCGAGGCAAGGCCGCTCGAGGTGCGGAACAAAAGCACCAGCAGCACGACGCCGATCAGCAGCAGCCGGTTGACGCGCGGCAGATAGATCTGGCCGGCATGGGTCTCCGAGGTGTAGCGCACCTCGAAGCGCGGCAGGAGACCGAGTTGCACCGCCTGGCCGATCAGCGAAAACGCGCCGGTGATCACCGCCTGGCTGGCTATCACGGTCGCCGCTGTCGCAAGCACCACCATCGGCAACAGCAGCATTCCCGGCACCAGCCGGTAGAACGGATTTTCAATCGCTCCCGGATCGGCCAGCACCAGCGCTCCCTGCCCGAAATAATTGATCAGCAGCGCCGGCATCACGTAATAGAACCATCCGGTCTGGATCGGCTTGCGTCCGAAATGGCCGAGATCGGCATAAAGCGCCTCGCCGCCGGTCACGGCCAGAAACACCAGGCCCATCGTCACCAATCCGATGGTGCCGTGGGAAAGCATGAACTTGATCGCGTACCAGGGATTGATCGCGTAGAGCACGGTGGGATCGTCGCTGATGTGGATCAGCCCCAGCGTCGCCAGCGTCGCGAACCAGACCACCATGACCGGCCCGAAGGCCGAGGCGACGCGCGCGGTACCGCTGCTCTGCACCGAGAACAGCACGACCAGGATGAAGATCGTCAGCGGCACGACATAATGCTCGAGCGCCGGCGTCACCAGCTTGAGACCTTCGACCGCCGACAACACCGAAATCGCCGGCGTGATCATGGAATCGCCGATGAACATCGAGGCGCCGACGACGCCGAGCGCCAGCAGCACCCAGCTCCGGTGGCCCAGCGCCCGCTGCCCGAGCGCCATCAGCGACAGTGTACCGCCCTCCCCGTTGTTGTCGGCGCGCAACAGCAGCAGGACATATTTGGCGGTGACGACAATGAACAGCGACCACAGGATCAGCGACAGCACACCGAGCACGATGCCGCGCGTCACTTCTTCGCCATTGGCGGCGTGGGTGACGGCTTCGCGAAACGCGTACAGCGGCGACGTGCCGATGTCGCCGAACACCACACCGATACTGCCTAGCGTCAGGGCCCAAAAGCCAGAGGTCGCATGCCCCTCATGGGCCTCGGTGGATGTGACGCTGGCAGTCATGATGAAGGAGGAACGTTCTCGTCGTTGAATTGATCCGCGCGGCTATCGGCGCTTCCGCGCTGCCTGTCAATCATCGAGCAAGCATAGCACCACAGGCGATGCGGAGCTTACGCAAAGCAGATTCCATTGAAATGGCAAGATGGTATTATGGTAATTGTGTCTACGGCTTCAGGTTGGGCGGAAGCGGCGGATTTTCGCGCATCAGTGTGATGGTGACGCGACGGTTCGCAGGCAGGGTCGGATCGTCCGGAAACAGGGGCTGGCTGTCGGCCCGGCCGCCGACGGCGTAGATGTGGGATGGCGGCAGGCCCTCGCGTTCGAGGATCTGACGCACCGCATTGGCGCGGTCCGCCGACAGGTCGAACGCGCCATATTCGCTGCGCGACGGCACGAAGCCGGCCGAGGTGTGGCCGACAATATTGACGCGCAGCGGCGTTGCCTTCAACGGGACCGCGAGTTTCTGGATCAAGCGGCGGGTGCGGTCAAACGGGACTTTTGAGCCGTCGGCGAACATCGACCTGCCGTCCTGGTCGACGATCTCCAGATTGAGGCCCTCCTTGGTCTCCTCGAACATGATGTGCTTGGACATTTCGGTCAGTTCCGGCATGTCCTGCAGCGCCTGGCGCAGCGAGGCCGAGGCGAGCGCGAATTCGCGATCGACCTTCAGGCGGGCGCCGGCCTCTTTCTGATGGTCCTTGTCGTCAGGCGTCGGCGTATTGGAGGCGTCCTCGGGCGAGATATGCGCGACGTTCTTCAGCTTCGGCCGCGTCGGCAGGCCGTCGGATTCGACGATGCCCGAATGGCGGGACTCGGTCTGCACGCCGAACGCCTCGCGCATCGAGCCGGCGACGATCTTGAGCTTCTGCTGGTCCTGGCTGGAGAACGCCACCAGCATGACGAAGAACGACAGCAACAGCGCCATCAGGTCGGCGAACGTCACGAACCAGCCGTGACCGCCATGCGCCTCTTCGCGTTTTTTCTTGGCCATGCGTTTTGCGTCCGCGCCTTATGAGTCGCCCGACCGATCAGGCCGGAACCAGTTCGCCTTCCTCGTGGCGGTGCTTTTCGGGCAGATAGGCCAGCAGCATTTCACGCACCAGGGCCGGGCTCTTGGAGTCACGGATCATCAGGATGCCGTCGATGATCAGCGTGCGGTTGGTCTCCTCGTCGATCAGCTTGCCATGCAGCTTGTCGGCGATCGGCAGACAGATCAGGTTGGCGACCAGCGCGCCGTACAGCGTCGCCAGCAGCGCGACCGCCATGAACGGGCCGAGCTTCGAAGGGTCCGACATGTTGGAGAACATCTGCACCATGCCGAGCAGCGTGCCGATCATGCCGAACGCCGGCGCGCAGTCGCCGATCGCGCGGTAGATCTTCGAGCCCTCGTTGAGGTGCATCAGGAAGTTGTCGCGATCCCGCTCCAGATTGTCTCTGATGAATTCAAGGTCGTAGCCATCGGCGACGTAGCGAATGCCCTTGGCGAGAAACGGCTCGTCGGTCTCGACCTTTTCCAGCCCGACCGGCCCCTGCTTGCGGGCGATTTCCGCGATACGCGCCAGTTCGTCGACCAGGTCGCGCGCCGAGAGACGGCTCATGGTGAAGGCGAATTTCGCGCCCAGCGGCATGCCGTGCACGATTGCGCTCAGGGGAAACCGGATCAGTGTCGCCGCGGTCGAGCCGCCGAAGATGATGATGACGGCATGGATGTCGTAGAACATCCGGAAGTCACCACCCATCAGGATCAGCACCGAGAGAACGATAGCGCCGGCGATGAGGCCAACCAGCGTGGTGATATCCATTCTGAACTCCAACGCCTACGCGAACTGCCGGCCATCCTGACCGGGCGCGCCGCTCCTGCCGGAGCCGCGCAAGAGGCACCCTACGACCATCGCGATTAAAGAGCCGTAAAGGATAATCTCGAACTGAGATCGTAGAATTGCGGGCCCGCGGCCGGCGCGGCTTCAGGATTTGCTAACCATTCTGCGGCGGTGGACGTTCACTGCGCCTGCGCGCCGATGCCGGCGGACTTGATGATCGGCCACCATTTGTCGATCTCGGTCTTCTGGAAGGCGGCGAGGCCTTCCGGGGTCTGCTGCGCACGGGGCGCGACGTCGAGGCCGAGTTCTGCAAAGCGCTTCTGGATCGCAGGGTCCGCCAGCGCCTCCGTCGTCGCCGCATTGAGCCTGGCGATGACGTCCTTCGGCGTGCCCTTCGGCGCCCAGAAGCCGAACCAGCCGGACATATAGAGGCCGGCAACGCCGCTCTCGTCGGAAGTCGGAATATCGGGCATCGAGGCCGAGCGCGTCGCCGAGAGATTGGCGAGCGCCTTGATCTTGCCGGCGCGGATCTGCGGCAGCGCCACCGCGCCCT
>NZ_DAINNI010000012.1:0-92579 GCF_036735945.1 Bradyrhizobium sp. | reverse complement strand
CCGGTGACCAAGGGTCAGACCGCGTCTTCTTCCTACAAGCCTGCTATCCTCTCCAACGGTGTGCGCACTTCGGTGCCGCCGCACATTGGAACTGGAACGCGTATCGTTGTCATGACTGAGGATGGCTCCTACGTCGAGCGCGCGAAGGATTAAGACCGCGCTTTAGAATAAGGGGCACGGCCGGGGGCGGTGCATTTGGGAATCAAGGCTGTCAGCTTGCTCGCGCGGTGGCTGGCAGCCTTTTGTTTTTTCCTCGCCGGAGCGTCGGGCGTTTCGGCCAACGAGTTCAGGACGCCCTCGATCACGGCAGCACGCGTCGAGTGGCGCGCCGTCCTCGATCAGCTTCGCAGCGAGATCAGTTCCCAGCCGGCCATCGCGCCGCGCTTCACCTTTGCCGGCCGCCATCGGATGCCGGCATCGGACCCACGGGCGACGCCCGCGCTGGTGCAACTGAACGCAATCAATTCGACGATCTTCGCCGGCATCGGGCGCAGCCCGGTACCGGTCTTGCTGCCGTTCGATACCGCTGCCTATCTCGACGCCCAGAGCGGCACGCCGAATCCGCCGGTGTCGCGCTATCAGGCCGACTTCCGCCCCGCCGACTTCTTTCACGCCGGCCCCTCCGGCTACGACGCGGTGTTCTCGCTCGATCCCGGCGCGGGGGCGAGCCTGCCGTCGCGAGTCTTCGCCCGGCCCGTCGAGGTTCAGATCACGGGCTCGCTCCTCACCTACGATCTTGCCGATCCGCTCGGCGGCAGAGGCGTGCCCGTCAGGGCGCTGGCGGCGCAATTCCCTGGCATGCGGCGCTTCATTCGCGAAGGCTATGTGCGCTACGCCTTCACCCGCTTCGGCGTGCCCTATGTCGTATCGATCCAGTGCCTGGACTCGGCGCCACGGCCGCGGCGTCTCGCCTGTCGCGAGGCCTACCCGATCGCCGAGCGTTTCCTGAAGGCGCTGCGCGTCGCCGGCGGCCAGCCGGCCCGCCCGCGTCGGGACATCGCGTCGGATTTGGCGGAACGGCCGGTGCCGCGATCGCCTGACTTCAGCTACCGACCGAGCGGCGACATCATCGCCAACAGCAGCGCGCGCAACCGCGGCGGCCGCGTCGATCTCATCGCTTATTCGCAGATCCGCTTTCCACTTGCGAAGGCGCCAGTGCTGGTCAGTTCGCAGCAATTCGGCAAGCGCAAATCCGGCGTCTATCAAGGCATCTACCCCTGGCGCGACAATTTCTGCGAAGCCCGCAGCTTCCAGGTTGGCCAATGCGCCGCAGGCTTCGGCCATCAGGGCCAGGACATCCGCCCCGCGCCCTGCCCGCCCAACAGCGACGGTGAAGCCGCCTGTCATCCGCGAAAGCAGGCCGTCGTCGCCGTGCGCGACGGCATCCTGATCCGTTCACCGAAGCAGCAGGCGGCGACCCTGCAGATCAACACCGGCAACGAGCACATCCGTTTTCGCTACATGCACATGAACCCGTCGACGATGGATGCGGACGGCATTCTCAGCGGCCGCCGGGTCGCCGAGGGCGAAAAGATCGGCGTCGTCTCGAACTACCTCGATTTCCCGAACGGCACCTCATACCACCTTCACTTCGACGTGCAGGTGTTCACGCGCGACGGCTGGATCTGGGTCAACCCCTACACCACGCTGATCACATCCTATGAGCGGCTGATTCGCGGCCGCGGCCGCGAGATCGGCACCGATCCGCCGGGCGCAGCCGTGGCGCATGTGCTGCCGGAGGACGTGCTTCGTCACAGTGTCCGGCAAGGCGACCGCCGCGTGAATTAGGATGCGCCGGTGTGCTGCGCGTTGTTGCAACGTAGAAGCATTCCAATAAAGCTCTACGTCCACGAGATTTGAACAATTCAAAATGGCGGACGCGGAATGGCAGGGTCATTCCGTGGTTCAGAAGTGGGTGGTCGCGCGTGCCGAAAGATCCCGCGCGATAAAAAATTCTTGGAGCGTCCCGACATGATGAAATCATTGCAGGCGATCGTTCGATCGCGCGTCATATTCTTCCTATCCGCGAGCTCCATTGCGCTGTTCCTCCCGGTCCGACAGGCAGGTGCCCAGGCACAGCCGGCACCTGGTCAGGGTACGGGCGCATCACTGCCGGCCGTGACGGTAACCGCACCAGATACGCGGCCACGCCGCACGTCCTCACCGGCGCGCAACAACTCAAACACGGGCCGGTCCCGGCGCACATTGGCCGCGCGCAGGAACGAAACCGTGCCGGCCGCAAAACCGTCCTTCGGTCCGACACAGGACGCACGCACCGGCACCGTCGGTGTCTATTCCGACAGCACTTCAGTGGCGACGAAGACCAACACCAGGCTGGTCAATATCCCGCAATCCATCACGGTGCTGACGAAGGACTATATCCGCGATCAGTCGTTCCAGAGCCTGACCGACGCGACGCGCTACGTGCCGGGCGTTGTGATCCACCAGGGCGAAGGCAACCGCGACGAGCTCATCATCCGCGGCGTCGATTCCAGCGCGAATTTCTACGTCAACGGCTTCCGCGACGACGTCCAGTATTTCCGCGATCTCTACAACACGCAGAGCATCGAGATCCTGAAAGGACCGAGCGCGCTGGCCTTCGGGCGCGGCGCCGGCGGCGGCCTGGTGAACCGGACATTGAAGGAGGCCGATGGTCAGCGCCTCTACGAGGCGACCATGCAGGCCGGCTCGTACAGCGACAAGCGGGTGACGCTCGACGCCGGCCAGGCCGTGAACGAGAACGTCGCCGTGCGGCTCAATGCCTTCTATGAAAACAGCGACACCTTCCGTCAATACGGCCATTTCGAGCGCTACGGGTTCAACCCGACCGTGACGCTGAAGCCGACCGACGACACCAGGGTCAAACTCTCCTACGAATTCTATCACGACTTCCGCCTGGCCGATCGCGGCAATCCCTCCCTCGGTGTGCCCGGCGGCGCGACCCGCTTCAATCCCACCGTGCCCTTCGCGCCGAACGGCGACCTGACCACCTTCTACGGCAGCCCGATCTACAACGCTGCCAAGGTCGAGGTGCAGACCGGCATGGCGGTGATCGAGCATGATTTCGGCAACGGGCTGACGGTGAAGAATTCCTCGCTCTACGCCGACTACAACCGCGGCTACCGCAACGTCTATCCCGGCGGCACGGGCGGCGGCCCCGGCGGCGGCGCGGTGACACCGGATCTTACGCAGGTATCGCTGAACGCCTACCAGAACTACACGCCGCGCGAAAACGCATTCAACCAGACCGACTTCGTCTACAAGACGACGGCCGGAGGGGTTCTTCACACGGTCGCGTTCGGCACCGAGTTCGGCCGGCAGACCGGTCTTTCACGGCGCGATTCCGGCATATTTCCAAACAATGCCAACAAGGCGTTCGACGTCGTCAATCCATTCAATCCGACCTATTTCGGCCCTGTCGTCTTCAATCACATCGCGACCGACGCCAACAGCAAGTATCGGCTGAACATCGCGTCGGGTTATGTGCAGGACCAGATCGAGGTGACCCGCTGGCTGCAACTCTTCGTCGGCGCCCGCTACGACAGTTTTGATATGTCTGCGCTCGACCTGAACAGCGGCCTGTTGCGCAATCGGGTCGATGAGAAACTTTCGCCGCGCGCGGCAATCATTGTCAAACCCATCGACAGTCTGTCCATCTACACTGCCTACAGCATCTCCTATCTGCCGGCATCCGGAGACCAGTTCAGCGCGCTCACGCCGGGAACACTGATCCTGCAGCCCCAGACGTTCGAAAACACCGAGGTCGGTGTCAAATGGAACATCCAGCCGAAGCTGCTGTTCACCGCCGCGGTGTACGAACTCAATCGTACGAACGTCCCGATCGCCGATCCCACTAATCCCGGCTTCTTTTTTCCAAGCGGCGCCCACAAGATCCGCGGCTTTGAAACGGCCGTCACGGGATACGTGACTCCCGACTGGCAGACGACCTTTGGCTACGCTTACACGGACGCACGCATCGCAAGCGATACGTCCGCGACCATCGTGGCCGGAAACCGGGTGCAGCTCGTGCCCTACAATCAGTTCGGCTGGTGGAACAAGTATCAGATCGATGCGCGATGGGCCGCTTCGCTCGGCGTCATCTATTTCTCCGACTCGTTTGCCTCGTCGGATGACAGCGTGCGGCTGCCCGGCTTCTGGCGCTTCGACGCCGGCCTGTTCGCAAAGATCGACGAGACATGGAGTGCCCAGCTCAACATCGAAAACATCTTCAACAGGGGCTACTGGGCGACGGCTGATGGCAACAACAATATCTCGCCGGGCCAGGGCCGCACGATCAGGGTGTTGGCACGAGCGAAGTTCTAATTAGCTAACACCGCCTATGAAGCCGCTGAACCGACCGCCGACTTGCGCGCCGGCGGCGTCCAGCGAAATGCGGCGCCGAACCTGTTCCAGACGTTGATCGCGGCGACCGCCGAAGTGAGATAGGCGAGTTCCTTGTCGGAGAATTCGCGGGCAGCCTCTGCATAGACATCGTCGCTAACGCCGTCGCCGTCGCCGAGCAGCGTCAGAGCTTCCGTCCAGGCCAGCGCCGCGCGCTCGCGCTGCGAGAACTGCGGCACCTCCCGCCAGACCACCACGAGATTGAGCTTGTCGGCGGTGACGCCGAGCCTCTCGCCTTCCAGGATGTGAAATTGCACGCAGAAGGCGCAGCCGTTGATCTGCGAGGCGCGCAGCTTGATCAGCTCGAGCAATTGCTTGTCGATGCCCGCCTTGCCCGCGACCTGGCTCAGCGCCAGCACGGCCTCATAGGCATCCGGCGTCAGCGACATGAACTCCTTGTATTCCTTGCGGGCGTGTGACATCGATTCTGCCTCGTGTTATCAGTACTCTGATTGATTATAAGAGCACTGACATGGCGCGCAAGATCGGACCGGTGACGCAAGCGCGGTCGCGCGGACCGCAAGGGGCGAAAGCCGGAAGACCGCGAACTCCCGCACCGGCGATGATCCGCCCGCCGCCGCCCGGCGAAGGCAAGCGCGGCGAGCAGGGCTACCTCGCCTATCTGCTGCGACAGGCCCAGGGGGCGACGCGACTGGCGATGGAACGGTCGCTTGCCGACCTCGGCGTCACGACGCCGCAATTCCTGGTCCTGACCATGCTGCGCGCCTATCCGGGCCTCTCGGGCGCCGATCTCGCGCGCGTCGCGATGCTGACGCCGCAGACCGTCGGCGTCATCATCCGCAATCTCGAACGCGACGGCGCCATCAGGAAGACGCCCCACCCCGTTCATGGCCGCGTGCTGCAATGGACGCTGACCCCGCGTGGCGCAGCCCTGCTCGGGAAGAGCCGCAGGCACGCCCACGCGATCGAGCGGCGGCTGGCGGCCGGGCTCTCGGCCGGCGCCCAGCGCCTGATCCGCCGCTGGCTGGCCGGAATAGCCGCGAATTTGTGACGGTATAGCCGGTTCCCGCGGCGTCTTGGCTTTTGGCGCGAGGCCGGTGCGCGGCTACACTGCGGGCATGAAACAGCTTGATTCCAAGACCGCCCTGACCCGCCGCGCCGTGCTGCAGGCCGGCATCGCCGCCGGCGCAGCATTCGCCGCGCCATCGGCCTTGGCCGCCCCGCCCGGCTTCGACCAGTGGCGCGACAATTTCCGCGCGCGCGCGCTCGCCAAGGGCATTTCGGATGCGACCTGGACGCGGGTGATGGGGCGCATCGAGCCCGACATGACCGTGTTCCGGCAGATGCAGAAGCAGCCGGAATTCCATGAGCAGATCTGGCAATACATCAACCGCCGCGTCTCGGACTGGCGCATCATCAACGGCCGCGAAGCATTGAAAAAGAATGAGGCGCTGTTCGCGCGGATCGAGCAGGATTTCGGCGTCGAGCGCGGTACGCTTCTCGCGCTATGGGGCGTTGAATCGGCCTATGGCGATCCGCTGGTGCAGCAGAACCATATGCGGCCGGTCTTTCCTTCGCTCGCAGCGCTCGCCTGGAACGAGCCGCGCCGCCGCGCCTATTGGGAAACCGAGTTGATCAACGCGCTGAAGATCGTCGATCGCGGCTGGAGCACGCCGGAGGAAATGCGGGGCTCCTGGGCCGGCGCGATGGGCCATACGCAATGGATGCCGGAGGTCTGGCTCAATGTCGGCATGGACTATGACAAGGACGGCCGCGTCTCGCCGTTCGGCAGACCGGACGACGCGCTCGGCTCCAGCGCGCGCTTTCTGCTCAATCGCGGCAAGTATCACCGCGGCGAGCATTGGGGCTATGAGGTCCGCACGTCAGGCGGCGCCGCTAGCGGAAGCCGCACCTACGCCGCCTGGGCCGGCGCCGGCGTGACGCGTGCCGACGGCAAGCCGTTCCCGCAGCCGAACGCCTCGGCGCAGATGTGGGTGCCGGTCGCGGGCGGGCCCTCGTTCCTGCTGGGCCCGAACTTCTATTCGGTCAAAAGCTACAACCCGTCGATGAATTACGCGCTCGCGATCTGCCATCTCGGCGACCGCATTCTCGGCGCCCCGCCCTTCATCCAGCCCTTCCCCGGCTCCGAGCGCGCGCTGACGCTCGCCGAGGTGCAGGAGGTGCAGACGCGGCTGACCAAGGCCGGCTTCGACACCGGCGGCACCGACGGCCGCGTCGGCAACGACACGATGAAGGCGGTGAAGGATTATCAGGCCAGGATGGGACTGCTGCCGGCCGACGGCTATGGCGGGCTGAAGGTGCTGGCGCGGTTGAGGCAGGGCGGATAATTCGCCGTCATTGCGAGCGGAGCGAAGATTCCATGCCGCCACAAGCGGAAAAATGGATTGCTTCGTCGCTTCAGCGCAAAATTGCTCTGCAATTTTGTCGCGAGCTCCTCGCAATGACGCAATTAGGTCCGCCGCGCAATCGCGCCCGCGAACATCCCGCCGTCGATCACGAGTTCGGTCCCCGTCACATAGCGCGACGCATCCGACGCCAGATACAGCACGCCCTGCGCAATTTCTTCGGCATGCCCGGCGCGGCCGAGCGGTGTCGCCAGCTTGGCGCGCTCCTCAGGATCAATCGGCGCGTTCTGGCCGGCCCCTGTCGCTCCAGTCGGAATCTTGCCCCAGATCGGCGTGTCGATGATGCCGGGATGCACGGAGTTGACGCGGATGCCGTCGCCGAATGTCGCACACTCCATCGCGACCGACTTGGCGAACAGCCGCACGCCGCCCTTGGTCGCGGAGTACGCGGAAAGCCCGGCCGCACCGCGCAGGCCCGCCAGCGACGACATCATGATGACGGAGCCGCCGCCGGTCTTGCGCATGACAGGCAGGCAATGCTTCACCGACAGAAACACGCCGTCAAGATTGATCGCGTTCTGGCGCCGCCAGTCGGCGAGCGTCATCTCGGTAATCGAGGGCACGGCAATGCCTATACCGGCGTTCGAGACCAGCACATCGAGCCGGCCGTAGCGATTCATGATCTCGGCCACGACCTCGATCCAGCGCTCCTCGCTGGTGACGTCGTGATGCCAGAAGCTGGCCTCGCCGCCGGCCTTCTTGATCCGTGCGACGACCTCCGGTCCCCTGAGATCGTCGACGTCGGTCACGGCCACCGAGGCGCCCTCGCGCGCCAGCAATTCACACACCGCTTCGCCAATGCCGGATGCGCCGCCGGTCACCAGCGCGACCTTGCCCTGAACCTGCCCCATCGCTTCTTCTCCCTCGTTCTGTTTGTTGATTGAGATGGTCTGATTTAACGGATCACCGCTGGTCCCGGATCCGGCACCGCGACGTCGAGCACCCGAAGCTGTACACGCTCGGCGCCCTGAAAGCGATCGACCGCGAGCGACCCGGCGACATGCAGGGGCTGACCGCGGTTCTGCGTCAACGCATGGCCGAGCTTCTGCCCGACCGCGCGGAACGCGATGCCGTTGACGATGGCGCCGTCGCCGGCCTTGAAGCGCACGCGCAAATGCGCCTGCCCGACCTCGTCGGCATAGACGAGTTGATGCGCCGGCAGCGCGATTACCGGCTCCGGATTGGCGGCGCCGAACGGTCCTGCGCGGTTCAGCGTGTTGGCGAATTCCGCCGTCACGCTGCGCCCGGTCACCGCGCCGTCGATGAACAGCTCGTTCTCGTGACGCGAATTGGCGACATCCTCGGCCAGCGCGCTTTCCATGAAGGCGCGGAATTCGGCGAGCCTCTCCTTCCGCAGCGTGACGCCGGCCGCCATGGCGTGGCCGCCGCCCTTCATCAGCAGGCGATCCTTGACCGCCTGGCGCACCGCCTTGCCGAGATCGACGCCCGAGATCGAGCGGCCCGAGCCGGTGCCGATGCCGCCGGGCTCCAGCGCAATGGCAAAGGCGGGACGCGCGAACTTCTCCTTCAGCCGCGAGGCGACCAGGCCGACGATGCCGGGATGCCAGCCTTCCGACGCCGTCACGATCACCGCGCCCTTGTCTTCCAGCCCGAGCGAGGCCAGCGCCTCGGCCTCGGCCTGCGCTTCCGCGGCCTGCTCGATGACGCGGCGCTCGCTGTTGAGCCGGTCGAGTTCGGCCGCAATGCGCGCCGCTTCCGAGACGTCGCCTTCCAGCAGCAGCCGCACGCCGAGATCGGCGCGTCCGATCCGGCCGCCGGCATTGATGCGCGGCCCCAGCATGAAGCCGAGATGCCAGGCTTCCGGCGGCCCGCTCAGCCGCGCCACGTCCATCAGCGCGGTATGGCCGACATGGTCGCGGCGGCGCATCGCGATCAGCCCCTTGGCGACGAAGGCGCGGTTCAGCCCGATCAGCGGCGCGACATCGGCCACGGTGCCGAGCGCCACATGATGCAGCATGCCCAGCAGATCCGGCTCCGGCCGCTCCGCGTTCCAGAAGCCGCGGCCGCGCAATTCCCGGTTCACCGCCACCAGCGCGACCAGCACGAGACCGACCGCGGCGAGATGACCGAGGCCCGAGAGATCGTCGGGCCGGTTCGGGTTCACCAGCGCGTCGACTTCGGGCAGCGCCTCGCCGCACTGGTGATGGTCGATGACGACGACCGATTGCCCGAGCTTGCGCGCTTCCGCCAGCGGCTCGAGGCTGGTGGTGCCGCAGTCGACGGTGATCAGCAGCGTGGCGCCTTTGGCTGCAAGCGCGCGCACCGCCTCCGTATTGGGGCCATAGCCCTCGAAGATACGGTCGGGGATGTGGATCAGCGGATCGAGCCCGCAATGGCGCAGATGCCAGGCGAGCAGCGCCGCCGAGGTCGCGCCGTCGACGTCGTAGTCGCCGAAGATCGCGACCTTCTCGCCGCGCTGGGCGGCGTCCGCGATCCGCTTGGCCGCCGCCTCCATCTGCGTCACGGTGTAGGGATCCGGCATCAGCTTGCGGATGGTCGGATCGAGGTAATCCTGGACCTCGTCGATCCCGACATCGCGGCCGGAGAGCACCCGCGCCAGCATCTCGGGCAACTGGTAGCGCTGCGTGATCGCGAGCGCCTGCGCCGCCCCCCGAGCATCGAGCCGGTCGCGCCACAATTTGCCGGTCGCCGAGTGCCGTACGCCCAGAAAGGCCGGCGGCGATTCAACGGGCAGAGCGGATGCGGGAAGCGTCATGATTGTTCGAGAGATAGGGGCAAAGCGGACCTTCAGCAACGCAATCACCCGAAGCGGCGGCTTCGGGCACTGCCGTCAAAAACAACGTGCACAAAGAACGTGCAACGCGATGCGGCGAAACTACCTCCAAGCCGCCGGAACATAAACCAATCGTTAGCCATGTTCCCCGACAAAGGATTGCATACGCTCGCCCTTGAGTCCCCGCCGATCCGAGGAATTCCCCGCCAATGTCCGTCGCGCTGCGCTCCCAGACCGCAAAGATCGCCAAACAGCCGGCCAATGCGGTTGATACCGGGGACGAAGCCGACGTTTCCGCGCTGCTCGCGAGGCTGACCGCCGAAGTCAACCAGGTCGCCTGCGAGAAGACCAAGTCGATCCAGAAGATCACCAACCAGATGAAGATGCTGGCGCTGAACGCGCTGATCGAAAGCTCGCGCGCCGGCGCGCAGGGCGCGGGTTTTGCCGTGGTGGCGCAGGAAGTGCGCAATGTCGGCCAGCAGGTCGAGACCATCGCGCGCGAGCTCGAAAGCCAGCTCACCAACCGCACCGGCAATTTGATGAACTCGATCGCGCAGATGGCCGACCGCTCGCGCGGCGAGCGGATGGTCGACCTGTCGCTGAATGCGGTCGAACTGATCGACCGCAACCTCTATGAACGCACCTGCGACGTGCGCTGGTGGGCGACCGATTCCGCCGTGGTCGACTGCGCGGCCACACCAAATCCAGCCGCCGTCAGCCATGTGTCGGAACGCATGGCGGTGATCCTCGGCGCCTATACCGTCTATCTCGATCTCTGGCTCTGCGATCTCAACGGCAATGTGCTGGCCAACGGCCGCGGCGATCGTTTCGGCGTCACTGGCCAGAACATGGCGCAGACCAAATGGTTTCGCGCCGCGCGGGCGCTACGCTCCGGCGACGATTATGCGGTAGGCGATGTCGAGTGCCAGCCCTTGCTCGGTAACGCCCAGGTCGTGACCTATTGCGCCAGCGTCCGCGAGGGCGGCAAGGCCAACGGCAAGCCGACCGGCGTGCTGGCGATCCATTTCGACTGGGAAGCACAAGCCCGCGCCATCGTTCAGGGCGTACGCGTCGGCGACGCCGACAAGGCCCGCGTGTTGCTGGTCGATTCGAATTTCCGGGTGATCGCGGCGTCCGACGGCCAGGGTCTGCTGACCGAACGCATTTCGCTGCAGCTCGAAGGCAGGCGCTCCGGCTTCTATCAGGATCGTTCGGGCGGGCTGGTCGCGTTCCACGCCACGCCCGGCTACGAGACCTACAAGGGCCTCGGCTGGTTCGGGGTGATCCTGGCCCGCGCGACGTAGGCCGCTAGCTAGCTAGCACCCCAGCCGGTCGGCGATGCCGCCAAAATCCTTGGCGACGATGTCCCAATCGCCCTTGGCCTCGAAATCATATTTCTGGAGCGGGCCGTATTCGGTCGGGCGCGCGACGAAGGCGGTCTTGAGGCCGAGCTTCTGTGCCGCCTTCAGATCGTGATTGTGGGCCGCCACCATCATCACCTGCTCCGGCGGCAGGCAGAGCAGCTTCGCCGCCCCGAGATAGGTTTCCGGGTCGGGCTTGTAATGCTCGAACAATTCCGCGGACATCACGAGGTCCCACGGCAGGCCTGCGAACTTCGCCATGTTGGTCAGCAGCGCGACATTGCCGTTGGAGAGCGGCGAGATGATGTACTTCTTCTTCAGCCGCGTCAGCCCCGCTACGCTGTCCGGCCACGGATGCAGGCGATGCCAGCCCATCGTGAGGTGGTGCAGATCGGCCTCGCTCAGTCCCTTGATCGAGAGGTCGGCCGCCAGCTTCTCCAGCGAGCGGCAGTGCAGCGTATCCAGGATCTGATAGCCGCGTTCCGGGTGCTTGCGCACTTCGTCCATCGATGCGGCATAGACCGCACGCCAGCCGTCGACCAGTGCGGTCCAGTCGGCCTTGATGCCTGACGTCTTCGACCACTCCGTGAAATCATTGATCAGGCTGGTGCGCCAGTCGACGACGGTGCCGAAGACATCGAACACCAGCGCCTTCACGGCTGAAACGTCGGACATGCGAGCGCCTCCCTGTTTTTCTTTCTTGTCGTCATTCCGGGGCGATGCGCAGCATCGAACCCGGAATCTCGAGATTCCGGGTCTGGTCCTTCGGACCATCCCGGAATGACAGTGGCCTCAGTCCAAATGGAACTTGTCGAGCTGCCGGTGCTCGGCCTTGATGTAGCGCACCGTACCGGTGACCGAGCGCATCACCACCGTCTCGGTCTCGATCACATCGTCCTTGCGGAATTTGACGCCCGTCAGCAACGAGCCGGTGGTGACGCCGGTCGCCGCGAACAGGCAGTCGCCGCGCACCATGTCCTCGATGCCGTAGATCATCTTCGGATCGGTGACGCCCATCTTGTGGGCGCGCGCGCGCTTCTCCTCGCTGTCGAGGATCAGCCGGCACTGCATCTGGCCGCCGATGCAGCGCAGCGCCGCGGCTGCCAGCACGCCTTCGGGCGCGCCGCCGGTGCCGATATACATGTCGACGCCGGTGTTGTCGGGGTCGGCGCAATGGATCACGCCGGCGACGTCACCGTCGGTGATCAGCCGTACCGCAGCGCCGGTCGAGCGGACGCTGGAAATGATGTCCGCGTGGCGCGGACGATCGAGCACCAATACCGTGATCGCGGCCGCCTCGACGCCCTTGGCCTTGGCGAGGCGCCGAACATTTTCGGCCGGCGACGCGTCGAGTTCGACGACACCCTTGGCGTAACCCGGACCGACCGCAAGCTTCTCCATATAGACGTCGGGCGCATGCAGCAGCGTGCCGCCATCGGCCATCGCCATGGTCGCGATTGCGCCCGGCATGTTCTTGGCGCAGAGCGTGGTGCCCTCCAGCGGATCGACGGCGATATCGACCTGGGGACCTGCGTTCAGGCCGACCTTCTCGCCGATGAACAGCATCGGCGCCTCGTCGCGCTCGCCCTCGCCGATCACGACGGTGCCTTCGATCGGCAGCTTGTTGAGCTCGCGGCGCATCGCGTCGACCGCGGCCTGGTCGGCTGCCTTCTCCTGGCCATGGCCGCGCAGACGCGCCGCCGAGACCGCCGCGCGCTCCGTGACCCGCACGATTTCAAGCGTCAGGATACGCTCGAGCAACAATTGCGGCGGAACGGAAATATGGGTCGACATCGGCTCACTCCTTATAAACCAGCTCGGTCCTTCCGGACCGCAATCAATGCCTCGGCGCGCGATCCCGTTGGGATCTGCGTCAGTTCTTCTCGATTCGTATCACCTGCGGCCGGCCGCTGATCACCTTGTCACGCTGGACCGCCTGGAGCGCGCGATGAACCGCGTCCTCGGAGGTGGCGTAGGTGATCAGGATGACCGGAACGGGTGCAGCCTTCTTCGCGGCGCCGTTCGCATCGACGCCCTCGGGATGGCGCTGCACGATCGATTCCAGCGAAATCTTCTGTTCGGCAAGGCGGGTGGCGATGGTGGCGGCGGTGCCGGCCAGGTCGCGCGCCATCAGGCGGATGTAATAGCCGCCCTCGTGCCGCTCCATCGGCGCCTTGGTGGTGTCGCGCAGCCGCTCCACCGGGCGCCCGAAGGGTCTTGCGCGAATGCCGCGCGCCACGTCGGCAATGTCGGCCACCACGGCGGATGCGGTCGCCGCGCCGCCGGCGCCGGGCCCGACCAGCGTGATCGGCGGAATGCCCTCGCCGTCGATCGTGACCGCATTGGTGACGCCCATCACCTGCGCGATCGAGGATGATTTCGGCACCATGGTCGGATGCACGCGCTGCTCGATGCCCTTGGCGGTCCGCACCGCCACGCCAAGCAGCTTGACGCGATATCCCAATTCTTCCGCCGCGCGCAAATCTTCCGGCGCGATCGAGGAGATGCCTTCGACGTAGACGGCGCTCTGCGCCACCTTGGTGCCGAAGGCGAGGCTCGCCAGGATCGCAAGCTTCTGCGCGGTGTCGTGGCCGTCGACGTCGAAGGATGGATTGGCTTCGGCATAGCCGAGCCGCTGCGCGTCCTTCAGGCATTCGGCGAATGACAATCCCTCCTGCTCCATCCGGGTCAGGATGTAATTGCAGGTGCCGTTGAGGATGCCGTAGACGCGGTTGATGCCGGTACCGGCAAGGCCCTCGCGCAGCGTCTTGATGACGGGAATGGCGGCGCCGACCGCCGCCTCATAGTTGAACGCGCCGCCATGCTTTTCGGCGGCCTTCGCCAGGCGGACGCCATGCCTGGCGATCAGCGCCTTGTTGGCGGTCACCACCGACTTGCCGGCCTTCAGCGCCGTTTCGATCGCCGACAGTGCCGGCTCGCCCGAGCCGCCCATCAATTCGACGAAGCAGTCGACGTTGGGGTCGTTGGCCAGGTCGAGCGGGCTCTTGGCCCAGCCGATGCCGCGCAGGTCAACCGAACGCTTCTTCGCCTTCGAGCGCGCGGTGACGGCAACGACGCGCACGTCGCGCCCGCTGCGCTCGGACAGCGTCCGCGCCTGTTCCTCGATGAGGCGGACCACTTCGGCGCCAACGGTGCCGAGCCCCGCAATACCCACTCTCAGGGGTGCGACCATGAATGAGAGAACCTGCAGTAAGGATTAGCGCCGGTTGGCGAGAGGAACCACGTTGTGCAACGTTTCAATGCCGCTTTCAAGGAAGCGGCGGACGCCGCGCGCGGCCTGGCGGATCCGCTGCTCGTTTTCCACCATGGCGATGCGGACATAGCCTTCGCCATGCTCGCCAAAGGCGACGCCAGGCGAAACCACCACACCGGATTTCTCCACCATCAGGGTCGCGAACTGCATGCTACCGACGCCCTCGAAGGCCTTGGGCAGCGGCGCCCAGGCAAACATCGAGGCCTGCGGCGGCGGAATCTCCCACCCCGCCCGGCCGAACGATTCGACCAGCGCGTCGCGGCGCCGTCGATAGGTGTCGCGCATTTCCTTGATGCAGTCGTCCGGCCCGTTCAGCGCGGCGGTGGCCGCCACCTGGACCGGCGTGAATGCGCCGTAGTCGAGGTAGGACTTCACCCGCGCCAGCGCGGCGATGATCCGCTCGTTGCCGACGGCAAAGCCCATGCGCCAGCCGGCCATCGAGAAGGTCTTCGACATCGAGGTGAACTCGACGGTGACGTCCATCGCGCCGGGGACCTGCAGCACCGACGGGGGCGGTTTGTTTTCGTCGAAATAGACCTCGGCGTAGGCCAGGTCCGACAGGATGAAAATCTCGTGCTTCTTCGCGAAAGCCACCAGATCCTTGTAGAAATCGAGGTCGGCGACATAGGCGGTCGGGTTCGAGGGATAGCAGACGATCAGCGCGATCGGCTTCGGGATCGAATGGATGATCGCGCGCTCCACCGCCTCGAAGAACTGCGGCGTCGGCTCCGACGGCACCGAGCGGATCACGCCGCCCGCCATCAGAAAACCGAACGCGTGAATCGGATAGCTCGGATTGGGGCACAGCACGACGTCGCCCGGGGCGGTGATCGCCTGCGCGACGTTGGCAAAGCCTTCCTTCGAACCGAGCGTCGCAACGACCTGGGTGTCCGGATTGAGCTTTACGCCGAAGCGGCGCCCGTAGTAGCCGGCCTGCGCCTTGCGCAATCCATTGATGCCGCGCGAGGCCGAGTAACGATCGGTGCGTGGCTTGCCGAGCGTCTCCTTCAATTTTTCGAGCACATGGGCCGGCGTCGCAAGGTCCGGATTGCCCATACCCATGTCGATGATGTCGGCCCCGGCATTCCGCGCGGCTGCCTTGGCCTGGTTGACCTTCTCGAACACGTAAGGCGGCAGACGGCGGATACGATAAAAATCTTCCATGGGACCCTTGCTCCGACAACCGGCGGGACAGAATCGAGGAACTCTCGCCGGACACGAAACCGCTTCAGGGTTTCGTTCGGAAATCGCGCGTAATCAAGGAGTTAGCGCGAATTCAAGGCACGAGGTCTTAAGGCTCTGGGCCCGCGATGCGGTTGAACTGGGTTCTTTTACCACGGGAGCCCGGCAGCGCCAGTTTTTATAGTGTTTTCAAGCCTGCGCCGGTCCTGATTTCGGCGATCGGAGGTGCACCAAAATACCGGCCTGCTCACTTCCTGGCGGGCTTTGCCGAAGCGGCCGGCGCGCCCGGGCTGGCCGCGACCGCCTGGCGGTCCCGCGCGGCCGTCAAATCTGCCTGGATTTTAGCCAGTTCGGACGGCTTCATGGCCTCCTCGGTGCGCTCGGGCGGCAAGTCATGAACCGGCAGATAGCCCCCGGCCTCCTTCGGACGCTCGGGCGCATCCGATGGCAGGCCGATGGCCGGCATGTCGGCGATCTGGGTCGAGCAGCCGCCAAGCGCGATTGTGGCCGCGCACAGCGCCGCCATCGGCCACAGCCTTATCGTCCGGCTTACCGGCATCCGTCCGGAATTCCCCAATTGCCTGCGCCACCACACGCGCATCCCGACATATGGATGCGCTGGTACGAGCTTTGCAACGCCAAATCGCCACGCGGGTTTAGTTCGCTGTAACGTTTCAAACCATTGTTGCCCGAAACGATTGGAGCCCGAGAGAGCAAACCGAGACGGTGCGGCTGCAATGTGTCCGAACACGCAAACGTTATCGCAGTGCAAAACAGGGTTAATCCCCAAAAACCCCTGCAGCAATCCGCGCGGTGACGAACTCGAAATGAGGCTGCTATAGTGTCCGTGTCATGAGTGACGTCAACACCGAAACCCCGGCTTCCAAAACATTCAACGCCGAAGCCTTTGCCATGAACATCGCGAAAGCGATGGAGACGAGCGGCCAGGCGCTAGCGGCCTATCTCAAGCCGCGCGAGAACGGCGAGCCGAAGGACAAGCCGCCCAGCGAAATCGGTGAAATCATCAAGACGTTCTCCGCGGTTGCCGAATACTGGCTCGCAGACAAGGAACGCGCTGCGGAATTGCAGACGAAGATGGGCAAGGCCTATCTCGATCTCTGGGGCTCGGCGGCGCGCCGCATGGCGGGCGAAGCGGCGCAGGCCGCGGCCGAGCCGTCGCCGCGCGACAAGCGCTTCAGGGATCCGGAGTGGAAATCGAATCAATTCTTCGATTTCGTGCTGCAGCTCTATCTGCTCACCACGCAGTGGGCGAACGAGTTGGTGAAGAACGCCGAGGGCATCGATCCGCATACGCGCAAGAAGGCCGAGTTCTACGTTCAGCAGATCACCAACGCGATCTCGCCGTCGAACTTCGTGCTCACCAACCCGGAGGTGCTGCGCGAGACGCTGGCCTCCAACGGCGACAACCTCGTTCGCGGCATGAAGATGCTGGCCGAAGATATCGAGGCCGGACGCGGCACGCTGCGCATCCGCCAGTCCGACCCGTCCAATCTCGTCGTCGGCGTCAACATGGCGACGACGCCGGGCAAGGTGATCTACCAGAACGAGCTGATGCAGCTCATCCAGTATACGCCGGCCACGGAGACAGTGCTGCGCACGCCGCTCCTGATCGTGCCGCCCTGGATCAACAAGTTCTACATTCTCGATCTCAAGCCGGAAAAATCCTACATCAAATGGTGCGTCGATCAGGGCATCACGGTGTTCGTGATCTCCTGGGTCAATCCCGACAGGGAACTCGGCAGGAAGACCTTCGACGACTACATGAAGGAAGGCCCGCTCACCGCGATGGACATCATCGAGAAGGTGACGGGCGAGATGAAGGTCCACACCGCCGGCTACTGCGTCGGCGGCACCCTGCTCGCCTCGACGCTGGCCTGGCTCGCCGAGAAACGGCGCCAGCGCGTCACCTCGGCGACGTTCTTCGCTGCGCAGGTCGACTTCACCCATGCCGGCGACCTGCTCGTCTTCGTCGACGAGGGCCAGATCTCGACGCTGGAGCGCGAGATGGAGGCGCGCGGCGTGCTCGAAGGCAGCAAGATGGCGATGGCCTTCAACATGCTGCGCTCCAACGACCTGATCTGGTCGTATGTCGTCAGCAACTACCTGAAGGGGCAGCAACCCTCCTCGTTCGATCTCCTGCACTGGAATTCCGACGCCACGCGGATGCCGGCGGCCAACCATTCCTATTATCTGCGCAACTGCTACCTGGAGAACCGCCTCACCTCCGGCAGCATGGTGCTCGACAACACGCTGCTCGACCTGTCGAAGGTCAAGGTTCCCGTCTACAATCTGGCCACCCGCGAGGACCACATCGCCCCGGCGGATTCGGTCCTTTATGGCTCGCAGTTCTTCGGCGGCCCCGTCAAATATGTGCTGTCCGGATCGGGCCATATCGCCGGCGTGGTGAATCCACCGGCGGCCGGCAAGTATCAGTACTGGACCAACGACAAGGTCAAGGACGTCACGCTCGCCGACTGGATGAAGAACGCCACCGAGCACAAGGGATCGTGGTGGCCGGACTGGCTGCAATGGCTGGAGGGCCTCGATCCCGAGCGCGCGCCCGCGCGCGCCGTAGGCTCTGCGGAACTGCCGCCGATCGAGGACGCCCCCGGCAGTTACGTCAAGGTCCGCGCATAGCGCCGCCACCCGCTCTTCGCTATAATCGGATGTCCCGTGCCGGGAATCGACATCAGTTGAGGGGGAGACCATGACACGCGAATTGTTCTGGCTGACGCTGACCGTGATCCTGACCGGACTGCTGTGGGTCCCCTACATCATCAACCGCTGTCAGGTGCGCGGCCTCTCCGGCGCCATGGCCAATCCCTCGCGCAACGACAAGCCGCAGGCCGATTGGGCGACGCGGCTGATGTTCGCCCACGACAATGCGATCGAGAACTTGATCATCTTCGCGCCGCTGGTCCTGATCCTCAACGCAATCGACTATTCCACCAAATGGACCGTGATGGCCTGCGCCGTCTACTTCTGGGCCCGCGTCGCCCATCTGATCGTCTACACGCTTGGCCTGCCGGTGTTCCGCACGCTGGCCTTCACCGTCGGCTTCCTCGCCCAGGCCGTGCTGGTGCTGGCGATCTTCAAGGTGCTTTGAGGCGCCCTTACCCTTGAGAAAGCGCGGGTTCCTTGCCGGCGAGATAACGGCACGACGAGGGCCCGCTCATGCAATTCAACCAATCAGCGATCCAATGGCCGGGCGTTCCACTGGCGCTCGGCTCAGCCGTGCTGTTTGGGGCTGCAGCGCCGCTCTCCAAATTGCTGCTCGCCAGCATCGGCCCGCAGATGCTGGCCGGGCTGCTTTACCTCGGCGCGGGTCTTGGCCTCGCAATCATGCACGCCACCCGCTCGGCGCTTGGGCTCGCGGCGCCTGAGGCGCCTCTAAGACGCCACGATCTGCCCTGGCTCCTCGTCATCGTCATCTTCGGTGGCATCCTCGGTCCGGTGCTGCTGATGCTCGGGTTGGGCCGGACGCTCGCCTCATCCGGATCACTGCTCCTCAATCTCGAAAGCCTCGCAACGATGGGGATTGCCTGGCTGGTGTTTCGGGAGAATGTCGACAGGCGTTTGCTGCTCGGTGCTCTGGCGATCATACTCGGCGCCATCGCCCTTTCCTGGGACGGCTGGAGCGTTTCGTTCGACGTCGGCGCAGCGATGATCGCGGGAGCCTGCATCTGTTGGGGGATCGACAACAACCTGACGCGCAAATTGTCGGCGGCCGACCCCGTCACGATTGCGATGATCAAGGGCCTCGCTGCCGGAACGGCGAACATGGCAGGCGGATTTTGGCTCGGCGATACCCTGCCATCTGTCGGTGTCGCAACGCTGGCGGCCCTGCTCGGATTCTTTGCGATCGGGGTCAGCCTTGTCCTGTTCGTGCTGGCGCTTCGTCATCTCGGCACCGCGCGTACCGGGGCTTACTTTTCGCTGGCCCCGTTCATCGGCGCGTTGATCGCGCTAACCCTCGGCGAACCCCTGACATTCAAGCTGGCTTTCCCGGCCCTGCTGATGGGACTTGGACTTTGGCTCCATCTCACCGAACGGCATCAGCATGAACATGTTCACGAGGCGCTTTCGCATGAGCACCGTCACGTTCACGACGCTCATCACCAGCATCACCACGACGGCCCGACAGCCGAGCCGCATTCGCATTGGCACGAGCACAAGCCGATGCGGCACAAGCATCCGCATTATCCTGATCTGCATCATCGTCACGAGCACTGAGTCGTCTGGCGTGCTCGCGCGGTCTTCAAGTCGGTCGGAGAACTATCTCCACAATGAGGCCACTACAAAAGCCCCGGAGCCAGGCCAGGCTCCGGGGCTTTTCATTGTCGCCACGCAGGCTGTTTCCTCAGTACTTCGCAACAACCGGCGAGTTGAAGTGGTAGTTGATGCCGGTGCGGAAGATGTGTTCCGTCACCGAGCGCGTCGAGGTCGTCGGCGCGGCGCCGAGGATGAAGCTGTCCGACGTCGAGCCGAGATCGACGTAGAGATACTCCGTCTTGGTCGTCCAGTTCGGACCCAGCAGGCCAAGCAGCGTGAACGGCGTCTCGAAACCCGCACCGGCGGTCCAGCCGGTCCTGGTATGCTCGAACGATTGCGTCACCGGGCCGACGAAGGAGGTTGTGTTGATCTTGGTCTTGACGCTGCCATAGGCGAGACCGCCGGTCGCATAGAACAGGGTCGACCCGACCGAATAGCCGAGGCGGCCGCGCACCGTGCCGAACCACGGCAGCGTGGCATCGTAGGCCACCGTGAGCCCGGGCGTGCAGGCGAGGATGCAGGTCTTGTTGTCCTGCTGGGTGCTGCCCTGGATATCGGCTTCGAGACCGAACACCCAGTTGGCCGCCTGCCAGTTGTAGCCGGCCTGGACGCCGCCATTGATGCCGTCGGGCGCGAGGTTGAAGCTTTGAACGATCGGCGCCGCAGGGATGCTCAACGTACTGCGGTCCCGCCCGGTGCCGGAGCCGAAATTGCCGCCGAGATAGAAACCGGCCCAGTTGGCCGCAGCGACCGGCGCGTAGGGCCTGCCGTTGATCCGGTAATTCAGGCCGACCCGGAAGATGTTCTCGCGAAGCTCGGTCTGGATCGGCGTGGTGGCGCCCAGCGTGGCGAGGTCGCTTCGGTTGCCGAGATTGAGGTAGAGATACTCAATCTTACCGGTCCAGTTGCCGCCGAGCGCGGCTTCGACGCCGCTGCCCACCACCCAGCCGCCCGCGGTGCGCTCGTTCAAGAACGTGTTGGTGGCGCCGCCGAACGAGGCGCTGGCGCTGGTCTTGACGTTGGCGTAGGCGAAACCGCCGGTCACGTAGCCCAGCGCCGGACCGTTGGCGATGCCGATGCGCCCGCGCGCCGTGCCGAACCAGTCCAGCTTCTGGCTGTAGTTTCTCAGGACGCCGACTTCGTTGAACGTCGTGCGATGATCGCTGAGGTCGGCAGCCTGAATATCGGCTTCGACACCGAACACGATCAGTCCGATCACCGAACCGGTCTGCCAGTTGTAGCCGATCTGGCCACCACCAAGGCCGCCTTGCGGCGACGCGTAGAACGAATTGACCGATCCCACGCCGAGCCAGTCGTGCTGGAAGCGGTCGCGGCCAATGCCGACGCCGGCATTGACGCCGATGTAAAAGCCGGTCCAGTCGTAGACGGCGGCCAGTGCGGGCGCTTTGGTGTAAGGCCGCGCAGCAAGATCTGCAGCGAGTGTCGGGACGGATCCCAAGCCAACGAGCGCGGTGGCGAGCAGAAACTTCTTCATTTGCATCAACGGCATTCCCGGTCCGGCATCAGTGCGTTCCCGACACAATTGTTGCCGGTACTTGAGCCTTGTTTCTACTGGATTCGCATATGAATGCTGTAGCGCGTCAGCCACATCTCCGAGCCGAATTCGCTGCCCAGGATTCGCTGCCCATGCCATGGCAATATCCGGGCAATTTCATCGGCTTGGTGGTCAACCGCCTTTTTGCGCGACGACGAACAGCATCGGCGCTATCCTGTCGTCGAATCCCCTGACCTCGCCGCGCTCCATCGAAAGCGAGTTCCAACTCCCTGCCTCGGCATAGGTCGCGCGCAGCCAGTCCTGCGAGGGATAGTTGTAGTAGCGGTCGAGCGTGTCGCGGCCGCCCGCCTCGCCTTCCTTGTAGCTCGCGAAGAACGCGCCGCCCGGCTTCAGCGCGCGCCAGATCAGCGACAGCACGGTGGCAAGCTCCTGGCGTGGAACGTGGAGCAGGCAGGCATTGGCCCAGACGCCGTCGTATGTTTCGACCTCGTGGAGATCGTGGAACAGCAGCGTCTCGACAGGACGGCCGAGACTCCTTGAGGCCACCGCAGCCATTTCGGGCGAGCCGTCGGTCGCGCGCACATCGAACCCGCGCGCCAGCATTTCCGCAGTGTCGCCGCCTGCCCCGCAGCCGAGTTCGAGAATCGCGGCGTCCAGCGGAAGTAGCGCGAGAAACGCCGCCAGCCGCGCACGGCGCGAGGTGATCTCGCGCCGCGCATAGGATTCCGCATTGCTGCGGTAGAATTGCAGCGTCGCTTCGTCCATGACGCTTACTTGTCCGGCAGGCCCAGCATCAGCCGCATGTTCTGCACCGCGGCTCCCGAGGCGCCCTTGCCGAGATTGTCGAGCCGGGCGACCAGCACCGCCTGGCGATGCTTTTCGCTGACGAAGACATAGAGCTCGAGATTGTTGGTCTCGTTCAGCGCCTCGGGCTCCAGCCGACCGCTCTTGGCAGCGTCGTTCTGCAGCGGCATGACCGAAACATAGGCGCTGCCCGCATAGCGCTTGGCCAGCGCCGCATGCAGATCGGCGCCACCGGGCTTGCCGGTCAGCGTGTCCAGATGCAGCGGCACCGAGACCAGCATGCCCTGCCGGTAGTTGCCGACCGACGGCACGAAGATCGGCCGCCGCGTCAGCCTGGAGTAGAGCTGCGTCTCCGGCAGGTGTTTGTGCTCGAAGCCGAGGCCGTAGAGTTCGAAGGATGGCGCGCTGCCATCCTCGAAGCTTGCGATCATCGACTTGCCGCCGCCCGAATAGCCGCTCACGGCATTGATCGTAACGGGATAATCGGCGGGCAGCAGGCCGGCATCGACCAGCGGCCGCAGCAGCGCGATGCCACCGGTCGGATAACAGCCCGGATTGGAGACTTTCCGCGCAGCCCGGATCTTGTCAGCCTGGTCCGGCGTCAGTTCCGGAAAGCCATAGGTCCAGTCGCTGGCGACCCGGAACGCCGTCGACGCGTCGAGCACTTTTGGCGCCGAAGCCCCCATGCTGTCGATCAAGGCCACGGTTTCCTTCGCCGCATCGTCGGGCAGGCAGAGGATGACGAGATCCACTTCCGCCATCAGCGCCTGCTTGGCGCCGGCATCCTTGCGCTTGTCCTCAGCGATGCTTTTCACGACGACGTCGTTCTGCTTCTGAAGGCGTTCCTGAATGCCGAGGCCCGTGGTGCCGGACGCGCCGTCGACAAACACGGCCGGCCTGGTCAAGACGCCGGCGGTCTTTGGCTGGGGGGTATCGGTGAGGGTCATGGCACGGTCCTTTCAAGCTGGTTCGTTTCATTGGCAAACGCGTTGGGCCGCGCCTCTCTCATCAACTGCGCAATCTGCTGCGCGCCGGCGTCGGCCTGCGAGGCAAGCGATCCCGCCACCGCCGCATAGTCGGTTTCGGATTTGTGCTGGCTCAGCTTGAAGCTGCCCTCAACCTCTTCGACCGTCATCTCAAGGCCCACAATCGCTTTCTTCAACGCTGCCAGCCGCCCGGCCGTCATCTTCGACGACAGCCACGGCTTCTTCGGCAACAGCCTGCCCTCGAACTTGGCGCTGAGCGTCTCGATCTGCTCGGCGAGTTCGTCGTCGGACATCGCCCGCACCGGGCCCGTCAGGTGCACCGCCTGATAGAGCCAGGTCGGCACCTGGTCCGGCGAAACGTACCAGTCAGGCGATACATAGGCGTTCGCGCCGGTAACGGCCAGCAGCCAGGACGTCGTCCCGTCGGCGAGCTTTACCAGCGAATTGTGACGCGCGACGTGGAACGCTGCCCGCGGCGTGCCGTCATTGGCCGAAGTCAGATAGAACGGCAGCGACGAGGCGATCGGCTTGTTGCCGTCCCACGCACAGGCCAGGCCGAAGCCGCGCGCTTCCGCGAACGCGAGGCTCGCGGCACGGTCGGACTTGAACGGTGATGGCGTATACATCTCAAACTCCTGCTTGACGTAGGAGCCGCCAGTTCAGACCGCGTTCTTGGAAGGGGAAGAAGCCGCGGGACCCGATCCGGCGGCAGGGGCGACAATCTCAGACGCAGACGTCCGCCCACACCGCGATAATGCGGCGGCGGCGAGCGATGATCATGGTCGAGGCGATAGTCATGGGCGCGGCTATAAGGCCGCGCCCGCCGGACGTCAAGTTGTTCCGTGTCTGAAGCTTCGTGTCAGATCACCGGATTCCAGTGCGACGGGACCACGCGGTAGCCGTTGCCGTCCTTTTCGACGTTGCCGAGCCCGGGGAACGGGTAATGGAAGCCCTGCACCTGGAGCTTCTCCGCCACCACCATGTCGTAGGTCTTGCGGCGGGCCTTCTCGGCCATGGCGGGGTCCTGGTCGAAGAAGGCGTGCCAGCCGGGATTGGCGGCAAACAGGTAGGGTATGTTGGTGACATCGGACTGGATGAACACCTTGCCGGCGCCTGACGACAGCACGTAGGAGGTGTGGCCCGGCGTGTGGCCGGCGGTCTCGACCGCCAGCAGGCCCGGAGCGACCTCCTTGCCCCACTCATAGGGCGTCACCTTCTTCTTCAGCCCGGCCTCGAGCACGCGGCGGGCGTTCTTGAACACGCCCGGCATGCGCTCGCCGGTCTGCTTGGCCATTTCACCATCGTCCATGAAGTATTTCCACTCGACGGAGGGCACCAGCACCTCGGCGTTGGCGAATGCGGGCGCCCCCTCGGCATTGAGCAGGCCGTTGATGTGGTCGCTGTGGAAATGCGAGATCACCACCATGTCGACGGCCTTCGGGTCGATGCCGGCCGCGGCCATGTTGGTGGCGAACTGGCCGACGGCGCCCTTGCTCGACGCGAACGCGCCGGGACCGTTGCCGGTGTCGAGAACGATCAGCTTGCCGCCGGAGTTGATGACCAGCGGTCCGAACTGGATGCTGACCTTGTCCTTCGGCATGTAGGCTTTTTCCAGTGCTGCCGCGACTTCCTCCTTCTTGGCGTTGAGGACGAAGCTGTCGCCGAGCGCGAACGTGTTGACGCCGTCCGAAATGACCGTCACCTGCACATCGCCAACCTTGTAGCGATAGAAACTCGGCGCCTGCTTGTCGGCGATCGGCGCAGCGGCGTGAGCGGGTGCTTGCGCCAGCAGCGGAGTTGCGGCGAGCGCCGCGGCGCCCGTGAGTGCGTGTCGACGTGTCAGTTCCATGATGATCTCCTCCCAGAGACGATGGATGCGGCTCCGCGGGATTTCCTGCTGATCGCCGCCCAGTGTTGTTATCGAACCTATCAACCATTCCCGGACAGCGCGACGACAGCCACGCGACGGCAATGCGGAGATGGCTACTGTATCGTGGGAGCTAACACCCGCAGCGTCGGCTTATTCCGGGTTGCGCCTCAAGCCACCCGCCACAGCCATTCGGCGAGTTTCCCCATGACGTCGCCGACCAGCAGCAATACCGCCGACCAGATCAGCGCCGAGACGAAATTGGCGATCTGGAACGGCCAGTAGGACATCTCGAAGATGCCGGCGGCGAGCGGCACCGAGGCGCGCAGCGGCCCGAAGAAGCGGCCGATGAAGATCGACGGCACGCCCCACTTTTTCACGAACGCCTCGCCGCGCGGCAGGATCTCGGGATAGCGCGACAACGGCCACATCTCGGCGACGTGCTCCTTGTAGCGATAACCGAACCAGTAGGAGAGCCAGTCGCCGAGCGCGGCGCCAAGGCCGCCGGCCAGCCATACCGGCCAGAAGCTGATGCCGCTGACGCCGACCAGCGCGCCGATCGCGACCAGCGCGCCCCAGGCCGGCACCAGCAGCGAGACGAACGCAAGCGACTCGCCGAAGGCCAGGACCATGACGACCGGGGCGGCCCAGGCCTGATTGTCGCGCACGAAATCAGCCAGAGCGCGCGCAAAGTCTTGCATATCTCGAGTGCCTTCCCCGCCCCGTTTCCACCGTTGAATTTTTCGTCCGATTCAAGGCAAGCGACAGGTAAGCCGGCCCCTTGCGTGACTTCAAGTCACAAAGCCGGGCATGGGCTGTGATCAACAGCCCATCCCTACGTACCGTTGTTCTTCATGCAGGTTACTGATCCGGATCAACTCTGCAGCGACGGTGGTCGCCCTGGCGGCCGCGGCAAGGCAACGCGGGACGGTGCCGCAGGTTGCAGGGTCACGATGACCGGTCATCGGTAATTCCTCGCCCCCGAAACAGTTCGGCAATCGCAGAATGAATGCAATGGCATATCCTCTCTGACGTTGCGATATTGCTGTTTGCAAGCGCACCTCTCAGACCTTAAGAGCCGCCAAACGCTCTTGCCCGTCGTCACCTTTTTGAACCCATCCGTGGCATAGTCAGAGCGACCGATTCGCTCGCGCGACCTGCGCGCAACATCTAAAGAGCCATGTCCAAACCATTGAAATCAGCAGCAAAATCCAAGCCCGACCTGTTCGGGGCGGAACCGAAGGGCCGTGCCGCGCCGAAGGCTGCGTCGCGGGCGGGCAGCGCCGAGGCCGGCTATACCGCCGCCGACATCGAGGTGCTGGAGGGACTGGAACCGGTGCGCCGTCGCCCCGGCATGTACATCGGCGGAACCGACGAGAAGGCGCTGCACCATTTGTTCGCCGAAGTCATCGACAACGCGATGGACGAGGCTCTGGCCGGCCACGCGACATTCATCGAGGTCGAACTGAGCGCCGACGGTTTTCTGACCGTCACCGACAACGGCCGCGGTATCCCGGTCGATCCGCATCCGAAATTTCCGAAGAAGTCGGCGCTCGAAGTCATCATGTGCACGCTGCATTCCGGCGGCAAGTTCGACTCCAAGGTCTACGAGACCTCGGGCGGCCTGCACGGCGTCGGCGTCTCCGTCGTCAACGCGCTCTCTTCGCTGCTTGAGGTCGAGGTCGCGCGCAGCCAACAGCTCTATCGCATGCGCTTCGAGCGCGGCCATCCCAAGGGCAAGCTGGAAGACCTCGGCAAGATCAACAACCGCCGCGGCACCCGTATCCGATTCAAGCCCGACACCGATATCTTCGGCGCCAAGGCTGCCTTCAAGCCGCAGCGCCTGTTCAAGATGACGCGCTCGAAGGCCTATCTGTTCGGCGGCGTCGAAATCCGCTGGCGCTGCGATCCCGCGCTGTTGAAGGGCATCGAGGATGTGCCGGCCGAGGATAGTTTCCACTTCCCCGGCGGCCTGAAGGATTATCTTGGCGCGGCGATTCACGCCGACACGCTGGTGCATCCGGACATCTTCTCCGGCAAGTCGGGACGCAACGGCGCTCATGGCGCCTGCGAATGGGCTGTCGCGTGGACGGCGGATGCCGACGGCTTCCTCTCCTCCTATTGCAACACCGTGCCGACGCCCGACGGTGGCACCCATGAATCCGGCATGCGCAGCGCGATGCTGCGCGGGCTCAAGGACCACGCCGAACGAATCGGCCAGGGCAAGCGCGCCGCACCCGTCACGTCGGAAGACGTCATGGTGGGAGCAGCGGTAATGCTCTCGGTGTTCGTGCGCGAGCCCGAATTCCAGGGCCAGACCAAGGATCGTCTGGCGACCGCCGAAGCGCAGAAAATCGTCGAACAGGCGATCAAGGATCCGTTCGATCACTGGCTGTCGGGCAATCCGCTGCAGGCCAACAAGCTGCTCGACTTCGTCATCGAGCGTGCCGACGAGCGGCTGCGCCGCCGTGCCGAGAAGGAGACCTCGCGCAAGACCGCGGTGAAGAAGCTGCGCCTGCCCGGCAAGCTCGCCGACTGCACCAACACCGCGACCGAAGGCTCCGAGCTCTTCATCGTCGAGGGCGACTCGGCCGGCGGCAGCGCCAAGCAGGCGCGCGACCGCAAGACCCAGGCGATCCTGCCCCTGCGCGGAAAGATTCTGAACGTCGCCTCCGCCGGCAAGGACAAGCTGATGCAGAACGCGCAGCTTTCGGACCTGATGCAGGCGATCGGCTGCGGCACCGGCGCGCACTACCGCGAGGAGGATCTGCGCTATTCCCGAATCATCATCATGACGGACGCCGACGTCGACGGCGCGCACATCGCCTCGCTCCTGATCACCTTCTTCTATCGCCAGACGCCGCGGCTGATCGACGAGGGCCACCTCTATCTGGCGGTGCCGCCCCTTTACAAGCTGACCCATGGCAGCAAGTCGGTCTATGCCCGCGACGATGCGCACAAGGACGCGCTGCTGAAGAGCGAGTTCAACGCCAACGCCAAGGTCGAGGTGAACCGCTTCAAGGGCCTCGGCGAAATGATGCCCGCCCAGCTCAAGGAAACCACCATGGACCCGGCCAAGCGCACCATGCTCCGCGTGGTGCTGCTGGCCGACGACCGCGAAGGCACCGCCGATTCTGTCGAGCGGCTGATGGGCACCAAGGCCGAGGCCAGATTCGCCTTCATCTCCGACAAGGCGGAATTCGCCAGCGACGACCTGCTGGACGTCTGATTTTCCCGGTGCAGGCGTTTTTCTGGCGATTTCGAGCATTTTTGGCCCGAGATCGCCCAAATCTGCCCGTTTTCGAGGCAATTCGCGGCCCTTCGTTTTCCGATAGCTGTGCTCCCCCCGCAACAGCATTTTCCGGCGAACTGCGTATAGTCCCCTTACTGGATTTGGGAATCGGCGCTCGCGCACCCCGTAGGGGGATCTACCGGGGCACTTACGGCAAGGGAATTTGAAGATGAAAAACGTACTGCTCGCGCTGACCGCGGTGGTGTCCATGACCGGATCGGCCTTTGCGGCGGATCTCGCGGCCCGTCCCTACACCAAGGCCCCGGCAGCCGTCCCGGTTGCGGTTGCCAATTGGACCGGCTGCTACATCGGCGCCGGCGGTGGCGGCGCAATGACCAACAACGACCACAATGATTTCGCGACCATCGGCGGTGCAGCTCTTGGTCCCAATCTGACGACGGGCGCACGTGGCTGGTTCGGCACCGTCGGCGCCGGTTGCGACTATCAGGTCGACCGCTGGATATTCGGCGTGTTCGGTGACTATGACTTCATGGATGTGAGCGGCGATATTTCGACGGGCGGCACGTTCGCCCCGTCGCTCGTCGGGTCACAGAAGCAGGACTGGCAGTGGGCGGTCGGCGGTCGTGTCGGTTACGTGTTCCTGCCGAACTTCATGGCCTACTTCTCTGGCGGCTACACGCAGGCCCACTGGAAGTCGACCAACCTGACCGCATTCGGCGCCGTGGTTCCGACCTCGGTTCTGCCTGGTTCGACGAAGGGTGGCTGGTTCATCGGCGCTGGCGACGAGTACGCCTTGAACTTCCTTCCCGGGCTGTTCTGGAAGACCGAGTATCGTTACTCGGAATTCGACAGGGCCAACGTGTCGATCAATAACTTTGTCACGGGCGTTCCCACCGGCGTTTCGGAGAGCCAGAAGATCCGCGAGCACAGCGTTCGCAGCGAGCTCGTCTACCGCTTCAACTGGGGTGGCCCGGTCGTCGCAAAGTACTGATCTCTTCTTTCGAGAAGCTCAAAGGCCCCGGCATCGTCCGGGGCTTTTTTGTTGGCCTGACGGCGGGCCGCCGCGTCCCCTCAGATCCCGGCCACGGCCACAGCACGGCGCCAGTCGGCGCTTCGTGATGATCCCCGGGGAGTCGCGGGTGAGTTCAGGCCTTGCGAAGCCGGCCGGCTTTCTATTCGATCGGAAGCTACCGCCGCCGCCGGCAATGGTTTCCGGCGATGAGCCACAGACAGCCCAAGGCGAGGCCGCATGTCCCGCCACGGCGACAGCAACGGAGGAAGCCATGGCCAGATCGCTTTCGATCATCGGCTTTCTGGCACTCGCGATCGGTCTGCTCTGGATCGGTCAGGGCACCGGCGCGGTTGCCTGGCCGCGGTCGAGCTTCATGATCAATCAACTGCAATGGGCCGGATACGGCGCCGTGCTCGGCGCCATCGGCCTGATCCTGATCTGGCAAGGCAATCGCTAGATTCGTAGGATGGGCGGAGCGCACCCATCAACACCCTGCGCGGGATCGACGATGGAGATCGCTGCGCTCCACTCCTCATCCTGCAGAAACTGGACAACAAGCATGGCAACAGAACTCTTCGACCTCTCAGGCAAGGTCGCCATCGTCACCGGCGGCAATGGCGGCATCGGGCTCGGCATGGCCCGCGGATTGGCGAAAGCCGGCGCTGCCGTCGCGATCGTCGGCCGCAACGAGCAGAAGTCGGCCGCGGCCGTCGCGGAACTGAAGCAGGCCGGTGCCAACGCGATTTCGGTGGCCGCCGACGTCACCGACAAGGCTGCGGTCGATGCCATGGCCGAGCGCGTCGCCCGCGATCTCGGCCGAATCGATATCCTCGTCAACAACGCCGGCATCAGCATCCGCAAGCCGCCGCACGTGCTCGATATCGCCGAGTGGAACAGTGTGATCGCGACCAACCTCACCAGCGCCTTCGTCTGTTCGCAGATGGTCTATCCGGCCATGAAGGCCGCCGGCGGCGGCAAAGTCATCAACATCGGCTCGATGATGTCGATTTTCGGCGCCAGCTTTGCGTCGGCCTATGCCGCGAGCAAGGGCGGTATCGTCCAGTTCACGCGCGCCTGCGCGGTGGCCTGGGCTGCCGACAACATCCAGGTCAACGCGGTGCTGCCGGGCTGGATCGACACAGATCTGACCAAACGCGCGCGCCAAGAGGTCAATGGCCTTCACGACCGGGTGCTGGCGCGGACGCCTGCGGCGCGCTGGGGCGGCATCGACGATTTTGCGGGCATCGCGGTGTTCCTCGCTTCTCCCGCGTCCGATTTCGTGACCGGAACGGCGATTCCTGTCGATGGCGGCTACTCCGTCATGGCATAGGCCACGGAGTTTCCGGCCGAAAGGCGGTTTGAGACCTGATCCGGGACAGATCCCGAGTCGCGCGAAGAACCGAGTCAAGGCTGGAATTAGGCGTTCGTTCTGGTTCGATCAGGCCTTACCCTCGGCCAGACCGCACAAAAGCAAAACCCCGGCTTGCGCCGGGGCTGCAGTTGTTTGGAGTTTAAAGATCAGATCAATATCTGACTACACCAGGGCCACCGAAGCGATAGTTGATGCGGGCGGTGACCAAGTCGATGTCCTGCCGAATGCCGACGTTGGTATAGCGCCAGTTTGCGTTGGTCCAATTGTAGTTCGTGTCACCCAAGAACATGTGATTGTACTCAACACCGAACGACCAGTTCGGGGTGAAGCCCCATTCCAGGCCAACGCCAACGTCCGCGCCCCATCGCGTATTGGATGCGCTGATGAAATTGACGTTGTTGAGTGCGGCCCAGTAGCTGTTGCTGGCGACCGCAGCACCGCCCTTGACATAGAACAGGACGTTATTGGCGGCATAACCAACGCGGCCGGTGAACAGACCGAGTGCGTCAACCGTTGTACCGACGGACCAGGCCGCATTGAACGGGTCGACATATGACCGGCTCAGATCAGCCCAGTTACCCTGAGCTTCGAGACCGAACACCCAAGAACCAGCCTGCCAATTGTAGCCGATTTGGCCGCCAACGGTGCCGCCAGATGCATTATCCGAACGAACGAGGAAGTTCTGCCAATCATATCTGGTGCTGCTCTGTCCCCAACCACCGTTCACACCGATATAGAAGCCCGACCAGTCGTACATGGCTGCCACAACCGGGGGCGCCTTGGTGTAGGGGCGCGCCGCGAGATCGGCCGCAGAAGCGCTCACCGCACCGGCGGCAAGAATGGAAGCTGCAAGTACCAGTTTCTTCATTACATTTCCCCTTGTGAACAAAAACCCAGGCAACAAAACCTAAATCCTGACCAAAAATACCCAGATTCGAACCTTTTGGCTGTCACCCGGTTGCTACAGTCGCGCGCAATGTGACCACCGGTTGCAGCCACAATTTTGCCCACAACTCCAGGACTGCGCGCCGCACCATCCGCTCATGACTTGGCATTGCCCCGGCTCATGCCGGGGCTTTTCCTCAGGAGATGTCTGGACGATCAGTACCTGGCGACGACCGGAGCGCCGAACTTGTAACTCAGGCGGACCACAGCCCACTGAATGTCGCGAGGCTTCGCGTCGAAGGTGTACACACCGGCGGCAGCGCCAGCGAGCTGATAGCTCTTGCTCTCGAACGCCGCGTAGTTGTACTCGACGCCGACAATCCAGTTCGGGGTGAAGCCGTATTCCCAGCCAGCGCCCACGACCCAGCCATTGTGCCACTGGGTGCTCGATCCCGAACCGACGAATGCCGGAACCGTGTCGACAACCGACAGGCGATTGTTCACGCCAGCCCAGCCGCCCCGCACGTAGAACAGATTGTTCTGCACGGCGATACCGGCACGGCCGACAACGGTCGCCAGCCAATCGGAACGCCAGCTGAACACGTCGTCCAGGCCAGCACCGAATACCGTGTTGAGCACGGTGCCGCGGGTGTCGAGGCCGGAAATCGTGCCTTCGAGACCGAACACGAACTGCCCGGCCTGCCAGTTGTAGCCGAGGTGGCCACCACCAAACACGCCGGTTCCGCGCTGACGGAAACCGTTGCCGGGGCCGAGATCGCCGAAACCGGTGGTGTTCGCGGTATTCACCCACTCCTGGTTGGTCCAGGCGCCACCGACGTGACCGCCGATGTAGAAGCCACCCCAGTTATAGACGGCCGCAACCATCGGCGGCGCCTTGGTGTACGGACGGGCTGCGAGATCCGCGGCCGATGCGCCAAATGTGCTTGCGATCAAGGCTGCGGCTGCAAGTGCCAGTTTCTTCATCTTGTTACCCCTTCTGCACAGCAGAATTCGACACTGAATTCCCCAAATGATGCCGAACCTTACGGGGATTCTTGCCTTTTGGCTGTCACCCGCTTGCTACAATTGCGAGCAATCTGTGTTCGATACTGTGAGTACGCGCATTCCAGTCCCGCTGAGGCTCCAAACCACGGTCCTTTATTAACCAAATTCGCAACAAGTCGCCCTCACGATTCGCTACGGGGATTCGACAGGCCCGCCGATACGGCCGGAATCGTGCACATGCTCGGGCCGCACCCCAACGCCCACAAATCTCGCGGTGATCCCCTGCAACCAGGGGATGGCGGTGACGATCCGCATGACCAGCGGAACCTTCAGCGGCTGGTTGCCGGGCTTGAGGGCGGCGCCGACGATGGTGTCTTGCGCGATCACCTGCATCCGCTGCGTCATCTTCACCGGGAACTCGCGGCGGCGACGAACGGCGTCGAGTTCCGCCTCCGGCGGACATCCATGCCTGAGCTTCGCCGCCAGCAGGTTCGCGGTCGCCACCGCGTCCTGCACCGCCAGATTGACGCCGACGCCGCCGATCGGCGACATCGCATGCGCGGCATCGCCGATGCACAGCAGCCCCGGCCGCGTCCACCGCTTCAGGCGGTTGATCGCAACCGTCAGCAGCTTCACGTCGTCCCAGCTCCTCACCTCTGACAGCCCCGGCTTGAGGATCGGCGCCATGCGCGCGACCTCGTCGAGCAGCGCCGGCAATCCCTTCGCCTTCACGGTCTCGTACTGGCCCTTGGCAATGACGAACGCGCATTGCCAGTAGTCGCCGCGATCGAAGGTCACCATCATCTTGCCGGGATCGACGCGGGCGAACAGGCTTTCATTTTCGTCCGCCCGCTTGCCGGCGCGAAACCACAGCACGTCCATCGGCGCGCCGATTTCCTCGACCTCGAGGCCGGCGCGCTCGCGCACCAGCGAATGTCGGCCGTCGCAGGCTACCGTCAGGTCCGCCTCGATGTCGATCACGCCGTCGGGCGTCCTTGCCCTGACCCCGGTGACGCGCTCGCCGTCACGCAGGAGATCGACAGCCTCCGTCGACATCATCACTTTCAATGATGCGAAGCGCCTGCCGGCCTCGCGCAGGAAGTTGAGAAAGTCCCACTGCGGCATGAACGCGATGAAAGGATATTTGACGTTGAGCCGGCCGAGATCGGCGATCCTCACCGTTTCTCCGCCGAACTTGCCTTCCATGCGCTGCAGCCGCTGATGCGGCAGCTTCAGGAATCCCTCGATCAGCCCGAGTTCATCCATCACCTGCAGCGTCGAAGGATGCACGGTGTCGCCGCGAAAATCGCGGAAGAAGTCAGCGTGCTTCTCCAGCACGACAACGTCGATGCCGGCGCGTCCGAACAGATATCCGAGCATCATGCCGGCCGGCCCGCCGCCGACGATGCAACAGCGCACCTTCATCGCACGCTCCGCTTCCCGGCAAGGGAAATATCTATTCTACCATATTGTGCTGCTGCCAGCGCAGCAGATGGGCCTGCAACCGCCAGATCACCGCCGACAGCGCCACTCCCACCAGCATCAGCACGATCACCGCGACCATCATCCCCGAGGCCTCCGCCCGCGCCTCCGATTCGATGATCAGGCGGCCGATCCCGCGCTCCGCGCCGATGAATTCGCCGACGATGACGCCGATCAGCGCAAAGGAGATCGCCGGCGAAAGCGAGGCAAACACCCAGGCCATGGTCGAGGGAATCACGACGGTGCGGGTGATCTGCCATTCGCTCGCTCCCAGCAGCCGCGCGGCGTTGATGAACCCCTCGTCGATCGAGCGCGCGCCCTCGAAGGTGTTGAAGAACACCAGGAACACCACCACGATCCACGAGGTCACGATCTTGGAGGTGTCGCCGATCCCGAACGCCAGCACGATGATCGGTGCCAGCGCGATCCGGGGTATGGAATTCACCGCGGTGATGAACGGCTGAAAGATCGCGCTGAGCCGGTCGGAACGGCCGAGGATCAGGCCCGCGACAAAGCCGCTCGACACGCCCGTGACGAAGCCGAAGAACGTGTTCTTCAGCGTAATCGCGGTCGCAATCCAGAGATTGTTCTCGTTGCGCGCCATGCACTTGGCAAAGTCGCCATTGAACCAGCCGTTGAAGGTGCCGAGCTTGGATTTGAGGCAGCTCAGGATCAAAAAGTGCTCGAATATCTGCGAAGGCTTTGACACGAAATAGGGGTCGAGCAGATCGGGGACCAGCCAGGGTGCGATGGCATGGAGGTCATAGCCCCATTGCCAGATCGACAGCGCGGCAGCGCAGATGAGTATCTGCCAGCCGAGCGTGCTGCCAAAGCGGCGTGTCCTCATGGCTTGCGCCCCTTGACGAACTCCTCGCCGAGCGAGTGCCAGATGTGCTGGAACAGCTCGGCATAACGCGGCGTCTCTCGCACCTTGACGGCGTCGCGCGGCCGCGCGAAGTCCACCTCGAACATGTTCTTGATCCGGCCGGGACGCGCCGAGAACAGGATGATGCGGTCGGCGAGCGTCAGGGCCTCGCCGAGATCGTGGGTCACGAACAGCACGGTTTGCTGCTCGCGCTCCCATATCCGAAGCAGCACCTCGTGCATGTCGATCTTGGTGTGGGTATCGAGCGCGCCGAACGGCTCGTCCATCAACAGGATCTGCGGCTCGACCACCAGCGTTCGCATCAGCGCCGCGCGCTGCCGCATGCCGCCCGACAGCGCCGACGGATAGGCGCTCTCGAATCCCTGCAGGCCCGCCTGCGCCACGCAGGCCGCGATCCGCTCCTTGCGCTCCGCTTCGGGAACGCCCGCCAGTTCCAGGCCGTAGCCGATATTGTCGGCGACGGTGCGCCAGGGAAACAGCGTATCGCGCTGGAAGATATAGCCGACATTGGGCGTCGCCTTGCCCGCAACGACCGGCACGCCGTCGATCAGGATCTGACCGCCGCTCGGCTTGATCAGGGTCGCGATCATGTTGAGAACGGTGCTCTTGCCGGACCCTGACGGCCCGAGAAGCGCGACGAACTCGCCGCGCCGGACGCCGAAGGAAACATCGCGCACCGCCTCGATCGCGGTGCCCGCGAGCTGGAACGTCTTGCTCAAACCCCTGACGTCGACGCGCTGGACGCTGGATTGTCCACCCGGCAGGCCAGCGGAAAGGTTCTGCACGTTCAAGCCGGATACGCCTTTCGCGCCGCTTCGATAAAGGTCGGACTGACGAGATCGGCCGGTGTCAGCGGCTTGATGCCGGTCATTTCCCGGAACCAGACCTTTTCTCCCCGCGCCCAGGCCGCCGCGTCGATCGACGCATCGTAGTCCGTGACCTTTTGCAGCGCCGTGATCTCGATAATGTTGGCCGCGCGCGAGGTGCTGCCGACATAGGGCTCGATCGCGTCAAAAACTTCGTCGGGCGAATGCTTCCTGATCCACTGCGTCGCGCGCCAGATCGCGGTGACGAAGGCCTGCATCTTGGGCGGATCCTTGTCGATGGTCGCCTGCAGCGTGAAATGCGACGTCACCGGCACCTTGCCGCCGATATACCTGTTCCAGATCGCCTCATCGGTGCCGTCGAACAGCAGCGTGCCCCAGCCCTGCTCCCTGGAATCGTTGAGCAGCGACAGCGAGCTGACGAGGACATCGACCTGTTTGGTCTTGAGCGATCCCAGCATGGTGTCGACATTCCCGGTGCCGATCCATGTGACTTTCTGATCGAGCCCCATCACCTCCATGTAATAGGACGCCCAGACGTGGTTGGTGCCGCCGAGCGACGATACCGAAACGATCGGCTTGCGCCCGTCGGGCCGCTTCCACTCCGTCAGCTTCTCCAGCGAATTGATGCCTTGATCCCAGAGATCCTTGCGGATGATGAACATCACCGAGCTGGAACGGGTATCGACCGGCATCAGGACGCGCCCGTTGCGGCCGCGATTGCTTAGCTGCATCGGATGCGTGATGTCGCCGATGCCGATGTCGCCTTGCGCGGAAGCGATGATCTCGCGCGTCTTGACGCCGCTGCCACCCTGGATCAGCTTGCAGTCGAGGCCGGCTTCCTTGAAGTATCCCAGTTTATCGGCGACGAACTGCGTCTGATAGACCGGCACCGCGACCGGATAGATGACGCGGCCGGTCTTGTCCTGCTGCGCCCAGACCTTGCCTGACGCGATCGAGGTTGTGCCCGCCGCCACGATCTTCAGCGCCGAACGCCGGCTGAAATGTGCCATCACGCGCGCTCCTTTTCCCTGGCGGCGACCTTCTCCAGCGCATTGAGCACCGCGTCGCCCATTTCCTGCGTTGAAAGCCGCCTGGCTCCCGCTTCCGCAATATCGGCGGTTCGCGCGCCGTTCGACAGCGCGCTGGCCACGGCCTTTTCGAGCAGATCCGCATCGTCGGGCCGGTCGAACGTCATGCGCAGCATCATGGCGACGCTGAGGATGGAGCCGAGCGGGTTGGCAACGCCCCTGCCCGCGATATCCGGCGCACTGCCATGGACCGGTTCATAGAGCGCCCGGCGCCGGCCATATCTGTCCACCGGGCCGAGCGAGGCCGACGGCAGCATGCCGAGCGAGCCCGACGCCATCGCCGCGCAATCCGACAGGATGTCGCCGAAGATATTGCCTGTCACCATGACGTCGAACTGCGCGGGATCGCGCACGATCTGCATCGCGGCGTTGTCGACATACATATGCGTGAGCTCGACGTCGGAAAATTCCGCGGCATGCAAGGCAATGACTTCCTCACGCCACAGCACGCTGGTTTCGAGCACGTTGGCCTTGTCCACCGAGCAGACTTTGTTGCGCCGGGTCCGCGCCAGCTCGAAAGCGGCGCGCGCGACGCGGCGAACCTGATCGGTCGTATATTGTTCGGTGTTGAATCCCCGCCGCTGCCCGTCGGCGAGCGTCTCGATGCCGCGCGGCTCGCCGAAATAGATGCCGCTGGTCAGCTCGCGGATGATGACGAAGTCGACATCCCTGAGCACGCTGGCCTTGAGCGGCGCCGACTCCGTCAGCGCCGGATGGGCGACGATCGGCCTCAGATTGGCGTACAGATCGTACTTGCTGCGCAGGCCGAGCAGGCTGCCCGCCTTGCGCGCCGCCGGCGGGACCTCCCTGGTTTCCGGGCCGCCGGTCGCGCCCCACAGGATCGCGTCCGCCTCCTCCATCGCCTCGACGGTGTCTGACGGCATCACCTTGCCGGTCGCCAGATATGGAATGAGGCCGTACTGCGCCTCGCGCAGCACCATGGGAACGCCGCGCTTCGCCGCGAACCAGTTCAGCACCCGCTGCGACTGCGCCGTGACTTCGGGGCCGATCCCCTCGCCGCCGACCACGGCGACCTTTATCATGTTGGAGCGTGTAATCATGCTCTTGACCCTGCCGATGTTCCTGCGAAGTGAATCCAGGGCCGCTCCGTTCGGTCGGCCGCCTGGAACGCGCGTATTTCGTCGTCACGCTGCAATGTCAGCGCGACCTCGTCGAGACCTTCCAGCAGGCCGGCGCGCCGGCGCGGATCGATCGCGAAATCGTATCGCTTCCCCGATGGCGACAGGATCGTCTGCGCCTGCAGGTCGATGCTGATGCGCCCCGCCCCCTGCGTCTGCTGCACGTCAGCGGCAAGGCTGTCCACGATCTCCTTGTCGACGACAACAGGCAGAATGCCGTTCTGGAAGCAGTTGGCGAAGAAGATATCGCCGAAGCTCGAGCCGATGACGGCGCGAATGCCCATTTCCTGCAGCGACCAGACCGCGCCTTCGCGCGAGGACCCGCAACCGAAGTTCGGACCGGTGATGAGGATTTCTGCCTGTCGATACGGCTCGCGGTTCAGGATGAATTCAGGGTTTTCCGAACCGTCAGGCAAATAGCGCAGCGCGCCGAACGCCCATTTGCCGAGCGTGCCGCGAATGGAGTTCCCGACCAGCCGCTCGATGCGGATGATGACATCAGTGTCGATATTGCTGCGCATGATCGGAGCCGCGATCGCGGTCAGCGTGTTGAAGGGCTTCGGCATGTCAGCGCCCCATGGTTCGGACGTCGGCGATGGCGCCGGCGATGGCCGCCGCGGCAGCACTTGCCGGACTGGCCAGATGGGTTCGCGCACGCGGGCCCTGGCGGCCGACGAAATTGCGGTTCGAGGTCGAGACCGAGCGCTGGCCCGGCGCGACCACTTCACCGTTGGCGGCAAGGCACATCGAGCATCCGGGCTCGCGCCATTCGAAGCCTGCATCGGTGAATATCTTGTCCAGTCCTTCGGCGACCGCATCGCGCTTGACGATTTCCGAACCCGGCACCACCCAGGCCCGGACATTGGAAGCAACCTTGCGGCCGCGCGCGATCTCGGCGGCGGCCCGCAAATCGCTCAGGCGGCTGTTGGTGCAGGAGCCGATGAAGACCCAATCGACCGGAGTGCCGGCGATCGGTGCGCCCGGTGTCAGGCCCATATAGTCGATCGCCGTTTCGATCGCGGCGCGGCGCGCGGCGTCAGCGACCTCGCTCGGATTGGGCACGCGCCCATCGACGCCGATAACGTGCTCCGGGCTGATGCCCCAGGTCACCTGCGGAATGATCTTTTCGACATCGATGACGACTTCGCGGTCGAATACCGCATCGGGATCGCTCGGCAGCTTTCGCCAGGCTGCAACCGCCCGGTCCCACATCTCGCCCTGCGGCGCATAGGGCCGCCCGCGCAGATAGTCGTAGGTCTTCTCGTCCGGCGCGATCAGGCCCATCTTGGCGCCGAGTTCGATCGAGAGGTTGCAGATGGTGAGCCGCCCCTCGACCGGCAGATCGCGGATGGCGCTGCCGGCATATTCGACCGCGTAGCCGGTGCCGGCCGCCGCGCCGATATGGCCAATCAACGTGAGAATGAGGTCCTTGGCCGTGACACCCACCGGGAGCCGGCCCTCGAACCGCACGCGCATCGTCCTGGGCCGGCGCTGGATCAGCGCCTGGGTTGCCAGCACATGCGTCAATTCGCTGGAGCCGATGCCGAACGCCAATGCGCCGAGCCCGCCATGGGTGCAGGTATGGCTGTCGCCGCAGACGATCAGGCAGCCGGGAAGGCTGAGCCCAAGCTCGGGCCCGATGACGTGGACGATGCCCTGCCCGGGCTCATCGACGTCGAACATGCGGATGCCGGTCGCCGAGGTCTCCGCTCGCAAGCCGGCCAGCAGTTCCAGCCCAACCTTGCTGGTGCCGGCCCGCCCATGCGCCGTCGAAATCGCATGGTCCGGCGTTGCAAAGGTCAGCTCCGGGTTGTGCACGGACAGGTCGCGGCTCTTGAGGTCGAGCAGGCCGCGCGAACCGCCGAGGTCGTGCAACAGATGGCGGTCGACGTGGAGCAGATCGGTATCGTTGCTGACACGCGCGATGACATGCTGGTCCCAGATCTTGGCCAGCATCGTTCGAGCGGGCGTTTGCACTGCCATATCCTCCCGTTCTTCTTTTTCTATGGCAGGTCGATCACCCACCACGGACCGTTTTGTATGGCCGGTCATTCAGGTCTTCGCCCGAACACCGGGATCAAAACATATTGGAACCCTTGGGCCAATGTCTGTTTTGGACCGGGCGGCATGCGCGGCGCGGGACACCGCACGGAGGCGGCATGGCCTGGATATTCTCTGCTCCGGCCCGTCGGCAAGCCGTCACAATCGTTGAATTCCGTTCACATCCGGCTACCTTGAACCACATGACCCTGCCCCTGATATTGCTGGCAGCTATCGGTGTCATTCTGCTGGCAGAACGCAGCGCCAGACATCTGCCATTCGCCATTGCGGCGCTCTCCCTTTGCGCAGCCGCCATCTCATTCATCGTCGGAGACTTTGACCGGGCGATACTGCTGGCGGGCTTGCTGACCGCAGCCATCGCCGCCGCATCGACAATCAAGCACAATTACAGCGCGCTGAAGCTTGTTGTAACCGACCTGCCGCTGATGTTTGCGGGTACGGCTCGCTTCTTTGTCGCGCAGTACCCGCGCGCCGTGTTGTCCGCTCTCGCCGGGACTGCCGTACTCGTCCTCGCTGCAATCGGCACGCTGATCCACGGAACCGGACCTTCAATTCCCCTCGACGTCAGAGTGTCGTTCCTCAGCGTTTCACTCATTTGCGTTGCAGCGGCCTTCAGGAAGAGTGGCGGCGGCACCTCCTTCCAGCGCATCATGGCGCAGCGGCGGTGCTTTTACTCGACCTTCATGGCTTCGCTGATCGATCCGCATTCCTGGCGACAGGCCGGTAGATTGGCGCTGAGCGATATCGCAAGCGACCCGTTGCCGCTGATGCCACCGGTGCCGGCGCGCACCTTTGACTATCCCGACATTGTCGTCATCCAGCATGAATCAATCTTCGACCCGCGCATCTATGGACTTCCGATCGAGCCGACCGTCGAAGCGTTTCTGTCGCCCAGGAACGGTCTCCATGGAATCCTCAACGTCGACATTTTCGGCGGGGGTTCGTGGCAATCCGAATTCAGCTTGCTGACCGGTCTTTCGAGCGCCAGCTTCGGCTCAAGAGCCTACCACCTGTTCAAGCAGGGCGCGGGCCGCTTCCACAACAGCCTTCCCCATGCGTTGTCGGCGCTCGGGTACCGGACCATGCTCGCGTCGAGCTGCCGCCGCAGCTTTCTCCATTACGATGCGTTCTATCGTTCGATTGGCATGCACGACCGACTCTTCGCGGATGATTTTCCTCCACCGTTCGACGTCAGCCAGTTCGAGACGACAAATTCCGACGCAACGTTTCTGAAGGCAGCATTCGCCGCTCATGCGAAAGGCATCGCCGACGATCCCGCGCCACGCTTTCTCTATGCGCTGACCAACTTCAATCATGGTCCCCACAACCGCCGGCTGGCGGCTCCCGGACATTTCGAGAGCGAGCGCAGCTTTGCCGCATCAAGTCTTCCCGATGATCAGTATGTCGAATACTACACACGGCTTGCGGAGACAGCCTCGACCTGGGAACGGCTCAAGTCCGAGTTGGCAACGAATTTCCCCAAACGTCCCGTCATCATCGTGCACTATGGCGATCATCAGCCCGTCATGGCGAAGCGGATCGAACGGCAACTCACACTGCCCGACGATGCGCGGCGCGCGTTCCGTACCTTCTATGCGATAGAGACGCTGAACATCCCGCCCGACCAGCTTGTCTCAGGTCCGGGCGCGAACCTCGATATCGCTTTTCTCGGCACCGTCGCCCTGCAGCAGGCAGGCCTGCCGCTTGATCCGATATTTGCCACCCGCGCCAGCCTGCTCGACCATTGCCGGGAAACCTACTTCGCGTCGCCCTCCGAACGGAAGCGCCGGTTTCATCGCACGCTGGTGAATCTGGGCGTAATAGACACAGCGCCGGGCGCTCCCCGCAGCCGTTACGCACGCATGCCGACGAAATGATGGGGTGACCGGCATGCATCCTTAGCAGACATCCAGCAGGTCTCGCTGGCGCTCCCGGTGGTCAGGCAGGAGCTACTTCGTCCTGCCTGCGCCATTCGCTCGGCGCCATCCCCGACCATCGCTGAAACGCATGGGTAAAGCTGCTCGAATTGGCGTAGCCGAGCGCCAGCGCTATATCGGTGACATCCATTTTCGTCCCCGAGAGCAATTGGCGCGAAACGGAGAAGCGCGCCTCGTTGACAAGATCGCGAAAGTTGACTCCTTCCGCCTGCAAACGACGGTTCAAGGTTCGTGGATGCATGACAAGTTCGTCGGCCACCGCCTCAAGCGACGCATCGGGAAAGACCACCCGGGCATGGAGCGCGCGGACGACGGCTTCCGCAGTACTCGGTTGCGTCACAGCCCAATAGTCGGCGACACATTTTTCCAGTATCCGGCGTAAATCGCGGTCTGCACATCGAATAGGACGCGCGAGCAAGCTCGCAGGAAACGATACTGCATATTGTTGCGCGTCGAATGTGGGAGCGCAACCAAAGAAGCGATTGTAGGGTGCGATGTCGTCGGGCGCTCGTCGAGCGATCAAAATCTGCTCTGGCAGCACGCCTGCCAGTTCCAGCAGCATATTGCGAGCTACCGCCATCGCTCCTTCACTGAGTTGCTCGACCGACCGCATCGCTGGATGGTGAACGGCATATCCCCAAAAAGCCATCTCGTTCTGCACCAGCAGGTAGGCAACAGCACCACGCACATATCTTCTTTGATTTGTACACAAATCGAGTATCGCCGCCTTGAGCGTCGGCGCGTTTCGCATCAGCCGGCCCACCAGTCCAAGGCTGGCGGTGGCTCCTCGTTGACCAACCAGAAGTCCGAAATGCTGGCAACCTGTCGCTGTCACGCAAGCCTGGAGCAGACTTCCGAGCTCGACGAACGAGATCGAATTTTCGGAGCTTCGCAGCCTGTCCGGGTTGATGCCGACACTCGCGATCAGCTGCTCCGGATCCTGCCCCATTTCGCGCAAGACCTGCGGAAGCTCGACGACAACTCCGACGCGTTGCTGCCCTTCCATAGGAAGAACCCCTGGCCGATCAGAACTAATCGCTTGAAGGCTAACAAATCCGACACTTTGTCGCAAATTGGCAAGCGGCCTTTCCCTGCTTCTGCTTCGATCAGCAACAAGGAAAGAACGACACTGACTGACGCCGTAGGCATCGCAGTACCGCGATACGGGTCAGATCGATGAAGCGGGCGACGAGCTACCGGAGATGTCGACGGCGTTTCGGCGGCTGGTTGGCGAGATCGATGCTTTGGATCGCCTGAACCAATGGCGGATGCGATGCCGGTTATTGGCATAAAGCAGCGGTTGGAAGACCAACAGAGCATGACGCATGCGGTTCGCCGCGTGCTCCGTGCTCGGGTGATTTTCCCCAACACTTCCCTCGAAGAAATTGCAAGCGAGTTCTCAATGCAGCCGCGAACATTGAACCGCCGATTGCAGGCAGAGGGCACGACCTTCCGGGAATTGATCAGCGATGCACGCTTCGAAGCCGCGTGCCAATTGCTCAAGGTCACGAGAATGCGAATAGCCGATATTGCGCTCGCGCTCGGCTACGCCAACGCGGCCGGATTTTCGCACGCATTCCGTCGCTGGTCAGGTGTGGCACCGAGCGAATGGCGCAACCATGATCGATCGAGAATGGCGTCATGACAAACACCATCACTCATTTTGAAATCTACGGCGAGCACCCGGTCGCATTGGCTGATTTCTATCGCAAGGCGTTCGGCTGGCAGGTCGAGCAAATGGCGGGCATCGGCTACTGGCGGATTCACACCGGCGGCGCGGAAGGGCCGGCATTGCATGGCGGACTGACCTATCGGGCAATTCCAGGCCTGAACGGCTGGATGCTGTTCGTCAGCGTGCCCTCGCTCGATGAAGCAACCGTCCAGATCCAACACCTGGGTGGTTCGATTATCCGCCCCAAGACGGCAGTACCCAAAACCGCCTGGGTGACCATTGTGGCGGACCCTTCGAAAAACATCTTCGGCATCTGGCAGGTGGACCCGACTGCCTTTCCGATGCCCGAACCAGATTGAGGCCAATCACGTACGAAACCAGGAATTGCCAACACGAAATCGAGAGGAAACAACATGTACTACACAAACGACTCAATCCTGCCGGAAAACATGGCGCCGCTGATCATCACCGCAGCGCCGTACGGCCCGGCGTGGCTGCCGGGTGACGCGAGCGACATCGCCCTCTCCTGGGACGAGCAAGTCCAGGCCGCAGTGGACTGCTACAAAGCCGGCGCTACCGTGCTGCACTTTCACGTTCGCAACCCAGCGACCGGCATGGGCTCCTCGGACTTTGAGCAATACAATTACCTGCTCAAGCGAGTGAAGGAAGCCGTTCCGGAAATGATCATCCAGGTCGGCGGCTCGATCTCGTTTTCCCCGCACACGGCCGACGCCAAGGCGAAGTGGCTCGACTACGACACCCGCCACATGTTGACGGAATTGGATCCCAAGCCGGAATTTGTGACCGTCACGACGGGGACGAGCCTCTGGGATATTTCCGCCGCCTTCGGCCCCGAGGACGTAGTCGGGACACACATGGAAGACCCGAAGGTGCAGGCGGCATGGTCCGGCATGGTGGTCGACTCGACGCCTGCCTTCTACGTCGAGCACCTCAAGCGTCTTCGGAAGAATGGCATCCAACCCTACTTCGTTCCCGGACATATCCACCAATGGGAACTCATCGAACGCTGTATCCGCGCCGGCATTTACATGGGACCGATGAACCTCGCGATCTGCGGATATGGCGGCGGCACGCTCGGTCGCAATCCATTCGACTGGATGAATTTTCTGCAGCGCGTCCCGCAAGGGTCCGTGACGACATTCTGGTCCAGCATGAGGGGGCTGATTTCCCTCTCGGCGATGTCCCTTGTGCTCGGTCAGCATGTGCGGGTCGGCAACGAGGACAATCTGTGGGGCGCGGACCGCAAGCGCAGAACGACGGTAGAGCAAATTCAGGGAGTGGTGCGTCTCTGCAAGGAGTTCGGCCGCAAACTGGCAACTGCCGAAGAGGCGCGCAAGATCATGAAGGTCGGTACCTGGTACAACAGCGTCGACGAGACGCTGCAAAATCTCGGCATGCCGCCCAATCCTTCCGAGTTCAATCCAGGCTTCCTCACCTGGCCGACGGACGGGAAGATCAGGCCACCGGTCATCGGAGGCGACTCGCATCCGATCGCCGCGTGCATGATGGCGCCGGAGCCGGTCCGGGCTGCCCAAGCCAGGTTGATGGCAGCGAGGAAGTAGTCCGCAATATCGAGAAGGTCCCGCTCCTAAACGGGAGCGGGACTGAAACATTCATGAGTATGACCCATGTCCCAATCATCTGCCAAACCGAGCGCCGCTGGACCGTGGGACCAGGCCTTTGCACAACTGGAGGGCTGGGACCCGGACTGGGCTGCAACATGCGCAAAGATGACACTGAACCCCTGGACCAGCGGGATACTGCCCCGCAAATTCATTGAGCTGGTCGGCGTCGCCCTGAATGCCGCGTGCACGAACCTCAACCCCGACGGTACCCGCCGCCATATCCGCGCGGCATTGACCGCCGGCGCGACCCGGGATGAAATCCTCGTGATCCTCAAGATGGCTTCCGTGATGTCGATCCATTCCTGCAGCCTCGGGGCGCCCATTCTGCTGGAAGAGGCCAGGGCGGCCGGAGCGAAGCCGGCCGGCAGACCCGCAGCGCCGACACCGGCCTGCGACAAGATGAGGTCGGTCGACCAATGGAATTCCGCGTGGGACCCGTTTCTTGAGCTCGATCCGGTCTGGACGGACGAATTCATGGCCACCGGCGTCGGGATCTATGGAAGCGGCACGCTCACGCCCAAGGAAGTCGAGCTTCTGAGCATCGCCTTCGACGCGTCGTATACCCACATGTATGCGCCCGGCGCGCGACGGCACATCAAGGGGGCGCTCGCCGCCGGCGCTACGATGGAAGAAATCATGGAAGTCCTGAAGCTCTGCGTCGTTCAGGGCGTGCAGGCTTGCAATCTCGGCGTACCGATCCTGGCGGACGAACTGGAGCGATTGCAGCGAGCCGCTGCGACTCCGTAGGCCGAATTTGACTCGATAGGACCGGGCGAGCCTTGGTCGGGAGACAGAACAATGGCCGAGGATCATTTTAGCCGCCTGAAGCAGAAAGCCGTCGTCGAAGCGAAAAAGCTGCTCTGGATATTCGCCTATCTATGGGCGCTGCTCGGCCTGTTCGCGCTTCACAAATCGATCGTTATGGGCGAACCCTCGTTCTATCACCAGGGCTTCGCCGTGATAAATGCATTGGTATTGGCGAAGATCATTTTTATCGCGGAAGAATTTCACGTGGCGGAGGAACTCAAGGACAGGCCCTTGATCTACCCGATCACGTACAGGTCTGCCGTGTTCGCGCTGATATTGATTGCTTTTCATCTGCTTGAGGAGGTCCTCGCAGCTCTTTGGAAAGGCAAGTCAATCATGGACAGCATCGGGGCCAACAGCCTTTTGGAAATGCTTATCCTCGGGGTGATCATGTTTGTTGTGCTGATGCCATTCTTCGCACTGAGGGAAATCGCCAGAGACGTCGGTGGCGACAGATTGTTCGAGCAATTTTTCTTGCGACGCAGTCGATCGATCGAGTTGCGTTCCTGATGGCGAGGCGGCTGGGGATGGGCCGCGTTCAACTATGACGCTGTGTCCGACACGTTCACGCCCGCCACCCAGGCCGACAAGCCGCCGCAGGCGAACGATACCAAATGCGGGTTCGCGTGTCACACCGCCGTTCAGGCAAAGGATTACGTCTTCACGGAGTACGGAAGAAGGTGATTATAACAAGGTCGATGTAACGGTATTTCACCGGATCAGCGGCATGGTGGCAAGGATTGCCACCATGCCGCTGTAAGCTCCGTTAGGGCAGGACGTTGGTGAAGCCACCACCCACGCCAAGACCGCCATTGTTGGAGAACGCGCCGCTCAAGGCCGCGCCATTCGGACCGGCCACTGCACCGGACTGACCGGTTGACTGACCGATGGACGTGCCAATGCCCGCACTGAGGCTCCCCGCGGGCGTGGCAACGGCAACGCCGCTACCCACCGAAGTATTGACACCGTTGGCCGCCGAAGCAGCCGCGGCGTTGCCCAGCGCTCCAGCGCCGGTGAGCGTGGTCACATTACCAAGATTGGCACCGCCGCCGATGGCGAGCGTGGAGCCGGCGTCAGCCGGAACAGCACTGCACACCAGTGCAACGAACGCAGCACTCATCAATAGCCTCTTCATCATGACTTCTCCTTCCTCTCGGTTACCACCACGGCGGTTGCCGCGGCGGGTGATGCCGCCGTGTGAGACTTTTCACCACTCGTCGTCGCCTTCTTCGTTGCCGAATGGCGGACGGTGCGGGCCCAGACACGGCAGCTCTGCTGGGCCACATCGTAGTCGTTGCAAAGACGGGTCTTGCCGGTCGCCCCTTCGACCAGCCAAATGTCGCCGCCGGTGTACGGTTCATCATCGGAGGCTTCGGCCCGCGCGGAGCGGGTGGGGATCGGCGGCGGGGTCGGACGGACCGGCGCGCGCTTCGGCAGGTAGATGTCGCAAACCTCCGGCATCGCGCGGTAGATGTCGCCGTTAAGGCAAAGCCGCGCCACCGCGGCCTTCTTCAGCCCCATGCTCCACAGCGTCCGTGCATCGAGCCGCGCCGCGCAGGCGGGATCGGGGATCGTGGTGCCGAAGCTTATTCCGGTCCCGACAAACGCGCCGCCGGCGGAAACCGACCCGAGGCACGTTTCGAGCCCGGCCGCGGCCAAGCCCGGTGCGAAGACGCTTGGTACATTCTTGACTGTCTGATGGGCCGGAACGGAGCTGGTGCTGGTGATCGTCGCGACACCCGCGCCGCCCTGCCCCGAGATCGACTGCGAACTCGATGTAGAGCTGCCAACGCCAACGCCCGTACCCGTCGATGTCGATGATTGAGCCCATGCAGGCTCGGTCGCCGCCATCGCAACGATGGCAGCCAACAATAGCCGCTTCATGTGTGGTTCTCCGCGCGCCGGTACAGTGAAAAATTCACAACCGTCCGCCGACGGCACACAAAGAACAGAAGAAGAAAGGGCTCCCTGGTTCTCGCCCGTTCAAGCGACGCGACGCGCCGGTGAACTCTGCGATCGATTCAATTTATCTTAAATTTTAAGCTTTGCTTCACCATACTCGTTTCGTGGTTAACGGGCGCGGCGCGCCGGAGTTCGTTGCGCACCTGTGCAAGTCCATTCGATGCAGCGCTCGCCTTCCTCGAACCGGGATCTCGACCCAGGACTACTTCGCGTATTTGCCCGCGAGCTGCGGAGTGATGTCCGGATAGGCGCGACCGCCGCCTCGAGCCGCGGCTTGTAGCTGCCCCAATGTTCGATCAGCCCGTTCATCAAATCGCCGGGGCCGGTGTGCGGGATGTCCTTGACCTCGGCACTGACATCGACCACGGCGTCGCCCTTCAGCACACCGGGCTTGAAATCGTCGAAATGCAGTAGCTTCATCGCGTATTCCTCGCCTCTTATGCCGAGCTTGCGCCCACGTCGGTCCGATCGCGCAACGTCGCTCGTCTTCTCCATGCCCGCAGGTCAGCCATGACTCTTACGGTCGCCGCGAGGACCAGCACGCAAAGCGCCACCTTCGAGACCGTCTCCATCGTACCCTCGATCAATATGCCATGAACCACGCTCCCCGCGACGATGACAATCGCAAGCAGCCTGTGGGCGATGCGCCACGTTCGCGGTCGCAGCCCCATTCGCCGGCGGAGCGTAGCCAAAAGCGCGACGGCGAAGATTGCCCACATGGCGATCACACCCCAGGGGGAAAACGGCGTCGGCGATGCGAAGAGAAGCGCGTCGATCATGTCGGGCGGACTGGTGATCCAAAGGCCCCCGACATGGATCACCACCGCCACAACCAGCGCGCCGCCGATCCAGTGATGGGTGCGCCGGCTACGATAAGCCGACAGTCCCGGCAAATATCCGGCGATCAGCAACGGCTGAATGAGCATGAGCCCCAGCGCGATAATCCCGGCGAACCCGGCCAGGATGTAGACCGGACCTCGCCATTCGAGCAGCGGGCTCGCCGCTGCAGCGGCGATCGGCACACAAACGGCGGCTGCGAGCGCGACCCAGATCAGGGCCACCCGGGCCGATCTCCATCGCTCGGTTGGCAACTCGGTCAGGCCGGCTGAAGCACGAAATGCGCTTCCAGGCTGGTTTCCTTTGCGCTGCGCATCACGGGACGCAGGAAGACGGTTTTGAATTCCCCGCTGTCATAGGCGAGGTGGCCATGCGGCTGGCCGAAGATCGGAATGATCTGCGGCATCTCGAGACGGAACGCCCCGTTCTTGTCGGTCAGTGTGGCGCCATGGCTTTGCGGTTCGTGCTCCTGCCCCTCGGTCGTGTGCGCCCAGATTTGAATACGTTGCCCGGCAAGCGGAGCGCCGTCGCCTGCGCGACGCACGGTGCCGCTCATCCAGAAACCACCCTTGCCGATCCGCTCCACTGTCGGCGCGCCCGGCCGGTAGTTGTTGGACCCACCTTGCATCGAAGCGGTCGGCGCAAGCCCTTCCGCGCGGGCGGGCAATAGGAGGCCGGAAACCCCTGACGCCAGGACAGAGCCGCCAACGGCGAGGAGGTTGCGGCGGTTGAGTACGACGGTGGTCATGTCAATTCCTCCTGGCGACCGTGCAGTTGCTCCATCGAGGCTACAACAACAAGCGCGAGACGCCCAGTTGAGGGAAGCGAAGAGCGCGATGGGTCGCAATAAAAGTGTTGTGAACGGGTGTGATGCAATCCCGGCCCGACGCCTGCCGGCGAGCCCTGGCAGACTTCGCTGCGGGCCAGCCCGCCTACCCTGCGGCGGAACGAACTGGTAGCCTAACTAAGCCGGCGCGGCCGAGCGCGGCGTCGATGACAGGGAGTGATCAGATGATACTCAATCCGGATCATATCACTATCGGAGTGGCGGACGCCGGCCCGGCGATCGAGTTCTTCGCGCTTTTTGGTTTCAGAAAGAGTCACGTCGCGACGATCGACGGTGGCGTTCCCGCCCGCTACATGGGCATGCCCAGCATGAAAGCGCAGCACATCACCCTCGCACTCGAAGGAGCAAATTTTCCTTTCGAGATCCAGCGGCTTCAATTCGATCCGCCCCCAGGGACTGATCCGGGTGCGTACCCGACGAACCTGCGAAAGCGGGGCTTCAATCACCTCGCATTCCGCGTCGACGACATCGAGGCGGCGACCGCGTACCTCCTGGCCAACGGCGTCACCGTGCTGAGCGACGAGATGGATTACATCAGCCGAAAGCTGCGGCTCTTCGAGGGTCCCGAGGGCATCACCCTCGAGTTGGTACAGCGGGACGACTGAGCCGCTGCATTACCCCCGGAGTCCTCCGACGAACTGCCTGACGCGATCGAGCACCGCCTGCCGGTCGCCGGCGAAGGCAAAGTGATCTTCGCCGTCGAGTTCGATGAACCGCGCCTGCGGGATGTGGTCGGCGAGATGTCTGCCGGCGCCGATGCGGACGGCGCGGTCGCCGCGGCGATGCAGCACCAGCGTCGGCACGGCAACGCGAGCCAGCAGATGTCGCACATCGGTATCGCGCAGGGCCTCCAGCACGCCCTTGATGGCGCCCGGGCTCGAGGCCGCACGAAGCAGGCCTGCCCACCAGGCTCTCGCCTTCGCATCGCCGGCAAGGGATGGCGCGAACGTCTCGATACCGGCAGGCCCACCCCAGGCCGAAACAAGCTGCTGCAGCCACATCAAATACTGATCGGCGCGCAGCGCGTGCGGATAATCGGGCGCAGCGCTTCCCTTCGCGAGCGACGCGAACAGGATCAGCCCGGCGACGCGGTCGGGATGATCGGCCGCGAAGCGGATGCAGGCAGGCCCACCTTCGGACGCGCCGAACAGCACGACGCGCCGCGAGCCTGCGGCGTCGAGCACGGTGCGAATGTCCTGCGCGGTCGCCTCCGCGCTCGGGCTGAAGCCGACCCGGTCGGACTGGCCGACGCCGCGGCGATCGAACAGGACGAGGCGGCCCATTTCCGCCAGCGAGGCAAGGAAAGCCCGGCACCGCGCGTCCTCCCAGACCCGTTCGACATGGGACACGAAGCCGGGCAGCATCAGAATGTCGGCACGCCCGCTGCCATAGGTCTGGAACGCGAGATGCACGCTGCCGCCGCTGACATATTGCGTCGGCGGCGGCTCTGCAGCGGTGACGGCCTCAAGCAGCGCGCGGGTCTCGGCTTCCGGCGCCACGTCGAGTTCGTCGCGCAAACGCTGTGTCAGCGCTTCGTACTGGCGCTCGGCCCCAGCCCGATCGCCGCCCAGGATGAGATTGCGGATGAGGTGGCGCGCATAGATCTCGCTGAGCGGATCGAGCGCCACCAGGCGGCCGGCATGCGCCGCGGCGGACGCGTGGTCGCCCGCCGCGTGCTTCTCCTGCACCACCCGCTCCAGCGCCTGGATCGCGCGGCCGCGCAACGCCTCCTTGCGAAAGAACGCCCACTCGTCGAATTGCGGACTGTCGCCCGGCGAGAAGCCGTCGAGGAAGTCGGCCAGATAGAGGCCGCAGGCGCGCTCGAACTCGCCGCGGTCACAGGCCTCCTCGAACAAGCGTGAATCAAGATCCAGACTGACCGACTCCGCCAGCCTGACCGTGGATCTATCGGATGCGAGGACATCGCCAAGCGCGAGCTGAAGCCGATGCAGCAGCCGTCGCAGCCGCGCCCTGACCACGTCCGCAGGGCTTTCCGGCCACAACATGGTCGCAAGAGCTTCGCGCCCGACCGGCCCCCTCGCCTCGGCCAGATAGACCAGCAGCGCAAGGCCCTTGCGCAGGGCCAACGGGCACGGGCGGTCATCACACCGAACCTCCGGAAAGCCGAGCGTCCGGATGCTGAACGAAACCATGGCACTGCGATCTTCGATTGTTGCGTCCGGGGACGCAATTGCTGCGTCCGGGGACGCTGAGGGGACGCCGCGATGATAGCACCGGTGACATTGCACCGTCACCTTCTGGAGAAACCTCATGATCGGACGCGCCGCCGCCCTGCTCTACGGCCTGGCGAGCTATCTCATCTTCTCGGCTTCATTTGCCTACACCCCGGCCTTTCTCGGCAATTTTCTTGTTCCGAAGACCATCGACGTCGGACCGGACAGCGGACGCGCGCAGGCAGTCCTGATCAACACCATCCTGCTCGGCCTGTTCGCGATCCAGCACAGCGTGATGGCACGCCCGGCCTTCAAGCGCTGGTGGACCCGCATCATCCCGGCGTCGTGCGAGCGCAGCACCTATGTGCTGATCTCGAGCCTGCTGCTGATCCTGATCTTCTGGCAATGGCGCCCGATCGCCCCGACCATCTGGCACGTCGAGGGCTGGCCGGCAGCCATGCTCACGGCGATCTTCTGCATGGGCTGGGTGATCGCGCTGGCTTCGACGTTCCAGATCGACCATTTCGAGCTGTTCGGACTGCGCCAGGCTTTCGACGCGCTGCGCGGCGCAGCCGATCGCGTGCAGGCGTTCAAGACGCCGTTCCTGTATCGGCTGGTGCGTCACCCGCTGATGCTGGGTCTCTTGCTGGCGTTCTGGGCGACGCCGCATATGACGGCAGGCCACCTGCTGTTTGCCGTCCTCACATCAGCCTACATCCTCGTCGGCGTCAGGCTCGAGGAGCGAGATCTCGTTGCCGAGTTCGGCGCGAGCTACGAACGGTATCGCGAACGTGTTCCGATGCTGATGCCGCGCCTGTTCGGCGGCAGCGGCGCTCCTGCTGTACAAACACGTCGGGAGGCCTGAGATGCGCGCCATCCTTTGCAACGCGTTCAAAGGCGCCGAGGCCCTCGCATTCACCGAGACCGCCGACCCGCGCCCGGCAGCGAATGAGGTTCTTATCGACGTCCATGCCGCGTCCGTCGGCTACATGGACTATCTGATGAGCACGGGCGGCTATCAGATGCGGCCCACCCTGCCCTATGTGCCGGGAACGGACGCCGCCGGAATCGTGCTGGCCTGCGGCGAGCAGGTCACGCGCTTCCGGCCCGGTCATCGGGTCAGTTGCGGAAACTGGTTCGGCGCATTCGCCGAGCGCATGGTCGCCAGGGAAAGCAGCGTCGCATTGCTGCCGGCCAATGTCGATTTCACCGTGGGATCGACCGTCATGAACACCTATCTCACGGCCTGGTACGCGCTGATTGAACGGGCGCGGCTGCAGGCCGGCGAGACGGTGCTGGTGACGGGAGCCGCCGGCGGCGTTGGCCTCGCCTGCGTCGAGATCGCGCATTTGATCGGCGCGCGCGTCATTGCCGTCGTGGGCAGTGCCGCGAAGGCGGCCGTGGTCCGCACGCACGGCGCCGCCGAAGTCGTCGATCATTCCTGCGAAGACGTGCGCGATCGCGTGAAGGCGCTTGTTGGCAACAAAGGCCTCGACGTCTGTATCGACAATGTCGGAGGCGCGCTGTTCGCCACGCTTGCAAGGCTGATGGGCTGGAACGGCCGGCTGCTCCCGATCGGCTTCACCAGCGGCGAGATTCCGTCGCTCGCCATGAACCTTCCCCTGCTCAAGAACTATTCGGTCGTCGGTGTTTTCGTCGGCGCCTGGATGGAGCGCAATCCGGACCAGGCCGCGCGCGCGGTCGAGGCCATCATGGCATGGGTCGGCGAAGGCAAGCTCCGACCGCAGGTCGACCGGGTGCTTCCGCTTCAGCATGCCGGCGAGGCGATGACCCTGGTTGCGAACCGGAGCGCGATGGGGCGAATTGTACTGCGGGTCAAACAGGAGCCTTGACCGAAAGCAACGGGCGGCCGAGGGACGCCTGAGGCGCCATGACATAAATCAAGGGACAAAGGAACTCGACCTGCCAGCCTCTGCTCGGGCTGGGAGGGCCCAATATGTCAATCAACCGTCGTCAAACGCTTGCGGGGCTGAGCGCCGCAGCCTCTGTCCTTGCGCTTTCACGCTCCGCGCACGCCGAGTTTGATGGTCCTATCGTCAGGGCATTGGAGGGCGGCGAGGACTTCTGGGTCGCACAGGATGCGTATATTTACGGATATCCACTGGTCACGATGGAAATGACCCGCAGGGTCATGACGAATGTCGCGTCAGCCGAAGGTACGCGCGGACCGATGGGACAGTTCGTCAAGCTCCGGAAGTATCCGGATGCCTCCTTCAGGGACGTAACGGCTCCCAATGCCGACACCCTCTACACGTCGGCCTGGATTGACGTGGGGGATGAGCCATGGGTCCTGAGCATGCCCGACATGAAGGACCGCTATTTCCTCTTCCCGATGCTGGATGGCTGGACCACCGTCTTCCAGGTGCCGGGCAAGCGGACCACAGGCACGAAGCCGCAGACCTACGCGATCACCGGCCCGGGCTGGAAGGGAACGCTTCCCGCCGGAGTCAAGGAATACAAGTCGCCCACCAGCCTCGTCTGGATTCTGGGCCGCATCTACTGCACCGGCACGCCGGAGGACTATGCCGCCGTGCACAAGGCCCAGGACGAGTTCAAGCTCGTGCCGCTCAGCGCGTACGGCAAATCCTATTCCCCTCCCCCGGGCAAGGTCGATCCTTCGATCGACATGAAGACGGCGGTTCGCGAGCAGGTCAACCGCATGGACGCTGTGGCCTACTTCACCCTGCTTGCCCAACTGCTGAAGCGCAATCCGCCGGCTGCCGCCGATGCGGCCGAAGTCGCGGAGTTCGCGAAGATCGGCCTCGTCCCCGGCAAGGACTTCGATGCGAGCAAATTCAACGCCGCTTTCGCCAAGCGCATCCCGCAGATCGCCTTCGACCGGATCATGCTGCAGTTCAAGATCAACAAGGCGATCAAGAACGTCAACGGCTGGGCTTACGATAGCGAAACCGGCATCTACGGCACCAACTATCTCAACCGCGCCCTCGTCACGGCGATCGGCCTGGGCGCCAATCGCATTCAGGATGCCGTCTATCCAACGTCGCAGAAAGGCGCCGACGGAAGGGAATACCACGGCAGCAACAAGTACGTCATGCGTTTTCCGAAAGGACAACTTCCGCCGGTCGCGGGCTTCTGGTCGCTGACGATGTATGACGAGAACTTCTTCTTCGTCGAAAATCCAATCAACCGCCAATCGATCAGCGCCCGCCAGAACCTCAAGGCCAATCCGGACGGTTCGGTTGACCTCTACATCCAGAAGGACAGTCCGGGCCCAGACAAGGAGAGCAACTGGCTTCCCGCGCCCGCGGGCAAGTTCGTTCTGATGCTGCGCATGTATTGGCCGAACGAAAAATCGCCGTCGATCATCAATGGAACCTGGAAGCCGCCGCCGGTACGGAAGGTGACAGTCAACTAGTTAGGCCGCGAACCCATAAATCTGCCAGTGCACCGCTTGCCAGAGTCCGCAGCCGGCATCGAGCCGCTTGCAGCGATTCCTTCATGCGGCTCGCCATGGCGTCAACCGCGGAATCCAGCGCGGCACATTCGTCCGAAAGCTCTCGTACTCCGTGCCGAATGCTTGCTCGAGCGTCGGTTCTTCGTACATCACCACAAAGACATGGAAAAAAAGCCAGAGTAGCGCGCCGTACCAGAGGAGACGCCAGTCACCAAACAAAAGGGCCTGACCAAAAATGACTGCGACGACCGCGATGTAGATCGGATTTCGCACGTAGCGATAAAGGCCAGTCACTACGAGCTTTTGTGTCGGCGCGACCGGGGCGGGCGTCCCCAGTCCCTCCAGCGCAAAACGGGCAAATGAATCCAAAAGTCCGGGCACTCCGACAAGGATCAATATACCGCCGAGGATGCGGGTTAGATCGACGCCGAAAAAAGCTGGCCGAAATTCCCACTGCGTGACCCACCGGGGGACGAAGCCTGCCAGCACCAACGGCGCAATGACGAAGAACAGAGCGGAGCCTAGGACGGCAATTGCTTTCGACATTGCGCGCTCCCATGACCCGACCGTCGGCGTGTCGCGACCCGATACGGCAAACTCGCAGCCAACTATCTTGCGTTCGTCAAACTCGCATCAATCCGAATTTGGCTGCGTCCTGATGAGTCCACGCCCTGGCGCAATTCCTATTCGGCCTTGATGCCCGCGAACTTGATCACCTTTGCCCATTTTTCGGTGGCGTCTGCGATGATCTTGCCGAATTCCGTGGGCGTGCCGCCGAGCACCGTGCCACCGAGCTCGACGATCCGGGTCTTGACCTTGGCATCGGCGAGGCCGGCGTTGAGTTCCTTGTTCAGCATATCGATGATTTCCGGCGGCGTGTTCCTGGGTGCTCCAATGCCGGCAAAGCCGCTGGCCTCATAGCCAGGCACGAAGTCCGCCACCGTCGGAACGTCAGGCAAAACCTCCAGGCGCGCCGCGGTCGTCACCGCCAGGGCGCGCAACTGGCCCGCCTTGATCTGCTGGACCGATTCCGACAGCGGCGCGAAGATCACCTGCAGATGGCCGGCAATCATATCTGTCACTGCAGGCGCGCCGCCGCGATACGGGACGTGGACCAGATCGACCCCGGCCATCATCTTGAAGAGTTCGCAGGCAATGTTCTGTGGCGTGCCGGGGCCGGCCGAGCCGTAATTGATCTTGCCCGGGTTGGCCTTGGCATAGGCGATGAACTCGGGGATCGTCCTGGCGGGGACCGAGGGATGCACCGCGACGACGTAGGCCAGCCGCGCGGCGCAAACGACCGGCGCGATGTCGCGGATGAAGTCGAAACCCAGATTGCTGTAGAGCGCGGCGTTGATCGCGTGCGGCGTCACGATCTGCAGCAGGGTGTAGCCGTCAGGGGCGGCTCTGGCGACCGCCTCGGTCCCGATGTTGCCGCTGGCGCCGGCGCGGTTCTCGACGATGAATTGCTGGCCCAGTCGATCCGACAGCCACTGCCCCATCAGGCGCGCCTGGATGTCGGTCGCCCCGCCGGCGGCAAAGCCGACGACGATGCGCACTGGCCGCGACGGATAGGCTTGCGCCCGCGCCATGCGGGGCACGGCCGGCAATGCAGCCGCACCCGCGGCCAGACGAAGGAATCTGCGACGGGGAAATTCCATGGCGCGCCCTCCGCAGTGCGTGATGTCGCGGACTTGCTATCCGTCTGGACGCCCTGCGGGGACAGGCTACACCGGTTTTGCGAAGAGGCGAAAGAGGCATGTCACGGCTTGGCCCATGCGGACCTGCGTGCGGCTTTGGGCGATGGTAGCTGATGACGCTACGTGGATGTTACCGCCGCGCGACGCCCGCCTGGTCCAGCTTTGCCAGGAACGTGTTGATCGCGTCGGCGCCCAGCTTCGGCTGCTGGCACATCCACCAATGTCCCACCCCGTTCAAGACAGCGACCTCTGCGCCCGCGCGCTCGGCGCAACGACGCGCGAGCGGCTCACCGCCGCAGTAATGGTCCTCCGTCGCGATCACGGCCAGGCCGGGCTTTGCGGCCGCGCGCGACAAACCGGCGCCGAAGTCTCGCATCACCGGCTGCGCGGCCGATCTGTAAACCGCAAGGATCGCCCTGCCCAAATCCGGGTTTGTGCCGGCAACCACTTTCCGGGCGATCGCCGAGGTCATGCCGAGGCTCTCGAACCGCTGGACCCGCGCCTCGGCCGGTGCACCTGCCATCTGCGCGATCGCCTGCTCGCCGGCTTCCGGTTTCTGCCAGACCTGCGCCATGTCGTGCCAGACGTAATCAGGATCGAACGCACCGAGAATATCCGACGTCCAGGATCGTATCAGATCCGGATGCTCCATTGCGATGCGGACCACATGTCCCCCGCCCCAGTCGTGCCCGATGAGATCGACCGGTTGCACCAACTTCCTGAGTTCGCCCGCAAGCCAGTCGCGATAGGCATCGACGGTGCAATCAAAGCCCGGAGGGATCGCCGATCCAAATCCGGGTGGCGAGAGACGAACGATATTCTGCTCGCGCAGATGCGGGACGAGATCGTCCCAGACCGCTTCGGTTTCGGGATTTCCGTGAACGAGAACGATGGTCATCGCGAGTTTCTCCCCGACTGAGTCCGTTGAACAAGTGGCAATTCACACTCCGTCCTGGTTCGTCACGGTCCCCGCAGCAGCTTTATGCCGTGCGCGAGCGCCGTTTGCATCAATAGCGTGTCAACGCCGTAGGCTATCATGCGAAAGCCCCTGGCGCGAAAATCGCGCGCCCATTGCTCGTTGCCGGCGAGAAAACCTGGCGTCTTGCCGTGCTTCCTGCAGGCCTGGACCAGGCGATCGACGGCGGCGTGGAATTTCGGGTTGTCGAACTCCCCGGGGATGCCGATGAAGTTCGTCAGATCGTAGTGACCAAGCCAGACCACGTCGACGCCCTCGACCGAAGCGATGGCCTCGACATTTTCGCTAGCGGTCATCTGACTGAGATTGCGCCACGTCCGCTTAGACAAACAATGCAGATTTCCATCGAGCCGACCTCAAAGTCCGCTAAGGGCCGAAAGCAGTCACTCGATCACCTCGTCCGCGCGGGCTACAAACGCGGGCGGAAGTTCGAGCCGAAGCTGTTGGGCGGTCCTCAGGTTGATCAGCAACTCGTACTTTGTCGCTTGAAGATAGGGCATCTCGCCCGGCTTTCCCCCGCGCAAGAGTTCTGCCTGCTGTTGTGCCGATAGACGAAGTGCTAGTTTGAAATCATCTGCATAGGCCATCAGCCCGCCTGCTTCTACCTGCTCTCGTAAGCAATACATCGCTGGAATGCGAGTCTGACCGACCAGTTCGACAATGAGCCGTCTGTGATGGAAGAGCTCAGTCTCATATGCAATCAGAATGCCATCGGAGTGGATGGCTGTGATTGTCTCGAAGGTGCGTCTAAGCGTGGCCTCATTAACGGGTGTGTCTACGGGGGCCCTCACCAAGAGCACTCCGAGCCTCTGAGCCACCTCGCGCGTCGCCTTTCCTCCCGCGCCGTCCCATGCTGCCGCCGTCGAAACGAAAAGCACTCTTCGTAGGTTAGGCAACGCCTCGACTAGCATCTCCAGTCGCTTGCCCCACAGTTCAAATCCAGCGTCCACGCTAACACCGGTAAGGTTGCCCCCGGGATGCGCGATATTCGTTACCAACCTCTGCCGGATCGGATCGCCGGTTACGCTCACTATAGGGATCGTAGTAGTCGCGGCCATGAACGCGCGGGTCAAGGGAGCGCCTGACGTAGCGATCAAGTCCGGTTGGGTGCTCACGACTTCGCGTGCGAGTTCAGCGTACCGGTCTTGGTTTCCTGCAGCGGTGTATCGCTCGATGATCAAGTTGCGGCCCTCGACAAAGCCGAGCCGCTGTAGTTCCTGAAGGCCAATGGTGAAGGAGCTATCTCCGCCGATCTTCATATCCTCAATCCGCCCGGCAGGATGCGCTACGGCCATGCGCTTCATGCCAGTCGAAGGTTGCGCGCCTGCGCTGCCGGTCACTGCCGCCAGTACCAGCCCACCGATGAAATCTCTCCGCCTCAATTCGATCCCCAGCCCTAAGGGTGGACGGCGAGCTGATCTAATCACAGTTCATTCCCATCTGCCAGCCGATGGGGATGCTACGGGTCCCGGGTCAAGCCGGGACGACGGATGACAGGCCCGTGGCTCCCCTACCGCCGAAAACTCTTGATCTCCGACACGCTGCCGTCGCGATAGGTCAGTTCGACCGACACCGACCTGGTCGTGGGCGCGAGCTTCATATAGGGGTTGGCATCGTGCGGGATGACGCTGGGATCGCGGGGATCGCAGGGCGGCATCTTCAGCACCTTGTCGGGCACCGCGCTGTCGATGCCGACGCGCACTTCGCGGATCGCGCAGCGATACGACATCAGGTGGGTGTAATAGACCAGAAGGCCGTTGAATTCGCGGAACGACAGCCAGCTCGTCGCGGTCATATCGAGGATCTTGCGCTGTTCGCGGATCAGCGCGGCCTCGGGGTCGAAGCGGATCGGGAACGGCCCCTGCAGGTCGCCATTGGTGTCGACATAGCGCACCTGGATGTTGCCGGCCGGCGCATCGGCCGGGAGCTCGATCGAAGGGTTCGGCATCCGCTTGCGGGTGCGCGGATCGAGCGTGTCGATGAAGCCGGTTTCGCGGAAGTCGCCGGCTTCCCCGAGTCGCCAGGAAATGCCGAGCGTCGGATCCGCAAACGAGAACACGATCGTCCAGCCGCCATTATGGCGCGAGAACGACGCGATCGGCGCATTCAGCGATTCCTTCTGCGGCGGCAGCCGCTGCACCGGCGACAACGCCGCAAGCTGCTGCGCCGGTTCGGCGGGCTTCGCCGACACTTCAGGCTGGCCCTTCATCACGCCGTTCAGGAACACGTCGTCGACCATCTGGTCGAAATAGACCGGGATCTGCTTGTGGCGGACGGTCTCCGCCATTTCGCTGACAACGCGTCGCGTACGCTGCGCGACCTGGACGAGGTTGGCGCCGGGTTGCGTCAGCTCCCTGGCGAAGGTGCGCGTAAACACCGAGTTGGGATTGGCGTCGTCATTGGAGAGCCGGTCGAGCGCGGTCTGCCGCGGTCCCGCCGAGAAGATCGAGAACACGCCTTCCGGCAATTGCGTCATCGGCGCCAGGCCGCCGCCGCCGGCAACCGCACGGGTACCGGCACGCTCGAACGGATTGTTGCGGCAGGCGTCGAACACCAGGATCGCGGTGCGCACCTTGCGGTTCTGCAGCCGCTCGATGATGCGGTCGGCGAGAACAGAGGCGTCGCGCACCAGTTCTTCCTGGCCTTCGGTCGCCGCCGGAACGTCGGTCGGCAACAGGAAATTCTGGCCGGCGATTTCGAAGCCGTGACCGGCATAGAAGAAGAACGCGGTGTCGCCGGCATCGACCGCCTTGTCGAAGGCGAGCAGCGTCTGGCTGAACGCCTGCCGGTTCTGGTTCTCCGCCAACATCACCGTGAAGCCGAGCTGCTTCAGCGTATCGCCCATGGTGCGGGCGTCGTTGACCGCCTTCTGCAGCTTGGGCACGTTGCGGTAGTCATTGTTGCCGACCACGAGCGCCACGCGCTTCTCGGCGCAGGCGGGCGCGGCAAAGGCCGCGATGCACGTGGCGAAGCTCGTCACTGCGAGCAACCTGGAAAGCCAACCCTTCATCGAACTCCCCAAGATCGAATTCCCCAAGATCGAATTCCCCAAGCGCACGAATGGTCCTGGTCCGGGCCGTGCATCGCCGCTTCATGCCATAGTCGGCATCCGAATGCCCGCGGTTCAACGGCCCCGATTGATAGCAAGGCGCCCGCCCAAATTGGCGGCCAGATGACGGTTTTTGCCCTTATTTGTGCGAAAACATTAAGGTTTTTCAGCTATAGGACCGGTTCAAAGATTGACTTTGGCCATTTCGACCCTATGTTCGCGCTCAATGCGGCCTTGGATCGAAGAGCGATTCCCTGGTTTGCCGCTCGTCTGCGTAAGTCAGAGCCCCCAGCTTCCTAGAGCGCGCCGTTTCGGGGCAAAACGCGACAGCCTTTTTACCTTCGATTCCGAACGGCGGTGTCGACTAGAGGCTCAATGTCTTTTTCCAATCTCGGCCTTTCCGATAAGGTCCTCGCCGCAGTTGCGGCCACCGGTTACACCACCCCTACCCCCATCCAGGAACAGGCCATTCCGCACGTTCTGGCCCGCCGCGACGTCCTCGGCATCGCCCAGACCGGCACCGGCAAGACCGCCGCCTTCGTCCTGCCCATGCTCACGCTTCTGGAAAAGGGCCGCGCCCGGGCCCGAATGCCCCGCACCCTGATCCTCGAACCGACCCGCGAACTCGCCGCCCAGGTCAAAGAGAATTTCGACAAATACGGCGCCGGCCAGAAACTCAACGTCGCGCTCCTGATCGGCGGCGTCTCGTTCGGCGACCAGGACTCAAAGCTGACGCGAGGCGTCGACGTCCTGATCGCAACCCCCGGCCGCCTGCTCGACCACACCGAGCGCGGCGGTCTCTTGCTCACCGGCGTCGAACTGCTGGTCATCGACGAAGCCGACCGCATGCTCGACATGGGCTTCATTCCCGACATCGAGCGCATCTGCAAGCTGGTGCCGTTCACGCGACAGACGCTGTTCTTCACCGCGACGATGCCGCCGGAAATCAGCCGCATCAGCGAAACCTTCCTGCACAATCCGGAACGGATCGAAGTCTCAAAGCCGGCAACGACCGCAACCGGCGTATCGCAGTTCAAGGTCGCCGGCGGACGCGAGGCGCACGAGAAGCGCGAACTGCTGCGCCGCCTGTTGCGCGACGCCAAGGACCTCAACAACGCGATCATCTTCTGCAACCGCAAGCGCGAGGTCGCCATCGTTCACAAGTCGCTGCAGAAGCACGGCTTCAGCGTCGGCGCCCTGCATGGCGACATGGACCAGTCGGCGCGCACCGCGGCGCTCGATCAGTTTCGCAGGGGCGAGATTCCGCTGCTGGTGGCCTCCGACGTCGCCGCGCGCGGCCTCGATATTCCTGCCGTCAGCCACGTTTTCAATTACGACGTGCCGCACCATGCCGACGACTACGTGCACCGCATCGGCCGCACCGGTCGCGCCGGCCGTAACGGCACCGCGATCTCGATCGTCAGCCCGCTCGACAACAAGTCGATCGCTGCGATCGAACGGCTGATCGGAAAGACCATTCCGCCTGCCGAAGGCGACTACACCGTGCACTCGGATTCATCCGAGGAAGGCGAACGGCCGCGTGAGCATCGCGCGCGCGAGGGTTCTCGCGAAGGCTCGCGCGGCGGCCGCAAGCGCCGTGAACGCGAACCGCGTCCCGCCAAGGCACAGGCCAAGGAACACGTCAAGGAACACGCCAAGGAAAATACCAGGTCCGCCGAGCGCGAGCCGCGTCATGCCAGGGGTGGAAGCCGCGGCGGCAGACCGCAAGCGGAAGCCGCGGCCGTTGCGCCGACGGCCCCCGCACAGCCGTCGCGTGTGCCCTCGATCGGCCGGCCCGAACCGCGACGTGCGCAGCGCGACGTCGAATCCGAGCCCGGCGATCACTCGCACCTGCCCGCGTTCCTGTTGCGGCCCGTTCGCGCGCGCGTCTGACGCGACACGATCCGACGGCCGGAACGGTTTACCGTTTACCGGCCGTTCATCCTCCTCCGTTAACTTGGCGGCGATAATTTAGTCATTTGCTGCACGGCAACGCGCAGCGCCGCCATGATGATTGTTGGGGACGGATCAGTGGTCAATCTGCTGGACGAACACGAACGCACGATGGCGTTCGCCGAGGTAGCGTTAGGCCAGATCAGATCCCTCCGGCAAACCGCCGTCCCGCGCAACTACGAAATCTGGTACGTCTACGCGACCGGATACAACGCTGCCCTCAACAAGATCATCAACGAGACGCTGGCGCGCAGCGGCAAGCTCAGCGAGTCCGATCTCGAGCAGATCTACGAAACCTATCTCTCCCACATCAAGGCCTCCGACCGCATCGACAAGGTCGGCGCGCGCGTGATCGGCGAGATCGACGGCGTGATGACGCTCATCACCGAGGCGCTCGGGATGTCCACGAGCTACGACTCGAGGCTGAGCGGCGCGAACGAGCAACTCAAGAACGCCAGGAGCCGCGATCAGCTCAAGGCCGTCATCGATGGCCTGATGAAATCGACGCGCGAGATGCAGGAAACCAACAAGGCGCTGGAAAGCCGGCTGATGCTGTCGAAGACCGAGATCAGCAATCTGCAGCACAGCCTCGAGGCGATCCGCGCCGAGAGCCTGACCGACCCGCTGACCGGACTGGGCAATCGCAAATATTTCGACCGTTCGATCGAGATGGCGGTGCGCTCCGCGCAGGCAAGCGGCGAGCCGCTGTCGCTCATGATGTTCGACATCGACCACTTCAAGTCGTTCAACGATTCCTACGGCCATCTCACCGGCGACCAGGTGCTGCGGCTGGTGGCGATGTCGCTGAAGCAGACCATCAAGGGCCAGGACATCACCGCCCGCTACGGCGGCGAGGAGTTCGCGGTCGTGCTGCCGAATACCGGCTTGCGCCAGGCGCTGACGGTCGCCGACCACATCCGCCGCGCGGTCATGGCAAAGGAATTGAAGAAGAAATCGACCGGCGAGATTCTCGGCCGTGTCACTATCTCAGCCGGCGTCTCCATCCTGAAGCCGGGCGACGACACGGACTCGCTGATCGAACGCGCCGACGCCTGCCTCTACGCCGCCAAACGCAACGGCCGCAACCGCGTGATCTGCGAGACCGACCGCGAATACGCCGACGAAACCCGCAGCCAGGTTGCTTGACCGCCTAGCTGCGCGAAGCCTTCTTCGTTGGCCGGGCCTCGCCCGTTCCGATCGCCTTCCGCTTCGGCTTGGCCGCAGCCTTCATCGACACCTTCGGCTTCGCCTTGCGTGCCCTCGGCGGCTTGCGCAGCGCCGCACGCTGCGCGGCTGCCAGGGCCGCCCTCGCCCAACTGGCCAGTTCCTCGGAATCATCGAACAGGCGCGCCGGCAACTGCCAATACGAGTTCACCGTGACCGTCTTGGTTCGCGTCTGATATTGAAACGGCCTGGAACCCTCCGCTTCGAATTGCGGAATGGTCTGTTCGTCAGCACGGAAATAAAGACCGGCGCGCAGCGAGAGGGCGAAGTTGGTGCCATCGGCGGAGATACCGTAGCCGGAAAACATCTTCCGGATGGTGACCGGACCGAAATCGGCAAACAGGTCGATCAGGAATTCCCGATCCATCGCTCACCGTCCCCGGCGATGCCGCCGCTCAAACCTTCGCAGGCGTCAGTTGCACCGACTCGCCGCAGCCGCAGGCGGAAACCTGGTTCGGGTTGTTGAAGATGAACTGGGCCTGCATCTTGTCGGCCTTGTAGTCCATCTCGGTGCCGAGCAGGAACAGCACGGCCTTGGGATCGACCAGGATCTTGACGCCCCTGTCCTCGACGACCTCGTCGGTCGGGCGGATCTCGTGGGCATATTCCACCGTATAGGACTGCCCGGCGCAGCCGCCATTCTTGATGCCGACGCGCAGGCCGACGATTTCCGAATCGGCACGCTTGGTCAGTTCCGTGATCCGCGCGGCCGCAGCCTCGGTCAATTTCATGACCTGGGGCCGGGGCCGGGGCTTCGGCTTGGACTGGACGGTGATATCCATCGCGGTTGATCTCCGGCGCCGCCTCAAGGCGACGAGCTATCCTGGCATTAAAGTAACAACGAAATTCCCACTGTGAAGGACCCAATCACACCAGGTATCACCACATGTTCAGCACGAGGCGCGCCTCGTCGGACATCCGGTCCGGGGTCCAGGCCGGATCCCAGACCAGGTTCACGCTGACGACACCGACGCCGGGAACGCTGGCGATCGCATTCTCCACCATGGTCGGCAGTTCGCCGGCCGCCGGGCAGTTCGGCGTGGTCAGCGTCATCGTGACGTCGACGCTGCGGTCGTCCTTGAGATCGACCTTGTAGATCAGGCCGAGTTCGTAAATATCGGCCGGGATCTCCGGGTCGAACACCGTCTTCAGCGCGGCGACGATTTCCGTGCCGAGGCGCTCGGTCTCCTCCGGCGGCAGCGCCGAATTGGTTTCCATATTGGCTGACTTGACTTCGGCCGTATCACTCATGCGAACAAATCCCGCGCCTTGATCAGCGCCTGTGCCAGGTGGTCGACTTCTTCCCTTGTATTATACATGCCGAACGAGGCCCGGCAGGTGGCCGTGACATTGAACCGCTCTAAAAGCGGCATCACGCAATGGGTACCGGCGCGCACCGCGATGCCCTGCCGGTCGATCACGGTCGCGACGTCGTGGGGATGCGCGCCCTTCATCTCGAAGGAGATCACCGGTCCCTTGCCACGCGCGGTGCCGATCAGGCGCAGCGAATTGATCTCGCGCAGCCGCTCCTGGGCGTAGGTCAGAAGATCGTGCTCGTGGGCGGCGATGCGTTCCTTGCCGATCGAGGCAACGTAGTCGATCGCGGCGCCCAGCCCGATCGATTCCACGATCGCCGGCGTTCCGGCCTCGAACTTGTGCGGCGGATCGCCATAGGTGATCCAGTCCTTGCTGACCTCGCGGATCATCTCGCCGCCGCCGTTGTAGGGACGCATCGCGACGAGGTGCTCATGCTTGGCATAGAGCACGCCGATGCCGGTCGGGCCGTACAGCTTGTGGCCGGTGAAGACGTAGAAATCGGCGTCGATGTCCTGGACGTCGACCGCCAGATGCACGGCGGCCTGGCTGCCGTCGACCAGCACAGGGATGCCGCGCGCATGCGCCAGCTTCACCACGTCCCTGACCGGCACCAGCGTGCCGAGCGCGTTCGACATCTGGGTGATGGCGACGATTTTCGTGCGGTCGGTGAGCAGCTTCTCGAACTCGTCGATCAGGAAATTGCCGTCGTCATCGACCGGCGCCCATTTGATCACGGCGCCGTGGCGCTCCCGGAGGAAGTGCCAGGGAACGATGTTGGAGTGATGCTCCATGATGGAGATCACGATCTCATCGCCCGCCTCGATGTTGGGCTCGCCCCAGGACGACGCCACGAGGTTGATCGCTTCCGTGGCGTTGCGGGTGAAGATGATCTCCTCGGTACGGCCGGCGTTGAGGAATTTCGCCACCTTGGCGCGGCCGCCCTCATAGGCTTCGGTCGCGGCGTTGGCGAGGTAATGCAGCCCGCGATGCACGTTGGCATACTCGCTCTTGTAAGCCTCCGTCATGCGGTCGAGCACGGCGGTCGGCTTCTGGGCCGAAGCCGCGTTGTCGAGATAGACCAGCGGCTTGCCATAGACCTTCATGGCGAGCGCGGGGAAATCCTCGCGCACGCGGTAGACGTCATAGGCTCCGTTCTTGACCGCCGGATGCTGGCTCATGACCGTGCCTCCAGCCAGCGCTGCGTGGCTGCCATTGCGAGTTCGCGCAGATCATCGTTGACGATGGATTCGATCGCCTCGCCCACGAACGCCTGAATCAGCAGCGCCTGGGCATCCTTCTCGGGAAGGCCGCGGGCGCGCAGATAGAACAGAAGACTGTCGTCGAGCGCGCCGGTGGTCGCGCCGTGGCCGCAGGTGACGTCGTCGGCGAAAATCTCGAGCTCCGGCTTGTTGTCAGCCTCGGCGTCGTCGGACAACAGCAACGCCCGCGTCATCATCTTGGCGTCGGTCTTCTGCGCGTCGGGACGCACGATGATGCGGCCCTGGAACACCGAATGGGCGCGGTCGTCGGCAACGGCGCGGAACACCTCGCGGCTCGCGCAATGCGGCACCGCGTGATCCATGAACAGCGTGGTGTCGGCGTGTTGGCGGCCGTTGAGCAGGTTGACGCCGTTGGTCTCGACCCGGGAGTGCTCTCCGGCAAACGTAATCGTCGCCTGGTAGCGGCTGACGGCAGCGCCCGAGGTCATGCCGAACGTGTTGTAATGCGCATGCGCACCCAGCGTGACGACGGCCGAACAGATGTTGAAGGCCTCCCGGCTGTCCTCGACCAGCCTGACATGATCGAGCCGCGAATTGTCGCCGATCGCGAGAACCAGCGAGTCATGAGCCTGATAGGTCCTGGCGCCATCAGCCGCCATGTAGCTTTCGACCAGCGTCACACCGGCATCCTTGCCGAGGCGCAGCAGCGAGCGCGTGAACATCGCCGCCGGCGCAGGCCCGCCGGCGACATGAATGATCTGCAGCGGCTGCTTCAGCACGACACCGTCGGCGATATCGATCACTATGCCGTCGGTCATCATCGCGGTGTTGAGCGCCACCATCGGATTGTCGTTGTCGGGCGTGAGGAGTTGCGCCAGCAGCGCCGCGTCGCCGGCTTCCAGCACATCGCGCAACGTGCGGACAGTAAGGCCCTTCTCCAGGCCACCGACTTCGGAAAGCTTCGGCACGAACACACCGTCCACCAGCACGAGCGGACGCGCGCCCTTGATCGCCTGCAGTTTCACGGCTGTGGCGGCTCGTTTCAGCGCAGCGGCGTCCGGCGCCGCCGCCAGCGGCAGCACCTCGCGCATCAGGGCGCGCAGATCGGTATATTTCCACTCTTCGATACGCCGATGCGGCAGACCGACGCGTTCGTAAGCCTCGAAGGCGGCGCTTCGCGCCCCGGCCACCTTGCCGGCGCCGGGCAGCCGGTCGCGCGCGATTGCGAAGCTGTCGCTCAGCGCGCGTCCCGTCTCGTTCTTTGCCAAAACCAGGTTCATCACAAATCCGCTCTGCGTCAGGCTGCGTCTTCGAACTGGGCGTAGCCGGAGGCCTCGAGCTCCAGCGCCAGATCCTTGCCGCCGCTTTTGACGACCCTGCCCTTCGACATCACGTGCACGAAGTCAGGCACGATGTAGTTGAGGAGCCGCTGGTAGTGCGTGATCACCACCATGGCGCGCTCGGGCGAGCGCAGCGCATTGACGCCGTCAGCGGCGATCCTGAGCGCGTCGATGTCGAGACCGGAATCCATTTCGTCGAGAATGCAGACGGCCGGCTCGAACAACGCCATTTGCAGGATCTCGTTGCGCTTCTTCTCGCCGCCGGAGAAGCCGACATTGACGCCGCGCTTCAGCATGTCCTGCGGAATGTTGAGCGACTTGGCGACCGCACGGACTTTCTTCAAAAAGTCCGGCGTGGAAAATTCGCTCTCGCCGCGCGCCTTGCGCTGCGCGTTCAGCGCGGTGCGCAGGAAATTCATGGTGGCGACGCCGGGAATTTCGACCGGATACTGGAACGCCAGGAACACGCCCTTGGCGGCGCGCTCGTCCGGCGCCATCTCAAGAAGGTCCTCGCCCCTGAACAGGATCTGGCCGTCGGTGACTTCATAGCCCGGCTTGCCGGCAATGACGTGGCTGAGCGTCGACTTGCCGGAGCCGTTCGGCCCCATGATCGCATGCACTTCGCCCGGGTTCACCGTCAGCGTAAGTCCGTGGAGAATTTCGCGCTCCTCGACTCGGACCTTCAGATCTTTCACTTCTAGCAATGACATGTCGTTTTCCGTTCTTAATCCTCGTCCTGAGGAGCGCCTTCAGGCGCGTCTCGAAGGACGTGGCCCACAATCTTTTCTCTCATCCCTCGAGACGGCCGCTCACGTGGCCTCCTCGGGATGAGGTCGCTATCCCACCGATCCTTCGAGCGAGATCGAGATCAGCTTCTGCGCCTCAACCGCGAATTCCATCGGCAGTTGCTGCAGCACGTCCTTCACGAAGCCGTTGACCACGAGGCCGACGGCTTCTTCCTGCGAAAGTCCGCGCTGGATGCAGTAGAACAGCACGTCCTCGGAAATCTTCGACGTCGTCGCTTCGTGCTCGAAGGTCGCCGAGGAATTCTTTGCTTCGACGTAAGGCACCGTGTGCGCTCCGCACTTGTCGCCGATCAGGAGCGAGTCGCAGGCGGTATAGTTGCGCGCGCCGGTCGCCTTGCGGTGTGCCGTGACGAGCCCGCGATAGGTGTTCTGCGAAACGCCCGCGGCGATACCCTTGGAGATGATGCGGCTCGACGTGTTCTTGCCGAGATGAATCATCTTGGTGCCCGAGTCGACCTGCTGGTAACCGTTCGATATCGCGATCGAATAGAATTCGCCGCGCGAATTGTCGCCGCGCAGGATGCAGCTCGGATATTTCCAGGTGATCGCCGAACCGGTCTCGACCTGGGTCCAGGAGATCTTCGAATGGTTGCCGCGGCAGTCGCCACGCTTGGTGACGAAGTTGTAGATGCCGCCGACGCCCTCGGAGTTGCCGGGATACCAGTTCTGCACCGTCGAATATTTGATCTCGGCATCGTCGAGCGCGACGAGTTCAACCACGGCGGCGTGCAACTGGTTCTCGTCGCGCTGCGGTGCGGTGCAGCCTTCGAGGTAGCTGACATAGGCGCCCTTGTCGGCGATGATCAGCGTGCGCTCGAACTGGCCGGTGTTGCGCTCGTTGATGCGGAAATAGGTCGACAACTCCATCGGGCAGCGCACGCCCGGCGGCACGTAAACGAACGAGCCATCGGAGAACACCGCCGAGTTCAGCGTCGCAAAGTAATTGTCCGAGGTCGGCACGACCGAGCCGAGATACTGCTTCACCAGTTCGGGATGCTCGCGGATGGCTTCCGAGATCGGCATGAAGATCACGCCGGCGGCCTTCAATTCCTTCTGGAACGTGGTCGCAACCGAAACCGAGTCGAACACCGCGTCGACCGCGATCTTGCGCTCGCCTTCCGGATTGACGACGCCTTCCAGCACCTCGACTTCGCGCAGGGGGATACCGAGCTTCTCGTAAGTCTTGAGGATTTCCGGATCGATCTCGTCGAGCGAGCCGATCTGCTTCTTCGGCTTTGGCGCCGAGTAGTAATAGAGATCCTGGTAGTCGATCTTGGGGTAGTTGACGCGTGCCCAGGTCGGCTCGGTCATGGTCAGCCAGCGGCGATAGGCCTCCAGACGCCATTCCAGCATCCAGGCAGGCTCGTTCTTCTTGGCGGAGATGAAGCGGACGGTGTCTTCCGAGAGCCCCTTGGGCGCCTTCTCGGACTCGATAACAGTCTCAAACCCATATCGATACTGGTCGACGTCGATGCGCCTGACGCGCTCGACCGTCTCTTGTACGGCTGGCATTCCATCCTCCGCTCGCGGTTTCAAGGACCGCGGTGGAACAATCGCAACAATCGAATTCGTAGTCTTCCAACGAAACACGCTTAGAACCGTTCAAGCCGTGTTTCGTCGTCCCTTAAGTAAGGCATCGGCAAGCTTTCGCCAAGCCTGAAGGGCCAAATCTATCTCTGCCTCCGAGGTAGACCAGCCCAGACTGAGCCGCACCGCTCCCTGCGCCAGATCGCTGCCCACCCCCATGGCGGCCAGGACGTGCGAGGCCTGAACCTTGCCGGAGGAACAGGCGGAACCCGAGGATACCGCAATACCGGCCAGATCGAAGCCAATCACGGCGGTTTCGGCCTTCAGGCCAGGCATCGTGAACAAAGTGGTATTGGGCAACCGCACAGACTCGGCCGAAAAGACGGTCATGTCAGGGGTTTGCATCAGCCCCTTCTCAAGCCGCTCACGCAGCAAACCCAGCCGCGCGGCATCTGCCTCCAGTGCGGCCATCGCCGCCATGGTGGCCGCGCCGAAGCCCGCGATCCCAGCAACATTCTCGGTGCCGGCCCGGCGGCCATGCTCCTGCCCGCCGCCGCGCATCAGCGGCTCGAGATGCATGTCCTCGGATGGGACGAGCGCCCCGACGCCCTTGGGGCCGCCGATCTTGTGCGCAGAAAGCGTGACCAGATCGGCGCCCATCGATCTGATATCACACGGCATTTTACCGAAAGCCTGGATTGCATCGACGTGCAGCAGCCCGCCTGCTTGATGCACGATGTCAGCAACTTCTCGAATTGGCTGAATGGCACCGGTCTCGTTGTTGGCCGCCATCACCGACACCAGCGCAGGCGGCCCGTCCGCCAGCAACGCGCGCAAACGATCGACGTCGACAACGCCTGCCCCGGTGACTGCGATGGTTGAAATGGCCTCTGGCGAGAATCGTCCGCCGGAAAGCACCGATGGATGCTCGATGGCCGAGACCAGAAGCCGCTGGAACGGCGGCCCCGCGCCACGGCGCACCCCGGGCGTCAGCGCCAGCGCATTGGCTTCGGTGCCCCCGGACGTGAACACCACGTCCTGCGGACGGGCGCCGATGGCAGATGCAACCGCGGCGCGCGCATGCTCGACCAGCCGCCGCGCCTGACGCCCCTCGGCATGAACGGAGGATGGATTGCCGGCCGTGTCCCATGCAGCCGCCATCGCCTGCCGCGCCTCGGGGCGCAGCGGCGTCGTCGCGTTCCAGTCGAGATAAACCCTTTCAGGCATTGAAGTACAATATTACCTATGTTGGTCAATCACCAGCAGCGCCATTCGCCGCGCTCCAGCGCTGGACGCCTTATGGCAATTGGGGATCGTGCCGTCTCCTGCAATCGTAGCCTAACGCCTTGAACCGCCTTCCAGATGTTCAAGATGCTTGCTTTTTGCCCCTTGCCTCATGCTAGAAGGCCGCACCAGTTCACATGAGCGTCGTTCGCGCATCGCCCAGCGACGCCAGATGACATTCTCTCCGCCGGATCACAATCCGCTGCCCAGGAATTACCATGCCTGAAGTCATTTTCACCGGCCCCGCGGGCCGTCTCGAAGGCCGTTATCATCCGGCCAAGCAGAAGAACGCGCCGATCGCCATGATCCTGCATCCGCATCCGCAGTTTCACGGCACGATGAATCACCAGATCGTCTATCAGTGCTACTACGCGTTTGCGCATCGCGGCTTCTCGGTGCTTCGCTTCAATTTCCGCGGCGTCGGCCGCAGCCAGGGCTCGTTCGATCACGGCACCGGCGAATTGTCGGATGCCGCCTCGGCGCTCGACTGGGCGCAGACCATCAACCCCGAGGCCCGCGCCTGCTGGGTCGCAGGCTTCTCGTTCGGCGCCTGGATCGGCATGCAGCTCCTGATGCGCCGGCCGGAGGTCGAAGGCTTCATCTCGATCGCGCCGCCCGCCAACCTCTATGACTTCTCGTTCCTGGCGCCCTGCCCGTCCTCGGGCCTGATCGTCCACGGCGAGAAGGATGCGGTGGTGCCGCCGAAGGACGTCAACACACTGGTCGAGAAGCTCAAGACGCAAAAGGGCATCGTGATCGATCAGCAGATCATCCCCGGCGCCAACCACTTCTTCGACGGCAAGCTGGAGCCGCTGATGGAGACGGTGACCGGCTATCTCGACATGCGGCTCGCCAACGTCCGCTGACATCGACTCGAGATTCGTAGCCTGGATGGAGCGAAAGCGAAATCCGGGAATTCTCTCCGCGGGAAACATCGGCCCCGGATTGCGCTTCGCTCCATCCGGGCTACAGATAATCAGCTACGTAGCCTACGCCGCCAGCTTCAGCATATGCGCGTCATGGCGCACCAGGAACGCGTGCAGCAGTTGCGGATAGTCCGGCCCTACCGCCGTGCGCACGCTCGGCCGCTGCGCGAGCGCCTTTCGCCAGGCCCGCACCTTCGGCGTATCGGCGAAGACGGTGAGATCGATCAGCTCATCGAACACGTCGAAATAGCGGAAGATCGGCGCGAACACCGCATCCACCAGGCTAAATTTTTCGCCGCCGAAGTATGGCCCCGCGCCGAGGGCCTGCTCGACGCGGGCGAATTTCACGGCAACCGCCCGCCGCTTGCTCTCGAAGATCGCGGGATCGCCTGTTGTTTCCAGGCCCCACAGCTCGCTCAGGATCGTCGATCCGAATTCCATCCACGCGCGATGCTGTGCGCGCTCGAGCGCACCTCGCGGATGCAGCTTGTCGACGCCTTGCGTCTCCTCGATGTATTCGCAGATCACGTTGCTCTCGAACAGCGCCGCTTCCGTGCCGTCCTCGCCCCGCACGACCAGCACCGGCACCTTGCCGAGCGGTGAAATCTTCAGGAACCATTCCGGCTTGTCGGCGAGATCGATGTCGACCCGCTCGAACGGAATCCCCTTCTCGGTCAGCGCGATCACGGCGCGCTGCACGTAGGGGCAAAGCTTGTGGCTGATCAGTTTCAGGGCGGCGGCCATGGCGGTCCTCCAGCTTAATGCAGATGCATGTTTTTAGATGCAAGTGCATTAAACTGTCAATGAGCGGCTGCCCTCAGCCGAACAACAAAATGTGTGCATGCCCTGGCGAGCGACTAACCGCAGGCATCGAATTCATGAGGCGTTGAAGAAAAACTGCCGCCGCCGGAGCGCTGCCGTCAGGGCCGCGCGATCATCCCGCCGGTCATCGGAAACGGCACGCCTGTCGTCGCGGGGTAGCTGAGCGGCAGGCCCTTCAGACCGCGCGCCGCCAGAAATCCGAAGGCCTGTGCCTCGATGGCGTCGGACGCCCAGCCCAGCGTATCGGCGGCCCGGACGGTCGCGGGCGCCAGGCATTCCCTGAGCATCCGCAGCATGGTCAGGTTGCGCGCGCCGCCGCCGGCCACGATCCAGTTCCTGGGCTCCTTCGGCAGCAGCGGCACGACGCGGGCGATCGCGGCTGCCGTAAACGCCGTCAGCGTCGCCGCGCCGTCCTCGGGCGGCACGTCGCCGAGCTTCAGCCCGGCAAAGTCGTTGCGATCGAGCGACTTCGGCGGCGGCAGCGAAAAGAACGGCATCGACATCGCGCGCGAGATCCAGGCCGCATCGACCTTGCCGAGCGCCGCGGTGCGGCCCTCGGTATCGAATCGCTGGTTCAGGCGGCGGAGCATGTGATCGTCGAGCAGAGCATTGCCCGGGCCGGTATCGCAGGCAATCAGCGTATCGCCGTCGATATAGGTGATGTTGGCGACCCCGCCGATATTGACCACGATGGTTGGCCCCTCCCAATCCAGCGATTGGGCGAGCGCGCGGTGGTAGACCGGCACGAAGGGGGCGCCCTGCCCGCCGGCTTCGACGTCGGCGGCGCGGAAATCATGCATGACGGGGATATGGATCAGCCTGGCGAGCGTCGCCGCATCGCCGATCTGGACGGTCAGCTTTTTCTCGGGCCGATGCAGCACCGTCTGGCCGTGGAAGCCGACAATATCGATGTCGTCGAAACGCATGCGGTTTTGCGCGGTAAAGTTGGCCACCGCCTCGGCATGGGCCGACGTGACCACCCGCTCGGCCTCCCGCAGGCAGCCGGGCCGCGCCGCGCGGTCGGGCAGATCGGAGGCCTCGTAGAGCGCCTGCCGCAGCAGGCCGCGCTCCGCATCGGTATAGGGCCGGTAGCCGGACGGTCCGAGGGCATTCACCCGGCGGCCGTCGGTCTCGATCAAAGCGACATCGACCCCGTCGAGCGAGGTGCCGCTCATCAGACCAAGTGCGGTCAACATCATCGCAATACGTGCCTCTGCAACGCCCTGCTCGAACCGTCCCGCCGACGACGATCAGCTTGTGCCAAACACGGACATCTTATAATGCCACAGCGCCCGGCCGTCGGCAGCCTGTTCCACCATGGTTCCCGCGAACAGTTACAATTACAGTGAAAATAGAATGATCAGAGCAGCCCGCCAATGACCGCATTTAAATCAGATTTCCTGAACATTTTACAGGAACGCGGCTTCATCCACCAATGCTCCGATTTCGAGGGGCTGGACGCGCTCGCCGCCAAGGGCCAGGCGACCGCCTATGTCGGCTACGACTGCACGGCGCCCTCGCTGCATATCGGCAACTACCTCACCATGATGATGCTGCACTGGCTGCAGCAGAGCGGCAACAAGCCGATCACGCTGATGGGCGGCGGCACCACCATGGTCGGCGACCCCTCGGGCAAGGACGAGACGCGGGCGATCCGCACCGTCGAGGAAATCGAGGCCAACAAGGCCTCGATCCGCGGCGTATTCGCCAAGGTGCTGCGGTACGGCAACGGGGCGAGCGATGCGATCATGCTCGACAACGCCGAATGGCTGACCAAGCTGAACTGGATCGAAATGCTGCGCGACATCGGCCGGCATTTCTCGGTCAACCGCATGCTGACGATGGATTCGGTGCGCCTCCGGCTCGAGCGCGAGCAGGAGATGAGCTTCATCGAGTTCAACTACATGGTCTGCCAGGCCTATGACTTCGTCGAACTGGCGAAGCGCACCGGCTGCCGCCTGCAGATGGGCGGCTCCGACCAATGGGGCAACATCGTCAACGGCGTCGATCTCGGCCGCCGCATGGGTACGCCGCAATTGTTCGCGCTGACCACGCCGCTGCTGACCACGGCCTCGGGCGCCAAGATGGGCAAGACCGCGCAGGGCGCGGTGTGGCTCAACGCCGACCAGTTCTCGCCTTACGACTTCTGGCAATACTGGCGCAACGCCGAGGACGACGACGTCATCAAGTTCCTCAAGCTGTTCACGATCCTGCCGATGGACGAGATCGCGAAACTGGCGGCGCTCAAGGGCGGCGAGATCAACGAGGCCAAGAAGGTGCTGGCGACGGAAGCGACCGCGCTGCTGCACGGCCGCGAGGCCGCCAACACCGCCGCCGAGACTGCGCGTCAAACCTTCGAGCAAGGCGCGATCGCCGAGAACCTGCCCACTGTCGAAGTTTCGCGCGGCGAGCTCGAATCTGGCGCGGGCGTAGTTGCCCTGTTCGTCAAGGCGGGTCTCGTGGCGTCGAACGGCGAGGCACGGCGCCAGATCAAGGGCGGCGGGCTCCGCGTCAACGATGCGGCCGTGACCGACGAGAAGATGGTGCTGACGCCGTCCAACCTCACGCCGGAAGGCGTCATCAAACTTTCCATGGGAAAGAAAAAGCACGTCCTGGTGAAACCTGCTTAGAGCACGATCCGGAAAAGTGGGCACCGGTTTTCCGAAAAGATCATGCTCAAACAGAGAATCTTCCAAGCGCATAGGCGCATTCGCTTTTTGATGCTTGCGGGGAACCGCGGAAACGCGCTCCCTGCATGGCCATGGACAAGAAGGCGCCAGAGGGAGACGCGTCGACCAGGCCGCTCAAGCCGGAGCGGGTTGCGCTCAACGTGCTGGCGCTGTGCTTTACGCTCGCGCTGCTCGGCCGCGGCCTCGGCGAAAGCTTCACGGTCTTCCTGAAGCCGATTTCGGAAGCATTCGGCTGGGACCGGGCGGAGGCGGTCTCGGTCTATTCGCTGACCTGGCTCGCCGGCGGGCTGATGGCCCCGGTGGTCGGGCGACTGTTCGACCGCTACGGCCCCCGCACGGTCTATTCGCTCGGACTGCTCTTGCTCGGCGGCTCCTTTCTGGTCGCCTCCCGTGCGCAGTCGCTGTGGCAGTTGCAGCTCAGCATCGGACTGTGCGTCGGCATCGGCATCGCCTTCATCGGCAACGTGCCGAACACGATCCTGCTCGGCCGCTGGTTCGGCCCGCGCCTGCCGACCGCGATGGCGATCGTCTATTCCGCGACCGGCGCAGGCGTGCTGCTGGTGCTGCCGGCCTCGCAGCTTCTGATCGATCAAGTCGGCTGGCGCGGCGCCCACCAGATTTTCGGCACCGTTGCGCTGAGTCTGTTGGTGCCGCTGGTGCTGCTGCCGTGGCGCCTGTTCGCAACGGGCTCGCCGCACGTAAGCCGGAAGGCCAATCCCGAATTCGTCGACGGCGTCTGGACGCTTGCGAGCGCGATGCGCCACCACGCGTTCTGGGCGCTGTTCTCGACCTTCTTCTTCACCGCCGTCGGCATGTACGCCATCTCGGCGCAGATCGTCGCCTACCTGATCGACGCCGGCTTCCCGCCTTTGCAGGCTGCGACCGCCTGGGGCTTTTCCGGTGTCGTGCTGCTGTTCGGCATGCTCGGCGTAACCCAGCTCGACGCGATGATCGGGCGGCGGCCATCGGTGCTGGTCAGCTACGCCATTTCGATTCTCGGCATCATCCTGCTCTGGCTGCTGCAGTACTATCCGAACTACTGGCTGCTCGCAGCCTTCGTCGTCAGCTTCGGCAGCATGATCGGCTCGCGCGGACCTTTGATCACCGCGACCGCCATGAAGATCTTCCGTGGCGAGCGCGTCGGCACCATCTTCGGCACGATCTCGATCGGCAGCGGCCTCGGCTCGGGCCTCGGCGCCTGGGCCGGCGGCCTGATCCACGACTGGACCCACAGCTACAACCCCGTGATCGCGTTCGCGCTGGTCGCCGTGGTGCTGGGGTTGATCCCGTTTCTCGTAGTGCCGGCGCTCAGGCGCTAGCTGCTTTGCTCTTGCGCGCCGATGGTTTCGAGCAGCCAGTTCTTGAACGAGAGCATCGCCGCTGACGGTTGGCGGGAGTGCAGCGACGTGATCCAGTAATCGCCGAGCGCGACCTCGATCTTGAACGGACGCGCCAGCCGCCGCTGGTCGACCTCGTCCTGAAACAGCGCGGCCGGCAACAGCGCCACGCCAAAGCCGCGGGCCGCCACGCTGGCGATCGTGACGGATGAATCGAACACCATTCCCTTGAGCACCGGACTCTGCAGGCCGGCCGCCGCGAACCATCTCGGCCATTCATCCTGGCGATAGGAACGCAGCAGCACCTCGCGCTTGAGATCGGCTGGCCGGGTCAGCCGGCGCGCCAGCGAAGGCGCGCAGAACGGGGCAAACGGCGCGCCCATCAGATGGGTTGCCTCGGTGCCGTGCCAGAGCCCATCGCCGAACCGGATCGCGTAATCGAGGCCTTCGCCGGCGATATCGATGCGGTTGTTGTTGGTGAACAGGCGCAGGTCGATCCGCGGACAGGCCTTGCGAAAGGCGTCGAGCCGCGGCAGCAGCCATCCTGACGCAAACGTGCCGACCACGCCGACCGAGATGACGTCCTGATAGCGGCCGTCCTCAAAACGGTTGAGCGTTTCGCTCAGCCGCCCGAAGGCCTCGACAATGCTCGGCAGCAGCAACTGCCCTTCATCCGTGAGCGCGACGCCGCGCGGCAACCGGCGAAACAACTGTACGCCAAGCCGGTCTTCCAGACCCTTCACGTGCTGGCTGACGGCGGCCTGCGTGACGCGAAGCTCCAGGCCGGCGCGCGTGAAACTGAGATGGCGCGCCGTCGCTTCGAACGCCCGCAGCGCATTGAGCGGAAGGTGCGAAAGCTTCGTCCGGCGCCGCATTGTTCTGGCCCTAGTTTTTCTTATGCCTGCCCGCAGAACTGATCGTTTGTCAAGGCCGTGACCTGTCGGCATTTTCCGGCCGGCAGCACGGAGGGATTCGAAATGATCACGAGAAGACAGTTCCAATTTGGATTGGGCACGGCGTTGGTGGCGACGGCCCTGACGATCCGGCCGGGAGCGATGCGCGCATCGATCGCAGATCAGCAGTTGATCGATGAGATGAAGCGTCTGGAGCGCGAGAGCGGCGGCCGGCTCGGTGTCTGCGTCATCGAGACCGCAACCGGCGCCCGTCACGCCTACCGTGGCGATGAGCGCTTTCCGATGTGCAGCACGTTCAAGGCGCTCGCGGTCGCGGCTGTTCTGGCGCAAGTGGATGCCGGCAAGGAACAGTTGTCGCGGCGGATAGACTACGACGCCTCGGCGCTCGTCACCTACTCGCCTGTAACCGAGAAGCATGTCGGCGACGGCATGACCGTCGCCGAACTTTGCGACGCCGCGGTAACGCTGAGCGATAACACCGCCGCCAATCTGCTGCTCGCGTCCATCGGCGGGCCGGCGGGACTGACGAGTTTCGCACGAAGCCTGGACGACCAGTTCACGCGCCTCGACCGTAACGAGCCCACGCTGAACGAGGCTTTGCCCGACGATCCCCGCGATACCACGACGCCGAACGCGATGGCTTCGACCTTGCAAACCCTCGTTCTCGGGACCAAGGCGCTGTCGGCCCCGTCGCGCGAGCAATTGACGGCATGGTTGATCGGCAACAAGACCGGCGACACGCGGCTGCGTGCCGGCTTTGCAAAGGGCTGGCGTATCGGCGACAAGACAGGCACCGGGGGGCGCGGCACCAGCAATGACATCGGCGTGGTCTGGCCGCCCAACGCAGCCCCCGTCGTCATCACGGCGTATCTGACCGGCGCCACCGTTTCCGCCGCGCAGCAAAACGCCACGCTGGCATCGGTCGCGCGGGCCGTATCGGTGATGCTGTCGGGCTAGGTGCGCCGGGCTACAGGCTTCCGCCTAATTGTTCGGCGGCAATTCGATCTGGTTGTTGTTCTGCTTGCCGGTGTTGAACTCGAAGATCTTGCGCAACACGCCGGGCGCCATCGCCGAAATCGGATTGACGCGAAGCACCGGCTGGCTCGGCGTGCCGACCACTTCATAGGTCACGCCGATCAGGCCCTCGTTGCTGCCGCCGCCAAGGAACAGGCCGAGCACGGGAATCTGGCCGAACATGTTGTTCAACCCGTACATCGGAACGAACGTGCCGCTCATGCGAACCTGATTGGCGACAGTATCGATGGTGCCTTCGATGGTGGCGCCGATCATCGGTCCCTTCACCACGCCATCGCGGATCGCAAGCTGTCCGTTCTGCCGGGTGAACTCGGCTCGCAACGCGGTAAAGGAAACACCGCTTAGCGTGCCGGTGGAATTACCGGCGGCCACACGGTCGAGCGACGACTCCCCCCTGATTGAGAAATTGCGGACGTTGATCAGGCCTTCCTTGGCACTGGGTTCGACCGTGGGTGGCTCCAAAGCGAGTTCGAGTTGTCCGCCTGATACCTTGGAATACATGTCGGTGAAGCGGAAAAAAGCGCCGGCGTCCTCGGTTTGCAGCACGATGACGTCGCGCCCGCGCCCCTGTCCCCGGCCGCGCAAATCCGCGGAAAGGGCCGTATCGCGTCCAACCTTGCCGGACAGGGTAAAGGCCTTCACGACGCCGTTGCGGCGCGAGAACTTGCTGTCGACGCTGCGCAGCGCCTCGCCGTTGAAGCCTGCGACCGCACCGAGTTTGATGTCGATGTCGAGGTCGAGGTTTTTCGACTTGTTCCTGGGGTCATCTCTCCCCGTGATCGCGGATTTCAGGAAGCCGCGGCCGTCGAACACGTCGCCGCGCATCGTGACCTTGACGACGCCGTCGGCGCCGCGCTCGGCCTTCAGATTGGTCTTGTCGCCGTCCGACGGCGCATAGGTCGGGAAGTTCGCACTCATCAGGTCGCCGTTCTGGTCGACCTCGAGCGATCCCTTGATCGAGACGCCGCCGCCTTCGACCACGATGTCCTGAAACAGCGTCGACTGCTCCTTCTTCACGACATTGAACGTCGCCTTGCCCGACTTGCCCGGCACCTTGACCCAGCCCGGCAGGATGTTGTCGAGCCGCAGCGAGGTCAGGTCGGCTTCGATGCCGACGCGGCTGTCATTCTCGCCGATCTTGCCGACCACCTTGATCGGGATCGAGCCGCTGACGGCCGGTCCCAGATCGATGCCGAGGCGCGCGCGGCTGGCGTCGTCGAGCGTCGCCTGCAGGCGGATATCGGCGTCACCCTCGCTTGGCTTGCGGTAGTCCAGCGAAGCCGCCTGGCCGTTGATCTTGACGTCGCCCTTGACCTGGTAGCCGGCGTTGTTGGCGAGCACCTTCAGCGCGTTGGCCTCGAGCTTCTGGTTCATCACCAGCTTGTCGGCGGCGAAGCCGCTGAGGTCGCCGATCACCGTGTAGGTGGTGTCGGCCTTGGTCATCGAGCCCTTGACCGGCATGCCGAGCGTGATGGTGGCGCCGACATTGCCCTTGCTCGAGTTCGGATCGATCAGCGTGCCGGAGAGATCGCTGATGCGGTCGGACGCCAGAATCTCCGCCGCGGCCGGTACCGGACAATCCACCCGGAACTTCACCCGCGACGGCGACGGCTTCGGCGCCATGTCCGGCACCTCGAAGATGAAATCGGAAATGTTGATCTTGCGTCCGGCCTTGGTGTCGGCAACTCCCTGCCCGATCGTCACCGTGGCGGTTCGCCCGGTAACCCGCGCCTTCAAATCCGCGTCGCGAACCACCGGCATGTCGTCGACCGGACGCACGGCAACGCCCGAGGCGACGATGTTGACGGCCAGACCATCATCCGGAATCGGCGGACCCTTGCGCGACAGGTTGCGCACCGGCGAGTTGACGCCGACTTCGATGCGCTGGAGCGTGCCGCGCTCGATCCGCTCGATCACCCACTCGCGCACCTCGGGCACGATCAGGGTCGGCCACATCCGCTTCAGGGCGGACGCCGACATCGGCGTGCCCGCGAAGCCGAGTTGGAGGCGCGCCTCGCCCGAATAGTCGATGCTGCCGGTGCCGGCGATGCCGATCTCGCCGTTGCTGATGTCGGCCTGCGTGAGCAGCACGCGCTTGCGATCGGTGTCGAACTTCATCCCGATGGCGATGCGGTTGAAGATCAGCGGCTGCTCATTGTCGTTGCCGGCCAGCAGGATCGTGCCGCCGCTGAGACCGGCCTGCCATTCGGTGGTGGCGCCGTTCGGCGGCTCGAGATGGCCAAGCAGCGTAATCCGGTTCGCGCCGGAGACGACCTTGAGCGGCGCGACCAGCACGCGCCGTCCGGAATCCCACTCCACGCTCATTTCCGCCGAATCGATCGGCATCGGATAGTCGGGCGTATCGCTGTCGATGAGATACCCGGCGCCCGCCGTCACCTTGCCGCGGAAGAAGGTCGGCACGCCGTCGCGGCCCAGTTCACCCTTCAACTCGCCGGAAAGCGGCAGATCCGCGCTGTAGGTGAGATCCTTGACCCGCATCGCCAGCAGGATGTTGGCAGCCGGCACCTTGTCGGCGCGAAGATCGACCGAACGCACGCCGTTCTGCGGCGATCCGACCACGACCTTGAGCGACCATGGCCGCGCGCCTTCCTCACCGAGGCTTACCGCGACACCGCCGCCGCTCGGCCGGCGCATGCTGAGGCTGATATTCTCGAACGTCCATTTGTTGCCGCGCTGCTGGTCGTCGACGACAAGGTTGCCGTTCTTGAGACCGATCTCGTTCAGGTTTTGCCCGTCGAGCCCGGTCAGGCTGAGGCTGTCGAGCCAGTCGAGGCCGGCCAGCAACCCGTTCTGCGCGGTGTCCGATGTCGTTGCCGCCGCGCCGGGAGCCTGCGCCGGCGCCTGACGGGGGAATGTCGGCGCCATGCCGGCGTCGCGCTTGGAGGCAACGCCGGTCGCCAGCGGTTTTGCGGTTTCGCCCGCCGATACCGTCACCTGACCATCAGGCGTAATTCGCACCGCGAGTTCGGCATCGACAAGATTGAGGCTTTCGGCGCGCAGCCGGCCCATCAACAGCGCCATGCCCGACAGCTTCACTTCGGCCTTCGGCGCCGTCGCGACGATGACCTGGTCGCGGTCGCGCACCACGATGTCGCGGATGCGCACCGCGATTCGAATCCGTCCGGCGCGCTCGATCTGCGTGCCACCGACTGCAACGGTATTGCCGTGCCCGATGTTTTCCTCGATCGCGGCCGCCAGCCAGGGCGTCGCCACATCGAGATTGATGGGACCGGCGCCGAGCCGCCACCACAGCCCGCCGAAGCAGCCGGCGAAAATTACCGCCAGCACAGCGATCACGACAGCCAGCCGCTTGACCCAGCGCTCGCCGCTCATCCAGCGCTGCAGCGACGAGACCCTGTCGCCGACACGATGGAATCCGGAATCGGAACGCGACAGCAGCCGCCGCGCGCGATGACCGGCCGCTTCGTCCTGCTCCCAGCCAGCCGCGTCATCCCATTGCTGGGCCTCGGCACGCGGATTCGACCCGTTTGGCGAAGTATTCCTGGCCATTGCCTCTCGGTGCGGGCGCTGAGATTGATCTCCGCCACCGGCGCGCTCATCGACTCGTATCGAGCGCTCCTGTGCCGGCATCGCTGCCAATCCTCGATTAATACTGTTACTCGCGGTCGGGCCCAAGGATTGATTGGTCGGCCCCATCGACGAGCGGATGGGTGTAGCGTCGAATTCCTTGTAACCATACTCCGGGGTCATCAAACTTGCCCAGCAGCCGGAGCGAATCCGACGGTCAGGGGCGAGACCCGCAATAGCTTAATGGTTGATCTGCGGAAAGCGACGAAAGGAAGGCGTATGTCCAAGAAAACGCGCAAGAAATCCTCCAAGCCATCCCCCAAAAGCCGCAAGTCGCCCGCCCGAGAACCAGCCACGGCGAAGGCTGCCCGTAAAACTACGCGCCCTGGCGCGGCGACACCGGCCAGGAAGCCTGCCGCCAGGGCGGCCAACCCCGCCGCCAGGGTCGCAAAGCAAGCCGCCCGGAAACCGGCGAAAAAACCGGTCGAAGCAGCCAAAACCGCCTCAGCCAAAGCGTCGCACAAGCCGACATCGAAACAGTTAATAAAATCCAATCTTTCGGCCCCGGCCGGGACCGGCGGAACCGGGCTGGCGGAGGGCGCCCTGGCCCCCGCCTTCAGCCTCCCGCGCGATGGCGGCGGCAGCGTGTCGCTGGCCGACCACGCCGGCAAGAAGCTGGTGCTGTTCTTCTACCCGAGGGCCGATACCCCCGGCTGCACCCGGGAGGCGATCGATTTCACCCGGCTGAAGGACGCCTTCGCCAAGGAGGGATCCGCGGTGCTCGGCATCTCGGCAGACTCCGTCAAAGCCCAGGACGCGTTCCGCGAAAAGCATAAGCTCGTGATCCCTCTGATCTCGGATGAGCAGCACGAGATGCTGGAGGCCTACGGCGCCTGGGGCGAAAAATCGATGTATGGCCGGACATTCATGGGAATCATTCGGACGACGGTTCTGATCGGCGCCGATGGACGGATCGCCAGGATCTGGCGCAACGTACGCGTCGATGGACACGCGGATGAAGTGCTCGCTGCGGTCCACGCCATGTGATGGGCCGGCTGCATTTCCCAAAAATTAACCATGAGAAGGTCAAATCGGCTCCGTAAAAGCAGCCGTACGGAACTGTTCTCCGACCGGCGCGGGAGTGCCGATGTCGTACCGTTCCGGTCATTATTCCGATCACCACCATCCTCAAAATTACGGCCGGACTCCGCCGCAACGTCCTGTCCCCCACGCGGCCCGCGCCGCCACGCTGGACGCGGACGGCTACACGATTGCCCACGCCGGCAAGCAGGTCCGGCTCGGCCCGGTCGTATTCTGGATCGTCGTCGGCACGATCGTGCTGCTCGGGATGTGGTCGGCGGCGACCGCCACCTACTTCGCATTTCGCGATGACGTCCTGACCCGGCTGATCGCCCGCCAGGCCGAGATGCAATATGCCTATGAGGACCGCATCGCCGAACTGCGCGCCAAGGTCGACCGCACCACCAGCCGCCAGTTGCTCGATCAGGAACAGTTCGACCAGAAACTCGACCAGATCATGCGCCGCCAGACCACGCTGGAATCGCGCGCCACCGCGCTCGGCGCGATGCCGGATGCCGCCGCCACCGGCTCGATACGTCCCGCGGCGCGCGGCGCGGCGGCGGAGCCCGCTTCCGGCACGCTGAAGCCCTCGCCGATCAGCGACACCGTTATCTTCGTGGCGCCGCCGGATCGCGAAGCGCGGCTGGAATCGCGCACGCCCGTCATCGTCAAGTCGCATGCCAACCAGTTCGCCAAGGTTCACGGCGTCGACAATGTGCTGGTACGCCTGCAGACCTCGCTTGATTCCGTCGAGCGGCGCCAGATGGCCGCGCTGAGCGCGGTCGAAGACGGCATGGAATCGCGGGTCCGCCGGATGCGCGGCGTGTTCACCGATCTCGGTCTCGACATGGCGCAACTCGAGGCGGCGACGCCGCGATCGGCGATCGGCGGCCCGTTCGTGCCGGTGAAGCTGTCGGCCGATGCCGGCGCGTTCGAGCGCCAGCTCAACCGAATCAATATCGCGCGCACCCAGATGCACCGTCTCAATGCGACGCTGGCGCTGGTGCCCTACCGCAAGCCGGTGATCGGCGACGTCGAATTCACCTCGGGCTTCGGTGTCCGCAGTGATCCGTTCCTCGGCCGCCCGGCCATGCACACCGGTCTCGATTTCCGCGCCGCGACCGGCGATCCCGTGCGCGTCACCGCCAACGGCAAGGTGGTCGCATCCGGATGGCAGGGCGGATACGGCCGCATGGTGGAGGTCGATCACGGCAACGGCCTATCGACACGCTACGGCCACCTCTCCGAGATACACGTCAGGATCGGCGACCTCGTCAAGATCGGCCAGGTGATCGGCGCCGTCGGCTCGACCGGCCGCTCGACGGGTCCGCACCTGCACTATGAAACGCGCATCGACGGCGACGCCGTCGACCCGCAGAAGTTCCTGCGCGCCGGCGTGAGGCTGAGCGCGGGCTAAATCGCGCACAATCCCCGGAATGGAACCGGAAATTTTTTGAAGCTCCCGTGTCGGCTCACACGGAGGCCAGACGTCCTCGTGACATAGGCTGAGCCGGTCCGACCACGTCCTGCTATATCCTCCGCTCAGCCACGGAGAAGTAACGTCATGTCCCAAGGTAATTCGCACGGCAATACCGTTCGCCTCCATCGTGTCCTCGCCACCAAGCCGGAGAAGGTTTTTCGCGCCTTCCTCGATGCGGACGCCCTGGCCAAGTGGCTGCCGCCCTACGGTTTCACCTGCAAGGTCCACCAGTTCGAGGCAAAGGTCGGCGGCACATTCAGGATGTCGTTCACGAACTTCACCACGAATACGGGCCATTCGTTCGGCGGCGAATATCTGGAGATCGTACCCAACGAACGCATCCGCTACACTGACAAGTTTGACGATCCGAATCTGCCCGGGACGATCCAGGTCATCGTGAACCTGAAAGCAGTATCGTGCGGAACTGAAATCCAGATCGAGCAGAAGAACCTGCCGACGGTGATTCCAGTCGAATCCTGCTATCTCGGCTGGCAGCAGTCGCTCGCCCAGCTCGCGCTGCTCGTGGAGCCGAACATTCCCGGATGATCACGACAGAAGCGAGGCGCCACGACATGGCGCCTCGTCTGCTGGATTCTAGTGCCCGACCTCTCCGGTGATGACCTCGCCGAACAGCTCCCACGCCTCGCCGTTGAACCTCATCAACTGCATCTGCTCGAGCGGGAAGTAATCGTCCGGCGCGGTGTTCACCATGATGCCGGGCAGCATCAGGTCGGAGTGGAAGTTCTTCAAGCTGGTGGCCTGCTTCATGACATTCTCGCGTGTGAGATTGTCGCCGCACTGCCTGAGAACCTGCAGCATCGCCTCCGCCTGCACGTAGCCGTAGAGATTGTTGGCGTTGGTCTTGTCGCCGTCGGGATAGTATTTGTCCATGAACGCCCGCCAGTTCACGATCGCCGGATCCTTATCCCAGGTCGGATCGGTCGGGTCCTTCAGGTAGGCCGTCGAAATGATGTCCTTGGCGTATTGCAGCCCGGCCGGCTTCAGCACTGACGCCACCGATGTTGCGGTGTTGGCCAGGAAGAATTTCGGCTTCCAGTTCAGTTCGCCGACCTTGCGGATTGCCTGCGCCGATCCCTTGGGCGCGGCCCAGGAGAAGAAGATATCGGCACCGGAATCGTGCAGCGCCACGATCTGCGAATCGATGCTGGGATCGCTCACTTCATAGGACTTGTCGGCGATGATCATGTTGAGCTTGTCGCCGAGCCCGTCCTTCAAACCCTTGAACTGGTCCTTGCCGGCATCGTCGTTCTGCCAGAGCACCGCAATCTTGCTGTTCGGAAACCTGTCTCTGATGTATTTGGCGTAGATGCGCCCCTCGCTCTGATAGTTGGGCTGAAAACCCATCGTCCAGGGGAAGTTCCTGGGATCGCCGAACTTGGTTCCACCCGACGCGACGAAAAGCTGCGGCACCTTCTTTGCGTTCATGTATTTCATGATCGCCGAATTGGACGGCGTGCCGAGCGCCTGGAAGATCAACAGGACTTCATCGCTCTCCACCAGCTTGCGCGCCTGCTCGATCGCCTTCGGCGGACTGTAGGCGTCGTCGTAGCTGATGAAATTGATCTTGCGGCCGTTGATGCCGCCCTCGGCATTGATCATCTTGAAGAAGGCTTCCTCGGTCTTGCCGATCACGCCATAGGACGACGCCGGGCCGCTATAGGGCATGATGTTGCCGATCTTGATTTCGGTATCGCTGGCGCCGGGATCGTATTTCTTCTGCGCGTGGGCCGCGGTGGCGACCATCGCGCCAATGGCAAGCGCAGCCACAGCCGCCAAATTTTGCATGCGAACCGGCATCGTTTTCTCCCGTCTTTTTGTTTTGATCAAGTCTTGTGTGCAAGGCTTGTTGTGACGGAGTTTCGCAAGCGGCTTCGGCGCTGGCAAGCGTGCGCTTATTCCGCATGACGAAACGGCATTGTTGGTAAGCGCCAATTGTGGTTGATGCATCTCGGCGCCATGACCTGGCGTAGTGGCATTGCGTAGTGGCTTGGCGTGGTGGCTTGGCCCAGAGGTTCGAAGGGTTGGAACAGAACAGACGAATTGGAGCGCGACATCCCGGGCTCGCAGCCGCAGGCTTCCGCGCGGCGCGCTGGCTTGCAGCGAAAACCATGGGTGCCGCGGGATTTCACCAGCTCGGCTCGGCTTTCGCCGATGCGCGGCTCGCGCATGTGCGTAGCAAGCTCGCCCGCGGTGAAACCGTCTATCTCGCGGGCCTCGGCGCGCCCGGCACGCATAATTCAGGCCTCGCGCTGGTCGAGGTAACGCAGGCACACGGACCGCGGCTGATCGTCAACAACGAGGAAGAGCGGTTTTCCGGCAACAAGCACACGACGGAATATCCAAAACTATCGATCGACGCGGCGATGGCCACGCTGCGGAGCATGGGTCGTGACATCTCCGATATCGACGCCTGGCTCACGAGCTGGGATTACCCGACGCTCGCCGGCACGCTGGCGCGCTCGGTGCTCGAGGAATTTCCGCAGAGCTTCAAGCTGATGCGCACCACCGAGGCCGCCGGCTTCGACGGCCGCCGTCTCGACCAGATGACGCGGACGCCAAAGATCCTCGCGCGCCAGCTCGGGCTTGCCGAGCGCGTGCCGTTGATCTGCCTGCCGCATCACGACAACCACGCCTGGTTCTCCTATGCAGCCTCCCCGTTCGCCGATGACGGCGAGACGGCGATCGCGGTGCTCGACGGCACCGGCGATCAGGGCTCGATCTCGCTCTATGTCGTCGAACGCGGCGTATTGCGCCGGATCTACTGCAACGACAGCATGTTCGATTCACTCGGCGCGTTCTACAGCGTGATCTCCTCGACCCAGGGCGGCTGGACCTGGCTGTCCTGCGAGGGCCGCTACATGGGCGCGGCCGCCTGGGGCGACATGGACCGCGCGAGCAATCCCTATTATGCGCGGTTGCGCGAGGTGCTGGATTTCGGCGCGAACGGCGAGGTCAGGCTCAATCGTGCCATGGCCAACTGGTACTGCGATCCCTTCGATCATCCCTACCAGCAGGCGCTGATCGACATCCTCGGCGAGCCGCTACGGCCGGATCAGCTCTGGAACCCGGACGCGATGCTGCGTGTCGAGGACATCCACCACCGGCCAGACACAAAAGACCGGCTCGACAAGGCGGCTGCGACGCAACTGGTGTTCGAGGACGCCATGATCCATGTCGCCGACCATCTGCTGCGCGTATCCGGCGCGAACCGGCTGGTGCTGACCGGCGGCGTTGCATTGAATGCGGTCGGGAACATGCGGCTGCTCGAACATTTCGATGAGGCCTGGTTCGCCGGTGCTCAGCAGCGCAACGCGCGGCTGCAGCTCTGGGTGCCGCCGGTGCCCGGCGATCCCGGCGTCACCATCGGCGCCGCCTGGCTGTTCGCGCACCTGGCCGGCGCCCCGCGCGGCGCACCGATGACGAACGCCTTCTATTGCGGCACTCCGCCATCGCACGACGACATCGCCAGCGCTGTCGTCGCCGACGATATCGCCGCGCAACGGATCGGCGATATCTCGACGCCCGAAGGCCGCGAGGCGGTCGCTGACCTGATGGCATTCATGGTGGCGCAGGGTGGCGTGGTCGCACTGTATCAGGGCGCGGCGGAAACCGGCCCCCGCGCGCTCGGCCACCGCTCGATCCTTGCCAACCCGTGCGATCCCGCGGCGCGCGAACTGCTCAACGCGCGCGTCAAATACCGCGAGGCTATCCGTCCGCTGGCGCCAATGGCGACGCTGGAGGCGGCACGGCAATATTTCGAGCTGCTGCCCGGCGCTGCTGACGGCGACTACAATGCCTATAACTACATGGTGCTGACGGCGCATTCGAAGCCGCATGCCCGCGGAAAAATTCCGGCCGTCATTCATGCCGACGGCACCGGCCGCATCCAGATCGTGCGCGCGGAGGACGATCCCCTCACCTACGCCTATCTCAAGGCGCTCGGCCGCCATATCGGCGTCGAGCTGTCGGTCAACACCTCCTTCAACGTCGCGGGTCCCATCGCGCAGACGCCTCAGCAGGCAATCGACACGCTGCGCCGTTCCAAGGGGCTGGATGTCGTGGTGCTGGTGGCCGACGACGGCACGGTGACCGCGGCCCGGCACGGCGGCGAGCGCGACAGCGGCAGATTCACCGGCTGGCTTATCGAATGGAAATCCAGACGCAGCTAACTCAGCGCTGAAACAACTTCAGCACCCTTCCGTCGATCACGAGCAGCGCGCTGCCGATCACCAGCGCGCCGGCGATCTCGCGCAGCGAAATCGTCTCGCCGAGTACAAGGAAACCCAAAAGGATCGCCGTGATCGGGATCAATAGCGTCACCAGCATGACGTTGGTCGCGCCGGATCGGCGCAGGATCTGAAAGAACACGATATAGGCCAGCGCCGTCGACAAAGCGGCGAGGCCGATCGCCGCAAGCCACGTTTCAGCGCCCGGCATCGGCAATTGCCAGGGACGCTCGACCAGCCCGGCAACAACAGTCATCATCGCGGCCGAGGCCAGCATCTGGAATGTCGCGGTGCCGAGCGGCGGGGCATTCGACAGCAGCCGCCGCGCCACCAGCGCCGACAATCCGTAGGAGAAGGCGGCCGCCAGGCAGAGCAGGATGCCGATGCCCTGCCCGCTCTCCAATCCAAGACCATCGCCGTGGAGAATGATCACGCCGATCAGGCCGACGACCACGCCTGCGATCCGCCGCGCGTGCAGCTTTTCCTCGCCCGCCACCGCCATCACGACCACCGTGAACAGCGGCGTGGTGGCATTAAGGATCGAGGCCAGTCCGCCCGGGATATAGGTCTGCCCCATCACGATCAGCGAGAACGGCAGCACGTTGTTCAGAAATCCGATCGCGACAAAGGGCTTCCAGCCGGGCAGGCCGGCGGGGAAACGGATGCGATACAGTGACAGCAGCGGCAGCAGCATGATCGCGGCGAGCGTCACGCGCAGGAACACCAGCGTGAACGGCGGCAGCTCCTTCAGCACCACGCTGTTGAAAAAGAACGAGCCGCCCCACAGGACCGAAAGCAGGCCGAGCAGCGACCAGTCGCGGGCATCGATCGAAGTGTCGCTGGCACTCATTGCGGTTCTTATCTGCGGGGCCGCAGATTTATTCCGCCATACGGCGCCGGGCCACCCGAATTCCGGATATCAATGCGGACCCACCCGTTCGCTGGCAACTTCGTAGCCAGACGCTTCGCAGATCAGTTGTATTGGATAAAATCCTTCCCTAACATGCTTAAATGCAGGGCTTCGTTTACATTCTAGTTTCACCGAACAGCAGTCACATCAAGATCGGAGGCACCGAGCGCCCGATAGGCGAGCGCATGCAGGGCATCAACCGAGTAGAATCTTACGCCGAGCATGGCCCGTGGGAATTGTCGGATTTCTTGCATGTAACGGACTGGCGTGTGGTGGAGAGCGGTATGCACCGCCATTTTCAGGACCGAAATGTCCGCGACATCTCCGGCACTCGCGAATTGTTCGCCGTGCCACCTCACGAAGCAAGGGCAAGGCTGCGACTGACGGACGTAGCGCTACGTGTAGGTCACGAAAAAACAGCGACGATATTTAAAAACGAAAGCGTCGGACTTTACCTATACAAACTTTTCCAGCTTTCGGGCCTGTACGGGTGCCTCGATATTCAAGGAGCTTGGACGCTCAGCCTGTTGCCCAAAACCAACGGCGGCCGGTGGTTTACTCTAAATATCGGACCTCATGAAGTCGCGTTCAGCACCTTCAAGCCAATCGACGGCAAGGTTGAACACTATTTGGTTCTGGATCGCCTGATTCTCGATTACCCGGAAACCGTCATCTGGATTGGCAAGCGTGATGGCGAGGTTCAAGACGCCACTTACATTTCCGCTGATCGAGCCGTACTCGTCAGTTTTCGCCAAGATTTTGCAAATGCAGAACTCGTCTTCAATCGTCCCGGCGTTCGGCGCGCCCTGATCGCATATTGGGCAGAGTCGCTGGCTGATCTGCGAGAACGAAAGGCGAAGAGTGTCTACGCTCGCTTCCACTCCTACGATGCCATCTCGGAGCTTATCGAATACAAGCGCGCCAGGGAGAGCGTATTCCGAGGCGCTTGATTAATCGAGAGCCAAGCAAGTAACAACTCGTGCAGTCTAATTCTTCGGCCGGGAGACGATCTCGATCATTCTGCCTTCGTCGTCATCGGGCATCTCCGCCTTCGCCCGTGCATAGGCGTCGACCGCGGCGCGTCCGACGAGCGGCGGGTTGGCCAGCAGGCTCTCGGCCAATTTCACCGCGTAGGCCGCATCCTTGTGGCGAAGCGCCGACGTGAACGACGCGCCGGAGAAATCGCGCGCGACCATGCGCTTTGAGTGGCGGATCACCTGCGGCGACGCCACCGCGCCGGTCGCCATCGCTTCGGCGACCAGGTTCATGTCGAGCCCGGCCTGCTCGGCCATCGCGATACCTTCGGCGAGGCTCGCGATCTGCACGGCGCCCATCAGATTGTTGATCAGCTTGTAGACCGTGCCGCTGCCGACCGCGCCAAAATGCCTGATGACGTCGCCGATCGGCGCGAGATATGGCCTTGCGGAATCGAGATCGGCGGGCTCGGCGCCGACGAGCAGGGTCAGCTTGCCGGTTGCCGCCGCTTGCGGCAGCCCGGTGACGGGACAATCGATGTAGATCAGTCCGCGTTGGCGCAGTTCGCGGGCCATGTCGAGCGCGTGCTGGTGCGATACCGTCGAGCACTCGATCGCGAAACTGCCCGCCTTCATTTTCTGAGCCGCGCCATTCTGTCCGAGCCAGACGGCGCGCGACGCCTCATCGTCGGCGACCATGGTCACCACGGCGTCGGCGCCATCGGCGGCCTCCGCTGGAGATGCAGCCCAGCGCACGCCGCGCGCGATCAGGTCGTCGGCCTTTGCCGTGCTGCGATTCCACACCGCGACGTCAAAGCCGGCATCGAGATAGCGGCCGGCCATGCCATGGCCCATGCGACCTAGTCCGATGAAGCCGACCTTCGCCATGGCCTAGTCCACATCCTCGACGCTGCCGGGCCCGGTGCCGAAGGCGCGCTGCGCCAGCGTCGCCGCCATGAACTCGTCGAGATCGCCGTCGAGCACACCAGACGTATCGGAGGTCTGCACGCCGGTGCGCAGGTCCTTCACCATCTGGTAGGGCTGCAGCACATAGGAGCGGATCTG
>NZ_DAINNI010000011.1:0-94239 GCF_036735945.1 Bradyrhizobium sp. | reverse complement strand
CCAGGCAATCGCTCAGCGTGCGCACCTCAAAGCAAAACGGCAACTGTAATGCTAGCTTGAGGTCACCCGGCGGTTGCTGCTTTTCAGGTTTCTGATTTGACGCGCAACCCATTTGCGTCGGCCTGCCTGGCAATTCGATCGCAAGCGCTTCCGGTTTTTCCCGTATCGTCATCCGCCTGTGGCATTGGCACTGCACGCTGGCCAGCGACTGGGATTTCAGAGCCCGGTCTTGGACAAGGCGCCGCCGGGACACAGTATTTCGAGCCCGGCGGCGCATCCTTTGACACTCTCGGGTCCTGGTAATGAAAAGCCTTCACCGCGTTGAATTAGCGACGGCTCTACTCATTGCTTCCGCAGACCCCCTCACGATTGGTGAGATCTTACCGGGAGCTTGGGGTAGATTGGCCGCTCGTGCGGGTGCCTAGCTGTGAAATTCTGCCTTGTGGAACAGCAGCCGTAATTCTTCGGCGCGCTCATTCCTCAGCTTCTTGCTGAACTCTCGCTCTTTCAGCTCGAACGCGATCATCTCTTTTTGCGCCACTTCCATATAGTGCTCGCGCGGCGTCTCGATTGGCTGCTGGACGGTCATGTTACGCACCCCATTTAACGCCCGACCCACTATAACGACATGACGGGTTCGGGGGAAGGTTCGGCTGCGGAAATCACTTTAGGGGTCGCCAGCCCGTCCGCGTTTGCGCCAACGCAAGCTGGAGAATGATCCGGGACGCCGTCAGGCGGCCGAGTCGCATTTGCGAGTCTGATTCTCCACGCGGCCGGAATCTGTGGCGCCACCATTCCCCGTCGAAGCCGCCGGCTCCTCCGCGACGGGTTCATCATCGGCGATCGCGCGCCACCCTGCTCCTTCGAGGTCGTCGTACTGGCCGTTCTTGAGCGACCAGAGAAAGCCCGCCAGGCCGAGGGCGCCGAGCAGGAGCGCCAGCGGTACGAGAAATACCAGGACTTCCATCAGCCGAACTCCCTCGCGCCGCGATGCGCGCGCAGCGCGTTCAGGATCACCAGCAGGGACGAACCCGACATCGCGGCGGCAGCGACCAGCGGCGTCGCGAGGCCTGCAATCGCAAGCGGCACGGCGAACAGATTGTATCCCGCGGCAAGCCACAGGTTCTGCCGCATCAGAAGCAGCGCCTTGCGGGAGAAGCCGATCGCGCCGACGACGGGCGCAAGACGATCGCCGAGGAACACCAGGTCGGCGGTCGCCTGGCTCAGATGGGTCGCGCTGACCGGCGACATCGAGACATGCGCGGCTGCCAGCGCCGGCGCGTCGTTCATGCCGTCGCCGACCATCAGCACCCTGGCGCCCTGCCGCTTCAATTCCTCGATGCGGGCGATCTTGTCGGCGGGCGTGACGCCGGCGCGCCATTCCTTGATGCCGAGCTGTTCGGCGGCGTGGCGCACGGCCGGCTCGCGATCGCCGGACAGTATCTCGACCTGGATGCCGGTCTTCAGCAGCGTGGCAATGGCGCCGGCCGCATCGGGCCGCAGGCGCTGCCGCACGGCGAAGACGTGCCGCGTCTTGCCGTGACTGAAGGCGACGACCGAAGCCTCGGGATCCCGGCACAGGATGTCATTGGCGATCTGGTCCGCGCCGCAGAACGAGGGCCTGCCCAGCCGGATTTCGCGGCCGTCGACGACACCTCGCACCCCCTGGCCTGCCACCTCCTCGATGCCGGCGATCGGTGTCCTGGCGCCCGACGCCCGGGCCACTGCGGCGGCGACCGGATGATGGCTGGCGAGTGCGAGCCGCCCGGCGAGTTCAAAGACGTCGCGGGGAACGTCCAGGGCATTGGTGACGTCGAGCTCCGGCAGGGTCAGCGTTCCTGTCTTGTCGAACACGACGCGATCGACATCGGCCAGACGCTCGATGGCATCGCCGGAATTGAGCAGCACGCCAGTCCGGAACATGGCACCGGAAACGACGGTCTGCACCGCCGGTATCGCCAGCCCGAGCGCACAGGGACAGGTGATGATGAGAACCGCGATGGCCGTGATGATGGCGTCGTGCCAGCTCGCGCCATACGCCGCCCAGCCCAGCATGGTCAAAAGCGCCGTCGCATGCACGACGGGGGCATAGAGCCGTGACGCACGGTCGGCGAGCCGAACATAGCGGGAGCGCGCCTGCACCGCGTTGTCGAGCAGGCGGCTGATCTCGGCGAGCAGCGTGCCTTCGGACGCCGCCGATACCCGCACCCGCAAGGCGCCCGACAGGTTGAGCGTGCCGGCATAGACTGCGGTGCCCGGGCCCGCCTTGATCGGCAAGGTCTCGCCGGTGATCAGGCTCTGGTCGATCTTGGACTGCCCCTCGATCACGGCGCCGTCCACCGCGGAGCGCTCGCCCGGGCGCAGCAGGACGATATCTCCGACCTGCACGGCGGCAATCGGCACGACGCTGATTTCATCGACACCGACGAATTTCGTCGCGGTCTCGCCCTTCAGCGCCGCCAGGTTTCCGGCGACCGCCCGCGTCTTGCGGCGCATGCTCTGATCAAGGTAGCGGCCGGCGAGCAGGAACGCGAGCAGCATCAGCGCGGCATCGAAATAGGCATGTTCGGCGTGATGGATCGTCTCCACCACCGACATCGCGAGCGCCAGCACGATGCCGATCGAGATCGGCACATCCATGTTGGTGCGGCGGGCGCGAAGCGCCTGCCAGGCAGACCTGAAGAACGGCTGCCCCGAATAGGCCGCCGCCGGCAAGGCGATCAGCGCCGACAGCCAATGGAAGAAATCGCGCTGCTCGGGGATCATGTCGGTGTCATTGCCGGACCATACCGGGATCGACAGCATCATGACGTTCATGGCGGCAAAGGCCGCGACGCCGAGGCAGCGCAGCAGGAAGCTCGCCTGCGCCGTCTCCACCGCTTCGGCGCGGACCGGCTCGAACGGGTAGGCCTTGTAGCCAAGCTCGGCGAGGCGGTCGATGAAGCTGACAGGGTCGAGCGCGCCCTCCTTCCACTCCAGCGCCACGCGGCGGTCGGTCAGGTTGACGCGCGCCAGCGTCACGTCGGGCAGCGCCGACAGCCCGCGCTCGATCTTCGACATGCAGCCGGCGCAATTGACGCCCTCGACCGCCAGATCGATATGGGCCAGCCCTGATCCGAGATGCCGGACATAGTGTGAAAAATCTCGCGTCGCCTGCATGATCGGGCTTCCCTAGTTCAACAGCACGCGATTCCTGGACAGGAACAGCCGCTGTCCGGCCGCCACGCCTTCGATCACGAGATCCCACTGGCCGGGCGCGATAGCTTCCGCGTTTCCGCGATAGATGCCGATCCCGACTTCGGCGAGCTCGACCGGCAGATCGGCGCGGCGGTCTGTCGGCCGCTCGAACCGGCCCTGGAATTGCAGGCCGGACATCGGCCGTCCCGATTCATCATGCGCCTCGACCCGCAGCGTCGCACCGCCCTGCCCGCTGCGTTCGACATGGGCATCGACCTTCCAGTTCCGCGCGCTCTGGGCGCGGGCGGTGGCGATCTCCTTCTGGTAGGCAAGGCTGGCGCTGTAGGCGCTGTCGACCTCGGTGCCAGGCAAGGTCTGGATCGCAAGCCGCATCATGATGACGTTGACCCCGATCACGACGCCAAAGAACGCCACCAGCATGAAGAACACCATGCGCCCGGTGACGGGTCGTGACGGCTGCACCTGATTCATGTGGATGCTCCCCAGGGAATTCATGGCGACACGAAGTGGTCGGTGGCCGTGGCAACCTCGCCGAGCCCGATATCGCTGACGCGGAAGTTCACCGGAACGGACTTGGCGGGGTTGCTCTCCGCAGGCGCGGTGACCAGGACCCGCAATTCGGTGGTGGTGTCGCGCGCCAGGACGATCATCGGCCGGTCCTGCGTCACGGAATCGGCGCCGACGACATGCAGCGTGGCGTTGACCGGACCGTCGACGTCGATGGCGATGACGCGGTCGAAGCCCCGCTTGTTCAGGAGGCGGATGGTGTAGGCATTGCGGATCGATCCGTCGGCGAGCTTTACCGCGACCGGGTTGCGGTCGTGCAGCACGTTGATGTCGAGCAGCGTGCGCGTCAGCATCGCATAGAGCATGATGGCGCCGACGGCGGCGATCAGGACGGCATAGGTGACGGTGCGCGGGCGCACGATCCGGTAGATCGGCGGCTTGCCCTCCTCCCGGCGATGAATGTTGATGTCGTTGTCATAGCCGATCAGGCGGGTTGGCCGGCCGATCTTGGTCATGACGGTGTCGCAGGCGTCGATGCACAGGCCGCACTGGATGCATTCGAGCTGCGAACCATCGCGGATATCGATGCCGGTCGGGCACACGGCAACGCACTGATAGCAGTCGACGCAGTCGCCGACCGGCTGGCCGAGCGCACGCAGTTCGTTGGCCTTCTTCAGCGACGTGCGCGCTTCCCCGCGATCATATTTGTAGGTGACGTTGAGCGCCCATTCGTCGGTCAGCGCGGCCTGGATGCGCGGCCACGGGCACATGTAGACGCAGACCTGCTCGCGCATCCAGCCTGCGAAAATATAGGTCGTCGCCGTCAGGATGCCGATCCAGATATAGGCGATCATCGGCGCCTGGAACGTGACGAGCTGCTTCACCAGGGTCGGCGCATCGTTGAAATAAAGCACCCAGGCGCCGCCGGTCCACCAGGCGATCATCAGCCAGATCGAATGCTTCAGCAGGATTTCGGCGAAGCGCTCGAGCTTCATCGTGCCCTTGGCCGCGTCCTTGCGCATGCGCTCGCGGCGGTCGCCTTCGATCATCCGCTCGACGGCGTAGAACAGGTCGGTCCAGACCGTCTGCGGGCAGAGATAACCACACCAGATGCGGCCGCCGACCGCGTTCATCAGGAACAGCGTCAGGGCGGCCACGATCAACAGGCCGGTAAAATAGTAGACCTCCTGCGGCCACAGCTCGATGAAGAAGAAATAGAACCGGCTGTTCGGCAGGTCGACCAGCACTGCCTGATCCGGTGCGCCGAGGCCGCGATTCCAGCGCACGAAGGGCAGCAGGTAATAGACGCCGAGGCAGAATGCCATCAGCCCCCATTTGGTCCGGCGGAAGGTGCCGGAGACGCTTTGCGGGTAGACTTTCTTGCGCGCCGCATAGAGCGGCGCGTTGTCGTCAAGCTCGAGTTCGGTCGGGTTCACGGTCCTGGTCATCGCTGGGTCGGTCTCTGGGACGTTCACTGTAGACCCGGCCTTGCAACCGCGTTTGATCCATCTCAAACGACGCGGTGGTGCAGCATCGCTCCGCGGTTATTTACCCCCGCCGAGCGAGTGTACGTAGACGGTCAGAGCCTTGATGGTGGACGGGTCGAGCCGCCCCACCCAGGCCGGCATGACGCCGGAACGGCCGTTGCTGATGGTCTCGACCAGGGTCGCCTCGTCGGAACCATAGAGCCAGATCTTGTCGGTCAGGTTCGGCGCGCCGAGTTCCTGGTTCCCCTTGCCATCATCGCCATGGCACGAGACGCAATTGTCGGCGAAAAGCTTGGCGCCGGCGGCAGCATTATAGCCGGCGGCGGTCGGCAGCCCCGAGAGGGACCGGACGTAGTTGGCGACGGTGACGATCTCGTCCTTCTTGAGGATACCGTCCTTGCCGAAGGCCAGCATGGCGCCCTCATGCGCCTTCGGATGCCCCGAACGGGCCCCGAACTGGATGGTCTGCATGATCTGGTCGAGGCTGCCGCCCCACACCCACTCGTCGTCATTCAGGTTGGGATAGCCCTTCGCCCCGGCCCCGCCGCTGCCGTGACAGGGCGCGCAATTGTCGCCGAACACCGTCTTGCCGCGCGCACGCGCCAGCGCCAGCAGGGCCGGATTCTTTTCGATCTCCTCCAGCGAGGCGTTGCCAAGCGCCACCATCTTGTCGCCCCGGATCTTCTCCAGATTGGCGAGCTCGATCGCGACATCGGCGCGCGTCGAGTAGTTCCAGATGCCGGTGGTATGGCTCCAGAGCAGTGGCCAGGCCGGATAGACGATCCAGTAGCCGATCGCCCAGACAATGGTCAGATAGTAGGTGATCAGCCACCAGCGCGGCAGCGGCGTGTTGAGCTCCTTGATGCCATCCCACTGGTGGCCGGTGGTCGACGTTCCGGAGACGTGATCGATATCGCTGTGTTCGGTCATGATCGGCTCACTCCTCGCGCAAGGGCATTTTGGCCGCTTCGTCGAACACGGCCTTGTTGCGCGGCCAAAGGGCGTAGGTCAGGATTGCGATGAAGATGCCGACGAAGATCGGCGTCCAGAACGTCGTGACGAGGTCCGACGCAATGTTTTGGGCCGTGAGGATTGCTTTCATCGTTCTGCCTCAGCGAAGATTGGCTTTTTCGTTGTAGAGCTTGAAGTCGACCAGCGTGCCGAGCATCTGCAGGTAGGCGACCAGCGCATCCATTTCGGTCGGCGCGCCGCTCTTGCCGTCGAAATTGCGGGCGACCGCCTTTGGATAGCGCTTGGTGAACGCATCCACGCCGGGATTGTCGGGATCCGCCTGCGCCTTGAGATCGGCGACGGCGTTGGCAATCTGCTCGTCCGAATAGGGCACGCCGACGGCGCGGCTGGTGCGCAGATGGGCCGCGACGCTGCTCTCGTCGACTTCCGTCTGCGACAGGAACGAGTAACCGGGCATCACCGACTGCGGCACGATCGCGCGCGGATTATTCAGATGCGTGACGTGCCACTCGTCAGAATACTTGCCGCCGACCCGCGCCAGATCAGGACCGGTACGCTTCGACCCCCACTGAAAGGGATGGTCGTACATGCTTTCGGCGGCGAGCGAGTAGTGCCCATAGCGCTCGATCTCGTCACGCAGCGGCCGGACCATCTGCGAGTGGCAGAGATAGCAGCCCTCACGGACGTAGACGTTGCGCCCGGCCAGCTCGAGCGGCGTGTACGGCCTGACGCCGTCGACCTTCTCGATCGTGCTCTTGAGATAAAACAATGGAGTGATCTCGACGAGGCCGCCGATCGCGATAACCACCAGGATGCCCACAACCAGGACAATCGAGTTCTTTTCGAAGATTTGATGCCGTGACCAGAAAGACATTTCTGCGCTCCTCATTCCGCCGGCTGAAGAGCAACGGGCGACTGCACTTCCGCTTCGCCCGAGCGCACCGTCATCCAGAGATTATAAGCCATGATCAGCGACCCGATCAGGAACAGCGCTCCGCCCGCGGCGCGGATGATGTAGAACGGGTGCATCGCTTCCACGGTTTCGATGAAGGAGTATTCGAGGAAGCCGAGCGAGGTGTAGGCGCGCCACATCAGGCCCTGCAGGATTCCCGACACCCACATCGCCGAGATGTAGAGCACGATGCCGATCGTCGCGGTCCAGAAGTGCCAGTTCACCAGCTTCAGGCTGTAGAGGCCCTTGCGATCCCACAGCCAGGGAATCATGCAGTAGAGCGCGCCGAAGGAAACGAAGCCGACCCAGCCCAGTGCACCTGAATGCACGTGGCCGATGGTCCAGTCGGTGTAGTGGCTGAGCGAATTGACGACCTTGATCGACATCATCGGCCCTTCGAAGGTCGACATGCCGTAGAAGGCGACCGACACGACAAGCATGCGCAGCACCGGATCGGTGCGGAGCTTGTCCCAGGCGCCCGACAGCGTCATCAGGCCGTTGATCATGCCGCCCCAGGACGGCATCCACAGCATGATCGAGAACGTCATGCCGAGCGTCTGCGCCCAGTCCGGCAGCGCCGTGTAGTGCAGATGGTGCGGACCGGCCCAGATGTAGAGGAAGATCAGCGACCAGAAATGGATGATTGACAGCCGATAGGAATAGACCGGCCGCTCGGCGCGCTTCGGAATGAAGTAGTACATGATGGCGAGGAAGCCGGCGGTCAGGAAGAAGCCGACCGCGTTATGTCCGTACCACCACTGGAACATGGCGTCCTGCACGCCGGCCCAGGCAACGTAGGATTTCGAGCCGAATACCGAGACCGGCAGCGCGGGATTGTTGCCGAGATGCAGCACGGCAATGGTGATGATGAAGGCGAGATAGAACCAGTTGGCGACAAAGATATGCGGCTCTTTCCGCTTGATGATGGTCAGCAGGAAGACCAGCAGGTAGACCACCCAGACGATCGTCAGCCAGAGATCGGCGTACCATTCGGGTTCGGCATATTCCTTCGACTGGGTCACCCCGAGCAGGTAGCCGGTGCCGGCGACCAGGATGAAGAAATTGTAGCCGACGACGACAAACCAGGGCGCGAGGTCGCCGGCGAGGCGCGCGCGGCAGGTCTTCTGCACCACATAGAACGAGCTTGCGATCAGCACGTTGCCGCCGAAGGCGAAGATCACCGCCGACGTGTGCAGCGGCCGCAGCCGGCCGAAGCTGGTCCACGGCAGATCGAAATTGAGCGATGGCCACGCGAGTTGGGAAGCGATCAGCAGCCCGACCGTAAATCCTGCGATGCCCCAGATGACAGACATCACGGCCGAGAACTTGATCGGGCCCATGTTGTAATTGGGCCGGCCGTTGATTTCCTGCGGCGGTAATGCTGCCGGGCGCGCGAAATACCGGTTCCCGATGACGATCACCGTCGCCAGGCTGGCGGCGGCCGACAGCGCCGCATGGAAAGCAAACGCCGGATCCAGCGCCTTGGCCACGGCGAACAGGCACAGGAAGGCGGATAGCGAAAAGACCAGCACCAGACCGGCTTCGCCATGTGTCATCGATTTTGCGGTTGGAGATTGGGTCATGGGTGTGGGTCTCTTCTGCGAATACCGGTCTCAGTGATCACAGCTTCGCGACCGGGAAATTGATCGAGGTCAATTCCCTTCCGTTTTGCGCAAATCGTCGAGACGCTGGTTGGAACGGAAGCGAATTCAGCAACAGGATGGGCCAATCGGCAGGTATGCTTGCGCGGACGTGCGGTGTTCCGCAGCGAGCGCGAGGTCGTCCCGGCGCGCTCGCGCGATTCTCGCCGATCCGCGTCGAGCGGAGAGCCCGTAAAATTCCGGATACGACAGGTCCCGCGCCGGGGCGCACTGCCTTCGCGGAGCCAAGTGCCGAAACCTGACCGCTATCGCTCGCAGGCAGCGGCCGACAGCGGCAGCCAATCTTTGTGTGTCTTGGGATGGGATCGTCATAACGAAGCCTCACTGGGGCCGGCGGCAAAAAAGCGCGGTCCAGCGGTCGTCGTCTTGACGTGAATCAAGCAAGTCCGGATTTGAAGCAGATGCAGGGTGCCAATCCAGGCTTCCCGGCTCTTCCGGGCGGACCGCGCCTGCGGTCCATCGCGATCAGAAAGCGCGGCGCTTGGCGGCGGAGGAATCGGCGAGTTGCTTCGGCCGGGTCTGCATGTCGCCCCAGTACAGTACGCCTGCAAAGATCACGAACATTGCGACGACAAAGAGCGCAACGAGGAGCGAATCGGTAGGCATGCGGTTGATCTCCAACGGAGAAACAAAGCATGCCTGCGCGGTTCGGGGACGGCTTTGACCTGCATCAAATTTGCCGCTTTTTACGCTGCTGCCACGGCTGCGGCCCGCTCCGCATCCAGGAGACGAACGCCGCCGGTGACGATGATGAGCATTTTTTCGCGCTCGAACCGGGTCAGCGTCCGGCTCACCGTTTCGATCGTCAGGCCGAGATAATCGGCAATGTCCTGCCGGCTCATCGGCAGCGCAATGGTTTGCCGCTCGTCGCCGATCTGGGCCAGCCGCTGCCGCCAGCCGATAAGGAAGGAAGCGACTTTCTCCTCCGCGGTGCGCCGCCCCAGCAGCAACATCTGCTCCTGCGCCAGCATCAATTCGCGAGCCGCGAATTCATTGATACGAAGCAGAAAATGCGGTCTCTGTTCGATGAAGTGCGTGAATGCCTCCCGGGGAAGACGGCAGGCCGTCACGGAATCGATGGCATCCGTCGAAAAAGTGTAGCGATCGGACGGCGCGGTGCCAAGAAAGTCGCCGGGCAAGGCAAATCCGATTACCTGACGACGCCCATCAGCCAGGAGCTTGTACAGCCGCGCAAAACCCGCTGTCAGGCTGTGGACGGAATGCGCGAGCTGGCCCGCCGTAAACAACGCTTCACCCGGGGCGAGATGAACATGGCGGGCGATCCGCTCGAACTCCGCAAGGTCCGTCTGATCAAGCGCACCGCAGATGCTGAGCGAGCGGACGGCACAGGCCGAACAGCGGCCGAAACTTGCCCGGTTCGGAGAGATGGTTCGTATCATTATCGCTGCCCATTCAGGCGCTGGATGACGCCGCGTCGTCGCGGCGATAGCCCCGCCAGTGGAGATATAGTTCATTGTAGCTGATCCACGACGCGCCGTTTGATCCACATCAAATTGCCCGGCGAATAAACCGTCACAGTGTGGCTCAGGGCTGGAACCTGCTTTTTTCCACGGAGACTTAAGCTGCGATGATCGGACGAATTCTGCTGCCGCTGGCGTTCGCACTCGTTACCTCGGCGCCTGTCATGGCGGCTTCGCCACAGGAGCAGCGGGGCAAGACCTTTGCGCTGAACAATTGCGCGAAGTGCCATGCCATCGACAAGGTATCCCCCAGCCCGCTCAAGATCGCGCCGCCGTTCCGCACCCTGCACAAGCGCTACCCGATCGAGACGCTGGGCGAAGCGCTGGCCGAAGGCATCTATACCGGTCACCCGACCATGCCGGCCTTCCAGCTCGAGCCGGACCAGATCGGCGATCTGCTGGCCTACCTCAAGACGCTGGAATAGGCCGCGAGGACGCGCTTCGGCGATTTTCGAAGCGGAATTCGATCCAATACGAGACGGATCAGGCGCTAATTCGCCTGCACCGTCCAGGCGATCATGCTCTTTGCCATCCGGCCGAACGCTTCGCTGAACGCCGCCACGGCCTCGGCCGGCGCGACGGTTGCAAACTTCTCGCGCTCTTCGAACAGGCGCGAGGCGACGACCTTGCCGTTCTTGTCGACGATCCGGGCCGACAACGCAATTTCCGCCGCCGGTCCGGAATCCATGGCAATGCGGAACCGTCTGAGGTCGATCAGCAACTGGAATTCCGCCTGTCCGACGTCGGTCATGCGCAGCGGCGCATGCGCGATATCGTAGTTCTCAAAGCTTTCGATCAGCCGCGCCTGGATCAGCTTCGGCAACGCGTCGGCCCACATGGCTTCTGCGAATCCCGGATACTCCTGCGCCGGCGAAAACAGGAAACGCTGCGTCTCCAGCATCGCAACCGCCGTCGGCTCCGGGATTGCCCATTGCACGTTGACGGTCTTTCCCACCGGCCCCGGGTTCTGCAACGCGCGCAGATCATAGGTGATCTTCGGTGGCGGACTGGTGACGCCGGTCATCCGTTCAAGGCCGGCGACGATGCCGTCGAGCTTGCCGGTGTTGCGCGCCAGTCCTTCGGAAAACACCTTGAAATTGGCAATGGTGTCCTTCAGCGCGTCCGAATTATCCGACAGCACCGTATCCACCTTGCGCAGGGCATCGCGGGCGGCCTGGGTCATGCCCTGCCCGGCTCCTGGCTCGGCGATGAGCGTCGGCACCTCGCCGCTCGGGGCGATCTGCGTGCCGCCCTCAAGGGCAATCACCGGCACGCCGGTGAGGCCCTGGAATTCCAGTCCGACCTTGGTGTCGGCGCGCACCGGCGTCGTCGACGCAACCGAGATGGTCGCGTTGACGGCACGGGGATTGCCGGGTGCAAGCCCAAGCTCGGTTACTTCGCCGACCCGGATGCCATTGAACAGCACGGCCGCGCCGACCAGCAGCCCCGGCACCGAGCCCTCGAACTGCACGCGATAGCTGGCGCGCGAACCGAGCCCGCCGGTGTTTTGCAGCCAATAGACGAAGCCGAACACGGCCACGATGGCTGCGAGCACGAAGGCGCCGACAATGACGAAGGGAGCGCGGGTTTCCATTTCGTTAGCTCGCTTTGGGTTGCAGCATCAGGGAGCGCTTGCCGTGAAAATAGGCTCGCACCCAGGGATGCTCGGATTGAAGCAGTTCGCGCATCGGACCGATGGCGACGATCTTGCCGTCGGCCAGCGCCGCGACGCGGTCGCAGACCGTATTGAGGCTGGCGAGGTCGTGGGTGACCATGAACACGGTGAGGCCCAACGTCTTCTGCAGCGTCTTGATCAGCGCGTCGAAATCGCCGGCGGCTATTGGATCGAGCCCCGAGGTTGGTTCGTCCAGGAATACGATCGCGGGATCGAGCGCGAGCGCCCGTGCCAGCGCCACGCGCTTGGTCATGCCACCCGACAACTCCGAAGGAAATTTGTCGCCATCCTCCGCCGTCAACCCGACCATCTCGAGCTTTGCGGTCGCGATCTCGTCCATCAGGGTTTCGGACAGTTCGAGATTTTCCCGCAGCGGGAACTGGATGTTCTGGCGCGCCGTGAGCGACGAGAACAATGCTCCCTGCTGGAACAGGATGCCCCATCTGCCGGCGGCGCTCCGCGTGGCGCGGTCGTGATTGATCGGCGAGCCCATCACCTCGATTTCACCGGCCTGTCGCGGGATCAGGCCGATGATGGTTCGCATCAGCACCGATTTCCCGCCGCCGGAAGCCCCGACAAGGCCGAGAACCTCGCCGCGGCGCACATCCAGGGCGAGATGATCGATCACGACGTGGCGACGAAATCCCACCACGAGATCGCTCACCCGGATGGCAAACGGTTGGGCGGCTTCCTGCATCGCTACATTCCAATCGATGCGAAGAACACCGCGAACAGCCCGTCGAGCACGATGACCAGGAAGATCGACTTGACGACCGAGGTGGTGGTCCGCTTGCCGAGCGACTCCGCGCTGCCCTTCACGCGCAGGCCCTCGCTGCAGGCGACGATGCCGATCACCAGGGCCATGAACGGCGCCTTGATCATGCCGACCTCGAAATGCGTAACCGAGACGGCTTCATGCAGCCGCGCCAGGAAGATCGCCGGTCCCATGCCGCCGTAGAACCAGGCAACGAGCCCGCCGCCGTAAAGCGCCGCCATCGCGCCGATGAAGCTCAGGATCGGCAAGGCGATCACCAGCGCCAGAATCCGGGGCAGCATCAGCACCTCGATCGGATCCAGTCCCATGGTCGAGAGCGCGTCGATTTCCTCGCGCATCTTCATCGAGCCGAGCTCCGCGGTATAGGCGCTGCCCGACCGCCCCGCGACCATGATGGCGACGATCAGAACGCCGAGCTCGCGCAGCACGAGGATGCCGACCATGTCGACCACGTAGGAATCCGCGCCGAACTTGCGGAAATGGAAAATGCCCTGCTGCGCGATGATGGCGCCGATCAGGAACGTGATCAGCACCACGATCGGAATCGCCTGCCAGCCGACGCGATAGAGCTGGTAGGTCAGCGATGTCAGCCGCAGCGATCGCGGCCGCCGGAGGACGCCCAGAATCGCGAAACAGAGGGCGCCCAGCATCTGCAGGAAGGCAGCGATGTCCTGCCTCGAATCGATGGTGGCGCGGCCGATATCGCCAAGCTTCGCGATGACCGGATTGGCCGTCGGTGCCGGTGCCGGCTTTCTGCGGTTGACCTGCCGCACCTCGTCGATCAGCCCGGCATAATTGTCGGCAATGCCGACGATGTCGGCGCGGTGGCCTGCTGCGACAACGCGCCGCGATATCTTCTCCAGAAGCCAGGCGCCGAGCGTATCAAGCTCGCGCACGCCGGCCATGTCCAGCCTGACGGCGAGGGCACGGTCGAGCTGTGGGGCTACGTTCTCGGACAAGCGTTCCAGCATTGCCGCATTTGCTGCCGTCCAGGAGCCGCCGGGGTGCAATTCGAGCGTATCGCCCGATGGCGTTGCCGTTAGCAGAGGTGCAGTCGCCAAGATGATTGTCCTTCACTCGATAGGCCGCTCTTCTAGGCCGCGGAGTCGCCGATCATGTTGACCTGCCTCAAAGCGGCGGATGCGCCCGATGACGCGCGCGGGTTGACGCAAATCAAGTTGCGCCAGCGCCGTATCACCTAGGGTTCAATTGTTACGAAAATGCGGGCGGGATCAATGCTCAAATCAGGCGGACTGGGTGAAGAGCTGCTGGCGCTAAAGCGCGAGATGTCGCGTCTTCTGGACGTGTCCGCTGCCGACATGCTCGGCTCCGCAAGGAGCCAGTCGGAAGCCATTGCCGACCAGATCAAGGCGGCGCTGAGCGAGCTCGGCGAGACCTTGAGCAAGGAAGAAAAACATGTCGAGCGGCTGGTCGCCGAACGGCCGATCGCGGCGCTGGCATCCGCCTTCGCGATCGGTGTCGCGATCGGCTTGATGCTGAGGAGAAACTGAAGTGAACAGCGAGATAGTCGTCAAGCATTTGCGTGCGCTGTGGCGCACGGATCGCATCATTGCGGAAATCCGCTTGCGGCACATGCTGGTCGGGCTTGGCTTGCGGGCCTTCGCCGCGCTGATCGCGGCGTTCGGCCTGCTGATGCTGGAACTGTCGGCCTATTTCGCGCTGGTGCAGATCTGGAGTGCGATTGCCGCAGCCGCGATTCTCGGCGCCGCCAATTTCGTGATTGCTGCCGTCCTGTTCGTGGTCGGCGGAAGACCGCCCTCCGGCCGCGAACTCGAACTGGCCAACGAGATTCACGGCTCTTCGATCGAGGCGTTGCAGAACGAGGCCCGCGCGCTGCAGTCGCAGTTCACCGGCATGGTGCACCATCCCCTGAACAGCGCCCTGCCCTTGGCGCTGGTGCCGCTGATCACGATCATCATCACGAGCCTGAAGAAATCCAGGGCACCCGCCGCGGCGCAGGCCGCGGCCGAGCCGAACTGATCTTGCCGGAAGCGGCAGCCTCATCAGAAACAAGGAGCTACACCAGATGTCGAAGACCGGAAGCAGGACCAAGCCGAAGCCGATCCTGAACGCCTCCCTCCCCGCCCAATTCCGCCAGTTCCGGCTCGCGCTGGCCCGCGAGCCCGGCCATCCCGAAGGCGATGATGAGGTCGCCTATATCATCGTAGCGCCGCTCGATTCCGAAGATCGCATCGACGCCAAGCTGTGGCGCGAGCATCGCGAGGCCTGCCGCGTCGTGCGGCAGCGGCCGGGTCAGGAGGACAAGCATGGACACCTGATGCACCGCCCCGGCGGCGGCTGGGCGTTTCACTATGACGACGGCGACACCAGCGTGCCTGATGACGTCGGCTATCACTTCGCGGACGAACGCTTCGTCGTTGGCGAATATGTTTCACTCAACGAAGGCGGCAAGATGCACACCTATCGCGTGACGTCGGTATCGTATCTCTGAACGATGACGCCGTTTTCCGGCCTTACCGAAGCCGGCGCGGCCGGCTGCGGCAAATCAACCGGCTTGCGATGGATCAAACGCCGCATTCGCCGCGACGCTAGATTGGGTTCCAGAAAAGGAGAAGCCCATGGCGTTCAAGGACATTCTGCTGACACTGACGAGCTATCCCGATCCGACCCCGGCCTCGGTTGCCGAAGACGCCGTTGCAATCGCCGCGGCGTTCGGCGCTCATCTTTCTGCGGTCGCCTGCGAGGTTCATGTGGAAGTGCCCGGGCACTTCCTTTCCGGCTCGACTGCCAACATTCCCGGGATCATTGCTGGCGAAACCGACAAGAGCCGAAACAACGCCAGGGCTATGCTCGCAACCTTCGATGCCGCCGCGGATAAAGCCGGGATTCCGCACGAAAGCACCCTCGAAAAATGCTCGACCTATGCCGTGCCGGATCTGCTGGTGGACTACGCGCGGCTTCGCGATCTCACCATCGTGCCGGTGCCGGAAAGCTACGACCAGTGGTATGCCGAAGCGATCATTTTCGGGTCGGGCCGGCCAACCCTCGTGTTGCCCGAGACCTCGCGCGGACGTCCGTTCCAACTGGGCACCGTCGCTGTCGCCTGGGATTTCAGCCGCGCAGCCGCCCGCGCGGTTTCCGATGCGATGCCGCTGCTGGAAAAGGCCAGGAAGGTACGCATCGTCACCGTTATCAATGAAAAGAATTTGGACAGCAGGCATTCCGCCGAAGCGCTGGCCAGGAACCTGGCGCGTCACGGCATTGACGTTATCCTTGACAAGGTCGATGCCGACGGCCGGCGGATCGGCGAGGTTCTCGAGGCCTACACGGTATCGCACAAGGCGGACGTCCTCGTGATGGGCGCCTATGGGCATCCGCGATGGCGCCAGTTCATCCTCGGCGGCGCAACCAAGAGCCTGCTGTCGAGGCCGCCGCTCCCGATCCTGTTTTCGCATTGACGGCGTCGCCGGATATCAGCGCGGCCGGAGTGCAAATGTCCACCAGCTCCAATCGCGATGGCTCCCGTCCGCCGCTGAAAGTCCGCCGGGTCAACCTGGACACAGGGCGCGAGAATGTCGTGGTGCTCTCACGTCACTCGAGCGCGCTGCGTCCCGACATTTTTCGCGGCTTCAGCCGGGTCGAGCTGCAGCATGGCGCAAAGGCGTTGCTGGCCACGCTCCTGATCACGGACGATGACAGCCTGGTCGCATCCGATGAGATCGGGCTTTCCGAGCCGGCATTCCGCCGCTTCGCCGAGCCGGCCGGCAGTCTCGTCACGGTTTTTCCGGCTGCGTCACCCGAAAGCCTCGAAGCCGTTCGCGGCAAGATCCAGGGACGCCCATTCGAGCCCGCCGAGATTGAAGCCATTATCCGCGATCTCACGCACTACCGCTATTCGGACATGGAGATCGCGGCGTTCCTGATCAGTTCGGCAAGCTTCATGACCAGCCGCGAGTTGCTCGCCCTGGTTCACGCGATGGCGGTCGCGGGCACGCAACTGAAATGGCCGAGCCCGATGGTCGTCGACAAGCACTGTATCGGCGGCATTCCAGGAAACCGCACCTCCATGATCGTCGTCCCGGTCGTCGCGGCGCATGGCCTCACCATTCCCAAGACATCGTCGCGCGCGATCACCTCGCCGGCCGGAACAGCGGATACGATGGAGGTATTGGCGCGGGTCGACGTCTCCGTCGACGAGATGAAGGAAGTCGTGGCCGCCTGCCGCGGTTGCCTCGTCTGGGGCGGGCACGTCAATCTGTCGCCGGCCGACGATATTCTTATTTCCGTCGAGCGGCCGCTCTGCCTCGACACCCGTGAGCAGATGGTTGCTTCAATCATCTCGAAAAAACTCGCGGCGGGCTCCACCCATCTGCTGATCGACCTGCCCGTGGGTCCGACCGCAAAGCTCGCCAGCGCCAACGAAGCGATGCGGCTGCGCAAACTGTTCGAATTCGTTGGCGACCAGTTCGGCATCTCCGTCGAGGTGATCACGACGGACGGCCGCCAGCCGATTGGCAAGGGCATCGGTCCGGTGCTGGAGGCCGGCGACGTCATGGCCGTCCTGACCAACGAGCCGGATGCTCCTGCCGACCTCAGGGAGAAATCGTTACGGCTCGCGGCGCACCTTCTCGAATACGATCCGCAACTGCGCGGCGGCGCAGGCTACGCGCGCGCCCGTGAACTGCTCGACAGCGGCGCGGCGATGAAGAAGATGCAGGAGATCATCGACGCGCAGGGGCCCGCGGCCTGCCGCAACGATATCGGCAAATTGACCTTCGACGTTCTCGCCTCCGAGGACGGCGTCATTTCCGAGATCGACTGTTTGCAGTTGAACCGGCTGGCACGTAGCGCGGGCGCGCCGATCGACAAGGGCGCCGGCATCAAGCTGTACTGCAAGATCGGCGACCATATCGAACAGGGGCAACCGCTCTATCGTATTCATGCCTACGATCAGTCCGGGCTCGATCTGGCCGTTAGCGCCGCAGCACGGCACAGCGGATATGTCATCGGCGCCCGGCAGCCACGGCTCAGCGAGGCGACGCCATGAGCGTGACGGTCCGGTTCTGTGGCGCATCGCGCACCGTTACAGGCTCCTGCTATCTGTTCGAGATCGCCGAAGGGCGCTTCCTGGTCGATTGCGGATTGTTTCAGGGGCAAAAGACGCTCAAGCAACTGAACTACGGCGCCTTCCCGTTCCGTCCGGCCGACATCGACGCCGTGCTGCTGACCCATGCTCACATCGACCACAGCGGCTTGCTACCCAAGCTCGTACGCAGCGGATTTGCAGGTCGCATCCTCGCCACGCGCGGCACCATCGATCTCTGCTCCTTCATGTTGCCCGACGCCGGCAGCATTCAGGAATCAGAAGTCCAGGCGTTAAACCGGCGGAGTGCCGCGCGCGGCCGGAGTGAAGTCAGTCCGATCTATACCAAGGCCGATGCGATTGCCGCGCTGCAGTTCTTCTTTCCCGTCGATTACGAGAGCTGGGTCGACGTCATTCCCGGCGTTCGCGCGCGTTACTGGAATGCCGGGCATCTGCTTGGTTCCGCCTCGATCGAGATCGAATGCACCGCGCGCGGTTCGTCCGAAACCCCCATTCGCATCCTTGCCTCCGGCGATATCGGCCCGGACGCCAAATTGCTGCAGCCCGACCCCGAAGCGCCGTCCGGCTTCGACTACGTCATTTCCGAATCGACCTATGGCGACCGTGATCGTCCACCGACCTCGCCGGCTGCGCGACGCACCCGCCTCGCCGCCGAGGTACGGGACGCCGCTGCCCGCAAGGGAGCGCTGCTGGTTCCGGCATTTGCCGTGGAGCGCACGCAGGAACTCCTCGTCGACCTGATCGATCTGATGGAACGCGGGGAGATCCCTTCCGCGCCGATCTTTCTCGATTCGCCATTGGCGATCCGTGCGACCGAGGTGTTTCGCGAACATGCCGATGGCCTCGACCCCACGGTGGACGTGCGGCGGCTCTTGAACTCGCCACAGCTACGCTTCACCGAGACCGTCGATGAAAGCAGGCAGATCGCGAAGTTGACCGGCTTTCACATCATCATCGCCGCGAGCGGCATGTGCGATGCCGGACGCATCCGGCACCACCTTCGAAACTGGCTGTGGAACACCAGGGCTACCGTATTGCTGGTCGGATTCCAGGCGCAGGGCACGCTTGGCCGGTTTCTCGTGGACGGCGCCAGGGCCGTCCGTATCCAGGGCAACGAGATCAAGGTGGCGGCGACGATCCGCAGCATCGACGATTATTCCGGCCATGCCGACCGATCGGAACTGGTGCGCTGGATCGCCGCCCGGCGTCCGATCGGGCGCGGGCTTTTTCTCGTCCATGGCGAGGAGCCTGCCATTGCCGGCCTCGCCCAACGCGTCTCGGAACGCATCATTCCGGCCGCGCGGGTGTTTCAGCCGCTACTCGACGACATCTACGATCTGTCCGCGGCTGTGCCGACGCCGCTCGACGTTGGCCGCCGCCGGAGATTGGCGCCAGAAGCCGTGGTAACGCTCGATTGGCACAACGACATGTCGAAACTGATCCTCGACATCAACGAGCAGATCGAGGCCGCCGCGGACGACCGGGCGCGCGGAGTCATCATCCGGCGGCTACGGCGGGCACTCGAACCCTAGGGCGCGCACTCATAAATCTTCGCCGATGTCCGCTTCACTCCGATACCGACCGCCTTTGTGCAACCGCAACAAGGTCGCGATGGGCCGGAAGTGGACATTCCGCAGCAACGTCGGTGATGCCCAGTTAGTCTTGCAAAGCGCGTTAGCTCGACCGCGAGCGGGTATCGCCGACGGTCGAACTTGGTGCTCAATCGCCCGCTAATTAGGCTGCCCTCTCGTCAGTCCGCGCGGTGTCAAAACCGACCCGCGGGAAGCGCAGATTGACCTGGCCTACGGAAGGGTCTTCGTGGCGCAAGACGATCTCGTCATCCGCCCAGGAGATAAGGTTTCCATACACCGGATTGCCGTAGTCGTCGGGAGTCACACTGACCCAGTCGCCGCGGCTAAGGCCCACAGTTTTAGCCTCGGGCGACCATGCGCGAGGCTCGTCTGGCTCGTTTGCCTTGGCCGCCTCTATTGCTTGATCCGGCGACAGTTCCGAAAAATTGCCGTGACCAATGGCCGCTACGCGCCTGTACCAGGGATCGATCGCCCCGGCGAACGCGATCAACTCATTGACCTCGTCACCGCCGTTCTGCCTCGCAAACCAGATCGGATGATATGCTGACAGGTCGGCCGCAGACGCCTGCTGCCCCAAAATGAATTTGCGACCATCCGATAGCGCTTGGGCGAGCCACGCAATGTGTGCATTGACCCTTTGCAGATACAAGGCGCGCTTGGCGTGCAATTCGCGGGGCTCCAGGTTGACGCGGAACAGCGGGCGGCGCTCGTCGATGAGCTCTTGGGGAAGCCCGGGCATGTTGCCAATCGTCAGGCATACGGCGTTCATGAAGGAGCCCTTCTCGATCCACCAGCCCAGCGCCTTTGCAAGCGCTTCCTGGCCTTTGGGATAGAGCGAGCCGGATGAACTCAATCCTTCAACAACGCGCAGGATGTGGAGCGTGTCGCAATAAAACTCCGCGCCGACTTGCAGGATCGGCGTTCGACGATAGCCTCCCGTCATAGGAGTCAGCTTGGGACGTGGCGTCCACACCGGAATTTCGATTGACTTCCAGCTGATGCCCTTCAGGCCCAGGGCCAGGCGAACCTTTTCCGAGTACGGCGAGAGCGGGTAATGATGCAGGATGATATCTGGCATGTGTTTTTCCCTCGTTGCTGGATTATCCAAATCCGCCTGTTGGTTCAGGCCTATTGCGCCGGTTCGCGAGAGCGGCTGGAGAACATCGCGAGTTCTTTGGATATTGAATACTCACCGCCATCGGCGTGGCGGCGGGTGGCTGAAGGATAAGCGAGCTTCAGTTGCTTCCGGACGACCGCTCGCGCGGTTGGGCTGGCATTACTTTTGTGCCGCCTGCATGTCGAATCCGAAGAATTCGAATGGCGTATCGCCATTGACCCAGCCGTGCCAGGTATTCGGACTGAACAGAATGACGTCATCGGGCTTGTAGGTGATGTCGCCGTACTGTTTGCCATCCTTATCGTTCAGGGTCATCTTGCCGGTGCCGCTGATGACGTAAAGAACGTATACTTGATTTGGTCCCTCGTGAACCGCGATAGAGCCTTTGGCGTCGACGTGCCCGCGCATCACATTAATGCCCTTGCTGATATCAATGCTGTTGGGTGCCACTCGATGGACTGCGCCATAAGTGAACCCCTTGTTCGCGATGCCGCCAATATCAGGTATCGGCGAGAGCTTTGCGGAGTCCTTCTTGACTGCAACCGCTATTTTGCCGCTGGGATCGAGCTCAATGCTCGTCAAATCGCCGGCAAGCGCCGGAGCAGCAATTGCGAGCGCAAGCACCGCGCACAACCCATGAATTGGTCCACGCATTCTTCCCTCCTGTCGCTATGACTGCTTTGAGTTGTTGATCGATTGTCATCCCGGGGCGCTACGCAAGCAGCGTCCCGCCGTTGGTGATATCGGGGCAGCTCTTTGCTTAGCCGCCTGTTCGTGCATCGAGGAAAAGCTGCGTGAACGGTTTCGCCAGAACGGGTTCGAGTTTAGGTACAATTTCCTTGATGTGGGGCGTGGTCATATGAACCCCGAGCGCGGCCTTATCAGTCCAGCGTTCGAAGGTGAGGAAACGACCAGGCTCGCCGATAACTTCCATGAGCGTGTAGACCAGGCAACCCGGTTCCTTGGCCGATAATTCTGCGAAGGGAACGAGCAATGCGCGGAGTTCATCCGCCTTGTCCTTCTTGGATACGATTTCGGCGATCACGAAATAGCCGCTCTGCCCTGCCGCCATTGCGGACGAAGTAGCAAGAACCGCTGCTGCGACGCCTCCCGCAGCAGCGGCACCCACGAATGCGCGGCGATCCATATCTGGCATGATGTTTCTCTCCCTCGCTTGAGCTGTTGTTGCGTGGTGTCGCGCGCAGGCACGCGACGCCCCTTCTTTCCCTCGGCCGTCGATGACCGTTATGAAAGATACGATCATTTTGTACACAATAGGATTGAGAGTCAATAAACCAAATACAAACCATTCGCGTGGCTTGCCTCCCCCGTGCCGCTGGAGGTAAGGTCCCGTCCATATAAATCGTGGTATTTCAGCAAAGGTTGAGTGCCCGCTCTCACCTTCAGCACTGGCAACGAACAGGAAACCCGGGGCATGGCAGCCAAAAAGAAGAAAAACGCAAGTGTTGAGGCCCCGATTGCTCCGGTCGACATGCCGGGTCTCGATAGCCATTTGTGCTTCGCGCTCTATGCTGCCAGCAACCACATGACGCGGTTATTTGCGCCGTTCCTCGAAAAGCTTGGCGTCACCTATCCCCAGTATCTCGTCCTCGTTGTGCTCTGGGAGCGTGGTGGCCCGCAAGGCGTCGGAGAACTGGCCACGTTGCTGCGGATGGATCTTGGGACGCTATCGCCGATGCTCAAACGCCTTGAGGCAAAGGGCCTCGTGACTCGGCGGCGGCCAGCCGCGGATGAGCGGCGCGTGCTTGTCGATTTAACGACGAAGGGCGTTTCCCTTCGGAAGCGGACTGAGCAGATGCTGGGCGAGTTTTACTGCTACCTGAATGTGCCGGTGGCCGATCTCTTCGACCTAAAGGATCGCCTTCGTCATTTTGTAAGCTCGGCGGGCCCTCAAGAAGACCCTGTCGCGGCACAGGACCAGACTAGCTAGAGCGCCAGCCTGACGTTGCAGATGTCATGCTCCTGCGGATCCGATTTCACCTCGAAGCCGAGGCTGCGGCACATCGCCAGCATCACCGTGTTGTCGGCCAGGACATCGCCGGAAATGGCTTTCAGGCCTTCAGATTTCGCATATTCGATGATCATCTGCATCAGCGCCCAGCCGAGCCCTCTGCCCTTGAGGGCCGATCGCAGCAGGATCGCGTATTCCCCGCTCTCGTAAATCGAGTCGGAATGGATCCGAACGACGCCGACGAGTTCATTGGTCGTCTCGTCAAACGCACAAAACGCCATCGCACGGGCATAGTCGAGCTGGGTCAGCCGAGCGATGAATTCGTGGGAAAACTCCTTCATCGGCGCGAAGAATCGCAGCCGAAGGTCATGCATCGTGACGTGCTTCAACATCTCGTGGATCAGCGGCTCGTCCTCGGGCCGGATCGGACGGACAAACACGCGCCAGCCGTCCTTGACCTCGATGTGACGCTGCCATCGCGAGGGATACGGCCGAACCGCGAAATTCGCCGGCCCCGAGCCGCGGAACTTGCGCTCCACGCGCCCGATCACGACGCGCGCGTCGACGGCCAGCACGCCGGCCTCGTCGGCGAGCAGCGGGTTGATGTCGAGCCCGCGGATTTCGGGGATGTCGGCGGCCATCTGCGCCAGCTTGACCAGGACCATCGCGACCGCGTCCTGCTTCACCGCCGGCACGTCGCGATAGGCGCGGAGCAGCCTTGATACGCGGGTGCGCTCGATCAGGCTGCGCGCCAGCTGCAGGTCGAGCGGCGGCAGCGCCAGCGCCTTGTCGTTGATGATCTCGACCGCCGTCCCGCCGCGGCCGAACACGACGACAGTGCCGAAGGTCGGGTCGTCGGCGAGACCGAGAATGAGCTCGCGCGCCTTCGCCCGCACCACCATCGCCTGCACCATCACCCCTGAAATCCGGGCCCCCGGCCGCAATGATCGTGCGCGCGCGAGGATCTCGGCGGTTGCCTTTCGCACCGCGTCGGCGCTCGTCAGGTTGAGCACGACGCCACCGACGTCGGATTTATGCACGATGTCCCGCGACATGACCTTCAGCACGACGGTCGAGCCTTGCGCGAACAGCGCGCTGGCATGGGCAACCGCCTCTTCGGCATTGGCCGCGGCGAAGGTCGGCACGGCCGCGATGTCATAGGCATCCAGCAGCCGTTTGACTTCGATCGGATCGAGCCAGGCGCGGCCGTCGGCGAGCGCCGCGGCAACCACCTGCCGCGCCGCATCGACATCGGGCGCGAATTCGCTCGGCATCGCGGGTGGCACCTGCGCCAGCGCCTCCACCAGTTCGCGATGACGGACCAAATGCATGAAGCCGCGCACCGCGTCGTCTTCAGTCAAATAGTTCGGAATACCCGCCCCGCTCAGGAGATCGCCGATCGCAGGATCCGCACCGACCCAGACCGCAAGAACGGGCTTTGGTGACATGCGATGGCCCGCGCGATATGCCTGCACCACCTTGATCACGGCCGCCGCAATCTCGTCGGAGCGCGCGATCGCAGTCTGGACGTTCATCACGAGTACGGCGTCGTTGTCGGGATCGGCCAGCAGTGCTTCGAGCGCTGCCGAATAGCGCGCGGCGTCGGCATCGCCGACGATGTCGACCGGGTTCGATTTCGACCAGGTCGGAGGCAATGCCGCGGCAAGCTTCTCGCGTACCGCCGGTGAGATGGACGCGGGAATGCCGCCGAGTTCGACCAGGCGGTCGACGGCCAGCACGCCGATGCCGCCGCCATTGGTCAGGATCGCGAGCCGCTTGCCGGGCGGCGATTTGAGCCGCCCGAGCGTCTCGGCGCAGTCGAACAATTCGCGGAAGTCCGAAACACGCAGGATGCCGGCGCGCTGAAATGCGGCGTCATACACGGCATCGGCCCCGGCCAGCGCTCCGGTATGGGTTGCAGCGGCCCGCGCGCCCTGCGCCATCCGCCCTGACTTGACGACGACGACCGGCTTCACCCTGGCAGCGGCGCGCGCCGCCGACATGAACTTGCGGGCATCCTTGATCGCCTCGATGTAAAGCAGGATGGCGTGGGTCTTTTCATCCACCGCGAAATAGTCGAGCAGGTCGGCGATATCGACGTCGAGTTGGTCGCCGATCGACACGATGCCGGAAAAGCCGACGGCCCGCTGCGCGGCCCAGTCGACCATGCCCGCGGCAATGGCGCCGGATTGCGAGATCAGCGCCAGATGTCCTGCCTCCGGCATATGAGCCGCAAAGCTCGCATTGAGGCTGACGCCCGGCATCATGATGCCCAGGCAATTGGGGCCGATCAGCCGCATGCCGTATTTTTGTGCGGCCTGCTCGGCGGCCTCTGCCAGCGATTCCGAACCGTGGCCGAGCCCGGCGCTGACGATGACGACGCCCGCCGTACCGCGGCGGCCCGCCTGATCGATCAGGTCCGGGATGGTCTCGGCCGGTGTGGTGAGAACCACGAGTTCCGGGACAAACGCCAGTTTTGCGATGCTGGCGGCACTCGCGACGCCGTCGATCTCGTGATAGCGCGGATTGACGAGCCCGAACTCACCCCTGAACTCGGCCTTGCGGATATTGTTGAGGATCGCCCTGCCGACGGATCCACGGCGAGGACTGGCGCCGACCAGTGCGACGGAATGCGGCGAAAGCAGATTTTTCAGGCGATAGGTGGACATCGTTCTCTGGTACCCGGCGGGTGTGAAGGTTCTGTGAGCCGAGGCAGATGTTCAGCGCAATGTGACCATAGCGCGACAGGTTAGCCTGCAACGGTTTCGGCGTAATGACAAATGGGCGCTTGGCTGGATCGGCTTGTCGGGATCAGTGGCGAACGTAGTCGCCGGGCGCATCGGGTAGGTCGGTTGCGCCTTCGCTCCCCATGTGCGGCGGCGCGGACGGCTTACCGGACCGTGCGGACAGCCACTTGGTCCATTCGAGCCACCACGATCCCTCGACCTGCGACACCGTGTTCAGCCACTCATCGGGACCGACATAGGTATCATCCGCCATCTTGGTCCTGATCCGATAGGTATGGCCCCCTTCGCCCGGAGGCGCCACAATTCCCGCATTGTGGCCGCCGCTGGTGAGAATGAACGTCACGTCGGCGTCGACCTGATAGTGGATCTTGTAGACCGACTTCCAGGGCGCGATGTGATCGCGGACGGTGCCGACCACAAACATTGGCGTGTGAATGTCCGACAGCGAGATCGGTTTGCCATCGACGACATACCGCCCGCCGGCGAGATCGTTGTTGAGGAACAGCTTGCGCAGATATTCCGAATGCATCCGGTACGGCAGCCGCGTGGCATCCGCGTTCCAGGCCATCAGGTCATTCGGCGCCGCCCGCGCGCCCATCAGATAGTCACGGGTGAGCCGCGACCAGATCAGGTCGTTGGAGCGCAGCAACTGGAACGCCCCTGCCATCTGCGTGGTATTGAGCACGCCGCCTTCCCACATCATGTCCTCGAGGAACGCGACCTGGCTTTCATTGATGAACAGCGTCAGTTCGCCCGCCTCGGTGAAATCGGTTTGCGCCGCAAGCAGGCTGATCGACTTCAACCGGTTGTCGCCGCCCCGCGCCATGGCGGCGGCGGCGATCGACAACAGCGTGCCGCCGAGGCAATAGCCGAGCGCATGAACCCGGCGATCCGGGGCAATGCTCCCGATCATGTCGAGCGCGGCTTCGATGCCGAGCTTGCGATAGTCGTCGAAGGTGATCTCGCGATCGGCCGCGTCTGGGTTGCGCCACGAGATCATGAAAACGGTGAAGCCTTCGCCGGTGAGATATTTCACCAGCGAGTTCTGCGGCGACAGATCGAGAATGTAATATTTCATGATCCAGGCCGGCACGATCAGGACCGGTTCCGGATGCACCTTCTCGGTGGTGGGACAATACTGGATCAACTCGATCAGCGCGTTGCGGAACACCACCTTGCCGCGTGAGGTGGCGACGGTCTTGCCGACGACGAAATCTCCTGTCGTCACGGGGCCGAGACCCGCCGACGCCAGACGCACCCAGTCGTCGCAGAAGTTGCGCCAACCGCGCACGAAATTACTGCCGCCGCTCTCCAATGTTCTCCGCAGCACTTCCGGATTGGTCGCGGCGAAATTGGAAGGCGACATCACGTCCAGCATCTGGCGGACCGAGAACTCGACGATCGCCTCGTTCTGCTTCGAGACGCCACGCACGCCGGTGGTCACGTCGTGCCACCATTGTTGGCCGAGCAGAAATGCCTGCGCCATCAGATTGAAGGGCGGCTGTTCCCATTCCGCCTCCCCGAACCGCCTGTCCTGCGGCTGCGGCCTGATCAAGGACCATGGTCCCTGCCCCGGCAGGAAGGAGTGCTGCGTGGCTTCGACGATGCGCTTGGCGTCGATTAGGGCCTTCTGCCCAATCTCGATCTGCCGCTGCGGCGACGAGACCAGATGCAATAGCCAGTCTGCATAGGCCAGCAGCAACGCCGCTGGCGAAATACCGCCGCTCAGGCGCGCCAGCATGGCATGCACGGTACGATCGGCCTGATAGGTCTCGGTTCCGTCTGGAGTTTCTATTGGCGTTGAGAGGAGCGGTGCGGCCAGACCGGTCGCTTTCCCGGCCTCGGTTTCCTGTCCGGCAAGAGGGCGCAGCGGCAGGGCGGCGGCTTCCGCTGTCGGCAGGGTCGATTCCCGGTGCATGCGATCAACCGGTCAGTTCAGTTCGCGGCTGCTGATCAGGTTCGACGTGGCGGCGATCATTCGCTCGCCATGCCTGAACAGCCGTTCGGAGTCGCGACGGAAGAAATCGAGCTGATGTTGACCGCATTCCTCGCACATCGTCTTGATGTCCCTGACGGAGTGGGCGCCCGCCATTTTCGCGACGAATTCCGTGAACAGGTGCATCTCGGTCTGCGTTCGCTCCAGCATCTGGTCACCGAGAAACACCAATTCCTCGAACATCATCTTCTGCGCGCCGAGGGCGAACTCCAGCACCCCCTGATTCAGCCTGGTGGCCTCCGCTTCCGCAGTTTCGATTGACGTGACGGAACCGGAAGCGGCTCGCTCAGATAGCCCTGACATGACAATCTCCGAATTCTTGAGGTTCCACCGTGACGGTATCGACCGGCTTCGGAATCGACATTGAGATGCATCAAACCGGCGTCATTGCGGCCGTCGGCTGGCGCCCAAGATCACATCCCGCCCGGCGAATCAATGCGACATCAGCACCGGCACGGTCATGCTGTCGAACATGCTGCGCGTGACACCGCCAAGGATGCGCTCGTGCAGCCGGGAATGGCCGTATCCGCCCATCACCAGCAGTCCCATGCTGCTTTCGGCCGCGATCGACAGGATGGCGCCCTGAACCTGGCCGTGGTCGGTGGTCAGCCGTTGTGCCCGGGCCGCGATGCCGCGTCGCCCAAGATGCGCGACGATCTGATCGGACGAGGCCTCGCTTGCCTCTTCATTGACTGCGATCACGGTCACGGCCTTCGCGCCCATCAGAAACGGCATCGCGTCGCGTAACGCGCGGGCGGCCAGCCGGCTGCCGTCCCAGGCGATGCCGACATGGTGGGCGTCGAGCGGCCCCTTGTGGATGTAGGGAACCATCAGCACCGGGCCGCCCGAGTTGAACAGGATCTGCTGCGGAATTTCATTGTCGTAGCTCGCTGTCGCGGACTCCGGCTGCTGCACGATCGTCATGTCGTACAGCCGTGCGAGCGCGCTGATGCTCTGGCCGGCTTCGGCGGGAATTGCGGCGATCGTCCGGGTGCCATAGGCGATTTTGGCGAGCTTGGCCTCGCTCTCAAACACGGCGATCGCGGCATTCGCCCTCTCCTGGGCCCGCTCCTGTTCGGCTCCCAGCACGGCGGCGACGGCAGCGCCCCCGCCATCGACGATCATGCCGGCGGCGCTCAGCGATTCATAGCCGATGGATATCGCATCGAGGTGCGAGCGGCGCGCGATGGTCAGCGCGACCGCGACATCAACGACCGGCCTGACCGGACGTTCGGAGGGAATATGAACCAGTATGTTCCTGAACATCGCCATTCTCCCATATCTTTGCCCGGGACTTGGGATCCCTTCCCGGATTACCTGCAAACGTAACGCAGACACGGCTGACCGAAGTTGACGCACATCAAGCCCCGGACATTGCCCGGCCAAAAAGCGAGTCAGTCTATTCCGGCGTGCCTGAGATCGCGGTGGGCGGCGCTGGCGGCGTCGAGCAACTTTTCAGTCCGCTGGCGAAAGCCCGGCGGGTGCTTGGCGGCGTGCTTGCCGCTTTCAGCCAAGGATCGGTCGGCAAGGTCGGCGAAGCGCTCGAGATCGCGGAGATCGCCCAGGGTGCGCTGCAGCCGCTTGGCTGGCCGATGCAATTGCTGCCATTCGCGCTGTCCTCGCAGGGCACCGGATTCCTTCAGTGCTTCCAGCATGTAGCGGAAGCGCTTGGCCTTGATCCGCAGCCGGTGCCGGGGCGCGGCCGCCAACTTCTTTAGATGGCGGCCCTTGCGGATCAATCGCTTGTGCCAGCGGTCCAGTTCCCGCGCACTATACGTGTGCAGGGACATTTGGCTGCTCCGCCGGCAGCGTTCGAGCCACGGTCCTTGCCTGATCCAGCGTGCCAGTGCCGCCAGCAAGCGTTGGGTCCGCGGTGAACGCAGGCAGCGCACCAGGCGGCGATGGTTTCGCACCTGCTGTTGTTCGAGGCGCTCGCCGATCATGCACCGTGCCCAGGCGCGGTACTCCTTGCGGCGGGCATATTCCAGGGCGACATCGCTGTCGCGGGCGGCGCCGAGCGCGCCGTTCAGCCATGCGATTTCCTCTTTCAGGCGAGGCCATTCCTCATCGACGACGATGGGCGCGAACAGCATCACGGCGGCGCGCAGCCGCGTGATCGCAATCCGGATCTGATGCACAGCCTCGACGTCGCCGGCGCATGCGCTGCTGTGATGGCCCTCGATGGCCGCGACGCAGTCGAGCGCGATCGCCTGGAACGCCGTCACACAGTCGAGCTTCGTAGCCGCGGCGGCCTTGCGCCTCGCTGACGTACTGGTCGGAACGGTTTTCATCCCCCGCGCCCCCGCGACGCCCCGCCCAGGAAAACGCTGGCATTGCGCAGCGACTGATCCTGCGTTCCCGAGGCGTCGATCATGTGCCAGTCTACCACGCCGATTGCCATGTTTTCCTGCTTCAGGGCGACGTCCCGTGTCGCGTCGGATGCGTCATCCCGGCGCAGTTCGATCCGTGCCAGCCGCGTTGCGAGATCGGCCGTCAGAAACAGGCCGAGAAAGCGTGTTCCGTGCCGGGCAGCCATATCGGCGATTTCCGTCCGTTCGGTCTCCTGCAAATAGGCGGCGTCGAGCACGACCGAGCAGCCCTGGGCGAGGACGCGCTGAGCGGTACGCGAAAGAACGTCATATACCTTGCTGGAAGTATCGGATCGATAGGCGGATTCCGGCAGGCTCGTGGTTTCGTGGGCGCCGAACAGGTGCTTGCGAACGACGTCCGAGCGGACGATGACAGCCCCGGGCGGCGGCTCGACGAGACCCGCGAGCCCGCGTGCGAGCACCGATTTGCCGGTCCCGGACAGCCCGCCGATGGCGACCAGCAGCGGCGGCTCGGACCGGATGAGGCGGTTTGCCAGATCGAAATACCGCATCGCCTCCCGCCGGGCGTCCTCGCCGTCTCCGGCACTTTCGGCCTTTACAATCAGCACATGCGCCCGGATCGCCGCCCGTATCGATGAGAACAACGGCAGCAGGCGGAGACCATCGAGACTCTCCTCTCCTGCCCCCGTGAGGTAGCGATTGAACACTTCATTCGCCGCCGTTCCCTGATCGAAGTGGGCGAGATCCATCAGCGTGAACGTGAGGTCGTAGAAGACGTCGGTGGTGGCGATGACGGGATCGAATTCGATGGCATCGAACAGCAGCGGCCGACCGTCGACCAATGCGATGTTCGCGAGGTGCAGATCGCCATGGCACCGGCGCACGAACCCCTGCTCGGCACGCTGCTTGAGCAGTGGCTGCAGCGCCGCTACGTAGTCACGGCTGGCGGCGTCCAGTTGATCGACCGCAGCAGCATCAAGTTCGGGAACGGCGCGAAACTTTGCGGTATTGCGCTCGATGATCGGCAGGATCGAGCCGAGCCAGCTTTCGCCATCTGCGGGTGGCGCCCGCTCGTGCGATCGGAGAATCGCGTCGGCCAGCGCCGTCGCGAGCGACGGATCGATCACCTTCGATGCCGCGAGCCGGTCGAGCGACTGACTTTCGTCGAACCGCGTCATTTCCACCGCCCATTCAACGGGCGTGCCGGCGCCGTCAATTTCAAAGACGCCGGCGGAATTGCGCGTGATGGCGACAACGCGGCGGTAGAGCTCGGGGGCATTGCCGGCGTTGACCCGCAGTTCTTCCTCGCAGGCCTGCCTGCGTTTCTCAAGTGTCGAATAATCGAGGAACGGCAGCCGCACGGCGCGCTTGATCTTCAGTACCCGCTCGGCGCCGAGAAACACCATGGAGGCGTGGGTGTCGATCCGCTTGCCGCCGTTGGCCGCGCCGAAGCTCGAACCATCGAGGAAAGCGAGTACCTGCCGCTGCAGGCCAGCATCGGTGACATCAGTCTCGGCGGACGATCGAGCGGTCATGGTTGCAGCACGGCAGCGCCGGTGATCTGCCCGGCCCGCAATCTCGAGAGGACCCCATTGGCTTCCCGCAACGGAAATACGCTGGTGTGCGTCCTGATGCCGGATTGCGCGGCAACCCTGAAGAACTCGATGCCGTCGTTGCGCGTCAGGTTGGCGACCGATACCAGCTGCCGTTCCTGCCAGAGAATGCTGTAGGGAAAGGAAGGAATGTCCGACATGTGAATGCCGGCACAGACCACGCGGCCGCCTTTCCGCACGGCTCGTAGCGCCAGCGGAACGAGACCGCCTACGGGCGCGAATATGATCGCGGCGTCCAGCGGTACCGGGGCTTGTTCCTGCGATGCACCAGCCCATTCCGCGCCGAGCGATTTAGCAAGACGTTGCGCCTCGACATCGCCTTCGCGGGTGAATGCATAAACCAAACGCCCCTGCCAGCGGGCGACCTGGGCGATGATATGGCCGGCCGCACCAAAGCCGAAGATGCCGAGGTGCCTGCCTTGCCCGGCCATGACCAGCGAGCGCCAGCCGATCAAGCCTGCGCAAAGCAGCGGCGCGATGGCGACGTCGTCGCCGGCTTCACCGAGCGGAAAGCAATAGCGGGCGTCGGCGACGAGATGCGTGGCAAAGCCGCCGTCGCGTGTATAGCCGGTGAAACGCGGCCGGTCGCAGAGGTTTTCCTGTCCTCCCCGGCAATAGGCGCATTCACCGCAGGTGTAACCGAGCCAGGGAATGCCGACGCGATCGCCGACATTCAGCGACGTGACGCCGGCACCGAACGCCTCCACCCGGCCGACCACCTCGTGCCCCGGAATGATGGGATAGGCGATGTCAGGCAGTTCGCCGTCGACGACATGGAGGTCGGTGCGGCATACCCCGCAGGCGCTCACCTTGACCCGCAGGTCGCCCGGACCGGGTACCGGATCGTCCCGCTGCTCAAGCCGCAGCGGCGCGCCGGGCGCTGTCAGGACCATGGCATGCATTTCGTCCGATATCCTCACGCAAGCGTGTGCAGCCTATCCGATGCGGATGAGCGCCGTTTGATCCCTGTCAATCGCCCCGAAGCAGACCTGTCCTACTAACATCGTACCTCGGCAGCGCTGCGCCAGCCGTCGCGCACTGCCATTTCTTGACGGCATGGAACAGGAGATCGCCACATGCGCGCCCACCAGATCATGACCCGCTCCGTCATCACGATCATGCCCGATGCCACCATTCTCGAGGCCGCCAACACCATGCTGCGGCATCATGTCAGCGGGCTTCCGGTTGTCGATGCCGCCGGCGCGCTCGTCGGCATCGTCTCGGAAGGCGACTTCATCCGCCGCAGTGAAATCGGGACCAAGCGCAACCGCGGCCGCTGGCTGAAATTCCTGCTGGGCGATACCGCCGTCGATTACGTCCAGGAGCATGGCCGCAAGGTCTCTGACGTCATGACCGGCGATCCCGTCACCGTCACTGAAGACGCGTCGCTGGAACAGATCGTCGATGCGATGGAGACCAACGGCGTCAAGCGTCTGCCGGTGATGCGCGGCAACAAGCTCGTCGGCCTGGTGTCGCGGGCCAATCTGATGCAGGCGGTCGCCAGCCTTGCGCGGGAGATCCCCGACCCGACGGCCGATGACGACCATATTCGCAGCCGCGTCATCGCCGCGGTCGACAACCACGATTGGAGCCCGTTCGGGCTGAACGTGATCGTTCGCGACGGCATCGTCCATCTGAGTGGCGTGATTACCGATGAACGTTCGCGGCAGGCCGCGGTGGTGGCTGCGCAGAACGTCGCCGGCGTGAACAAGGTTCACGACCACCTGTGCTGGGTCGACACGATGTCCGGGATGTTCCTGAAATCGCCCGAGGACATCGAGATGGCAAAGGCCGGCTAAGGCAGCCGCCGTCCCTGAGAAATGCGCCGCTATGGGCGCGCGCTGTCGGCCAGTGCGCGCATGATGTCCTGGCGCGCGATGACTCCGACCAGGCGTTGTTCGGCATCCAGCACCGGCAGGCTCTTCATTCGATGGTCCACCATGAGCTGCAGCACGCGGGTCAACTTGGTGGCCGGATCGACATAGATGAATTCCGGCGTCATCACGTCAACCACCATTCGTGACATCAGGTCGTCATACGCCGGCACCATGCGGCCGGGGTTGAACGCAAAGCATTTCAGGAAATCGAAATGGCTGACCACACCGACGATGTCGTCGCCTTCCCGCACCGGGTAGCAGTTGAAGTCATCAGCTTCGAACATGCTGTGCAGTTGGCGCATGGTGGTGTCGCGAGTGACCGTCTTCACATCGCGCGTCATGTATTGTCCGGCGGTCGCTTCGAGAAATTTATGCACGGGGAGCCCTCGCTATTGAGTTCTACCGGGACAGGAACGCGCAGCGGCGCGATTCAGTTGCGAGGTGGCGCGTCACGCCGCTGAGCACCCACTCGCGGAATCGCGAGTGACCGTAAGCGCCGGCGATCACGACACCTGCGCCGATGTTGGACGCGATCTGCTCGATCTGTTCGGTCACGCGGCCGACCCTGTCGGGAACGATGGTGTTCGCGGCAATGCCGTGGCCGCGCAGCCAGGCCGCCACGTCGACGACATGCCACAGCGCGTCCGCCCGGTGACCGTCCTGTTCGGCGATTTCGGCGATTGTAACTTCCTTGGCCGCCGCCAGGATCGGCAATGCGTCGAACACGGCCCGCCGCGCTTCCCGCACGTCCTTCCAGGCGACCAGAACGCTTCTCAGATCGAGCCATTCGTTCGTGGGCGGGACCACGATGAGCGGCCTGCCCGCCTGCATCACCAGGTCGCTCGGATCGGGCGCCGCATTGGGATCGACCAGGGTTTCCGAGCGCGCACCGACCACCAGCAGGTCGGCGGCCCTTGCCTGCTGCAGCACGTAGGGGACCGAGAGCGTGCGGGCAGCGCGCCATTCCACCGCCGCCGCGCGTTTTCCGACCGCGGCATGAAACTCCGCTTCGAGTTCCGAAAGACGGCTCTCGATGGCGCTGGCTTCCTGATCGAGCAGCTTTTGCGCAAAATCGCCGTCCGCGAAATACATCGGCGGCCTGATATCCGAGGCGGCGACGCCGATGATCCGGGCGCCGAACCGCTCGGCGAGGTCGCCGGCCACCTTGAGGATGGCGTCGTTGGGCCGGTCCAGCGCCAGACCGACCATGATGGTCTTGTAGTCCATGGAAGTGCTCCAACGGGACGGATATTGCGAGGGTCTTGCCTGCACAAAGTCATCCTAGATGCAGGGTCCGGATTCGAAGCTGACCTAGATCAAGTTTCTCCGCCGGGTCTTTCGGACATCGGCCGTTGGGGTCTGGCGCGAATTTCGGCGGAACGCGCGGCACGGTAAATTGTATTTAGTATCAAATAGATATGATGGCTCTATGATTCGTTTTCCCGGCCATTTCACAGGCCCGACCGAATGCGCTATCTGGTAGGTACCGCAGCCCAGAAGCGAAGCATGATCGACGCCGACCGACTTTTCCAGGATCAAGATCCGCTCGATCAGAACGCCCGCAGCGGTGCGGAGGGGTCCGGCGTCGGGGCCTGGGATCTCGAATTGTCGACCAGGAGGCTGAGTTGGTCGAGCGCCGCCCGCAAGCTCTTCGGCGTCGAGCCGGACACGCCCGTCGACTACGACCTGTTTCTGTCACTGCTCGACGCGCAGGATCGCGATCGCACGGCACAGGCCGTGCAGCGGTCGTTCGATACCGGCTGCAGTTTCGACATTCAGTACCGGATAAGCCGGCAGTCGGAAGACGGCCACTGGGTGCGCGCGCTCGGCACGACCATCCACGGCCCGGATGGCGCGCCTGTCCGCCTCAGCGGCATCATGCTCGACATCAACCGCGAGAAACGCCTCGAGGAAACGGTCGGGATGCGCGAACGGCACTTTCGCTCCATCCTGGATACGATTCCGGATGCGATGATCGTGATCGACGAGCACGGCATCATGCAATTCTTCTCGATCGCCGCCGCCCGTCAGTTCGGCTACAGCGAATCCGAGGCGATCGGGAAAAACATCAGCGCACTGATGCCGGAGCCGGACCGCAGCCGTCATGACGGCTATATCGCACGCTACCTGAAGACGGGTGAACGACGCATCATCGGCATCGGGCGCATCGTCACCGGCATGCGCAAGGACGGCACCACCTTTCCGATGCACCTCACCATCGGCGAAATGCAATCCGGGGGAAAACCCTTCTTTACCGGCTTTGTCCGCGATCTCACCGAACAACAGCAGACCCAGGCGCGACTCCAGGAATTGCAGTCCGAACTGGTCCATGTCTCCCGTCTCACCGCGATGGGGGAGATGGCCTCCGCTCTCGCCCACGAACTCAATCAACCCTTGTCGGCGATCAGCAATTACATGAAGGGTTCGCGCCGCCTGCTGGCCGGCAGCACCGATGCCAACGCGCCGAAGATCGAAGCGGCGCTCGATCGCGCCGCCGAGCAGGCGATCCGCGCCGGCGACATCATCAGGCGATTGCGCGATTTCGTCGCCCGCGACGCATCGGAGAAGCGCGTCGAAAGCCTGTCGAAGATGATCGAAGAGGCCGGCGCGCTGGGGCTCACCGGCGCCCGCGAACAGGGAGTGTACCTGCGCTTCAACCTCGATCCGACCTGCGACCAGGTGCTGGCCGACAGGGTCCAGATTCAGCAGGTCCTGGTCAATCTGTTCCGCAATGCGCTGGAAGCGATGGCGACCTCGAAGCACCGCGAGTTGATTGCCTCAAACATCAGGGCCGCGGACGACATGATCGAGGTTGCGGTGTCCGACACCGGACCCGGCTTTGCAGGCGATGCGCTGGCACGCCTGTTCCGGCCGTTTTTCACGACCAAGGAGGCCGGCATGGGCGTCGGCCTCTCCATCAGCCGCACCATCATCGAAAGCCACGGCGGGCGGATGTGGGCGGAAACCAACAGGTCCGGGGGCGCGACCTTCCGCTTCACGCTGCCCGTTGCACATGCCAGGGATACGACCGATGCCGCCGAGCGCTAAAGTCTATGTCATCGACGACGATCCGGCGATGCGTGATTCGCTGGATTTCCTGCTGGGCTCGGCCGGCCTCAACGTGCGCCTGTTCGAGACGGCGCAGGCATTTCTGAACGAGGTTGCCGACCTGGAGCCCGGCTGCGTGGTCACGGACGTGCGCATGCCCGGCATCGACGGCATGGAACTGCTGCGGCGGTTGAATTCCGGGCCGCGAAAGCTTCCGGTGATCGTGATGACTGGCCATGGTGACGTCCCCCTCGCCGTTGAAGCGATGAAACTCGGGGCGCTCGACTTCCTCGAAAAGCCGTTCGACGACGAGCGGCTGATCGGCATGGTGCAAGGGGCGCTCGCGGAACACGAGACCGGCTCGAAAAGCGAGGCCGCGTCGGCCGATATGGCAGCCCGTGTCGCCAGCCTTACCCAGCGCGAACGTCAGGTCATGCAGGGCCTGGTGACGGGGCAATCGAACAAGGCCATCGCACGGGAATACGACATCAGCCCGCGCACCGTGGAGGTCTACCGGGCGAACGTGATGACCAAGATGCAGGCCGGTAACCTTTCCGAACTGGTGCGGTTCGCGATCCGGGCCGGTATCGTTGAAGATTGAGCCACGTCAATTCGGCCGCCGGCAAAACGTCTATTTTGTCGGAATGATTGACACCCAAAAAACCCCCTCCGGCGAGTCCGGCCCTGGGGTTCCGCCCAGGAAATCGATGATCTATGTCGTCGATGACGATTACGACGTCCGGACATCGCTGCGCTTTTTGCTGGAGACCGAGGGATTCGATGTCCGCACGTTCCGCAGCGGGGTCGCGCTATTGGGATCAGCCACCCGCAATCACGCCGATTGTCTTGTGGTTGACTACAAGATGGCGGACCTCGATGGCTTGGAACTGGCCCAGCGGCTGCGACGGCTCGAGGTTTCCACCCCTATCATTCTGATCACGGGTTATCCGGACGAAAAAATCACCGCCAAGGCAAGCTCGGCCGGCGTGCTTGAGGTACTTTTGAAGCCCAATCTCGAAAGTAACCTGGTCGATTGCGTTCGAAACGCGATCGATAAATCACCTGCGGCGCCTCGGCTCTGAAGCAGCGGGCGACTTCACCTCCGTAGAACCCCGTAGGGGATCATCCCTAGGATATCGACCGAAATATCGGGTTCCAAAAATCCCAGTTAAACCAACGCCATCCCGCATCGAGGAGATGGCAAATGCACACCCAGACGATCACCCCCACGGCAGTCCAGGCACCTAAGGTATTCCCTGCCCCGCGCGCCCAGAGCGTGCCGGTCGTCGACCAGTTCAGCGTGATCGCGAACTGTGCAGGCGTGATCGCCACCGAGTTCACCTACCGCAAGGACGAGGAAATCTACGGCGAGGGCGAGGCCACCGAATATGTCTATCAGGTGGTGCGGGGTGCGGTTCGCACCTACAAGCTTCTCAGCGACGGACGGCGCCAGATCGGCGCGTTCCATCTGCCAGGCGACGTGTTCGGCCTCGATGCCGGTTCGATCCATCGCCTGACCGCTGAAGCGATCACCGACACGACCGTCCGCCTGGTGAAGCGTCGCGGCCTCGAAGCCGCCGCCGGATCGAACGTTCAGGTCGCCCACAACCTCTGGACCCTGACCGCAGACGGCCTCCGGCACGCCGAAGATCACATGTTGCTTCTGGGCCGCAAGACCGCGATGGAAAAGGTCGCGACTTTTCTGCTCGAAATGGACCGCCGGCTCGCGAAGGCGGGAATGATGGGGCTTCCGATGTGCCGCCGCGATATCGGCGACTATCTCGGCCTGACGCTGGAAACCGTTTCGCGTGCACTTTCGCAGCTCAGCGACCAGGGTGTCCTGGTGCTGTCGAGCGCCCGTCAAATCGTGCTGAGGAACCGCCAGCGGCTGGCAGACATGGACGCCTGAAAGTAAGCTTGTGACCAGATGCCTGAAGGATGGGAGGGCAAGATGAACAGCTATCGCGTCTCCTTCTACAAGGATCTCTGCAATTCCGACGGCCATAGTTTCAAGTGCCTGCAGCGCCAGATCGACGTTCAGTCGACCGGGCCTTCCCAGGCGCTGGTTCTCGCGGAGCGGCTGGTCGACAACGAGCGCCTCAACGCCGACTGCGTCGAGGTCATGCACCTCACCGGTCAGCACGAATTCGAACATCCGGCGAGCCAATCGTCCGCCCCTTGCAAGCACACCTGGAACCGCGTCGCGGACTGAATTGACGACGCGGTGAATCACGCCTCGCGGGCTGAAAATTCAGCCGCATGCGGCTTTCCCCAAAAGGCCTTGCGGCATTTGATTCAGGTCAATGCTGACAGCAACGCAAGGCTACATGATCTCAAATGTTGATGTCCGCATCATCATTCGGCGATCTCGCCGTTTTCTCCTAAGACTGCCCCGCCGACACGGTCGATGACCGCGTTGCGGGGCATTTTTATTGGCCGCGAAAGTTCTCAGGGGTCCAGTTCGAGGACCGCCTTGAAGCCGTGCGAGGCCGCCTGCAGGGCTTCGTCGATATCGGCTGGGCGGTGGGCGGCGGACAGGAACATGTTGTGCTGGGGATGAAAGAACGCCCCGTGGCGTAGTGCAGCCGAACAGAACGCGCGTCCCTTTCGCACCTCCGTGTCCGACTCGAACAGCATCAAGGGCATCTGCGGCGGACCGCTCTGGCGAACTGCGATGCCATGCTGGTTGGCAAGAACAGCCAATCCATCGCGCAACCGCTCACCCATCGCGCGGACATGACTCGTCACGTCAGTCTCGCGCGCGATCCGCAACGTCGCTTGCGCCGCGGCCATGGCGACCGTGCCGCACCAGAACGATCCGGTGACGAATATCCTGGCCGCAGCTTCGCGGAAACGATCGTTGCCGGTGATGGCAGCCAGCGCGTAGCCGTTGGCGATCGCCTTGCTCCAGGCGCACAGGTCCGGGCGCACGCCGAGCACTTCCCAGCTTCCCCTGATATCGAGGCGCAGTCCGGCGCGGACTTCATCGATGATGAGAGCGGCGTCGTTAGCATCACATGCGGCGCGTGCGGCCTCGGCGAATGGCCTTGTCGGCACCTCGAGATCGCGCCCCATGTCGTGGCGGAAGGCCGTCACCAGGATCGCAGCGAGATCGCCGCCCGCTTCCTCGACAGCCGCCTGCAGGCTCTGCACATCATTGTACTCGAAGTGCAGCAGATGCGCGCGGTCCTCGGCCGTCACGCCGGCAACGCTCGGCGAGCACCAGGGCAGCGCGCCATGATAGCTGCCGCGCGCGACCAGCACCTTGCGCCGTCCGGTGCCGGCACGCGCGATCGTCACGCAGCTCGTGGTGGCGTCGCCGCCGTTCTTCTGAAACATCGCCCAATCGGCATGCGGCAGCATGGCCACGAGCTCCTCGGCGAGATCTACCATCACCTCGCCGGGGCCGTTGAGGCAGTCTCCCTTGGCCGCCTGCGCATCGGCCGCGGCCTGCACCTCGGGATGACGATGGCCGAGCAGGATGGGACCCCAGCTGCACATGAAGTCGATGTATTCGCGCCCGTCGACGTCGCGCACGCGGCAACCCTCCGCCGAGGCGAAGAACTGCGGATAGCCGTCCGGAAGCCGCGCGGCGTTGAGATGTCCCCACATGCCGCCGGGAACGACCAGCCGGGCTCTGGCACGCAACATGGCATCGGCTGACCGTGTTTCGCTCGACGGCATCGTGTGCTGGGTCATGATGTTCTCTTGTTCGCTTTTCAAACGGCGTTCTTGTTTCTGTCGTCCATGATTGGATCGCAGAGCAAACGGGGTCAACTGCGGCAGTCGTCAGGTCAGGTGGCTTTTGCTGCCGGAAACCGTTAGAACGACCGATAGCCGGCAGCCTTGGCTCGCATGTCCGCAATCCCTTCGGAGTATCCGTTGAACGTTCGCCGATCCATCGCTCTTGCCCTGCTCCTCGCGGTCGCATCGTCGGTCGTTGCAGGCACCGCCCGCGCCCAAAGCGCGCTTGCCGAAGCGGTGGCGAAACCGGTTTCACTGCCGGATATTGCAATCGGATCGCCGACGGCGCCGGTTACCATCACCGAATATTCGTCGATGAGCTGCCCGCATTGCGCAGCCTTTGGCCAGAACGTGTTCCCGATGCTGCGGTCGAACTATATCGATACCGGCAAGGTCCGCTTCGTGTTCCGCGAGTTTCCGCTCGACATCAAGGCTGCCGCAGCGTCGATCCTGGCGCGCTGCATCGGCAACGGCGATTCCGAAAAATACCTCGGCGCCGTCGAGATGATATTCAAGCTGCAGGAGCAGCTGATGATGTACACCAAGAACACGTTGCTCTATGTCGGAAAGCAGCACGGCATGAGCGAGCAGGACGTCAAGACCTGCGAGGAAGACCAGGCGCAATTCAATAAACTGAACGCCGACCAGCAATACGCCGTCCGCGAATTGAAGATCGCGGCAACGCCGACGTTTTTCGTCAACGGCTTCCGGCTTCAGGGCTCGATGACCTACGAGGAACTGGAAGAACGGATCAAGCCGCTCCTCAAATAGGCGCCCCGCGCCTTCGCACTCCCCCTCTTGTCGGACGTCTCGGTCTCGTCGATGATGGTCCCAACAAACACATAGGGGAGAACGCCATGGCCGCAGCTTTACGCGTAGTATTGGCAGCGGCATGGCTGCTGTCCGGAGTAGCGGCACTATGGGCGCAAGACTATCCGAGCAGGCCGGTGCGCGTCGTGGTCGGCTTCCCCGCCGGCGGACCGACCGACGCCATCGCCCGCATCGTGGCACAAAATCTATCGGATAAATTCGGCCACCAGTTCTTCGTGGAAAACGTCGGCGGCGCCGGCGGCAACACGGCAGCCGGCCAGGTCGCCCGCGTAACGCCGGACGGCTACACCATCATGGTCATCAGCACCGGCTTCGTCGTCAATCCCAGCCTCTATGCCAAGGTGCCGTACGATCCGGTCAAGGATTTTACGCCGGTGACACTGGTGGCGGTCTCGCCGAATGTCGTGGTGGTCAATCCGCAGGTGCCCGCCAAGACGTTGCCCGAACTGGTGCAGCTCATTCGCGACAATCCCGGCAAATACAGCTTCGCAGGTCCCGGCGTCGGATCGACGCCGCATCTCGGCGGCGAGTTGTTTCGCCTCGCCTTCAAGCTGGATCTCGTGCACGTGCCCTTCACCGGCGCTGCCCCGGCGATCCAGGCGACGGTGGGCGGCCACACGCCGATCGCCTTCACGGCGCTGCCGCCTGCACTATCAGCGGTGCAGAGCGGGCAATTGCGAGCGCTCGGCGTGGCATCGAGCGAGCGTGTCGCAGGCATGCCCGACGTGCCAACCTTTGCCGAACAGCGGATAAAAGATCAGGAGGCCGACACGCTCACCGGGATTGTTGCGCCGGCCGGAACGCCAAAGGCTATCGTCGATCTGCTTTATCGCGAGATTGCGGCCATCGTGGCCCAGCCTGATGTCAAGGAACGTCTCACGACGCTTGGATTCAGGGCGGTTGCGAACACACCGGATGAGTTTGGTGCGCGGATCAAGCTGGAGATGGACAAGTGGGGCAAGGTCGTGCGCGACGCCAAGCTGCGGATCGAATAGCGGCTCAGCGACCGGGGCTTGCCGGCGCTTCGGCGATCTCGTCTGTCTTCACGAAGGTCAGCCCGACACGGTTCTTCTGGATCCAGGCGATCCTGCACTGATGAACAATCGAAGAATCCTTTGCCATCACCAGGCGAAATTGCTGCGGGACGAACGCCGGATTCTCCACGTCGATCGCGGCTCCCTCGCGCGAGATGTTCCGCACCACGCACGGCATCACGGAACCTTGCGACGAAACATAGGCTGCTTCCTCGACCTCCGTTCGCGGATATTTTCGCTTCTCTTGCATCCTGCGCGTCCTGTCCCGGATCGATCCCCTGAACTCGCAAGCTATCGCAAAATCCTAACGAAGTGGGCGCGTGCACCGCAACGTCCCCACCAGAAATCCGAAGCAGGCTCCGGCGCCATTGTGCATAGCGGCACGAAGTCGCGATGGCGCAGACGTGCTCCGCGTCGCCGAGCACTTGCCGATCGCGGCGATGGCACGATAGTTTTTCCGCCAATCAGCGGCACACTGGATGTGACGGACCGGCAGACATGGCCTTGAACACAGCGATCGCAAACTCTGCCGATCTCGCGGGCGACCTGGCCGTGATTGCCCGCGCCGAGGCCATCCACGCTGATGTCGCGGCAGCTTCCGACGACATCGAGACCGCGCGCCGGCTGCCGCCCGCACTGCTCGACAAGCTGCACGACGCGCAGTTATTCCGTCTGCTGCTGCCCCGCGCGACCGGCGGCATCGAAGCCGACCCCATCACATTCTTCCACGTCATCGAAACCATTGCCAAGGCTGATGCTTCCACGGCCTGGTGCCTCAGCCAGGCCGGCGGTTGCGCGATGTCGGCGGCCTATCTGGGCCTGCCGGTAGCGAGGGCCATTTTTGGCGACCCGCGCGCGGTGCTGGCCTGGGGGCCCGGCCCGAGGGTCCGAGCGGTTGAATGCGAGGGTGGCTACCGGGTGACGGGCGTCTGGTCATTTGCGTCAGGCGGCCGGCATGCGACCTGGCTCGGCGCACACTGCCCGATCTACGCGGCTGACGGATCGCCCAAATCGGACGTCAACGGCGTCCCGCTCGAGCGCACCATGCTGGTCCGCGCCGAAGACGTCGAGTGGACCGATATCTGGAACACCGTTGGCCTGCGCGGCACCGCCAGCGACCAGTTCGCGCTCAACGATCTCTTCGTGCGCGAGGACCATTCCATCACCCGCGAGTTCGACCGGGAATGCCGCGAGCGCGGCCCGCTCTACCGGATGAGCAACCACACCTGCTACCAGATGGGCTTTGCCGGCGTTGCCTGCGGCATCGCCCGCACGGCGCTCGATAATTTCGTCGAGACGATGCGCAACAAGGTGCCGCGCGGCGCAAGGGTGTCGTTGCGGGACAACGCCGTGGTTCAGAGCAACCTCGCCCAGGCCGAGGTCAATCTCCGCGCCGCCCGCGGCTACGTGCTGCAGTCGATGGCCGATACCTGGAAAGACCTCAAGGCCGGCGCAACGATCACGGTGGCGCAGCGCATGAACATCCGCATGGCCTCGACCAACGCCATTCACAAGGCCCGTGAAGCGGTCGACTTCGCCTACAATGCCGCCGGCGCTACCGCGATCTTCGAGGATCATCCGCTGGAGCGCCGCTTCCGCGACATTCATACCGTGACGCAGCAGCTGCAGGGTCAGATCAGGCATTTCGAAACCGTTGGCGCCTGGATGATGGGCGTCGAGACCGACCTCAGCTTCGTCTAGGAGAGAACGACCATGGGACTTGCCGGACTGCAGCACTTCACCATCGAACCCGCCGATCTCGAGGCCTCCAAAGATTTCTACTGCGATGTGCTCGGGCTGGAGAACGGCGACCGGCCGCCGCTCGATTTCCCCGGTTACTGGCTCTATTCCGGCGGCACCGCCACGGTGCACCTGATGGGCACGCGCAAACCGCGCGAGGGCATCGTGGTGCGCGGCACCGAGCGGAAGTACGAGGATACCGGCAGGTTCGACCACATCGCCTTCGCGGCAAGCGACGTCGAGGGCATGCGCAAGCGCCTGCAGTCAAAGGGCATCAAATTCCGCGAGAGCATCGTGCCGCGGACCGGCGATACCCAGTTTTTCCTCTATGACCCCGACGGCGTCGGCGTCGAACTGAATTTCCCGAAGGCCTGATGCGCCGTGCTCCACCTGATGTTGTGCCGCAACACTGCGGGTGCAAAAAGGCAAGTTCCCGACAACGCCGCAAGTCAGCCACAACTACGGCGCTGGACCGTCAGGGTTCCTCCATCATTGCAGTGAGATTGGGGGAGCCGCGCCGCTGCGGCAGAGTAGCCGGGTGCCCTCGCCTTTCAACCTACCCCAGGGCATGCGTACCCGGCTATTCGCTCCGGCCGCTGGCTAAGCCATTACACGGAACGGTCGCTGGTTCGCCGTAAAGAAGATCTACCAAAACAACGATCTAGCGTGGCGGTGCTGATGCATTCAGAACCGAAGGCAGGTCCTAGTCGAGGCCGCGCTCGTGGCTCAGCTTCACCATCTCCTGGATGAAGACCACCCTCTGCTTGTCGTCGAGGCTGGAAAATAGCGGCTCGGCCGCATCCGCCACATTGCGCTGATCGACCGCCCGGTCGTTCAGGAATTGTGCCTCATTTCGCATCTGCTCGATGATGTCATCGGGAGGGTCGCGCTTGGCGCGGGCAACCCGGAGGTTGAGGCGGTCGGCGCCGTTGTTGCCGAGATAGTGCATCGCACTATTGAAGCCCGCCCAGTGCTTTTCCTGCTCGGGCGTCAGGTTCAGCTCCTTCTTGATCCGCTCGATATTGGCGTCGCTGTTGGCCACGATCTGCTCGGCCGTCAGTTGCGGCACACCGGCCTGGGTGAGGACGGCCGGCTGCGGCTGTTGCGCCTTGGCGGTCTTTGTCGCTTTGCCTGCCTTCGAAGGCTTCGCTGCCTCGCCTTGTCTGGACGTGTCACCTTGCTTGGATGTCTCGGCCTGCTTGGGAGCCTCGCCCTGCTTGGCTTCCTTGGCCGCCGGCGCCTGCCCGCCCTTGCTGCCGTTGTTATTGTTGTTGCCCCCGGTCAGGACACCGGTAACGCCGGTGACCACGCCGACGACGCCGCCGATCGCACCGCCCAGCACGCCGCCGACCGGACCGGCAGCCTTGTTGCCCTCGCGTGCCCCCTGCTGCACGCCCTGCACCAGGCCCTGCGCGCTTGCCGGTGCTCCCGCGGCCAGCATGACGATCGCGGCGAGCGCAACAAGCAATCGCGATGGGTTCGGCGCAATTTGCTGAGGACGAGTCATTATCCGGTCTCCGTGATCCATCGAGAAATATGCCGCGCGATCTGCTTAGCTCGCCGAGAATCCTTTGTGAGCTAAACTATCGTCTCCTTCCCAAACTCGTCCACCATCGCGCCGCCTCGGTTCCGTGGCCGGCAACTTTCACCCCGAAGCGCGCAGGCGTTTGCGCAGGACAGTCCGGCTGCGGCGCGAGCGCACACCCACCCCAGCGAGACCGCCGCATAAGTGTGCGGCGCAATATTGCCGACCCGATTATTTACGATCCCTTATGACGCAACAGCATCGCGCCCGCTGCCCAAAATTTGCACGCAACGTTAGTTCAATGACAGCGGCGATGTGTATTCTCGACAGACGCAAACAATTCTGGTCTGATCCAACTACAAAATCTCTGCTGGCCACCGCCTCGATGCGGCTCCCGCCGGATGGAGACGAAAAACAATGAGCAAAATCAGGCTCAGCAAAGAGGAAACGCCCATGTCCCGCAGGAAGCTTTCTCGCCGACAATTTGTTGCTGCGACTGCGCTAACATCCGCAGCCCTTATCACTGCTCCTTATGTGCGCGGCGCCCATGCCGCAGGCAAGCTCTCGATCGGTTTCTGGGACCACTGGGTTCCCGGCGCCAACAAGGCCTCGACCGATCTGGTCAATGAATGGGCTGAGAAGGAGAAGGTCGAGGTTACGATCGATTACATCCCGAGCCAGGGCAACAAGAACCTCTTGACCATCGCAGCCGAAGCGCAAGCCAAGTCCGGCCATGACATCTTCGCGATGCCGACATGGTGGGCCCATTCCAATGCCGAGCAACTGGAAGACGTCAAGGACCTGATGGGCCCGATCATCGCCGAGAACGGCGAGGTCAACGGCACGGTCAAGTATCTCGGCACTTCGGGCGACAAGTGGCTCGGCGTTCCCGCCTGTGTCGGCAGCCAGATCAAGGGGCCGTGCTCGCGCATCGATCTGATGAAGAAGCACGCCGGCATCGACGTGCAGGCCATGTATCCGGCCGGCGCCGAACCGAAAGCCGATAACTGGACGCTCGATACGTTCCTGAAAGCTGCTGAAGCCTGCCACAAGGCTGGTGTTCCCTTCGGCATCGGCCTGGGTGAAACCACTGATAACGTCGATACCGCAGGCGCGATCTTCCTGTCGTTCGGCGCTCAACTGGTCGACGCCAAGGGCAACCTTACCGTCAAGACCGACGCGGTCCGTCAGGCGCTCGAGTATTACAAGAAGCTGATCTCCTTCCTGCCGCCGGATGTGGCGGCGTGGGACGACGCGTCCAACAACAAGTGGCTGGTCTCCGGCAAGGGCGCCATGATCATGAACCCGCCGAGCGCCTGGGCCGTTGCCAAGCGCGACGCACCGCAAGTCGCCGAGCAATGCTGGACCCATGGCTTCCCGGCCGGTCCGAAAGGCCGCTTCGCGCCCTACCTGCCCTATTTCTGGAGCATCTGGAATTTCTCCAAGAACAAGGAGGCCGCGAAGAAACTGTTGGTGGCGCTATCGAAGCCGGCCGCGATCGAGAAGATGGTCAACGCCAGCGGCGGCTATGATTTGCCGGCCTATGAGAAACTGACCACATTGAAGGTCTGGCAGGAGGAAGGGCCGCCGAAGGGCACGCTCTACCACTATCCGAACCCCTACAAGCACCAGACGCTGTCGATCGCCGCGTCGCCGGCGCCGCCCAAGATCGCGCAGCAGATCTATGCGCAGGCGACGCTGACCAAGATGTGTCTGCGCTACCACCAGGGCGAAGCGATGGAAAAGACGCTCGCCTGGGCCGAAGGCGAGTGCGAAGGCTTCATGCGAAGCTAGGAACGAGACGTATCGCCGCAACGCACATGGCGTTGCGGCGAATCCGTTTCTTCCAGGCGCAACAAGAGCCGCCGAAAGGTCGGTCTTGGGCGCACCTCAACCGACAATAAATTGCGTGAGGAAGGTGCATCATGGCTGATGTGGCATTGCGGCCGGAAAGTGCGGGCGCAGTACGGCCGGCACGAAGGCGTTCCAGTCTGCACAAGACGTTGAAGCGCAAATCGGTCGCGGCATTCCTGATGACACTGCCGCTGATCCTGCTCATCGCGCTGCTGGTGATCTACCCCGCCTTCTACTCAATTCATCTTGCCACGCTCAACAAGTCGATGCAGCGCTTCATCGGCTTCGGCAATTTTGAATTCCTGTTCAAGCGCGACACCTTCTGGCTGGTCGTCAAGCAGTCCTGCATCTTCGCGATCTCGGCCGTCATCTTCAAGGCGCTGATCGGCTTCATCGTCGCGCACTTCGTTCACAACATCCCCGCCAAGGGACAGCGCAAATGGCGCGGCATGCTGCTGGTGCCGTGGGTCATTCCTCCGGCCATGAGCACGCTCGCGTGGCTGTGGCTGTTCGACCCGTCCTACAGCGCCTTCAACTACACGCTGTCGTTCTTCGGCATCGGACCGATCCCCTGGACGGGTGACGCCGGTTGGGCGCGCTTCTCCGTCATTCTGGTCAACATATGGGTTGGCGCACCGTTCTTCATGATCATGTACCTCGCATCCCTCAAATCGGTGCCTGACCAGCTTTACGAAGCGGCTGCGATCGACGGCGCGAACTGGTGGCAGCGGATCTGGTACGTGACCTTGCCGATGATGCGCAACATCATCGCGATCACGACGCTGTTCTCGCTGATCGTAACCTTCGCGAATTTCGACATCGTGCGAATTCTGACCGCGGGCGGCCCGCTCGACCGTACCCATATCTTTGCCACCTGGGCCTTCCGCGTCGGCATCGAGGGCAGCGATATCCCGCTCGGCGCCAGCGTCTCCCTGTTCATGGTGCCGATCCTGGCGGTCGCGGCGATCTTCATCCTGCGGGACGTCAACAAGCGCGGGAATGAATCCTGATGAGCACAGTCACGATCGACAAGGCCGCACCGACCCGCAAGGTCAAGTATGGCAGCATGAGCCGCGACCGCACCTGGGCGCTGCGATGGTCGTATTTCTTTCTCACGCTGTTTGCGATCTTCTCGCTGGTGCCGCCGCTTTACATGCTCATTACCTCGCTCAAGAGCAGCGCGGAAATATCAGCGGCGACAAATCCCTGGTGGGTCTTTCACCCGACGCTGGACAACTACGTCGGGCTGCTGACCTCCAACCAGTTTCTCCGGTTTTTCTGGAATTCCGCCCTGGTCTCGATCTTCGTGGTCACCATCACCATGCTGATCAGCGTTCCCGCGGCGTTCGCGCTGGCACGGATGCGGTTCTGGGGCTCGGCGACGCTGGCGACCGGCGTGTTCCTGACCTACCTGATCCCCGACAGCCTGTTGTTCATTCCGTTGTTCAAGGTGTTCGCCCAGTTCGGCGACTGGACCGGCATCCAGCTGATCAATCGCTGGTACGTCCTGCTCTTCATCTATCCGACGCTGACGGTGCCGTTCTGCACCTGGATCATGATCGGTTACTTCGCCTCGATTCCGAAGGAGCTGGATGAAGCCGCCATCATCGACGGTGCCTCCTGGTTCCAGACGCTGACGCGCATCTTCATTCCGGTGGCGCTGCCGGGGATCATCGCCGCGACCATCTTCGCCTTCACGGTTTCATGGGCGCAATTCCTCTATCCGCTGGTGTTCACGACCTCGACCGACCAACTCGTTCTGCCGGTCGGCATCATCACCACGCTGATCAAGGGCGACGTGTTCAACTGGGGACAGATCATGACCGGCGCCCTGCTCGGCGCGGCGCCGCCCCTGATCATCTACGCCTTCCTGATGGACTATTACATTGCCGGCCTGACCGCCGGCGCGACAAAGGGTTGATCTCATGGCTGACGTGACGTTGCGCAAGGTCGTTAAGCGCTATGACGAGGTCGAGGCGGTGCGCGGCATCGATCTCGACATCGCCGACCATGAGTTTGTCGTGCTGGTGGGACCGTCGGGCTGCGGCAAATCGACCACGCTGCGTATGATTGCCGGCCTGGAGGATATCTCCGACGGCGACATCATGATCGGCGGCGACGTCGTCAACGATGTGCCGCCGAAGGATCGCGATATCGCGATGGTGTTTCAGAACTACGCGCTCTACCCCCACATGACGGTTGCGGAGAACATGTCGTTCGGCTTGCGCCTCAAGCGCTACCCGAAGGCCGAGATCAAGAGCCGCATCGACGAGGCCGCCCGCATGCTCGACATCGTCGAGCTCGTCGATCGCAAGCCGAAGCAATTGTCGGGCGGCCAGCGCCAGCGCGTCGCGATGGGCCGCGCCATCGTGCGCAATCCGAAAGTGTTCCTGTTCGACGAGCCGCTCTCCAACCTCGACGCCAAGCTGCGCGTACAGATGCGCATCGAGATCAAGAAGGTTCACCAGAAGGTTCGCACCACCACGGTCTACGTCACGCACGACCAGGTGGAGGCGATGACGCTGGCCGACCGCGTCGTGGTGATGAACCATGGCCGGATCGAACAGATCGGCACGCCGAACGAGCTTTACCACAAGCCGGCAACAAAATTCGTCGCCAGCTTCATCGGCTCGCCGGCGATGAATTTCATCCCGTGCCGGCTGGAGGATGTCGCCGGCAAGCTGCACGTGCGGCTGACCGACCGCATCGCCTTCCCGCTGCCGCCGGCCCGCGCTGCGCGGTATCAGGGCATTCCGCGGACGGAGAAATTGCTGCTGGGGCTGCGGCCCGAGCACGTCACCGAGGCCAAGGTGCACCCCGAACCCGGCGTGGAGAGCTTCGAAACCGTGCTCGATGTCACCGAGCCGATGGGAATGGAGACGCTGATCTACTTTACGCTGGAAGGTGCCCAGGTCTGCGGCCGGGTCAATCCCAATGCCGGCGCGCAGGATGGCGGCCCGCTCCGATTGGCTGTGGACCTCAACAATATGCACCTGCTAAACGAGGTGACCGGCGTTGTCCTTTGACGGCGCATGAGCGAGATCCAAGGGCAGGAAATGGCTACCAACAAGAAGAAAATCTTCGTCACTGAATCGATGTCGCAGCAGGGAAGAAAATTGCTGCACGCGCGCGACGACATTGAGCTCGTCGAATTTCCCAACATGATTTCGCAGGCGGACTTCAACGCCAAGCTGAAGGAGCACGCGCCGGTCCATGGCGTCGCCCTCGGCGGCACCCGCTTCGGCGAACCTGAGCTCGATTCTTCCAGGGACATGTTGGTGGTGACCCGGATCGGGGTAGGCTTCGACGCGGTCGACGTCCCCGCCCTCAGCCGCCGCAACGTCCCGCTGATGGTGGCCGGCACGGCCAATTCGCCCTCGGTCGCCGAATGCGCGCTGTTCATGATGCTGACGCTGGCCAAGCGTGCGACCGAGATGCATTCGCTGGTCAGGGACAACAGATGGCCTGATCGGCTCGGCATGCTGCCCTACGACCTCTTCGGCAAGACCATCGTGATTGTTGGCTTCGGCCGCATCGGCAGCCGCACCGCCAAGCGCTGCCTCGCCATGGAAATGAATGTCCTGGTGTACGACCCCTACAAGCCCGCCGCCGACATCAAGGCTGCCGGCTGCGAGCCGGTTTCCGATCTCGATGCCGCCCTGCCCCGCGCCGACTTCGTCAGCATCCACTGTCCGAAGACGCCGGAGACCATCGGCATGTTCAATGCTGACCGGCTGAAGCGCGTGAAGCCGACGGCCTTTCTCATCAACACGGCGCGCGGCGGAATCGTCGACGAGGCCGCCCTGCATGCCGCGCTGACGTCGCGCAAGCTTGCCGGCGCAGGTCTCGACGTTTTCGAGCAGGAGCCGCCGCCGGCCGGCCATGCGCTGTTCGCGCTGCCGAACGTCATCATGGCGCCGCACGTCGCGGGCGTCACGGTCGAAGCCGTGGACAGGATGAGCGAGCAGACCGCCCGCAATATTCTGAGCGTGCTCGACGGCGACCCCGTGCGCCAGAACGTGATCAATCAGGACGTACTCGGCTAAGTCAGTCCGTCACTGAGCGTGGACGCGGCCGGTCTGGCGACCGGCCGGCAAGCGAGGTGTGTGCATGGCCTTCAAGGAATACGGCGATTACGACGCGGTCGGACTGGCCGAACTGGTTCGCAGGAAACAGGTCTCGGCCAGGGAATTGCTCGACGAGGCGATTGCCCGCACCGCGAAGGTCGATCCGCAGATCAACGCCGTCGTCGTCAAGCACTACGACTATGCCGGGCGCCAGATCGAACGTGGCCTGCCCGACGGTCCCTTCACCGGCGTGCCGTTCCTGCTGAAGGATCTCGATCTGCTCGAAGGCACGCGCACCACCTCGGGCGCCACGGTGCTGAAGGATTTCGTCGCCGACCACACCGGCACGCTGGCCCAGCGTTTCCTCGATACCGGTGTGTCGATCTTCGGCAAGACCTCCAGCCCCGAATTCGGCCTGATGCCGACGACGGAATCACGGCTGTTCGGGCCAACCCGCAACCCCTGGAATCTCGAGCATTCCTCCGGCGGCTCGTCCGGGGGCGCGGCGGCCGCGGTTGCCGCCCGCATCCTGCCCGTCGCGCACGCCAGCGACGGCGGCGGCTCGATCCGGATTCCCGCTTCCGCATCCGGCGTGTTCGGCCTGAAGCCGACCCGCGCGCGCAACCCGCTCGGTCCCGATCGCGGCGAAGGCTGGGGCGGATTTGCCTGCGGCCACGTCGTCAGCATCAGCGTGCGCGACAGCGCGGTCATGATGGATGCGCTCCACGGCCCCGAACCGTCGAGCCCCTACGTCGCGCCACCGCCGGAGCGGCCGTTCTCGCAGGAGGTTGGCCGCGAGCCCGGCCGGCTCCGCATCTCCTTCACGGACAAGTCGCCCTATGGCGACGCCATCGATCCGGAAATCGCGGCAGCGGTGCGCGAGACCGCAAGCCTGCTGGCGGGGCTTGGCCATCACGTCGAGGAACGCGCGCCCGGGCTTCCCGCCGATCCCGCCGCGACGATTACGACGATCGTCGGCACCAACACCGCGCTGACGGTGCGCTTGATCGAGCAGAGGCTTGGTCGGGAGGTGACGGATAAGGATCTCGAGATCCTGACGCTGGCACAGTCTCACAACGCCAGGAAGACCCCAGCTACCGACTACGTCGCCGCACAGCTTGCCGCGTTCCAGATCTCGCGCACGCTGGCAGACTTCTTCGAGGGCTGCGATGTCTTCCTGTGTCCGACGTTGTGCGCGCCGCCGCTGCGCATCGGCGAGATCGACACCATGTCGAACGACCTCTCCCACATTGCCCCGATCCTGCGCCGCTATATGCCGGGCACATCGATGTTCAACATGTCCGGGCAGCCGGCGATGTCGGTGCCATTGGCGTGGAACAGAGCGGGACTACCGCTCGGCATGATGTTCTCCGCCAGGTTCGGCGATGAGGCTACCTTGTTCCGCCTGGCCGGCCAGCTCGAGCAGGAGCGGCCCTGGAGGAACAAGATACCGCCGGTGAGCGCCTAATTCCGCCCCAAAAAAGCCACGGATTGACAAAGCGCCGCTTTCCTCGGAAGCAAGTGAGAGCCGGGGGCGGCACTGATTCCGCAGACGGCTCGATCCGGAGGCTGAATCGTGATGCAAAGCGACCCAACCGACCATGCCTTGGCAACCATCGCCAGCATTCTCGACCGGGCGGAATCCCGTCGCGCTCCCGTCAAAACCGTGGTCGCTGAGCCAAAGCCCGCGACCCCTCCGCCCGTTCCCGCGCCCCCTCTTCCGATCGAAGCTCATGGCTACGCCAAGTTCGGGCCGGGCCCGATGGCCGCCATCCGCTTCAAATGGAGCGTCCGGCTTGACAATGGCGTCTACTATGTCGACGAGACCATCGGAGAGAATTCCACGCCGCTGGTGACCGGCCCGATGTCAAGAGACGCCGCAATCCAGATGGTCGACGCCCGCGAAAGCGACGCGCGCCGGCGCTTCGAGCAGTTGAAGAGCGAAATGACCGGACACACGGTCTAACGCTGGATGCTATCCAGGCGGTCCCAAAAAGTCCTTCTTGGCAAGATCGACGCCGGCGTGACGCAGGATGTCGTAGGCCGTCGTGACATGAAAGAAGAACTGCGGGACGCTGAACGTCAGCAGCAGTGATTTTCCGGTGAATTTGCGCTGGCTGCCATTCTTGAACGTGAACGCCACTTCCTTGTCGGCCGCGGCGTCGATCTCGGCGCGCGGCAGAGCTTGGGCGAACCCGATCGTCGCCGAAATCCGCGCCTTGAGCTCGGTGATGTCAGGCTCGGCATCTGAAAAGATATGAGGTACACGTCCAGCCAGGAGGGCGCAGGCAACGATGGCGTGCCGGTTGGCCTCTCCGACCTGCTGCTTCAGATTGTACATCGTGGGCGCAAGCCGCATGTTCAGAAGCACGGCCGGATCGAACTTGCGGGCCTCCGCATCGGCTGCCGCCTTGTCGAGCAGACCGGCGAGATTTTCGAGATACGGCACGAACACGCCGACGGAAGCCTCGTGAAGCGAGATGGTCACGGCTCATTTCTCCGGCTGGCACGGCGTGGCGATCTGGTCTGGATCCGCGGCCATCGCTGTGAGGATGTCATCCATTTCGTTTGTCGAGAAGCCGCACGCGCGTCCACCCGGAAAAGGCTGGTTTGGTTGGGAAATTGACCGCGTGCGGACGCCAATTTAATCTGCAGGCACGCGTTTGAACCGAAGCCGCTAGCGCACGACTCATAGTTTGAAAGTGATCTGGATCACGCTGGTTGAAGCTATTGCTGCTTACTAGCTTCCGGGATGGGGTTCCCTGCTCAGGAGGGTCATAATGAAGAAGTGCCTCGCTATCGCCGCGCTTTTGCTGGCGAGCGCCGTCACCGCCGCGCAGGCGCAGTACAGTTTTGAGTACAACGGCCGCACCATCACGATCGATCCCGATCGCGGCACCGTGTCCATTCCCGGGGTCTACGACAACACCGGCAAGAAGAAGCGCGTGCGCGGCGAGGAAGGCGACCTCGATCGTCCGAGCCGGAAGGTCCCGCAACATGCGAAAACCCCGCCGCAGGCTGCACCCGACACTGCGCCCCCCGCCGCGCCGGCGCCGGCTGAGCAGGCGGCCGTGCCCGCGGCTCCGCCGCCACCTGCCGCTCCAGTTCCGGGCGCGCCGGCCGCTGCGACAGCGCCGCCGTCAACCGCCACCGCGGCCGCTACACCGGCTGAGGCCGTCGCGCCGACGCCGCCTGCTGCGCCAGCCGTTCCTCAGGCTCCGCAAACCGCCGCTCCGGCGGCACCACCTGCTCCCGCTCCAGCGCCATTGCCACCGCAACAGAAGCAGGCCGCTGCCCCTGCCACTTCAACGCCTGTCGCCACCAACTCCCCGCTCGGCGTGTGGCTGACGGAGGAGAAGGAAGGCAAGGTGCGGATCGAGCAGTGCGGTCCCAACCTCTGCGGCTACGCCGTCGACAGGAAGTCGAACCAGAACGGCGAGCAGGTCTTGATCAACATGAGGCCCGGCAAGGACAAGTGGAGCGGCCGGATTCTCGATCCGAACAGCGGCAGCGCGTACGACTCCACCATCGCGCTGAAAGGCAGCGACACCCTGCGCGTTCAGGGCTGCGCCTTCGGCGGCATGTTCTGCGGCGGCCAGACCTGGACCCGCGTCAACTGACCGGCGTCAACGGCCTCACGCGATTCAGCAGCGCATCGGTGTCGATCGAGATCAGCAACGGTCAGGTCGCCTCCAACACAGCCGCTGTAACAGCATCGGGCCGCGTCGCCGATGCCGGGGCGATCCGCGTCACCCTCGCAAGCGGCATCAAGCGCGCGACAGGCTCCGGCATTCTCAACGGCACGTCAGGCTCGGGCACATGGCGCGCCGCCCTGTGCTCCGGTACCTGGACCGCGCAGCGGGTGTGAACAGGCGGGGGGTCAGCCGACCTTCGCCGAATACTCCGCGTCGGTCACATGCTCCATCCAGGTAATGTGACTGCCGTCGAGCGATTCCTGCATCGCGATGTGGGTCATGGCGTTGGTCGGCGACGCGCCGTGCCAGTGCTTCTCGCCCGGCGGAATCCAGACGACGTCGCCAGGCCGGATTTCCTGGATCGGTCCGCCCTTGGTCTGCACCCGGCCAACGCCTGATATGACGTACAGCGTCTGCCCCAGGGGATGCGTGTGCCAGGCCGTGCGCGCGCCCGGTTCGAACGAGACGCGGGTCGACGCGAGCCGCGCCGGCGCCTCGGTCTGGATGATCGGATCCTGCAGCACCGTGCCGGTGAAATAATCCGAGGGCGCGCGGCGCGTCGGCCGGGAGCCAGCGAGATAGATTTCCATGAGGTTGCCTCTGCTCGTTGTTGTTACTTCTTCGAAGCCGCGTAGCGTGCCTTGGTCTCGGCGTTCATCGGATAGAGGCCGGGCAACGCCGCGCCGTTGTTCACCTCGTTGACGATCCAGGCTTCCATTCGTTCCTGCTCCGGCCCTTCGGCCAGCACGTGATCGAGCGACGCCTGCGGGATCAGCACGGCACCGTCCTGGTCGGCAACGACGATGTCGTTCGGAAACACGGCGACCCCGCCGCAACCGATCGGTTCGCCCCAGCCGACGAAGGTCAGGCCCGCGACCGACGGCGGCGCGGCGAAGCCGTCGCACCAGACCGGGAGATTGGTGCCGAGCACGCCTTCGACGTCGCGCACCACGCCATCGGTGATCAGCGCGGCCACGCCGCGCTTGACCATGCGCGCGCAGAGGATGTCGCCGAAGATGCCGGCGTCGGTGACGCCCATGGCGTCGACCACGGCGATGCAACCCTTCGGCATGGCCTCAATCGCGGTGCGGGTCGAGATCGGCGACGACCACGACTCTGGCGTGGCGAGATCCTCGCGCGCGGGCACGAAGCGCAGCGTAAAGGCCGGGCCGACCAGCCGTGGCTGTCCGGGCCGCAGCGGCCTGGTGCCGCGCATCCAGACGTTTCGCAGGCCCTTCTTGAGCAGAACGGTGGTGATGGTGGCGGTGGACACGCCTGATAGGGTTGCGAGGGCTTCGGGGGACAGGGACATCTGGAAAGCAGGCTCCGGACAGGATGGATGAAAGGTAGCGCATCTTGCGGGGCGCGGGCATCGCGTCAAGGGCCCGCAAGCGGCGCTGCGATCACAACATCTTATCATGGGCATGCAGATTAATTTATTGAACTTACTTGCTGATTTCGTTTGAAGCGAATTCCACTCCGGCCCAAAAGGCGCTACTGTTGAGCCGCACAGACGCTGCATGACAGTTTAGAGGCCATGGCCGCCACGCTCCCCCCGCCCCGCCTTTTGCCGAGTGGCGACAGCGCCATCACGGTGGAATTCAGCCGCAGCATCGACGATGCCGCCAACCGGCGGGTACTGGCTCTCGACCGCGTGCTGACCGCCGAGCCCGTCGAGGGGATCACCGAGACGGTGCCGACCTATCGCTCGCTGCTGGTGCATTACGATCCCGTGCAGATCGATTTCGAAGATCTCGGCGAGAAGCTTCTCGCGCTCGCGCAGCGCCCGGTGCCCGCGACGACCAGGAGCCGGCGCTGGCGCATTCCGGTGGTCTATGGCGGCGAGCACGGCATCGACCTGGAGGACGTCGCCAAGAGCCTTAACACGACGCCCGACGACATCGTGGCGCGGCATGTCGCCGGCGATTACCGGGTGGCCATGATCGGCTTCACGCCCGGCTGGTCCTATCTGAGCGGGCTTGCGGAATCCCTGCACATGCCGCGGCGGCAGAATCCGCGCCTGCTGACGCCGGCCGGAACCATCTCGATCGGCGGCGTGCAGACCGGCGTGCAATGCCTGGCCGGCCCGAGTGGCTGGCATCTCCTGGGGCGGACGGCGGTCCGCACCTACCAGTTGCATCGCGATCCGATCTTCCTGCTCGAGCCCGGCGACAACGTCACCTTCACGCCTGTCGATGCCAAGACGTTCGCCGAGCAGGACCGTGCCGCCGCATCAGGCGAATTCATTGCCGAGCAGATCGCCCCATGAGCAAGCTCGTCATCGCATCGATCGGCCCGGCAAGTTCGATACAGGACGGCGGACGTCCGGGCTCGCAGCGCTATGGCCTGGTGCCGAGCGGCGCGATGGACCGGCTGGCGCTGGCGGCCGCGAACACGCTGCTCGGCAACGCGCCCTTCGCCGCGGCCGTCGAAGTCGGTCCGTTCGGCGCCAAATTCACCGCCCGCGGCAGCGCGGTGCGCGTCGCGCTGGCGGGGGCTCCGCGCAGTGCCGATATCGCCGGGCGCGCGATGGCGCCGGATACGTCGGCCACGCTCGCCGATGGCGAGACGCTGACGCTCGGCTTCGCTCGCGGCGGCGCGTTCAGCTATCTCGCGCTCGAAGGCGGCATTGCCGGCGAACCGATATTCGGCAGCCTCTCGGTGAACGCCCGCGCCGGCCTCGGCAGTCCCTATCCGCGTCCGCTGCAGGCGGGCGACGAACTGCAGACGAAGGCCGCCAGCGGCGCGCCGGAACGGCGGATCGAACTGCCGTCGGTATCCGACGCCCCGATCCGCTTGGTCTGGGGGCCGCAGGACGACGAATTCTCCGACGAGACCAAAAAACTGTTCGTCGACAGCGAATGGAAGGTTTCGGCGACCAGCGACCGCATGGGCTACCGGCTCGAAGGCCCCGTGCTCAAGCATCTGCACGGCCACAACATCGTTTCCGATGGCACCGTCAACGGCAGCCTGCAGGTGCCCGGCATGGGCCAGCCGATCGTGCTGATGCCGGATCGCGGTACCAGCGGCGGCTATCCCAAGATCGCGACCGTGATTTCCGCCGACCTTGGGCGGCTGGCGCAGACCCCCGCCGGCCGCGGCTTTCGGTTTCACGCCGTCAGCATGGCGGAAGCGCAGGCCGAGGCGCGCAAATTCGCTAGTATGCTGCGCACCCTGCCCGATCGGCTGCGCGCCATCGAAAGCGTTGATCTCAATATCGAGGCGCTGCACGATGCCAATGTCGCCGGCCACGCCGTCAACGCCATCGACGCCGGAACCTGGCACGCCGCAGCCGACATCGCGGGGCCGGACTGAGCAGCCAAAAAACCACCCACGAGAAGCGGGACCAACAGCATGACAAGCATCGACCTCAATTGCGATCTCGGCGAAGGATTCGGCGCGTGGGAAATGGGCAATGACGCCGCGATGATCGAACTGGCGACATCAGTGAACGTCGCCTGCGGCTTTCATGCCGGCGATCCCGACATTATGCGTCACACGGTCGAGCTTGCGAAAGCGCGCGGCGTCAGCGTCGGCGCGCACCCGGGATATCGCGACCTGCACGGTTTTGGCCGGCGGCCGATGCCTGGTTTGAAGTCGTCGGAGATCGAGAACCTGATCGCCTACCAGATCGGCGCGTTGCAGGCGATTGCGACCGCGGCCGGCTACAAGGTCACCCACGTCAAGGCGCACGGTGCGATCTCCAACGTCGCCTGCGAGGACGACATGACCGCGAAGGCGATCGCCAACGGCATCAAGGCGGTCGATCCCAACCTGATTTTCGTGGTGCTCGCCAATTCAAAACTGGTCCAGGCGGGCGAAGCCGCCAACCTGCCGATGGTGCACGAGGTGTTCGCGGACCGCGCCTATGAGGACAATGGCTCGCTGGTGTCGCGCAAGAAGCCGGGCGCCGTGCTGCACGATGCGAAGGAGATCGCCGACCGCGTGGTGCGGATGGTGCAGGACGGCGCGGTGGTTTCGGTCACCGGCAAGGTGATCAAGATGCGCACCGACACCGTCTGCATTCACGGCGATACGCCGGGCGCGGTCGAGATCGGACGCAGCGTGCGTCAGGCGCTGAAGGATGCCGGGATTACGGTTGCGCCCTTCAAGACGAAGATCTGATCCTAGAACGGATGAACCGACAGCGTGCCGAACACGATCGCGGCGATCAGCGCCAACGCGCTGTAGAGCGCCGCGGTGTGAAAGCCGGTGCCGGAACGGCGGGACAACGAACGTGCGTAAAGGTGCAGGCGGGCTTCCGCCGATAGTTCGCGCATGGTCGATCTCCAACGCAGCATGGACTGCATATGGAATATCGATCGGTTCGGGATGCAAGGCATCGGCCGAAATAGCGATGCCGCCGCTCTGACCCCGGTTGATTTGAGGGGAAAATTCCCCGTCTCCCGCCCGAAGCGGTATTTTTATTCGAGCGGATTTGAGCCAGTTGGAACCTTGATTGGTCAACGTCCCGCTGGAACCGGTGTTTTCAAGACCAGTCGACCGTAGCGATCAAGCCTTCCAGCGGCCGATCTTGAACGCCGCCAGATGTCCCGCGATATCGGCCGGATCGAATGCCGGGCCGGCAAAGGCGCCGATGGCACTGGGGGCCTCGGAGACGCCTTTTGAACGTCCCATGGCGGCATCATAGAGCTCCGGCCTGAACACACCCATCGCTGTCAGCAGCGCATCCGGCCGCATCTCGGTCTGGCCCCAGCGCACCATCTGGGCATAGAGCCAGGCCGCCTGCGCCGGGTCGGGCCTGCCAGCCCCTTCCCGGCCCACCAGCAGATAGCGGCTGCTCTCGCGCCTGCTGCCGTCGGGCGACACCTTCAGCCGGCCGTCGAGGGTGCGCTGGACCACCTCGGCATCGACGCCGATCCGCTCGGGCCGGGCCAGGATCTGTGCGGCCTCGGCACGGTTTTCGGGGCGCTCGATGAAATCGGCGGCCTTCGCGGCAGCACGCACCAGCGCCGCCAGCACTTGCGGATTCTTCTCCGACCAGTTCTGCCGTACCGCGAGCACCTTCTCGGCGGCGCGCACCAGGATGTCGGATACGAAATGCAGGATGTGGCCGATGCCGAGATCGACCGCGATCGAATTCCAGGGCGCGCCGACGCAGAAGGCATCGACCTGGCCGTTGGCGAGGCTGTCCACCATGTAGGGCGGCGGCAGCACCACCAGCCGCACATCCTCGTCCGGGTCGACCCCGCCCGCCGCCATCCAGAACCGGAGCTGGTAGTTATGCGTCGAGAACGGAAACGTCATGCCGAAGGTCAGCGGATCCGCCCCGCTCTTGCGCCGCTTCGCGACCACCCGGGCGAGCGCCAGCGCGGTCGCCATCGGATCGAGCGCATCGCCGTCGATCTCGCCCATGATGGCGGCATGCAGCGCCGGCGACACCGTGATCGCATTGCCGTTGAGGCCGAGGTTGAACGGCGCCACGATCGGCACCTTGACGTGGCCGAGCCCGAGGCTGGACGCGATCGCCACCGGCGCCAGCAGATGCGCGGCGTCGAACAGGCCGATATTGAGCTTGTCGCGGACGTTCGACCACGACACTTCCCGCACCAGCGTGACATCGAGCCCCTCGGCGGCGGCAAAGCCCTTGTCGACGGCGATGATCAGCGCGGAGGCGTCGACCAGCGGAATGAATCCGACATGCAGCGGTGTGGTCATTTCAGCAACTCCGACGCGGTCAGGATCGACTGCGCGATCTCGCCGATCTTCTTTTTCTCGCGCATCGCGGTGGAGCGCATCAGCACATAGGCCTCCTCCTCGGTGAGGCCCTTCACCTTCATCAGGATGCCCTTGGCGCGGTCGATAACCTTGCGCTCCTCGAGCGCGGATTTGGTGCGGTCGAGTTCGTCCTGCAGCCTCGAGAAGGCGTTGAAGCGGGAGATGCAGAGGTCGAGGATCGGCTTGATCCGCTCCTTCTTCAGGCCGTCGACGATATAGGCGGAAACGCCGGCATCGACGGAGGCCTGGATCGAGGCGGCGTCGCTCTGGTCGACGAACATGGCGATCGGCCGCCGCACGGCGCGGCTGACCTGGAACATCTGTTCCAGCACGTCGCGGCTGGGGTTTTCCAGGTCGATCAGGATAACGTCGGGGTCCAGCGCATAGATCCGCGCCAACAGGCTCTGCATCTCGCTGATATGCACGACGCCGGTAAAACCGGCCTCCCGCAATCCCTCCTCCAGGATTGCGGCCCGGATCGGGCTTTCGTCGACAATGACGATTTTCGGCGACGACTCAGCGCTCATCGATCAACTCTTTAACCCGGCAGGGCTTCCTTAGCACGGAAGACCGCCCCGCAAAGTCTTGTAATTGTGGGCAATTGGGACTAGTTCGTGCTCATCAATCAGGCAGATTTGGATATGCAACAGGCCGCCGCGCCCAAGATCAGCTTTGTTTCGCTTGGGTGTCCCAAGGCACTGGTCGATTCAGAGCGCATCATCACCCGGCTACGCGCCGAGGGCTATGAACTCGCTCGCAAGCACGATGGCGCCGACATCGTCATCGTCAACACCTGCGGCTTCCTCGACAGCGCCAAGCAGGAGTCGCTCGGCGCCATCGGTGACGCCATGGCGGAGAACGGCAAGGTCATCGTCACCGGCTGCATGGGCGCCGAGCCCGAACAGATCGAGGCGGCGTATCCCGGCGTGCTGTCGATCACGGGCCCGCAGCAATATGAGAGCGTGCTGGAGGCGGTGCACCGCGCCCTGCCGCCGATGCACAATCCGCATCTCGATCTGGTGCCGCCGCAGGGCGTCAAGCTGACGCCGCGGCACTACGCGTACCTGAAGATTTCCGAAGGCTGCAACAACCGCTGCAGCTTCTGCATCATCCCGAAACTGCGCGGTGATCTGGTGTCGCGCCCGGCCAACGACGTGCTGCGCGAGGCGGAGAAACTGGTCAGTGCCGGCGTCAAGGAATTGCTGGTCATTTCGCAGGACACGTCGGCCTATGGCGTCGATGTGAAATATGCCGAAAGTCCATGGAAGGATCGCCAGGTCCGCGCCAAATTCTTCGACCTCGCCAAGGAGCTCGGCGAACTCGGCGCCTGGGTGCGGCTGCAATACGTCTACCCCTACCCGCATGTCGACGAGGTCATCGGCCTGATGACCGAAGGCAAGGTCCTTCCCTATCTCGATATTCCCTTCCAGCACGCCAGCCCCGAAGTTCTGAAGGCGATGAAGCGTCCGGCCGCGCAGGAAAAGACGCTGGCGCGGATCAAGAAGTGGCGCGAGGAATGTCCTGACCTGACGCTGCGCTCGACCTTCATCGTCGGCTTCCCCGGCGAGACCGATTCCGATTTCGCCTATCTGCTCGACTGGCTCGAAGAAGCCGAGATCGACCGGCTCGGCTGCTTCAAATACGAGCCGGTGGCCGGTGCCGCCTCCAACACGATCGGAAGCGTCGTCCCCGACGAGATCAAGCAGGAGCGCTGGAACGCGCTGATGGCGCGGCAGCAGAAAATCTCTGCCCGCCGCCTCAAGCGCAAGGTCGGCACGAGGCAGCAGGTCATCATCGACGAAGTCGGACCGACCGTCGCAAAGGGTCGTTCAAAGGCCGACGCGCCGCAGATCGACGGCGCGGTCTATCTGTCGAGCCGCCGCCCGCTGAAGGTCGGCGAGATCGTCACCGCGAAGATCGAGCGGTCCGACCAGTACGATCTGCACGGCAGCGTCGCGGGGTTCTGATCATCCCCGCTCGGATCCTTGCTCGCTTGACACGGCCGGCCATCAGGCTGTATGGGCCATCGCCATGAAGCTGAACCGGACCACCCGCCGCGCCTGCCTGCGTCGTCGCTCCCGCGACGATGATGGGGCGCGCCATGTCCGACGACAACGCTGACTAGCTAGATTTTCAGCCACGTTTTCGAGAAGGCCGCACCCTCAAAAGTGCGGCCTTCTTGCGTTTCGGCCCGCCCCTTCCACAAAACCCCAGAGGAGATCGACATGACCCACGCTGCCCTTGCCTTCGACGCGCTGATGAACATCACGGCCCGCCCGCAGGCCGTGTTCGTCCGCGGCGAAGGCGCCTATCTCTGGGACGATGCCGGCAAGCGCTATCTCGATTTCATGCAGGGATGGGCCGTCAACTGCCTCGGCCATTCGCCTGTTGTCGTCGCCGAAGCCCTCGCGGCGCAGGCCAAGCTGTTGCTGACGCCAAGCCCCGCCTTCTACAACGGTCCCAGCCTGAAACTGGCGCAGGCGCTGGTCGAGAAGAGCTGTTTCGACCAGGTCTTCTTCGCCAACTCCGGGGCGGAGGCCAATGAAGGCGCCATCAAGCTCGCGCGGAAATACGGCGCCAAACACAAGAACGGCGCGTTCGAAATCATCACCTTCGAGGGTGGCTTTCACGGCCGCACGCTCGCCACCATGTCGGCCTCGGGCAAGAAGGCGTTCGAGCCGCTGTTCGAGCCGAAAGTCTCGGGCTTCCGCAAAGCGCGGCTGAACGACCTCGATTCAGTGAAGGCGCTGATCTCGGACAACACGGTCGCCGTGATGCTGGAGCCGATCCAGGGCGAAGCCGGTGTCTGGCCGGCATCAGATCAATTTCTGCAGGAGTTGCGCGCGCTGACCAAAGCGCACGGCCTGCTGCTGATCGTCGACGAGATCCAGACCGGCATGGGCCGGACCGGCAAGCTATTCCACTACGAGCATGCCGGCATCGAGCCCGACATCATGACGCTCGGCAAGGGCATCGGCGGCGGCGTTCCGCTGGCCGCCCTGCTCGCGACCAGGGAAGCCTCGTGCTTCGAGCACGGCGACCAGGGCGGCACCTTCAACGGCAATCCGCTGATGTGCGCCGCAGGACTGGCCGTGCTCGAGGAAGTCTCGAAGCCGCAATTCCTGAAGGCTGCGGTGGAGGCGGGCCTGTACCTGGAGAGCGAGTTGCAAAAGCTGTCGGCACGGCATGGTCTGGGCGAGGTACGGGGACGCGGACTGTTGCTCGCGCTCGACCTCAAGCTGCCGATCGGCGCCGCGATCGTGGCCGAGGCGCTTGCCGACGGCGTGCTGATTAACTCGCCGCAGCCCGATGCGCTGCGCTTCATGCCGGCGCTCAACGTCACGCGCGAGGAGATATCGCTGGTGATCGATTGCCTCGATGCGATTTTGGTCAAGGCGGGCGCGGCGCGGCGAGTGGCATAAGTCGCGACGGGAGCCGCGCAGCATTGCGCGCGCGGCTCCCGAATACGTAACTCGGGGGATAGACGTGACCAGAGCTGATCCGGAGACCAGACTACTCACTTGCCTCGATGCCCTGGCTTACAGGGACATCCGCCTCGAGGGGCTATGCCAGCATCCGGAAGCATTCGCCTCGACGTTCGAGGATGAGCGAGACAGGCCGCTGGACTGGTTCAAGGAACTGATCACGCAGTCGCGGGTCTTCGGCGTATTCCTTCCGCAGGGGCTGGTCGGCGTGGTCGGGCTGCGCTCGCATGCCGATGCCAAGCAGCGCCACAAGGCCATGATCTGGGGCATGTATGTACGACGTGAAGCCCGCCAGCACGGCATCGGCGAACGCCTTATCGAGGCGGCCGTGGCCTACGCGTCCAGCCATGTCGAGCAGCTTCAGCTCGCCGTCGTCACCGAGAACGAGGCAGCGCGTCGGCTTTATGCCAAGGCAGGCTTTATCGAGTACGGCCATCAGATCAACGCGCTGAAGCACGGCGGGCGTTACTACGACGACATCCTGATGGTGAAATTCCTTGGGCCTAGCCCGCCGCAATCATCAGCCAATCCAGCGTATAAACCAGCTGGCTCCGGTGAAGCTACGGCCGGAAAATCGCAGCGCCCGTCGTCGCCCGGCTCTCCAGTTCGATATGCGCCTTGGCGGCGTCCTTCAGCGCGTAGGCGTGGTTGATCGGCACGTGCAGCTTGCCGTTGATCACGGCGGCGAACAGCGTGTCGGCGCCTTCGAGCAGTTCCTTGCGGGTGGAGACATAGTCGTTGAGCTTCGGCCGCGTCGCAAACAGCGAGCCGTGATTGTTGAGTTCGGCGAGCGCGAACGGCGGCACCGGGCCGGAGGCGTTGCCGAAGCTGACGAACAGGCCGCGCGGGCGCAGGCATGACAACGAGCCCGGGAACGTGGTCTTGCCGACGCCGTCATAGACGACGTCGCAAAGTTCGTTGCGGCTGATCTGCTTGACCCGCGCCACGAAATCCTCCTCGTTATAGAGGATGACGTGATCGCAACCGTTGGACAGCGCGAGATCGGCCTTCGCCTTGGAGCCGACGGTGCCGATGACATGCGCGCCGAGCGCCCTCGCCCACTGGCAGGCCAGCAGGCCGATGCCGCCGGCGGCGGCGTGGATCAGCACGCGATGGCCGGGCTCGACCTTGAAGGTCTTGTGCAGGAGATACCAGACCGTCAGGCCCTTCAGCATCAGGACGGCGCCCTGTTCGTAGGTGATGTGGTCGGGCAGCTTGACCAGCTTGTCCGCCGGGATCACCCGCTCGCTGGCATAGCCGCCAAGGTTGAAATAATAGGCGACACGATCGCCGGGATGGAAATTGGTAACGCCGGGACCGACAGCAGTCACCTCGCCGGCGGCTTCGTTGCCGGCGATGAACGGCAGCCCCGGCGCCTTGTAGAGGCCGGTGCGGTAATAGACGTCGATGAAGTTCAGGCCGACGGCGTGCTGACGGATGCGGACCTCGCCCGGCCCAGGCGCCGATACCTCGACGTCTTCGTACACCAGGGCTTCCGGACCCCCCACCTTGTGCACGCGCACGGCCTTGGTCATTGCAGTCTCTCCTTCGGTATCGGCTCAAGCGCCCTACCTGAGCGCAACGAAGGCCATCGCCGGTCCCTTGTCAACTCGCCGGGTGCCTGGGGGTCTTCCGGCGGTTGCGCCTGGCCAGCACGTTGAACATCTCGACGGCGGCCGAGAACGTGATCGCAAAGTAGATGTAGCCGCGCGGGATGTGGAATTTGAAACCGTCCGCCACCAGCGCCACGCCGATCAGCACCAGGAACGCCAGCGCCAGCATCTTGGTGGTCGGATGATCGGCCACGAATTTCGCCACCGGGCCGGAGGAGATGTACATCACCGCACAGGCGATCACGACGGCCGCGATCATGATCTCGATATCCTGCGCCATGCCGATCGCGGTGATGATCGAGTCCAGCGAGAACACGATGTCGATGATGATGATCTGGATGATCGCCATCAAGAACACGCCGGCCTTCGGCTCGGTGTCGGACTCGCCGTGGCTTGCTTCGACCTCGGCGTGGATTTCATGGGTTGCTTTCGCGATCAGGAACGCGCCGCCGGCGATCAGGATGACGTCGCGCCAGGACAATTCGACGCTTCTCACGGTCACGATGGGCTCGGTGAGGCCGATCAGCCACACCAGCAGGCTGAGCAGGATGATGCGAAACACCAGCGCCAGCAGGAGTCCGATCTGGCGCGCGCGCCTGGCCTGCGCCGGCGGGATGCGCGAGACGATCACCGAAATGAAGATGACGTTGTCGATGCCGAGCACGATTTCCAGCGCCGTCAAGGTCGCCAGCGCCAGCCAGGCTTCCGGGCTCGCCAGTAATTCTATCATGCCCTGAACGACCTTATTTTCCGGATCACCGCATCGCTCCCGACAATGTAGAGCGCAATGGCGCAAAGCCCGAAGACGATCGGCGGGCCCACGTTGAAGTCGCGGGCGATCGTATACATCGCAAGCGCGGCACCGACGGCGACGAGCCACAACGTCAACCAGCGCAGGCGCACCACGCGGAGCGGATGCAGGACGTGAAACGGGGCGAAGGTCAACGCAATCAGGATTGCGATTCCGAGCGTGGACAGGACCGGCGGCAGGTGCAGCAAGAACAAATAAAATGCCGCCGCGTTCCACAGCGCCGGAAAGCCACGGAAGTGATTGTCGGAGGCCTTCATGCGCCTGTCGGCGAAATAGAGCGCACTCGACACCACGATGCCGATGCCGAGCAGTGGCGCGGCGAGCGGCAGCAGCATCCCGCTCGCGGTGATGGCATAGGCCGGAACGAACACATAGGTCACGAAATCGACCACGAGATCGAGCACCTCGCCCGACCAGTTCGGCTGCAGCCGCACGACATCCAGCCTTCGCGCCAATGGGCCGTCGATCGCGTCGACGATCAGGGCGACGCCGAGCCAGCCGAACATGTTGGCCCAATGCTCGCGTACCGCTTCCAGCATCGCAAGCAACGCGATGCCCGCCCCCAACGCCGTCAGGACATGGATCGAGAAGGCGGCGGTCCGCATTCGGCCGCCCACCGGGAGGGAATCTGGCTCTGTGCTCTGGTCCATAGCTCGGGCAGTGCTATCAGGAATCGCCCCGATTTGCATATCGGCGCTTGCGGCGTTCCGCCGCGCGATTGGGTGGAAGCAATTCGGCCGGTTGATGGCTTGAAAATGTCGGCTCAAACCGTCAATTGTCCTGATATGAAGGATGCATCGCAGGTTTATGACACCGCCGTGATCGGCGGCGGGCCGGCCGGATTGACCGCGGCGATCGCGTTGGCCGCCGCAGGTGCGAAGACCGCCCTGCTCGCGCGCCGTGTCCCCTACGCCGACAACCGCACGACGGCGCTGTTGGGCGCTTCGACCGACCTGCTCGAACGCCTGGACGTCTGGCCCCGATGCCGCGACAAGGCTGCGGCCCTGCGTACCATGCGCCTCGTTGACGACACCGGCCGGCTGATCCGCGCGCCCGAGGTGCGTTTCACCTCCGACGAGATCGGCCTCGAACAGTTCGGCTACAACATCGACAATCGCTCGCTGATGGTCGCCCTCGAAGAACGCGCCGCCGAACTCCCCAACCTCACCCGATTTGATGGCGAGGCCGCCGCGATCGATCCGCGGGATGAGCTTGTCACGGTCAGTACCGGCAAGGGCGAGCCGCTTGCCGCACGCCTGGTGATCGGTGCCGACGGCCGGCAATCGCCCTCCCGCAAGGCAGCCGGAATCGGCGTGAGCCGCCGCGACCTGCATCAGTCGGCGCTGACCTTCAACATCAGCCATTCGCGGCCGCATCAGGGCATCTCGACCGAGTTTCACACCGCGCAAGGTCCCTGCGTTTTCGTTCCCCTGCCCGGCAACCGCTGCAGCGTGGTGTGGGTTGCCACTACCCGGGAAGCCGAGCGGCTGATGTCGCTCAGCGACGAGGAATTGTCGGAGGCCGCCGAACGGCAATCGCATTCCATTCTCGGCCGTATCCAGGTGGAGGCCGGGCGCAACCTGTTTCCGCTGACGATCGAGCGTCCCGAGCAGTTCGCCAGCCATCGCGTCGCGCTGGTCGGGGAGTCAGCCCATGTGGTGCCGCCGATCGGTGCGCAGGGGCTCAACATGGGACTGCGCGATGCGGCCGACATCGCCGACATCGCCGGCGATGCGCTTTCGCGCGGCGAAGATCCGGGATCATCGGCGGTGCTGGCGCGCTACCAGTCCCCCCCCCAAGCGCATCTTCCGCGCCCGCCGCGCCGACGTTGCGAGCCGGTTGATCGCCATCGATGTCGCGAACCGTTCGCTGCTCAGCGATTTCCTGGGCCTGCAATCGCTGCGCGCGGCGGGCATGCACCTGCTCGGCTCGTTCGGCCCGCTGCGACGGCTCGCCATGCGCGAGGGACTGGCGCCGACCTGGAAGCGCGTGATTTAGCTCGCCGCGAACCGGCCCAACTCTACTTTGCATGGGGTTGTTTTCGCGATTTTGTGTCGGCGTATCGCGCCTATGGAAACGCCAGCCGTCCGCTCTGGAGGAACCACATCACGCTGGTCAGCGTGACCACGGAGGCGAAGGTCCCGATCAGCACGGCGACCGACGCCGGTTCGATCCAGGTGTTGTTCTGCCGGGCCATCACGAACACGTTCAGCGCCGGCGGCAGCGCGGCCATCAGCACCGCGGTCGCCGCCCAGGGCTGCGCGAACGGCCCGAACAGCAGCATCAGTCCGAACACGATGAGCGGGTGGATCAGGAGCTTGGTTGCGATCACGCCCGGCACTTCCCAGGGCACGCGGTCGAACGGCCGCAGCGCCACGGTGACACCAAGCACGAACAGCGCGGTCGGCGCCGCCGCGTTTTGCAGGAACAGCAGCGTCCGATCGAGCGCGGTCGGCAGCGGAATGTGGAGCGCTGCGACCAGAGCTCCGAGAACGGCCGACATGATCAGTGGATTGAGCACGATCTGTCGCGCGGCCACGCCGACGGCATGCAGAAAGGACGGATGCTCGCGATCGGTCAGCGCCATCAGCAGCGGAACGATGGTGAACAGAAAGATACTGTCGCAGCAGAAAATCAACGCGGTCGGTGCCGCCGCCTTGGCGCCGAGCACGGCCAGTGCGAGCCCCGGCCCCATATAGCCGATATTGCCGTAGGCGCCGGCCAGACCCGCCATGGTGGCCTTGCGCAGCGACAGGTCGCCGAGGATGCGCCCCGCCACCATGGCAACCAGAAAGGCGCTCACGGTGGCGAGCGTGGTTGCGATCAGGAAGGGCGGGTTGTTCAGCTCGGAGAACGGCGTCTCCGACATGATGCGAAACAGCAAGGCCGGCAGCGAGACGTAGAGCAGGAAGAAATTCATCCAGGCGAGGCCCGATTCCGGCAGCCCCCTTGTCTTGCCGCAGGCGAAGCCGATGAAGATCAGGCCGAAATAGGGAAGCGCAAGGTTGAGGATATCGGCCATCGCGAAAGCGTCTTTTCGTCAGTAATTTCGGGGGTATGCGGGCAGAACTGGTTACCCCGGGTAAAGGTTAATTCGTCCTGATGCCTCTAGCATCGGCCACAATCATGGTCTATTCGACGAGATATGATCAAAGCGCGCACCGCCAAATTTCAGATCGGGCAGATCGTCCGCCACCGGGTGTTCTCGTTCCGGGGCGTGATTTTCGACATCGATCCGGAATTCAACAATACCGAGGAGTGGTGGTTGTCGATCCCCGAGGAAGTTCGCCCTCACAAGGATCAGCCGTTCTATCATCTGCTCGCGGAAAATTCGGAATCGGAATACGTCGCCTATGTCTCCGAGCAGAACCTGCTGCCTGACGATTCCGGTGAGCCGATCCGGCATTCGCAGGTCGCCGAGATCTTCGTGAAAGACAAATCGGGCGGCTACCGCCCTCGCAACCCTTCGCTTAATTAGCCAGTTTCGGCTGCAACGAAAAAGGCGCCCCCTCGGGCGCCTTTTGTGTTGTGTCGAACACTGCGGAGAGCGGTTACTTCGTTGCCGGGTTGGCAGGCGCGGCTTCGAGCTTCTTGCGCTGCTCTTCGGCACGCTTCTGCAGCTCTTCCTGCAGCTTCTTCTGGTTTTCCTCGAACTGCTTCGGGTCGGTCGGCGGACCGTCATAGGCCTTGGCGAATTCGCCGGCCAGCGGCAGCGGCAGCGTCAGCGGCGCGCCGTTCGAATTGATCGCCTGGACGACGAGGTTCTGGCCCTTCTTCAGGCTGGCGATCAGCTCGGGAGTTGCTTCGTAGTCGGACATGCAGCCGTTCTGGAAGCAGATGACGTAGGGGCTCTGCTGCGGCGGGTTGCTGTCGACGATGATCCGGGTGCCGTGCACGAGCTGCATGCCGAGCGGAAGGGTAACGCGCAGCAGCTTCTTCGGCTCGCCTTCCGGCTCGATGATGACGGCGGCGATGACGGGCTGGCCGGACTCGATGCGGCCGTCCTTGCCGGTAAAGCAGACCTGCTTGGCGCCGGCCTCCTGTCCCTTCAGGCAGAACTTGGTCCAGGGCGCGTAGATCAGCTGGACCTGCTGCTCCTGCTGCTGCTGGGGCGCGCCAGCCGCGGGGGCGCCCGCCGCAGGGGCCTGCGGGGCGGGCGCGGGAGCCTTGGGAGCCGCCTTCGGCGCCGCCTTCGGGGCAGCCGGCGCGGGCGCCTGGGCCTGCGCGGTGGATGCGATCAACGTTGCCGAGAGCGCCGAGGCCGCCAACAGGGCCAGAATCTGCCCACGCGGCCGGATCGACCCGGCCAAGATACGGAAATTCATTGCGGAAAACCCTTTCTGAACCGGAGCGCCCGAAACCGCTACAGACGCCGACACCCTACCCGCGCTGAGGCGGCTATCTCGTTGGCAATTGAGGCGGATACGTGACCGGCGTTCCCACCCTGATCAATTGCCCGCCTTCAATACAGCGGCGAGCGAAAAGATCAATGCCGACAGGCGTCTTTGGCGTTCCTCGAAGGTTGGGGCGCAAGCCATGGTAAAGCTTTCCGGTGCGCATTTTCGAATCAGGTTACCTCTCGCCTCTGCCCCCCTTGGTGCATATCTTTTTGCGTGTGCTGACTGTGGTTACCCTCGCGCTGGGTGCAATGCAGATCGAGCCCATGCACCCCGCCATGGCGGCCGAAAGCCATGCGCTGGCGATGCACGGCGAGCCCGCCCTTACCGCCGATTTTACGCATATGCCCTACGCCAATCCCGACGCGCCGAAGGGCGGCCGGCTGGTCTGGGGTGTCCTTGGAACCTTCGACAGCCTCAATCCCTTCATCGTCCGCGGCATCGCCGTGCAGCAGGTCAGGGGCTACGTGGTCGAGAGCCTGATGGCCCGCGGCAATGACGAGGCTTTCACCCTCTATGGCCTGCTGGCCAGGAGCGTCGAGACCGACGATGCGCGCAGCTTCGTTTCTTTCCACCTGGACCCCAAGGCGCGCTTCGCCGACGGCAAACCCGTTACGGCCGAGGATGTGCTGTTCTCCTGGGCGTTGCTGCGCGACAAGGGCCGCCCCAATCACCGGCAGTATTATTCCAAAGTCGCAAAGGCCGAGGCGCTGGACCCGCTCACGGTGCGGTTCGATTTCGGCGGGACCAACGACCGTGAACTGCCGCTGATCCTCGGCCTGATGCCGGTGCTGCCGCGGCATGTGGTTGATCCCGCAACGTTCGAACAGACCACGATGACCGGACCGGTGGGATCAGGCCCCTATCGCGTTACTGCGGTCAAGCCGGGGGCCAGTGTCACCCTGACCCGCAATCCCGACTATTGGGGCCGCGATCTACCTGCCAATCAGGGTCTGTGGAACTTTGACGAGATCAGGCTCGACTTCTATCGCGAGGCCAACGGCCAGTTCGAGGCGTTCAAGCGCGGTCTCTACGATTTTCGCGTCGAGAACGAGCCGCTGCGCTGGCACGACGGCTATGATTTTCCGGCGGCCAGGAGCGGCGAGGTGATCCGCGACACCATCAAGACCGGAATGCCACAGCCATCGGAATTTCTGGTGTTCAACACCCGGCGTCCGATGTTCTCGGATATCCGCGTTCGGCAGGCGCTGACGCTGCTGTTCGATTTCGAGTGGATCAACCGCAACTATTTCTTCGGCCTCTATGCGCGCGCGGCCGGTTTCTTCGCAGGGTCCGAACTCTCCGCCTATGGCCGCCCTGCCGACGACCGCGAGCGCGAACTCTTGAATCCGTTTGCCGCCCGCATCCGGCCCGACATTCTCGACGGCAGCTATCGCCTGCCCGTCACCGACGGGTCAGGCCGCGATCGCACGACGTTAAGGCAGGCGCTGGGCCTGTTGTCGGAGGCCGGGTACGAACTCGACGGCACCGTGCTGCGGCAGCGATCGACAAGGACACCGCTGAGCTTCGAAATCCTGGTGACGACGCGAGACCAGGAGCGCATCGCGCTGGCCTATCAGCGCGATCTCAAGCGCGCCGGCATCGAGGCCAGCGTTCGCGCGGTCGATCCCGTGCAGTTCGACCAGCGCCGGCTCGGCTACGAGTTCGACATGCTGCAGAACCGCTGGGATCAGTCGCTGTCCCCCGGCAATGAGCAATCCTTCTACTGGGGCAGCCAGGCCGCCGACATTCCCGGCACCCGCAATTACATGGGCGCAAAGGACCCCGCCATCGACGCGATGATCGCGGCGCTGCTGGAAGCGCGCGAGCGGCCGTCCTTTGTCTCCGCCGTACGGGCGCTCGATCGCGTCCTGATATCCGGTTTCTACGCGATCCCTGTGTTTAACGTGCAGGAGCAATGGATTGCGCGCTGGAATCGGATAGAAACTCCTGAAGCGACCGCGTTAACGGGCTACCTTCCGGAAACCTGGTGGCAGAAGCCGCAAGCGAAGTGAATGTACCGAGTGAATTCGCCAAGTGGTGCAACCCTCGTGATAGAGCTGAAGTAACCCCGTGACCCAGCCCACCGCGTCGCCAACGCTCGATACGTTGTTCCAACGGAACCTGGCTCGGCAGCCGGACGCGCTGGCGCTGGTCGATCCGCTCAACAAGCTGCGCGTGACCGGACAGCCGCCGAAGCGTCTCACCTTCGCGCAGGCCGACCGGATGATCTCGTCGCTCGCGGCGCACTTCATCGAATCAGGCTTGCCATCCAATTCGGTGATCGCGGTCCAGTTGCCGAACACCATCGAATTCGCGATCACCGTGCTTGCCGCCTTCCGCGCCGGTCTCGTCGTTGCGGTACTGCCGCTGCTCTGGCGGCAGTCGGAACTGACGATGGCGCTCAACCGCACCGCGGCACGCGCGATCGTGACCATGAACAAGGTCGACGGCGTGATCTACTCGGATCTCGCCATGAACGCCGCCGCCGAGGCGTTCTCGATCCGCCATGTCTGCGGCTTCGGCAGCGACTTGCCCGAGGGCATGGCCTCGCTCGACAACGCGATCTTCCGGGAATCCCCGACCGCGCGCGCCGTGATTCAGGACGGCCGCAAGGCGGCGCTGATTTCCTTCGACGTCACCGCTGACGGCTTTCGTCCAATACCGCGCGCTCATCTCGGCCTGATCGCCGGTGGGCTCGCCATGTCGCTCGAAAGCGACATTCCGCAGGGCGCGAAGGTGCTGTCGGCCTTCTCGCCGATGTCGTTTGCCGGCCTCGCCTCGTCGCTGGCGGTCTGGCTACTGTCGGGCGGCACGCTTGTCCTGCACCATCCGTTCGACGACGACGTGCTGGAACAGCAGATCAACGAACAGGGCTGCGACACGTTGATTGCGCCGGGTCAACTGGCGCTGCGGCTGGACGAAATGGACCTTGTCGGGCGGATGCCGAGCCTGCGCAATGTCATTGGCCTGTGGCGCACGCCGGAGCAGGTCAGCTCCAGCGCGGGCTGGTCGGCGAAGAGCGCGTCGATGACGGACGTCTACCTGTTCGGCGAGGCCGGCCTGTTCGGCGCGCGGCGCATCGCGGAAGATGGCTCGCCGGCCCTGATCAAGCCCGGTCCCCACGGGGCGCCGCGCGAACTGCCGGGGTCGTCGATCGCGGGCGAAATCCTGCTGACCTCGCGCGGAACGCTGGGCCTTCGCGGGCCGATGGTGCCCGTCGTCGCCTATGCGCCGCCTCCACCGCCGAGCGACTCCATGATTGCGACCCCGCCGCGCGACTACGTCGATACGGATTATGCGGCACGGCTCGACCGCGTGACCGGCGCGATCAACATCACCGCACCGCCGTCCGGCGTCATGGCTGTCGGCGGCTACCGCTTCCTCGCCCAGGACCTGCAGGAATGGGCGCGGCGGCTCGGCCAGGGGGCGCTGTTGACCGCGTTGCCTGACCGCCTCAGCGGCCATCGGCTCGCCGGCCGCGCGCTCGACAACGCGCGCGCCCGCGACGCGCTGACAGAACTAGGCCTTAACCCATTGATGATCGAAGCCTTTCGGGACAAGAGCAGCGCCGCTTGAGGAGTCTTCGGTAACCGATGTTGACGGCGCATTAAGCGCCGCAAACTAGGATCGCGGTTTCATATCCGTGCCTGATCCGAGTTGCAGATGTCCCAGCAAGGTCCGATCCTCCTCGTAGCGAGCGCGCGCCGGCCATCCTTCGGCGCCACGCTCGACGTTGCGAGACTGTTTCCGGTAATCGAGACCGAATGGGCGGACGCCGCGCGCGCCGTCGAGCAGGTGCAGCCTGCTGCTGTTCTGGTAGCAACTTCCGCAAACGATCAATCCAGACTGGCCGAACTCGCAACGCGGGTCACGGCGCGCCAGCCCTATCTGCCCGTGATCGCGGTCGATCCGACGATTCCGCTTCCGGACAACGTCATTCCGTTCTTCCGGGGTCAAATCTTGCAGACGCCAAGCGGCGCCGACCGGCTGGCGGCCCGCCTCCGCGCCGCGCTGCGCGTACGCTCGCTGCATGCGACCGTGATGCGCCGGCTGGTGCCGGCAACGCCGATGACGCTGTCGCATATCGATCCCGCACGCGATGCGACCGTGCTGCTGGTCGGCCGTGGTGGCGCCTATCCAACACTCTCGGTCGCGCTCGGCGAACGTTCTGGCCTGGTCGGCGCGCTGTCGATCGAGGCGGCCGCCAAACATCTCAACAGCCGCGACATCGATGGCATGGTGCTCGGCGAAGGGTTCAGCCCGCGCGTGATCGACGCCTTTCTCACGGTGCTGGCGGAGGATGCCCGCTTCCGCAATCTTCCCGTCGTGGTGACGGCGGGCGACCTGGCGCCGGCCTACGATCTGCCGAACCTCGAGATGGTGTCCGGCGACGCCGCCCTGGTGGTGGCGACGGTGCTGCCACTGCTCCGCCAGCACGCCTTCGAAGCGCAGCTGAGCCGCACCTTGAAGGCGATCGACGCCGAAGGCCTGGTCGACGCCCGCACCGGCCTGCTCACACCGGCGGCCTTCGAGCGCGACTTTGCCAGCGCCATCTACCAGACGCAGCAGCGCGGCGGCGGATTGTCGGTTGCCCGTTTTGCGTTCGATTCCGAACATCCCCGCGCACAGTTCGACGGCGCGCGGATCATCAGCCGCCTGATGCGGCGGATGGATTTCGGCGCGGCCGAGGAAGACGGCTCGGTCGTCGTGGTGTTTGCCGAAGCCGACCTGAAGACGGCCCACACCATCGCGCGGCGGCTATCGAGCGTGATGCGCCATACCAGCCACGGCAAGCGCGATGCGCGGTCGGAGCCGACGATTTCGGTCGCCACGCTGCTGCCGAATGATTCAGCAAAGTCGCTGCGCTCGCGCCTGCAGGACGACGCGCAGCGCGCGGCGTCGTAGCCCGGCCCAGCCGCGACGTTCCCCGGATGCTGCGCAGCGCGCAGCGGTGCGCTGCTGATCCGGGGGCCATCGGTTATGTCCGAATGGGTCCCGGCTCTGCGGAGCAGCGCTACGCGCTGCGCCGCGTCCGGGACGCAAGACCAACTACGCCGCCTTCTTGCTCTCCGCGAGGTTGGCAAGCTGCCGCATGATCTCCGTCGTGCCCAAGAGCCGCTCTTCCGGCGTCTTCCAGGTCTGCAGGAACACCACCTTCATGTCGGGCCGCACCTTGGCGGCCTGGCCGTGCTGGCGGATGAAGGCGACGAGGCGGTCCGGCTGGGCGAAGCTGTTGTCGCGGAACGAGATCACGGCGCCCTTCGGGCCGGCATCGATCTTCTCGACATTGGCCCTTCTGCAATAGGCCTTGATCGCCGCGACCTTGAAGAGGTAGCGGACTTCGTCGGGCAGCACGCCGAACCGGTCGCGCATCTCGGCGGCGAAATTGTCGATCTCCTCGTCGGTCTCGAGATCGGCGAGCCGCCTATACAGCGACAGCCGCACCGCGAGGTCGTTGACGTAATCCTCCGGGATCAGAACCGGCATGCCGATCGTGATCTGCGGCGACCAGCGGTCGGCGACGGGCTCCGCCACGCCGGCCTTGAGGTTGAGGATCGCCTCCTCCAGCATGGATTGATAGAGCTCGAAGCCGACTTCCTTGATATGGCCGGACTGCTCCTCGCCGAGCAGGTTGCCGGCGCCGCGGATATCGAGGTCGTGGGAAGCAAGCTGGAAGCCCGCGCCCAGCGTTTCCAGCGACTGCAGCACCTTGAGCCGCCGCTCGGCCTGCGCGGTGATCTTCTGCTGCGCCGGCAGCGCGAACAGCGCATAGGCCCGCAGCTTCGATCGGCCCACCCGTCCGCGCAACTGATAGAGCTGCGCCAGGCCGAACATGTCGGCGCGGTGCACGATCAGCGTATTGGCGTTCGGGATGTCGAGGCCGGACTCGATGATGGTGGTCGAGAGCAGGATGTCGTACTTGCCGTCGTAGAACGCCGACATGATGTCCTCGATCACGGTCGGCGGCATCTGGCCGTGCGCGACCGCGACCTTCATCTCCGGCACGTTCTTGTCGAGAAAATCCTTGACGCCGGCGAGGTCCTCGATCCGCGGCACCACATAGAACGACTGTCCGCCGCGGTAGCGTTCGCGGAGCAGCGCCTCGCGGATCATCAGCGGATCATGCGGCGCCACGAACGTGCGCACCGCCAGCCGGTCGACCGGGGGCGAAGCGATGATCGAGAGGTCGCGCACGCCGGTCAGCGCAAGCTGCAGCGTGCGTGGAATTGGCGTCGCGCTCAGCGTCAGCACGTGCACCTGCGCCCGCAACTGCTTCAGTCGCTCCTTGTGGCTGACGCCGAAGTGCTGCTCTTCGTCGACGATCAGGAGACCGAGATCCTTGAACTTGATCGCCTTGCCGAGCAGCGCGTGGGTGCCGACCACGATATCGACATTGCCCTCGGTCAGCCCCTTCTTGACCTGCGTCAGTTCCTTGGCCGGGATCAGGCGGGAGGCCTGCGCGACATTGACCGGGAAGCCGCGGAACCGTTCGGAAAAATTCTTGCTGTGCTGCCGCGCCAGCAGCGTCGTCGGAACCACGACCGCTACCTGCTTGCCTTCGAGGGCGACGGCGAACGCCGCGCGCAGCGCCACCTCGGTCTTGCCGAAGCCGACATCGCCGCAGATCAGCCGGTCCATCGGACGGCCGCTTTCGAGGTCCTTCAATGTCGAGGTGATGGCCCCCAACTGGTCCTCGGTTTCCTCATAGGGGAAGCGCGCGCAGAACTCGTCATAGACATGCGGCTGCACCGGCATCTTCGGCGCTTCGTGCAGATGCCGCTCGGCCGCGATCTTGATCAGTTCGCCGGCGATCTCGCGGATGCGGTTCTTGAGCTTGGCCTTGCGCGCCTGCCAGCCGCTGCCGCCGAGACGGTCGAGCTCGACAGTGGTGCCCTCGGACCCGTAGCGCGATAGCAGCTCGATGTTCTCGACAGGCAGAAACAGCTTTGTTTCGGCGGCATAATGCAGTTCGAGACAGTCGTGCGGCGCGCCGCCGACCTCGATCGTCTGCAGGCCGACGAAGCGCCCGATGCCGTGCTCGACATGGACGACGAGATCGCCGGTCGCAAGGCTCGTCACTTCCGAGATGAAGTTGTCGAGCTTGCGGCTTGCCTTGCGCGGCCGCACCAGACGGTCGCCGAGAACGTCCTGCTCGGTGATCACGGCGAATTCGTCGGTCTCGAACCCGCTCTCCATGCCGACCACCGCGAGCATGGCCTCGTTGCGCGGCGTCGCCTGCACCGTGCGCCAGGTGTTGACGCTGGTGACGTTGGCAAGCTTGTGATCCCGCAGCATGCTCGCCATGCGGTCGCGCGAGCCTTCGCTCCACAGCGTGATCACGACCTTCTTGCGCTTCGCTTGCGATGCCAGCACATGGGCCACCACGGCTTCGAACACGTTGACCGAGGTATCAGCACGCTCGGGCGTGAAGTTGCGGCCCTGCCGCGCGCCGGCGTCGAAGACGTCGGCCTCGCCATCGGGCACCGCAAACGGCGTCAGCCGCGCCACGGCGGCCTCGCCCAGCCGCGTGGTCCACTCGGCTTCCGCCAGATAGAGGCGATCCGGGGGCAGCGGCTTGTAGATCGCGCCGGAACCCGGATGCTCCAGCGCCTCGCGCCGCGCCTCGTAATAATCCGCGATCTGCTTGAAGCGCTCGCGCGCTGCATCCTCGCTCTGCGGCTCGATCGCGACCGGCGCGCCGTCGAGATAGTCGAACAGCGTGTCCATCCGCTCCTGGAACAGCGGCAGCCAGTGCTCCATGCCGGGATGGCGCCGGCCCTCGCTGACGGCCTCATAGAGCGGATCGTCGCGCTGCGGCGCGCCGAAGGCCGCGACATAGCCCATGCGGAAGCGGCGGATGGTCTCGGTGACGAGCTGGAACTCGGAGACCGGCACCAGATCGAGCGCGCGCATGTCGAGCAGCGTGCGCTGGGTCTCGGCATCGAAGGTGCGGATCGATTCCAGGCTATCGCCGAAGAAGTCGAACCGCACCGGCTGCTCCAGCCCGGCCGGAAACAGGTCGAGGATACCGCCGCGCACGGCGTATTCGCCGGGCTCGCGCACGGTCGAGGAGCGGTTGTAGCCATTGTGCTCAAGCCAGGCGACGATGGAGTCCATCGGCACGACGTGGCCCGGCGCGACCGACAGCGCCTGCGCCGCCACCACTTCGCGCGCCGGCACGCGCTGCACGATGGCGTTGACGGTGGTGAGCACGATCAGCGGCTTGTCGCTGCCCTTAAGGCGCGACAGCCGCGCCAGCGTGGTCAGGCGCTGGGCCAGGATGCCGCCATGCGGCGACACCCGGTCATAGGGTTGGCAGTCCCACGCCGGAAACTGCATCACCGGCAGGTCGGGCGCGAAGAATTCCAGCGCCCGTGCCAATTGCTGCATCCTCGGGCCATCGCGGCAAACTACTGCAAGGCTCACGGCCGGCGGTTTCGGCTTCGCCGCCACCGCGCGCGCCAGGTCCGAAATGACGAGCCCCTCGGCGCCCTCGGCGACATTGGCGAAGGTCAGCGCGCGGCCGGGCGCCAGCAGCGCAGCGGGTGATTTGACCGGCGCCTTCATGCGTCGTGGTCCACGGCGCGAAACGCCTTGATCCGGTCGAACAGCGCTCCGGCATAGTCGGGCGCCAGCGGCCGGTCGCCGGTCAGCGCGGCATAGAGATCGGGATCGGGCACCTCGATCAGGCGCTCGAGCTCGGCCAGTTCGTCATCGCGCAGGGTGGCTATCTCAGCATCCGCAAAGCGGCCCAGGATGAGATCCATCTCGCGGGTACCGCGATGCCAGCAGCGAAACAGAAGCCGCTTGCGGCGGTCGTCGAGGCCACCACTCGATCGTGTCGTACCCGTCATTGTCCCATCCATTCGAACGCCAAAAGCCCGGACGTGCCGGGCGGGGGTTGATATAGCGACGGATCGGCAGGATGTCAGCCCTTGTCTCGGCATAAGTGCGCGTCTTGACTTCGTGGCGGTGGAACGGTCTTAGGTTTCCTCATGCGCCCCACCCTGCTCAATCCCCTGTTTGCGCCGGTTACGAGCCTTCCCGGTGTCGGGCCGAAGCAGGACAGGCTGCTGCGCTATCTGCTCTCGCGCGATGAGACCCCGCGACTGGTCGATCTGCTGCTGCATCTGCCGGCGAGCGTGATCGATCGCCGCGCGAGGCCGAAGATCCGCGAGGCGGCGCAGGGAACCGTGGTGACGCTGGAAGTCACCGTCGACCGCCATCGGCCGCCCCCGCCGCGCAATTCCCGCGCGCCCTACCTCGTCTATGCGTCCGACGATACCGGCGACGTGGTGCTGACGTTCTTCCGCGCCAAGCCGGGTTATGTCGAGAAACTGCTGCCGGTCGGCGAGAAACGCTACGTTTCAGGCACACTGCAGATGTACGATGGCATTCCGCAGATCGTGCATCCCGACCGCGTCGTGGACGAGGCGGCGTTCTCGAAGCTTTCCGGCATCGATCCGGTGTATCCGCTGACCGAAGGCCTCGCGCTCGGATCGCTTCGGCGCGCGATCGCGCAGGCGCTGCTGAAGCTGCCCGATCTGCCCGAATGGATCAGCCCGGACGTGATGCGCCGCTGCGGCTTTCCGCCGATCCGGGAAGCGCTGAACCGGGTGCATATGCCGGTCGAACTCACGGACATCCTGCCCGATGGCCCGTTCTGGTCAAGGCTCGCCTTCGACGAACTGCTCGCCGGTCAACTGGCGCTGGCGCTGGTGCGCGCGCAACTGCGGCGTCCGGCCGGCGACCGCAACGCCGGCGACGGCCATCTGCGGCACAGGATCATCGACGCCCTTCCCTACGCGCTGACAGCCTCGCAGCGCGAGGCGGTGGCCGCGATCACCGAGGATCTGCGCCAGCCGGTGCGCATGCTGCGGCTGCTGCAGGGCGATGTCGGCTCCGGCAAGACCGTGGTGGCGCTGCTCGCCGCTGCGGCTGTCACCGAGGCCGGCAAGCAGGCCGCGTTGATGGCGCCGACCGAAATCCTCGCCCGACAGCATATCAAGACCATCGCGCCACTGGCCGAACGCGCCGGGCTTCGCGTTGCGATCTTGACCGGCCGCGAAAAAGGCAAGGAGCGCCGCGAGATTCTGGCGCAGCTCGAAGCCGGCGAGATCGATTTCCTGGTCGGCACCCACGCCTTGATCCAGGACGACGTGATCTTCAAATCGCTGGCGCTGGCTATGGTCGACGAGCAGCATCGCTTTGGCGTCCGCGAACGGCTCGCGCTGACCAACAAGGGCGAAGCTGTCGACGTGCTGGTGCTGAGCGCAACGCCGATCCCGCGCACGCTGGTGCTGACTTATTTCGGTGACATGGATGTCTCGGAGCTGCGCGAGAAGCCGGCCGGCCGCCAGCCGATCGAGACCCGCACGGTTCCGGCCAGCCGGCTCGACGAAGTCGTCGACGCCGTCGGCCGCGCGCTCAAGGCCGGCAAGCTGGTCTACTGGATCTGCCCGCTGGTGGAGGAATCGGAAGCCGAAGGGACCGGGCATCTCACCAACGCGACGGAGCGGTTCGAGAAGCTCAAGCAGCGCTTCGGCGACAAGGTTGGTCTGGTCCACGGCCAGATGAAGGGCACCGACAAGGACCGCGTGATGGCGCAATTCGCCGCGCACGAAATCCAACTGCTGGTGGCGACAACCGTGGTCGAGGTTGGCGTCGACGTGCCGGCCGCAACCATCATGGTGATCGAGAATGCCGAACGGTTCGGGCTCGCGCAATTGCACCAGTTGCGGGGCCGGATCGGGCGCGGCTCGGAGGCGTCGACCTGCCTCCTGCTCTACAAGGAGCCGCTCGGCGAGATGTCGAAGGCGCGGCTGAAGGTGATTCGCGAGACCACCGACGGTTTTCGGATCGCCGAGGAGGACCTCAAGCTGCGTGGCGAGGGCGACGTGCTCGGCATCCGCCAGAGCGGCCTGCCCGGCTACCGCATCGCGCGCTCCGACGTGCACGCCCAGTTGATCACGCAGGCGCGCGACGAGGCGCTGCGGATCATGAAGGACAATCCCAAGCTCAAGGGCGAGCGCGGCGAGGCGCTGCGCTGCCTGCTTTATTTATACGAGCGCGACGAGGCCGTGCCGCTGATCGGCGCGGGATGATCTCGATCAATCCACCTTCACCTTGGCAGGCGCCGGCTGCAGCGCGGTTGTGGAATTCGCGACGCGCGCGGCGTTCGCCATGCCTGATAGCGCGGCGTTGCGCTTCTGCGGATCGGAGCCGGGCTGCACCACGCCGGCGGACATGATCAGCGTCGCGGCATCCTCGGTCGTCATGTCGACTTCGATGATCTTGCTTCTCGGAACGTAGAAGAAGAACCCCGTGGTCGGGTTCGGCGCGCAGGGCAGGAACACCGAGATATGTTCTTCCTGGCCGGGAAGCTGGCTCGCGACATTCGCGCTCGGCGCCTGCGAGATCAGGACGATTGACCACATGCCGGGCGAGGGAAACTCGACCAGGCCGACCCGGCGAAAGCTCGATCCCTTGCCGGAGAACAGCGTCTCGAACACCTGCTTGAGGCCGCGATAGATCGCGCGCACCACCGGCATGCGGCCGAGCAGCCGCTCGCCGAGATCCACCAGGGTCCGTCCGATCAGGTTTGCCGCGAGGAAGCCGAGCAGCGTCAGTGCGATTACAGCAACGATCAGCCCCCAGCCGGGCACAACGTACGGCAGGTAGGTTTCGGGCCGATAGACCGTCGGCACGAACGGGCGGACCAGGTTGTCCACCCAGTTCACGAACCACCAGGTCAGATAGAGGGTGATCGCCACCGGCCCTGCGACAATCAGTCCGGTCAGAAAATAGTTCCGGAAGCGAGCCATCAGCCCGGGAGGATGGTCTGGCGGCGGCGGGGATTCCTCCAGAGGCGAAGTCGGGGGCAGTTCGTCGCGGTTCATCGTGGTTCCAGGTCGGAGCAGCCGGCCTATGCCAGCTAAGCCATCCTAGCAGGTTTTTGAAGAGCCGGCGTGACAGCCAATTGGCTTGACTATTCCACGGTCACCGATTTGGCGAGATTTCTCGGCTGATCCACGTCGGTGCCCATCACCACGGCGGTATGATAGGCCAGCAACTGCACCGGGATGGCGTAGACCATCGGGGTGAAGGCGGCCGCCATGTCCGGCAGCACGATGGTGACCAGGCTGTCGACGGTGGCTTCCGCCGCGCCCCTGGCGTCCGTCATCAGGATAATGTTGCCGCCGCGGGCGGCTACTTCCTGCATGTTGGAGACGGTCTTCTCGAACACCCGGTCGTGCGGCGCGATCACCACCACAGGCATGTTCTCGTCGATCAGCGCGATCGGCCCGTGCTTGAGTTCGCCGGCGGCATAGCCCTCGGCGTGAATGTAGGAGATTTCCTTCAGCTTCAGCGCGCCCTCCAGCGCCAGCGGGTAGCTGGTGCCGCGGCCGAGATAGAGCACGTCCTTCGATTTCGAGATGTCGCGCGCCAGCTTCTCGATCTGCGGTTCGATGGTCAGCGCCGCCGTCATCAGGCGCGGAATCTCGACGAGGCCGTGCACCAGCTTGGTCTCGTCCTCGTCGGACAATTCGCCGCGCGCCTTGCCGGCGGCGACCGCGAGCGAGGCCAGCACCATCAACTGGCAGGTGAAGGCCTTGGTCGAGGCGACGCCGATCTCGGGACCGGCCAGCGTCTGCAGCACGGTCTCGCTTTCGCGCGCAATGGTCGAAGTCGGCACGTTGACGACCGACAGCGTATGGGCGCCCTCCGCCTTGGCGTAACGCAGGGCGGCCAGCGTGTCGGCGGTCTCGCCGGACTGCGAGATGAAGATCGCCAGATCGCCCTTGCGCAGCGGCGCCTCGCGGTAGCGGAACTCGGAGGCGACATCGAGTTCGACCGGCACGCGCGCCAGCCGCTCGAACCAGTATTTGGCGACGTAGCCGGCATAGCTCGCGGTGCCGCAGGCCGTGATCGAGATGCGCTGGATATCCTTGAAGTCGAACGGCAGCTTGACCGGCAGCATCACCCGCTCGCTCGCCATGTCGACGTATCTTGCAAGCGTATGCCCGACCACTTCCGGCTGCTCGTGGATCTCCTTGGCCATGAAGTGGCGGTAGTTGGCCTTGTCGACCAGCGAGGTTGAGGCGCTGTGCTTGACCGCCTCGCGCTGCACGATCGCGTTGTTCTTGTCGTAGACGGTCGCGCCCTTGCGCGTCAGCACCACCCAGTCGCCGTCTTCGAGATAGCTGATCGTATCGGTGAACGGCCCGAGCGCGATGGCGTCCGATCCCAGGTACATTTCGCCGTCGCCATGGCCGACCGCGAGCGGCGGGCCGTTGCGCGCGCCGATCATCAGATCGTCATTGCCGGCGAAGATGAAGCCGAGCGCGAACGCGCCGCGCAGTTCGGAGAGCGCCGCCCTCACCGCCTCGACCGGCTTGACGCCCTTCTGCAGAAAACTGTCGACGAGGTGGACCACGATCTCGGTGTCGGTTTCAGTCCTGAAGATCGCGCCCTTCTTCTCGAGCATCTCGCGCAGCTCGCGGAAATTCTCGATGATGCCGTTGTGAACCACCGCGACGCGCTCGGTCGCATGCGGATGCGCGTTGTTCTCGGTCGGCTTGCCGTGGGTCGCCCAGCGGGTGTGGCCGATACCGATGTGTCCCTTGAGCGGTTCGGCTCCGAGCCGCTTCTCGAGGTTCTTCAGCTTGCCCTCGGCGCGGCGGCGTTCGAGGTGATCGCCTTCCAGCGTGGCGACACCGGCGGAATCATAACCGCGATATTCGAGCCGCTTGAGTGAATCCACCAGTTGCTCCGCGACCGGAGCTTTCCCAAGAATGCCGACAATGCCGCACATGCGGTTCAAACCCCAATCAACGAAATACGTCGCAGCCGCGACTCTCTTAACGAAATTCACAGTCCAACAGGTACTCAATAATTATTGCATATTGAGACAGACTTAAGGGTAAAGCTTAACAGAGCGCCTGGTCATTAACTTGTTGCATTGGAAGGCGCCGGAAACACGAATGCGCGATCTCGCGGCACGATCTGCCCGAGTTTTAGCCTTGGATCTCCCTGGAAGAGAGGGAGCCGGGAATTCCGGACGCGCGCTGCATCCGCGATGAGGGGAAGCGTCAAGCTGGCTTTTTCCTCGTCGTTGCGAGCCAACGGTGCGGCGCAAGCGCCGCCCCGCTGGCTCGCAAGGACGGGCGGGATGATGGTATGGGCGGCTATCCCCGCAGTAGAGCTAACCCGTGGCGCCGATCGCCAGTCGTCGTGACGGAATATACTCGACATCGATGCTGACACCGTCTCCGTTGAGCGGGTTCGCCGTGTAGACCGCTGAAACGGACAACTCCTGTGGGCTCGCGATCGACAGGATGGCGATGGTGAGCGGGGTCTCGCCGCTCGGGGCCGGCAGCATATCCGCGATACGGCAACAATCGTCCATCGTCGCCGCCAGCGGGGGAAGCACGATGGTCTCGACCTGGCGTTTGGGAAGCGCAGCAGGGTTCGTGACGTCGGGCTCGCGCGCCACAACGACACCGTGGATCAACGTTTGGACGAACTTCAGAACCGGCGCCTGCACCAGATTGAAATTCTGAATGTTGACCTCGGTCGCGTACAGGCCCGGCCGGGTACCTGCAACACAACAACAGTCTCCTCCGGTCTGTTTGCCGCACACGATCTTTACGCTGTACGTAAACAAGCCGCGGTCCGCGGCCGCAGCATGCATTTCGCGGAACTGATCGAGGAGAGGATGGGATTGGCGGTCAGCGTTCGCCTGGGTTTGATTCGTAGCCATCTCGACCTCCAAAGGGTTTGAGGGTTGGGCCACGAAGATTGCGATTCATTCAACCAGAAGTGTATGAGTTGGCTTACACTCCGACAGGGATGGCATCACGAAATCGGCACTGTGCTGAGAGTCGTCGTTGCATGAAATCATGCAGCAGGTTGGGCACGCGCGACGCGAGCAAGTTCCGTGACGAAGGTAAGGTGCACGGTCAGTGCAATTGGAAGAGTTCCGACCCTCCTCGAAATTGACGCAGATCATTTCCGCGATCTGCCTTGAGCGCGCGCCTCCTGAGGTTTCATAGTGTACAAAAGCAACCCACAGGTATATTGTGACGAATGCAGGGGAGGCCCCCTGGCCACCCCTGAACCGGGGAGGTTTGTTATGGCTCAGGACAAGAAGAGCGCCGAAGCGGTCAAACAGGAAGTTGCGCACCTCAAGCAGCAGATTGATGTGCTGAAGGAGCGGGCCCGGGAGTTGGGCCGAGCCTTCTCGTCGTTGGATGATGACCAGTTGACGAAGAAGGTGAAGGGCGAGAGTTCGAACTCTCCCTTCATTTTTGCTCAAAGCTGGACAAGCGGCACGACCCCCGGGAGTCCTGCCAACTATACGGTGTATGTCCGGAATCCCGATCCCAGTGGATATTTCCCGGTCTATGCGACAATCTTTTTCGGCCTCGGCAATTTCTTCGGCACCGACCTGGCCTGGGCCGGGCGAGACAAACGTTGGCCGGAGTTCTCATCGGATCGCACATTCTTCTCCGCAAACTCGGACCACAGTTTCAGTTTTAATTACAAGGTTCCCTCGGGGTTGCCTCTCGGCACCTACAACGGAAACTCGGTGATATGGCGGGGCGAGTTTCATGATGTCGGTGCAGCTTTCGATCGCGGCAGCTTCGACGTGCAGTTGCACTAACCTGAAACGCGTCATTCGGAATGACGGACAGAATTGGAATTACGTGATTGAGATGGCGTGCGCTCAACTTGCCGCTCGCGAAGTGCAGTTGAGCGCATGGTCACGACCATTCCGAATCTGCATCAGAACCGCACGCATGCCACTTCGCCAAACAACCAGGAATGGATTGCTTCGTCGCTTCAGCACAAAGTTGCCTTGCAATTTTGGCGCGAACTCCTCGCAATGACGATGCGGCTTGCCTTTCGCCATCACCCCTTCTTCTCCGCCTTCGCCTGCAGCTTCATCTCGCGATACCTCGCCGCCCCACCCTCGCGGTTGCTCTGCTGGCCCCGTTCCACCGCCATTGCATCATCAGGCACGTCCTTGGTAATGACCGAGCCCGAGCCGATATAGGCGCCCTTGCCGATCTTCAGCGGGGCTACCAGCGAGGAGTTGGTGCCGACGAAGGCGCCCTCGCCGATCGTGGTCTTGTGCTTGAAGAAGCCGTCATAGTTGCAGACGATGGTGCCGGCGCCGAGGTTGGATTTGGCGCCGACATGGGCGTCGCCGACATAGGCCAGGTGATTGACCTTGACGCCGGCTTCCAGCGTGGCGGCCTTGGTCTCGACGAAGTTGCCGATCTTGGCGCCCTCGCCGAGCGACGAGCCCGGGCGCATCCGCGAGAAGGGACCGACGGAGGCCTTCTTGCCGATCTCGCTCTGCACGATATGCGAGAACGACTGGATCACCGCGCCGTCGTCGATGGTGACGCCGGGGCCGATCACCACGAACGGCTCGATGGTGACGTCGCTGCCGAATTGGGTGTCGGCGGCGAGATAAACCGTCTCCGGGGCAACCAAGGTCACGCCGGCATCGAGGGCTGCCTTGCGCAGGCGGGCCTGCATCACCGCTTCCGCCTCGGCGAGTTGCGCCTTGTTGTTGATGCCGCGCACTTCGTCCTCGCTGGTTTCGATCACGACGGCCTCCAGTCCCATGTCCCTGACGATCTCGACGGCATCGACCAGATAATATTCGCCCTTGCTGTTGGCGTTGCCGATGCGGTCGAGGATTTCCAGCGCGCGGCGGCCGTCAAGCGCCATCACGCCGGCATTGCACAGCGTGACCTTGCGCTCCTCTGCCGTCGCGTCGGCATGTTCGCGGATCGCCATCAGGCGGCCGTTCTCGAGCAGCAGCCGGCCGTAACCCGCCGGATCGGCGGCACGAAAGCCGAGCACGGCGAGCGCCGCGCCCTCGGCCAGCGGCGCGCGCAGCCGCGCAAAGGTTTCCGCCGAGATCAGCGGCGTGTCGCCGAACGCCACCAGCAGATCATCGGCGCCGCGCGCGATCGCCTCGCGCGCGGCCAGCACGGCATGCGCGGTGCCGAGGCGCTCGGCCTGGACGAAGGAAACGGCATCGGCGCGCACGCGCCGCGCCTCGTCGGCGACCGCCTGATGGTTCGGCCCGATCACGACCGCGAGCGCCGCGCCTGTTCCGTGCGGGGCAGCGTCCAGCACATGCGCCAGCAGCGACTGGCCAGCCACCTTGTGCAGCACCTTGGGCTGCGCGGACCGCATGCGCGTGCCCTCACCGGCGGCAAGCACGACAGTCAGGCTGGATCGAACGCTCATTCTGGTCCTTGTCTGGTTCGGCGAACGGGGTGCCAGCCGTCTTAATTGTTTTCCCCCGGAGATCAAACCGATTCGCTGCCCTGAAAACGTCGGTATTCAAGTGGCGGTCGCTTTTCCTGTTAATGTTTCGGTTGTGATTCGGCAGGCCGTGAGGAGGGCCAGGGGCGCTTGGCCAAGAAATCCAACCATCTTCCAGACCTCGAGGCTGACGACGCCGGCGGGGTGCTGAACGGTTTGCTGGCCGAGGAGAATGAACTCGACCGCCGCGCGCTATGGCGGCTGGCGTCCTGGGGCGTCGGCGCGACCGGCGCCGTCGTCCTGGCTGTCATGGCCAACCAGTCCTCGCTCGGCGTGCGGCGCGACCAGATCGCCGCCGCCGACCTGACGCGGCAGGCACAGCAGATCCAGACCGTCGCCAAGGACACCCACAACGAGGCGCGCCGGCTGGCGGCGGCGATCGAAACGCTCAATATGGACCGCGACCGGCTGTATTCCCGCGTCACCAGCCTGGAACAGGGGCTCGATTCCGTGACCGGCGCCATCGCCAAGCAGGGTTCCGGCGCAAGCTCACCGCCTGTTCCCCGCGCGGAGCCGCAGACAGCCCCAAGCGCGCCACCGGTTGCGCCGGTCGCGACCGCCCCGGCCGCGCCCGCTGCCCCCGTCGCCGACAAATCCACGAGCGGCGCCCCCACCGGCGAGCCCAACCCGGCGACCGTCGCCGCCGCCGCAAAGGAGGCTGTGAAGTCCGAAACAGCAAAAGCCGAAAACGCCGAGCCGGAAGCGGCGGCCAAGGGCGACCTTGCCAAGCCGAAGGCAGCGAAGCCTTCGCCGGCCACGCCGCTGATGGCTTCCCGCTCGATGATGGCGCCGCCCGATCCGGCCGCGGGCAGGCTGGTCGAGCCTAGCAAGGCGCTGGGCGCCGTCATCGCGAGCCCGATTCCCGATGTCGTCGCATCGACGTCGAGCGAGCCTGATACGGACGACGCCGCGCCGAAGGTCTCGCTGCAGCGGACCGAATTCGGGGTCGATCTCGGCACCGCCAATTCGGTCAACGGGCTGCGCGCGCTGTGGCGAGGACTGCTCAAATCGCGATCGAATGCGCCGCTGGCGTCGCTGCGTCCGATCATCGTGATCAAGGAAGGCACCAACGGGCTCGGCATGCAGCTTCGCCTGGTCGCCGGCCCGATCAATGACGCCGGCGCCGCCGCCAAAATCTGCGCCGTGCTGACCGAGAACAACCGGCACTGCGACACCACGGTTTTCGACGGCCAGCGGCTGTCGGTGCAATCGGACGACCCGCCGGCGGCAGCCAAGCCGACGCAGCGCCGGCGCAGCCTCACCAAGCGAGCGACAACGGCTGTGGTCGTCGAGGAGGCCCAGACCAAGCCTGACGCTCCGCCCGCGGCGCCGCAGTCGACCCTGTCGTCGATCTTCAGCCGGAAGAACCAGCAATAAGCCTTTGCCTGTATGGCGTTACGGGGCAGTCCTGACCTGCATTCCAGCGCCCATTAACGGCTGTTCTTGCAGTTGTACTTGCAGCCAATCCAGAACATATTGCGCGCATGAAAAAGGCCCCGTTCCGGCTGACGCCGTATCAAGTGCAATTCCTGCTGGTGGTCGGCTTCGTCACCGTCGGCTACGCGCTCTATCTGCGCTATCTCGCGGTCGAGCTGTCGACCGTCGCGCTCGCCTGCGATGCCGGCCTGCAATCGATGCTCTGCAAGTCGCGGTCGCTCGCCACCTATCTGTTCAAGAATTCGGTGTTCGGCATCGCTGCGCTGGTGATCGCGGTGCTTCACGTCATGCGTCCCTCGATCGTGCTGCTGACCGGCGGGCTGATCGCCGCGGGATTGGGGATCGTGCTCTACAATATCCAGCTGTCGGGAATTGCGATCGGGCTGCTCATCCTCGGGTTTGCAAGGCCCGCGCCCGCCACAGCGTGAACGCCAGCAACAGATAGACCGCGCAGGTCCACATCGACTGCCAGTTCTGGCTGCCCTCGTTGAAGCCCATGAACAGCGCGCAAGCGAGCAGCAGGCCGGCAAAGGCGGATTCGGCGATCGGGCGCACGCCGTCCTTCGGCCGGTTGAGCAGCATCAGCGCCGTGAACGGCACCACCGCCATCGTCAGCGACGCGAACGGAAAATCGCGGTAGCGCGGATCGAAGGCAAAGCCCAGCGCGGTTGCCGCCGCGACCAGCGTGGTGACGACCACCACGAGGCCGAGCAGCGCGCCCAGCACCCCCTTGGCGCGGAAGTCGCGCGGCCCGATCAGTTCGAGGAAGGTCGGCAGCGACCGTCCCGACATCGCCGCATTCGCGCACAGCATCGGCGAGGCGATGGCGGCCGCGAGCAGCGCGCCCCATTGCAGCCAGCCGCCAAAGCCGTAGCTCTCGTAATACATTTTGTCGGCGGCGATGCCGAGCAGCATGCCGGCTGTCGTCGCCGACGTGCCGACCGCGATCCATGCCGCGACCCCCGGCTTCCACGGCCGCCGCCGCAGCGTCAGCCAGCCCGCCAGGAACACGAAGGCGCTGAGCGCCATGCCGCATGCCATCTGGATCTTCCAGAACGGATAATTGCTGATCGGCTCTCCCGGCGGATATTTCACCCGCCGATGCGCGTCGTCGATCATGCCCCAATAGCCGCCGACGGTGCCTTCGAGCTGGCGCTTCCACGGCTGGTCGTAGGCCTCGATCAGGTTGACGCGGAATTTCTCGCGCGTGGCCAGGTCGAGGATTTCGGAGACGACGCGCGCCTGGTTGGCGCGCGAGGGCAGCGCGCCTTCGCGCATCCGGCCCGCGCTCGGCCAGCCGGTTTCGCCGATCAGGATTTCCTTGTTCGGAAACGCGACCGCCATCCGCCTGCGGATATCGTCGACATGGCCGGCGGCATTTTTCGCACGCACCGGCATGTCTTCCCAGTAGGGCAGGATGTGGATCGTGACGAAGTCGACGGCGTCATAGATCTCGCGGTTGCGCAGCCAGAATTCCCAGACATCGGCATAGGTCACGGGCACGGTGACGCGCGACTTCACCGAGCGGATATGGGCGGCGAGATCCGACGTCGTCATTTCGCCGCGCAGCAGCACCTCGTTGCCGACCACGAGCGCGGTGATGACATCGGGGTTTTCCTTGACGAGCTCGATCGCGACCGCGATCTGGGCGAGGTTCTTGGTGCGGTTGCTCGACAGCCAGATACCCTGCAGCACCTTCAGCCCGACCTTGCCGGCCAGCGCCGGAACCTGGTCGAGCCCGTTCTCGATCGAATAGGTCCGCACGCACTCGGTGATCTTCGCGAGCTGCGCCAGGTCCTGCTCGATCTGTTCCGGCGAGATCTGCGTGGACGGGACCAGCGGCGACTGGGCGCCGCGGAACGGGGCGTAGGAAACGCATTGCAGCTTCGCGGCCGGGTCGATCGGCGCGCGCGCGAGCGTGATCGGCGTGGCAAGCCACCACCACAGGGCGGCGATCATGGCTAACGATGACAGGAGAAGCGCCAGCGGCGTACGAAGAGAAATCGGTTCCATCCTCCGGGCGGAGCCCGTCGATTACCTTTTCATTGGCGTTCTGCCAAGGTGCGGGACCGCCCTATCCCGCCCCATCTCCCGCGGCAGTTTTACCAACGCATCGATAAAGTTGTGACTTTGCTGGACAAAATCCGAAATACCCGGCATTTGAATCGGCTGAAGTCTCCGCCGCAATGGGGACCAAATTGGGCGGCAACAAGCCGAACCACCACCCGGCCGCTGGAACGGCCGGAAACTTTGATCGAGGAATGTATGCGTCGAGCCGTGCTTGATCCTAAAGTTGCGATTTTGAGGCATTTTGCCGCTATAGGCCTCGTCCTCCTGATCGGATCGGCTGGCGCGTTGGCCCAGAGCGGCACCCCCGCCCCGCAGGATCAGCAAGGCAAGGCGCCGGCCGCCAGTCCCGGTGACGTCAACAAGGACAACCAGCGCAAGGCCGACGAGTTCGTCGAGGCGCAGCAGGCCGTCAACGGCCCCGCCGGCAACCCCGAATGCGTCTGGCTCGGCCGCCGCGTGGTCAGCCTGATGTGGCGGGACGACCTCGATACCGCGTTCCGGCATCTCGACCTCTATGACCGGTTCGGCTGCCCCGGCGGCCATGTCCAGGCCGCCTTCCGCTGCCTGACCCGATTCGGCGGCCAGATCGACCCCAAGGTGGCGGAGACCCTCTCCAGCCGCATCCACGCCTGCTGGATCAATCCGGGCGCCCAGCCCCAGGCCGCCGCGGCAGCCAACCCGGCGCCGGCCGCACCCGCGACCGCCGGCAACGCGACGCCGGCTCCGTCAGCTTCGCCCGCGCCGGCCCCCAGCGCCGCACCCGCGCCGCCGGCGAAATAGCCGCATCCGCCATTCAGGATACGTTCACAGGAACGATCCTATTGATCCCTGCGTTTGGATCGACCGCGCCTTGCAACGCCGTCCTTGCAACGCCGTCCTTAAAAAAGTCACGGCGTGATACCAGTTGTGAAAACGCAGGGCAGGACTATCCTTGATTACGCCGCCGTGCCGGTCGAGCCTAGGGGACAGGTTCGCTTCCCATAAATCGCAGCCCCGTATGGTTTAGTCTCCGATGCGTGCCATCGTAGCCGTTCTGCTGTTTGTGACCGCAGCTCACGCCGGGCTGTGGGGCCTGTTACAGGACAAGCAGCCGGCCCCCGACTTCCGCGGCATCCTGCCGAGCGTCTCCTATGCGCCGTTCGAAGGCAGCGCCCATCCCGACGTCGACAATGTTCCGCAGATCGAGAAGATCCGCGCCGACCTGAAGAAGCTGTCGACGATCACGCGCGCGATTCGTCTCTATTCATCGACGGGCGGCGTCGAACTGGTGCCGCCGATCGCCGCCGAGTTCGGCCTCAAGGTCACCGTCGGCGCCTGGATCGACAAGAACTCCGACCGCAACGAACGCGAAATCGACGCGGCGATCACGCTCGCCAAGCGCAACAGCAACGTCAACGGCATCGTCGTCGGCAACGAAACCATCTACCGCGGCGAGCAGAAGGTCGAAGACCTGATCGAGCTGATCAAGCGGGTGAAGAAGTCGGTCAACGTTCCCGTCACGACAGGCGAAATCTGGAACATCTGGCGCGACAATCCGGAGCTCGCATCGTCAGTCGATTTCATCGCCGCCCACGTGCTGCCCTACTGGGAAAACTTCACCGACAAGCAGGCGGTCGACCAGGCGGTCTATCTCTACGGCCTGCTGCGCGAAAAATTCCCCGGCAAGCGCATCGTCATCGCCGAATTCGGCTGGCCCAGCGCCGGCTACAATCTGCGGAACGCCGAGCCCGGCACGTTCGAGCAGGCCTCGGTGCTGCGCAATTTCGTCACCCGCGCCGAAGCCATCGGCATGGAATACAACATCGTCGAGGCCATCGATCAGCCCTGGAAATTCTTCGAAGGCGGCGTCGGCCCCTACTGGGGCATTCTGAACGCCGACCGCGAGCCGAAATTCGCCTGGACCGGCCCGATCGTGAACGAGAACTACTGGAAGCTGGCCGCGATCGCGCTGCTGGTCGGCATCCTGATGTCGCTGCCGATCCTGCGGATCGAACGTCCGACCATCATGCAGGCGCTGGTATTGTCAGCGGCGGCCAACGGCGTCGGCGCCTGGACCGCCACCGTGTTCGCCTACTGGATGGGACATTATTTCGTGTTCGGCTCGGCGTTTGCGCTGACGCTCGGCCTGATCCTGCTGGTTCCGCTGATCCTGATCGCGATGGCGCGGATCGACGAGATCGCGGCGATCGCCTTCGGCCGCGGCCCGCGCCGGCTGATCGCCAAGAGCGCGGCACTGGCTCCTGCGACGATCGGCGAGAACATCGCTTTCCCGAAGGTCTCGATCCACATTCCGGCGTACTTCGAACCGGTCGAGATGCTGAAGCAGACGCTGGATGCGGTATCGCGGCTCGACTATCCGAATTTCGAGTGCGTCTGCATCATCAACAACACACCCGACCCGGAATTCTGGCGGCCGATCCAGGATCACTGCCGCACGCTCGGCGAACGCTTCAAGTTCATCAACGCCGAGAAGGTGAAGGGTTTCAAGGCCGGCGCGCTGCGCATCGCCATGGAACGCACCGCGGCCGACGCCGAGATCATCGGCATCATCGACGCCGACTATGTCGTGCATCCGGACTGGCTGAAGGACCTGGTGCCGGCCTTCGCCGATCCGCGCGTCGGCCTGGTGCAGGCGCCGCAGGAGCATCGCGACGGCGACCTGTCGCTGATGCACTACATCATGAACGGCGAATATGCCGGATTCTTCGACATCGGCATGGTCCAGCGCAACGAGCACAACGCCATCATCGTGCACG
>NZ_DAINNI010000010.1:0-95977 GCF_036735945.1 Bradyrhizobium sp. | reverse complement strand
TCCGACCCGAAATGTTCCACCAGCCCGCCCGGCAATCATGAATAAGACGGGCTAGTTCAATCTGCCTGGTGGGTGCGGTGCGTCCGGCGCAACCATGATGGGCGGCGATGGCTGCGAGGTGACTTCGGGTATCGCTGTATCGAGCCGCAACACAGCGGCGGCGGCCGGCACGGCGGCATCCGCCATCGCGGCATGGCCTTCAGCGCTCGGATGCACCGCGCCGCCATAGACCGCCGACAACACGCCCCAGGTCGCATCATGGATATCGGCCGGCTGCTGCGATGACGGCAAGCCTTGCGGATAGGTCATTGCGGCGAAGTAGCTGTCATTGGCGTCGCGGATCCAGCGTGCGCGCGGCAGATAGGCGCGATACTCGCCGGCGCTGCGGCCGCACCGCATCGGCTGGCTGGCGGCGGTGACGATATCGGAATCGAAGCTGTCGCCCTTGGCCGAGAAGCACTGGCGGTCGAAATCGGGATCGCTCTCGGCGCGGGCGCAGAAGCCATGGTTGGCAAAGCTGGCCTGATGGCTGTCCACGAAGGTCATGCGGTCGACGCGGGGATTGCGGCACAGGATGCCGCCCTCGCACATCGCCAGCGCCCTCAACTGCGGCAGGAATTCGTTTTCGACGAACGCGGAGACGGCGGCAAGCCGCTGCGGCTGCGCGTTGAAGGAGGGATGGATGTCGAAGCCGGCGCGTCCGCCGGGGCAGGGCGCGCCGCCATTCGCCAGCGTCGGGTTGGCGTAAGCGGTGTAGACGACGCGCGACAGGTCGCCGCCGACAAGCGGTTTCAGCGCCTCGCGCAGCTTGGCAAAACCCTGCGGCAAATCCCGCGTCATCGCGCTGCGTGCGTCGTCCACCGAGGCCATCACGCCGCTGCGCCGAAACAATGCGCGTTCGGTCGCCGTATCCACGATGACGTCGGCGACGAGGCCGGAAAAATAGATGTCGTTGGCGCCGACCGACAGCAGCACCAGGTCGAGCTGGCGATCCGCCTGTCGGCGTTTGGCGGCGGTAACCGCTTCGCGCAGTTCGGCCAGTTGCCCGTTGACGGTGCCCTGGCAGGCCCCGCCCGATTTCGACGGCAGACAATCGCGGGCGCGCTGCGAACCGAACAGCCCGTCGGCAATGGTGGCGCCGGTGCAGGCCAGCGGCAGATAGGTCACCGCGATGTGCGGATATCGCACGGCGAGCGCCAGCGCGGTCCGGGTCTGATAGCTATAGAGCGAACGGTGGCAGGCGGGGTTGAACCAGAGCGCGCTCTGTCGCTGCCAGACGGCGAGGGAATCGGGCGCCTCGCAGGCGCGCCCGCCCTTGTAGCCGGCGCGGCTCGGCCGGTAATATTGCGCCGCTGCCGTTCCGAGATAGGAGCGGAAGCAGAAGCCTTCATCGGCGAGTGCTACCGGCCGGTCCGGATTTCCCTCGCCGGACGCGATGCTGTCGCCGAGGCCGGCGATGAAGATGTCGCGTACCGCGATCTCGGTGGCGACGCGCTGGCTTCCTTCCGAACTGGATACATCGGCGGTCACCATTGTCGTGCGGCCGTAGCGGACTCTGAGGTTGACCGGTTCGGCACAGTCGAAGGCGGAGGTTTGCGGGCCGTCGCCGTCGTCGACCGTCCACGCGCAGGTCGCGCCGACCGGCACCGGGCCCGTCAGGCGGATCACGACCGGATGGTCGATCGGCGTCAGATAGCTTTCCTTGACGTTGTCGCGGGTGCAGGGCTCGCTGACGCGGCCGGCAAGATCGATACAGAGCCGGTTGACGGTGTTGCGCGCCCAGCCTCGGCCGTCGCTTTGGACCGCCAATGCCTGCTCGGAAGCCAACACGCTGCGTCCCCGGCCGGTCTCGGCATGCAGCAGGAAATCCCGCTCCTCGCGGAACAGGCGGAAGCGGTTGCGCACTTCCCAGGAAATCTGCAGCGCCCCGTAGCCGCCGGCGGTCTGGGCTTCCGCAGTGGAAACGAACGCACCTGATAGCGCGCCGGCGACCAGCGCCGCCGAGATTGTTGAACGTAGGAAAGATCCAGCCATGGCGCTTTTTGACGTTGGCGGTAAGGCAGAAATAAGAGAATGCGGCAGCTCCACCACAAAAGACCAGCGGACGCGGATAACGACGCCGTTACCGTCTCAGGATTGCCGCCCCTTGATCGGCTGCCGCACCCTGGCCTTGGCGGTGCAGGCCTGGCCAAGCCGGCGCCGCTCCTGCCAGGGTTGTATCACGCTGAGCCAGACTTCGCGGCTCCCCATGATCGAAATCGAGATGCCGAACGGGATCAGGAAGTACAGGATCCGGAACACCACCAGCGTCGCCAGCAACTCTTCCCTGCCGAACTGCGGCAGCGCCACCAGCATCGCGGCGTCGAACACGCCGATGCTGCCGGGCGCATGGCTGGCAAAGCCGAGCAGGGTAGCAAGGATGAAGACCACCGCCAGCGAAACGAAATCGATATAGGGCGTCATCGGCATCAACAGATACATCGCCAATGCGCAGAAGCCGAGGTCGACGACGCCGATCAGGACCTGCAGCAGCGTCAGGCGGGCGGAGGGCAACACCACCTTCCAGCCGTTCTGGCCGAGTTCGCGGCGGCCTTCGCCCGTGAGCAACCAGACGAAATAGGCGCCGATGCCGAGAAGGCAGCCGAGCGCAATCAAGCGGTTCATCGCCGACGGCAACAGGTCCATCGTCGACGCGGCTTCCGGGTGCCAGGCCATGCCGATCCCGAGCACGAACAGGTTGCCGAGCCAGAAGGTGAGGCCCGAGAGAAAGCAGATCTTCGCAACGTCGATCGCCGTCAGGCCGTAGTCGGAATAGATCCGGAACCGGATCGCGCCGCCGGTAAAGACGGTAGCGCCGATGTTGTGACCGATGGTGTAGCTGGTGAAGCTCGACAGCGCGGCGATGCGGTAGGGGACGTGCGTCTTGCCAATCGTTCGCAGCGCGAAGAAGTCATAGAAGGTCAACGTGCAGAATGCACCGACCACGCACAGCGCTGCCAGCGCGATGCGGTGCGGGGCGATTTCGGTGAGTGCGACGAGAACGACCCCGGTGTCGACCCCCTTGAGGGTGCGCACCAGATGGGTGATCGCAAGCGCTATGATGAGAAGACTCGCTGCGATTCCCAGGCGTTTCCAGCCGATCTTCTCCTTGAAACCACGCCCGAGCGCGGTCAGCAGCCGATGCATTCATCCTCCCGGCGGGGCGGCAATACGATAGATGGGACCTGCCACGAGGGTGACAGTCGACGGTCAGAAGGCACCGTGCGCGAAATCCATAAGCCAAATCCGGGCCGTTGTGCAGCCCTTGACAAGCATGCGTTTTGGCGTCGTTCGTCTCTGCTGTCATACGCCCTACATATGTCGCCGCATTAACGATTTTGAGTCGCACGGAGGTCGATTCCTCGGACCGTTTTTGCCGTACTTGGCGCCCGTACTTGGCGTCCGTTCCATCGCGGCGTTTTCGGGGCCCGCCGCGATTCTGCAGAAGACGCTCGATGAGGAAAATACCATCGACAAGAAGCTGACCTCGCTGGCCGAAGGCAAGGTCAACCTGCGCGCCGCGAACTGACTTTTTCGACAATTGAGGCAAAACGCCGCGCCGGGCATACCCGCGCGGCGTCTTTTCGCGCGGTCCCGACGGGTGACGCGAATTGTCGGCGGACCGATCTGGTTGATCCGCGCCTCCGCCGGGGGCGGTCGGTTCCACTTCAACGTTTGTTCATCATCCCTTCAACTGCACGGCAAAGGTTACGTCAAATATACCAATGGGAATGCTGTTACAGGCCTTGGGGGTCTGTAATGTATAGTGTCCTGACTTGCCTCACCACTGAGCATGACTGGCGTCTGGTCGTCCTGGCAGGAACCATCTGCTGGTTCGCCAGTGCCGTCGCCATCAGCCTGTTTCATCGCGCCAGGGCCTCGCGCGGCCGATCGCGCGCGGTCTGGATTGCTCTCGACGCGGCGGTCGGAGGGTGCGGAATCTGGGCCACGCATTTCGTCGCGATGCTGGCCTACGCTCCGGGCGCGAGCGCCGGATACAACATACCCGTCACCCTGCTGTCGCTGGTTTTCGCGATAACCATCGTCGCCACGGGCCTCTGCATCGCGTTGTCCAGCGCGCGGCAGTCGGTGGTTGCCCTCGGCGGCGCCGTCATAGGCGGTGGCGTCGCGGCGATGCACTACACGGGCATGGCGGCGCTCGAGCTGCCGGCCTACATCGTCTGGTCGAACGGCATCGTCGCTAGCTCGATCGTGTTGGGCAGCCTGTTCGCGGCGATCTCGCTGCTTGTCGCCGCGCGCCGCGACAATCCCGCTCATACCCTGGTCGCGACCGGACTGCTGACGGTTGCCATCGTAGCGCATCATTTCACGGCCATGGGCGCCGTCACGCTCATTCCCGACTCGACCCTCGGTAACGACGGGCTTTCGGTTTCTCCGACCTCGCTCTCGTTCCTGACCGCGGTGGCGGCCTTCGCCATCCTCGGTCTGTCGCTGCTGGCGGCGATGATCGACCGCCGCGCCAAGGGCGAACTCCATCAGCAGAAGGTCCTGCTCGATACCGCGCTCGACAACATGTCGCAAGGATTGGCCATGTTCGACGCGGATGGGCGGATCATGCTGTACAATGAACGCTATGCCGAAATGCTGGGACGCACCGGCATGACGCTGCAGGGCCGTCTGCTGCTCGACGTGCTTCGGCAGCAAAAGTCGCTCAATCGCTGGGACGGCGATCCCGATCAGTTCGCCGCCAGCGTGATCGCCAGCGCCAGGGCCGGCGAAAGCGTGACGCGGACGGTGAGCCGCAACGGACGTTCGATCCGCGTCGTCGATCAGCCCATGAAGGGCGGCGGGTGGATCGCAACCTTCGAGGATATCACCGAGTGGCAGGCAGCCCAGGAACAGATCTCGCATATGGCGCGCCATGACGCGCTGACCAACCTGCCGAACCGCACCCTGTTTCGCGAGCAGCTCGAAAAGGCCCTGCGGCTGGCCAGGCGCAGCGACCAGCTCGCCGTGTTCTGTCTCGACCTCGACCATTTCAAGGACATCAACGATTCGCTCGGTCACCCCGTCGGCGACGCGCTCTTGAAAGAAGTCGCGCGCCGTCTCGGCGAATGCATCACCGAAAATGACACGGTGGCGCGGCTGGGCGGAGACGAATTCGCGATCGTGCAGTTCTGCAGCGATTGCGAACCATCCGCCGTGGCAGCGCTCGCCAGCCACGTGGTCGAGAAGGTTTCCGCGCCTTACGAGGTTGGCGGCCATCAGCTCGTCATCGGCGTCAGCATCGGCATTTCGCTGGCGCCGGAGGACGGCAAGAATCCGGACGAACTGCTCAAGAAGGCCGACCTCGCGCTCTACCGCGCCAAGGAAGACGGTCGCGGCACCTATCGCTTCTTCGAGACCGGAATGGATGCCCGCGCGCAGGCCCGGAGGCTCATGGAACTCGACTTGCGCGCTGCGCTGCAGCGCGACGAACTCGAGGTCTATTACCAGCCGATCCGTGACGTTGCCAAAGACGTCGTCGTCGGCTTCGAAGCGCTGGCGCGGTGGAATCATTCGCTGCGCGGCATGATCTCGCCGGCCAATTTCATTCCGCTGGCGGAAGAAACCGGGCTGATCGTGCCGATCGGCGAGTGGGTGTTGCGGCAGGCTTGCATGGACGCGGCCGGCTGGTCGCAGAATGTCGGCGTCGCGGTCAATCTCTCGCCGGTGCAGTTCAAGAATCCCGACCTGGTAGCGACGGTAAAGCAGGCGCTCAAAGACTCCGGCCTTCCAGCGCACCGGCTCGAGCTCGAGATCACCGAATCGGTGTTGCTGCAGAACAGCGAGGCGACGCTATCGGTTCTGCACGAGCTTCGCGCCTTCGGAGTGCGAATTTCGCTCGACGACTTCGGAACCGGCTATTCGTCGCTCAGCTACCTTCGCAGCTTCCCGTTCGACAAGATCAAGATCGACCGTTCGTTCGTCACCGAGTTGGCGACGCGCGAGGATTCGATGGCGATCGTGCGTGCGGTGACCGGCCTCGGCAAGAGCCTGGGCATCGTCACCACGGCCGAAGGCGTCGAGACCGACGCACAATTTGACCTGTTGCGTCAGGAAGGCTGCACGCAGGCGCAAGGCTATCTGTTCAGCCCGCCGCGTCCCGCAGCCGAGGTGGAAGGCATGCTCAGGAAAGCACGGGCACAGGCGGTCGCTTAGGGCCGGGCTTCAGGCCTCGCGCAACGCGAAATGCGCGCCGCAGAACGCCATCACGGCGCCGAGACACAGGGCTGCCAGGCCGGCGAGTACGCCCGACACGGTCGGGACCGGGCTCGGCGCGGAGGCGGCCTGTCCGGCGCCGGCGAGGATCAGCACACCGACGGCAATCAGGAACTGCCGCATCCGCTGCGGGATTTGGCCGGATACCGCGCTGTGCATCAGGTCGGCGGTGAAATAGCCGCCGGAAAAACCGACGGTCGCGATCAGCCACCATGCGATCGCCGCGCCCGCGGGCATGAACTGGCTTGTGTCGTTTCGCCACAGGCCGCCGAGATCGAGCCCATAGCGCGCCCCCAGCATGTGCATGGCCAGCGCCAGCAGCACCCCGGAAACAATCGCGCCGGCCAGGATCAGGCGGCGCGGAAAATAAGTCGTTTCGGCCATGGCCCGCTTGTAAGGTAAAGTCGGCACGCCGCGCAAGCAGGCGGAATCAAACGACGCGGATATTTTGAATTGCCGACATCACTGCCGAACGAGGTAACGGGAGGCGAGGGCGCACGCGCGATCAGCTACGCCTACAAGGCGTCGCTGATTTCCTCGGCCTATCAGTTCGACCTGACGGATGCCGGACTGTCGTGGCAAATCGGCGGACGGTCCGGCGTGTGGCCCTATGCCGATATCGCGTCGATCCGCCTGTCGTACCGGCCGATGTCGATGCAACCTCGCCGCTTTCGCGCCGATATCGGGAAAGCCGGCGGCGGACGGATCGCGGTTCTTTCGACGAGCTGGCAGACCGTCACGCTGATGACGCCGCAGGACCAGGGCTACCGCATCTTCATCACCGAGCTGCATCGGCGGATGCGGGAGGCTGGCAGCAGGGCGTCACTCACCGGCGGCATCGGAACGCTGAGCTATGCCGCGGCGGTCGCGATGCTGGCGCTGCTGGCCGTCGCCATGGTCGCGCTCCTCGTCCGTGCGCTCTCGACCTCCGAATTCACGGGCGCGTTGTTTTTGATCGGCATCGCCATCTGGTTTGCCTGGACCATCGGCGGCTTCGTCAGGCGCAATCGGCCGTGCAAATATACGTTCGACAAACTCCCCGGGTCGCTGCTGCCATAGGGGCCGTCGCAATCAAGCGACACGAAATGTGATTTCGCGAGGCGCCGGAAGGCGCGGCAGTCTAGCGGCATTCCCTTGGGCGAGATTGACGTGACCGACACGACGACGCGATTGCCGACGGAAGCCGAGATTGCGGCGATCAATGCGCGGCATCTGATCGAGACGCCGCTGCGGCCGGCCGATCTCCTGTTCGTATTCGGCACCCGCGAGGATGTCGAAGAACGCATCGAGGAAGCCTGCCGGCTGTGGCGCGCGGGATATTTTCGCTGGGCGATCGTCAGCGGCGGCGTCACGCCGGGATCGGAGCGGTCGGAATGCGAGATCATTGCCGGTGCGATGGTCGCTCGCGGCGTTCCTGCCGATGTTATCCTGAGAGAGGACCGCGCGAAGAATACCGGCGAGAACGTGATCTTCTCGCTGCCGATCATCGAGCAGGCGATCGGGCTCACCAATATCCGAAGCGTGATCTGCCTCGGCAATACCTGGACCGCGCGCCGCTATCCGATGACGCTGCACCGGCACTGGCCCGACGTGCAGAAGATGCTGGTCACGGTCGACAGCTTCAGGACGCCGCGGGCGCTCTGGCATACCGACGCGGAATTCAGCCGCCGCATGCTCCGCGAGTGGGAGAAGATCGAGCCGTACAAGGCGAGGGGCTTTATCGCCGAATGGCCGGCGGGCTGACAGCGCGATCGATCGCGCTATTCGGTCGTATCGACATCCTCCTTCGCGGTCAGCATGGCCGACAGCGTTCGCAGCGCCAGGTCGAGTTGTTCGCTGCTCGGCGCGCCGAGCGCCAGGCGGACCGCGTTGGGGGCATGGCCGGGCGTCACAGCGAAGGTGGTCGAAGGCGTGAGCGCGATGTCGCGCCGGGCCGCGGCCGCGACAAACGTCTGTGACCGCCAATGCGGGGGCAGGGTGAGCCACAGATGATAGGATTTGACGTTCGCCTGCACCTCGAAGCCGGCGAGGTATCTGGCCGCCAGGTGCTGGCGCCGCGAAGCGTCGATCCGCTTCAGGCGAGAAAGTTCGGCCACCGTGCCGTCCGCCATCAGCCGTTGCCCGGCGGCAAAGGCAAATCCGGAAGCCGTCCATCCGCCGGATCGAACCGCGGCCATCACGCGCTCGCGCAAGCGCGGCGGCGAGACGATGAAGCCGAGCGCCAGCCCGGGCGCTACTTTCTTCGACAGGCTGTCGAGCGTGATGCAGATGTCGGGCGCGAGCGCGGCCATCGGCGTTTCCTCGTCCAGAAAGCCGTAGACCGTATCCTCGATGACGGTGAGGCCGAGCTTCTCGACGACGCGCAGCAACTCGGCGCGGCGTGTCTGCGGCATGGTCATGCCGAGCGGATTCTGGATCGTCGGCTGAATGTACAATGCCGACAAATGCGTCTCGCGGTGCGCCTTCTGCACCGCGTCGGGGCGAACACCACTTTCGTCCATGGCGAGCGGGACCAGCGTGACGCCGAGCCGCGCGGCGATGTCCTTGATGAAGGGATAGGTCAGCGCCTCGACGCCGCAACGGCCGCCGCTCGGGACTGTCGCCGCGAGCGCGGCGGCGATGCATTGCCGGCCGTTCGCGGTGAAGACGAGTTGATCGGGCGCCGGCGACCAGTCCTCGTGGGAAAGAAATTCTGCGGCAATCGTTCGCGCCGCCAGCGTGCCGGTCGTGGACGAGTGCCGTAGTGCCAGATCGAGCACTTCGGGGCGTTCCAGCCCCGCGAGGCTTCTTGCGATCATCGCCGATTGCATCGGCAGGATCGGATAATTCACTTCGAGATCGATCCGCGCGCCGCGCGGCTCGGCCGGCAGGGTGACATTGGGGCGAGACTCGCCCGAAACGAAGGTGCCTCGTCCGACCTCGCCGACCACGAGGCCGCGGCGCAGCAGCTCGGTGTAGACCCGGCTTGCGGTCGAGACCGCGATCTTGCGTTCGTAGGCGAAGCTGCGCTGCGGCGGCAGGCGGTCGCCGGGTTTGAGCGCCCCATTGGCGATCTCGGCGGCGACGGTATCGGCAAGCTTCAGGTACTCGAACTTCGACATAATTGCACCGAGAGCAATGTTTTCCTTGCACCGAGAAATGTATCGGATCATTTAGAGCCTATCAAGCCCATGATTGCACTGAGAGGGGTGCAAGCAATCAGATCATTGGAAGGTTCAAGCGCCTCGCGGCGTTTTAGCCAGTGGCAGCGGTTGCCGTGCAGCAGCAAGGAGAAGGACGATGACGACGATATCCCAGACGGCAGGCCAGCCTGCTTCCCGGAAGAGCCCGGCCGGATTTTTTGGCCTGCTCGGACGCTGGGCGAACGACGTCGTCACCTATTTCGCGCACCGCGAGGCCGTCAAAACCCTGAGTGAACTGGACGATCGCGCGCTTCGCGACATCGGGGTCGAGCGCAGCCAGATCGAATCGGCGGTATACGGCGCGATCGATCCGACGTTCGGACGGATGATGTGAGGTGTCCGGCGCCGCCATTCAGCGGCGCCGTGCCATCAGTGCCGGACTACCAGCACCGAGCACTTGGCGTAACGGACGACGTGGCCGGCGTTGGACCCGAGAAAATAGGTCCGCATTGCCGGACGGTGTGAAGTCATCACGATCAGGTCCGCCTTGATCGCTGCCGCCTCTTCGAGGATCTCGTGATAGATGCCGCCTTGCCGCACTGCGATGGAAATGCGGGGCGCCTCGATACCGGATTCCCTGGCTACGATGGCGAGCGCTTCCTCCGACGTTGCGCGCTGCTGGGCATCGAAATCGGCAGGCACATATTCGGCCAGCATCGTCGGCGTCATCGGCAACACGTTGAGCAGGCGCACCTTGCCGTTCCATGTCTGCGACAGCGTGGCGGCAGTGGCGATCGCCGGCTTGGCCAGATCGGTATCGGCCAGATCAATCGGCACGAGAATCGACTTGAACATCTTCGTCTCCCGAGGCAACGGTCCGGTTCCGATTTGTCGGAAGCCGACTCCAGCCCTTTGTTTTGACGTGTTTTCTCTCAAGCAAACTTGTAAGCGAACTTGTCGTCATTTCGCGCGAAAGCGGGCGTCAGTTTAGCACGGCGCGCCTCGATGTCCGCAGCCCCTCAATCGTCGAGCGACTGCTTCAGCAATTTCGGACTGGTGAAGCGCACCAGCTTGCCGTGGCGGAAGGCGACTTCGCTCCAGTCGTCGATCGCAAAATCCAGGATGGCAAGGCCAGCGGTCGGCAGATTGTCCTCGAGTGACTTCTTCGCCGCGGCATCGCCGCTGCCGGCGAGCATCAGCGCCAGTTCGTGCATGCCGGGATTGTGGCCGATCAGCATCAACCGCTTCGGATCGGCGACATCGGCCATGCGAATGATCTTGAGGAGCTGCGTCGGCTCGGCACCGTAGATCTCGTCGAGCAGTTCGACATGCGGCTGCGGCGAGCCATCCCGCGCTGCATCCTTCATCGCGTCGCTCGCGATCTCCCAGGTCTGCCGCGCACGCACCGCGGTGGAGACCATGACGGTATCGGGAAAGGGCGGATGCCGGCCGATCCAGGTTCCGATCGCGGCGGCGTCCAGCCGGCCGCGCTCGTCGAGACGGCGGTCGTGGTCATGGCCCGAAGGCGCGTCGTGTTCGGTCTTGGCGTGACGCAGCAGCATCAAACGGCGCATGGGCGCATTCTCGATTCGGTCTTAGTCTGGACTAATCTACAAGCTCATGTCGCCGACAAGGTGACAAGCGCCGCAGCGGTCCGTAAGAAACGCCATGCCCGAGACTTTCACAAGTGCGACCAACGGCCCCGAGGATGACGCGCCCTTTCGCTCGCGTCTTTCATTCGACCTGGATGTTGACATTTGCGTGGTGGGAGCAGGCCTTGCCGGCCTCACCGTGGCGCTGGAGGCGGCGCGCCTCGGCGCCAGCGTGGCCGTGCTCGAAGGCCGGCATGTCGGCTGGAATGCCTCCGGACACCAGCTTGGCACCGTCATGCCAGGCTACAGCCTTCCAATCGGCGACCTGATCGAGCGCGTCGGTATCGAGGATGCGCGCGAGCTCTGGGCGATGTCGAAGGAGGGGGCGGATTACGTTCGGGCCGCCGCCACCGAGGAGGCAATGCCTGGAATCGCACTGAGCGAGGGTGCGCTGGAGGTCTCCAATGTCGATGGCGGCGAAACGCTGATCAGCCGGCTGCAGACATTGAGCGGGGACTTCGAAACCGAGGTCGAGGGCTGGCAGGTCGACCGCGTACGCGACCAGCTCGGGACGGCGCGCTATTACCACGGTATCTATTTTCCGCGCGCGTTCCAGATCGACGGCCGCAAATACGTCCGCGGTCTTGCCGCGCAGGCACGGCGGGCGGGGGCGCGCATCTTCGAGGATACGCCTGTCGTCAGCATCGATCCGTCAGGGATTCGCAAGCGCATCGTGACGCCGTCGGCGCGGCTGCGCGCCTCGCACATCGTGCTCGCCGGCAATGTCCATCTCGGCGCACCATTGCGCCGCCTGTCGGAGACGCTGCTGCCGGTCTGGCGCTACGCGGCCGTGACCGAGCCACTGGGGGAGCGGCTCGCCGAGGTGATCGCTTTCAGAGGCTCGGTGGCCGACAGCGACGGCATCGATCATTTCAGGATCGTGGACGGCGATCGGCTGATGTGGGCGAGCCCGGAAACCACCTGGGACGCGCGTCCCGGCCGGTTCGGTCCAGCCATTCAGCGCCGCATCGCGACCGTCTTCCCGCGACTGGGCAAGGTCCCGATTGCCGAAACGTTCGGCGGCGCCGTCGGCGTGACCGTGCATGGCATGCCGCAGATCGGCCAGTTGCGCAAAGGGCTGTGGGTCGCCAGCGGCTTTGGCCGGCAGGGGCTGAACACCTCGGCGATGGCGGGGCAGATGATCTCCCGCAGCATCCTGTTGGGCGACGATCGCTGGAAACTGTTCTCGCCGTTCGAACTGGTCTGGGCGGGCGGCGCGACCGGCCGCGTCGCGGGCCATTTGATCGGCCTGTGGGGGCGGGGCCATTCCGCCGCCGCGGGAGCGCTGGCTCGTTACCGTGAAGGCGCCCGCGCCCGGGAACGCGTTCGCGAGGCGCGCCTGGCGGAGGCCAACCGGCAGGCCGGAACCCGTCCGCCGCCGGCCGCGCCACGCCCGGTGCGGCCGCAGCCGCCGCGGCCGGCCGAGCCGCAGGACAGCGGTATCCCGCTCGCTGCCTCGCAGGAAAGTGAGAAAATTCCGGACGGATCGATGTAACGTCGGCATTTCTGGCCCGTATCTGATGGCGACGTCATGATCGCCACGCACGGAGATTTCCATGTTCGACCGCCGTATCCTGCTCACATCCGTTGCCGGCCTGTTTGGCCTGACCGCCTTCCGTTGGCTGCGCTCGACGCCGGCGCAGGCCGCCGAGAAATTCGAGGTTGAAAAGACCGACGCCGAATGGCGCGCGCAGCTAACGTCGCAGCAGTATGATATCCTGCGCAAGCACGGCACCGAGCGGCCGGGTTCCAGCCCGCTGCTGAAGGAAAAGCGCAAGGGCGTCTTCGCCTGCGCCGGCTGCGATCTGCCGCTGTTCTCCTCGGACACCAAATACGAGAGCGGCACCGGCTGGCCGAGTTTCTGGCAGCCGCTCGACAATGCCCTTGGCAAGACCGAGGACCGCACCTTCGGCATGGCGCGCGTCGAAGTCCATTGCCGCCGCTGCGGCGGTCACCTCGGCCACGTCTTCGAAGACGGGCCGCAGCCGACCGGCTTACGCTACTGCATCGACGGCTTCGGGATGGTGTTTCACCCGGCCGGGCCGCAGGCCTCATAGGCGGCCGATACCCGGCAATTGTTGCCCGCCCGGCAAATGTGCCCCGGTCCTCGGACCGGGGTTTTTTCGTTAAGTGATTGATTTATATGAGAGTTGTGGTTTGGCACACCGCTTGCGACACGTTCTCCCGACGCGGCCTGGTCTTCCGAGCCGCCCCGGATCGAATTTGGAGAAAATGTCATGGGTATCTTCGGCGCTCTAACCACCGCGGTCGGCGGCCTCCGCGCCAACTCCTACGCGCTGGAAAACGTCTCCGGCAACATCGCCAACTCGCAGACGACGGCGTTCAAGCGCATCGATACCTCGTTTCTCGATCTGATTCCGCAGACCGCCACGACGGCGCAGCTCGCCGGCGGCGTGACCACGCAATCCCGCGCCACCAACTCGGTGCAGGGCGACGTGCAGTCGGCCTCGGTCGCGACCTTCATGGCAATCAACGGCAACGGCTTCTTCGCGGTTCAACATCCCGGCAACTTCACCGACGGCACGCCGGTGTTCGACGGTGTCGACCGCTACACCCGCCGCGGCGATTTCCAGCTCGACAAGAGCGGCTATCTCGTCAACGGCGCCGGCTACTATCTGCAGGGCGTGCCGATCGACCCGACCACGGGCAACCCCTCCGGCAGCTCGCCGCAGGTTCTCCGATTCCAGAACGACTTCCTGCCGGCGCAGCAGACGACGAGGATCGACTATCGCGCCAACCTCGCCAGCTATCCGCTGACGACCAAGCACGACGTCTCCGTTCCGGGATCGGAATTGATCGTACCGGGATCGTATAGCGCCGGACACAATCCGCTCTCGCTCGGTACGCCGCCGGCGCCCTATACCGACGCCTCCAGAAGCGGCACCACCCAGAACAACAAGGCGACGCCGTCGGTGGCGAACACGGGCGCGACCCTGCTCAATGGCGCGGCCGGTACCGATTCGATCGCGTCCAACTTCATCATCGGTGACACCATCACGGTCAACGCCCAGACCATCACCTTCGTGGCGTCAGGCGCCGTCGGCAACAACCAGGTCAACATCGGGGACGACATCGCGACCTTGCTGGGCAAGATCGACGCGATCACGGGTACGGCGACCGCGTCCACGATTGCCACCGGCTCGATCACACTGCATTCCGGCATTCTCTCCGATCTCTCGGTATCGAGCTCGAACACCGCGGCTTTCGCCGCGCTCGGCTTTACCGGCACTGTGACGGCGACGCGCGGCGGCGGTGGCGGCACCGGCACCGGCCAGGTCATCGGCAACGACAACTCGACGTTCCTCGGGGAATCGATCGCGGGCGGCGCGGTGACGACCTACGACATCTCGGGCGCCCCGGTGAACCTGCAGTTCCGCTGGGCCAAGTCCGACAGCGCTACGCTGGGCGCGGGCCATACCGACACCTGGAACCTGTTCTACCAGGTCAATCCCAACGCGACCGGCACCCAGGTCGCGTGGCAGAACGTCAACACCAATTTCACCTTCTCCGCCTCGGGCCAGATGTCGCCGGCCGTTCCGTCCGTGCAGCTCAACAACGCCGTGGTCAACGGCGTGGCGCTGGGCAGCCCCGTCATCAACTTCGGCACCGGCGGCGTCACCCAATTCGCCGACGCCAACGGCAACGTGCAGGTCAACCAGATCCAGCAGGACGGTTTCCCGGCCGGTCAGTTGCAGTCGGTAGGCGTCGGCACCAATGGCCGTATCGTCGGCAACTACTCCAACGGCCGTAACCTCGACCTCGCCGAAATCTCGGTTGCGACCTTCAACGGCACCAACTTCCTCAAGCGCGTCAATGGCGGTGCGTTCGAGGTCACCGACGGATCCGGACAGGCGCTGTTCGGCAAGGCCGGAACCATCGTCGGTTCCTCGCTGGAAGGATCCAACACCGACATTGCAGACGAGTTCACCAAGCTGATCGTTACCCAGCAGGCCTACTCGGCCAATACCAAGGTGATCACGACTTCCAACACGATGGTGCAGGACCTGCTGAACGTGCTGCGCTGATCCGCGGCGGTTCGTTCGCGAATGCGATTTGAGATGGGCAATCAGTCATGGGTTTGAGTCAGGCTCTCTCTACCGCGATGTCCGGCCTGCGCGCCACGCAAGCCGCGATCTCCCTGGTTGGATCGAACGTCGCCAACGCCGAAACGCCCGGTTACGTCAGGAAAACGGTCATCCAGTCCGCCGGCGTAACCGGCGACTACGGTTCGAGCGTTCTGCTGCACGGCGTCGACCGCCAGCTCGATCAATATCTGCAGACTGCGTTGCGCACCGAAACCTCCGGCGCGGCCTATGCCGATATTCGCTCGACCTTCCTGCAGAATTTGCAGAGCGTTTACGGAAATCCGTCCGAAACGGGAACCATCGAGGACGCGTTCAACAAACTATTGACCGCCTTTCAGGGCCTGTCGACCAGCCCGGATTCGCAGTCGGCGCGGATCGGCGCCGTCAGCGCCGCGCAGACGATGGCGCAGACACTCAACGCGACGACGCAGGGCATCCAGAATCTTCGCGCCAACGCCGAGATGGGCATCAACGATTCCATCATTACGGCGAACAACGCGATGGCCCAGATCGCGTTCATCAACAACCAGTTGCAGAACAATGGCAAGACCGACGCCGCGACGGCGTCGTTGCTCGACCAGCGCGACCAGTACATCACGCAGCTATCGGCGTTGATGGATATCAGAACGGTCGTCAACGATCTGAACCAGGTGACCGTGTTCACCAATTCCGGCGTGCAACTGGTGGGGACGGAGGCAGCTCAGCTGTCCTTCAACCCGCAGGGCACGATGACGCCCAATACGCTCTACAATCCGACCGATCCGAGCAAGAGCAACGTCGGCACCATCACCATCAACTTCCCGCATGGCGGCAGCTACGATCTGGTGTCGACCAACTCGATCCGTTCGGGCAAGATCGCCGCCTATCTCGAGCTGCGCGACAATACGCTCGTAAAGGCGCAGGCGCAGATCGACCAGTTCGCGGCCGCGATGTCGAGTTCGCTGTCGGACAAGACGACCGCCGGCGCCGCCGCTCCGGCCTCGGTCCTGCCGCAGGCAGGTTATGATCTCGATCTCGCCGGCTTGCAGTCCGGCAACGTCATTCACGTCAGCTACAAGGACAACACCACAGGCGTCACGCACAATCTCTCGATCGTGCGCGTCGACGATCCGAGCGTGCTGCCGCTGAGCAATAACGCGACGCTGGATCCGAACGACGAGGTGCTGGGCGTCGATTTTTCCGGCGGTATGGCGTCGGTGGTTTCCCAGCTTAACGCCGCGCTCGGAACGACTGCAAATCTGCAGTTCGCCAATCCATCGGGCTCGACCTTGCGCGTGCTGGACGACGGTGCTCCGAATCGCTCGGACGTGCTGTCGGCCTCGGTCACCACGACGATGTCGTCGCTGACCAGCGGCAATGCCCAGCTTCCGCTGTTCACCGACAATGGCGGGATCTATGCGGGCGCGCTCACGGCCAACGGTCCGCAGGTGACGGGGCTTGCCGGCCGCATCAGCGTCAACCTCGGGCTGCTCGGCGACCCCTCGCGCACCATCGTATTTTCCACCAGCCCGCTGACCGCGGCCGGCGACACCACCCGTTCGGACTTCATTCTCACGCAACTGCAGACGGGGAGCTATCGCTACTCGCCGCAGAGCGGCATCGGGACCACCGCCGCGCCGTTCACCGGAACGCTGCTGAACTTCGCCAAGCAGTTCATCAGCCAGCAGGGCGAGGCTGCGACCTCCGCCAAGCAGCTCTCGGACGGTCAGGCCGTGGTGCTGAATACGCTGCAGAAGAAGGTCACCGATGCATCCGGCGTCAATATCGACGACGAGATGGCGCATCTGCTCGCGCTGCAGAATGCCTATTCCGCCAACGCCCGCGTGATGTCGTCCATCAAGCAGATGTACGACACGCTGATCCAGGCCATGTGAGGGTTTCATGTCGATTGATGGCGTTAACGGCAGGACATCCTATATCGGGACCGCGATCATGGGGCTGCGGGCGCAGCTCGATGGCCTGACCCAGCAACTCGCCAGCGGCCGGGTCTCGACGACCTATGCGGGGCAGGGCGCCAATCGCGGCTTTGCGCTCAGCCTGCGCGCGCAGGTCAGCAGCATCGACGCCTTCTCGGACACCGCGAAGAACGTCAACACGCGGCTCAGCGTCGTCAATCTTGCGCTGCAGGGGATGGTCGACATCGGAAGTTCGGTGAAGAGCGCGGCGAGCACCTCGACCATCATACTCAATGACAGCGGCCAGACCTCCGGCCAGATCACGGCGCAGGCGGCGTTCTCGAACGCGGTGTCGCTGCTCAACAGCCAATCCGGCGATCGCTATCTTTTTTCGGGCCGCACCACCGACACGGGAGCGACGGTACCGGCCGACGTCATGCTCAATGGCGTGGGAACGCAGGCCGGTCTGAAGCAGCTGATCAATGAGCGCCGCCAGGCCGATCAAGGCGTCAGCAATATGGGGCATCTGACGGTATCGTCACCGCCGCTCATGCCGGTGACCAGTCTTGCCGAGGACGGTTCTTCGTTCGGGTTGAAGCTCGGCCCCGTCACCTCATCGTTGCCGGGCGCCGTGACGCAACCGGCCGGGGCGCCGCCGGCGACGGTCATCGATTTCGGCGCCGCCAATCCAGGTGATGGCGACACGTTCACCTTCAACTTCAACCTGCCGGACGGCACCAGCGAAGCCTTCACGCTGACCGCGACCACGAAGAATCCGCCGCCGGCCGGTTCTTTCCTGATCGATGCCGACCCCGTAGTGGCGACGGCCAACATGCAGGCCGTGCTGACGTCCTCGATCCAGACGCTGAGCGACACCTCGCTGGTCGCCGCTTCGGCGATCGCCGCGTCGAACAATTTCTTCAATCCGTCGGCGACGCTGGTCGGAAGCGGCCAAAACAACCAGAATACCGTGCCGGGGCCGATCACCGGTGCGACGTTGCTTTCCGGCGCGGCCAACACGGATTCGCTCTCTGCCAGCTTCGCAGCGGGCGACACCATCACGGTCAACGGCACGCCGATCACCTTCGTCGCCTCCGGCGCCACCGGCAACCAGCTCAACGTCACCGACAGCGTGCAGGCCTTGCTCGCCAAGATCGATGCGATCACCGGGACCACGACGCCATCGACGGTCACGGGCGGTGTGATTGCGCTGCACGGTGGAGACGGCGATGCTCTCTCGATCTCGAGCTCGAACGCCCTGGCGTTCACGGCGCTTGGCTTCAGCGGCACGCCGAGTGCGACCGCCGCGCCGCTGCGGGTCAACGGCCCGCCGTTTGCGACTGCCACCAATCTGATCGGCGGCACTTCGGCCAACACGGTGTCGTGGTACACCGGCGAAGTTGGGACCGATCCGGCACGCGGCACCGCGATCGCGCGTATCGACCAGTCGGTGACGGTGCAATATGGCGCGCGCGCCAACGAGCAGGCGCTGCGCTACCAGTTGCAGAATATCGCGGTGTATGCGGCGGTGACGACCAACGCCAGCAATCCGAATTCGAAGGCGCAGATTAACGCGCTGCAGCAGCGTATCTCGGCGAACCTGGCGCCGCAGACCGGCCAGCAGTCGATACAGGACATGCAGGCGGAGTTCGCCGGCGCGCAGAACGCCATCAAGGCATCGACCGATCGCCAGACCCAGCTCAAGGGAATGGCGCAGACCATGCTCGACCAGATCGAGGGCATCAACCAGGACGAAGTCGCGACCAAGATCCTGGCGCTGCAGACCAGCCTGCAGGCCTCGTATCAGACGACGTCGATGCTCTACCAGACCACGCTGACCAAGTTCCTGCCGATCTGATCGGGCGACTTCCGTTCTCAGGCAAGAAGGCCTCGTTGCGGAGGCCTCTTTCGTGTCAAGCGACAGGTCGCCGTTATGCGGATTTGCGGTCGGCCTGCCCGGACGTTTGCAGTTTGCGGGCGCTCTCCAGAATCTGCTCCTCATGGCCGATCAATTTCTTCGCTTCCTTCAGCGCATGATAGAGATCGCCGTTCAGCGTGTAGTTGTTGATGGCTTCAATGAAGGGCCATGCGCTCGGCATCGTCGAGATGATTTCGCGGACGAGGCTGAAATAAGTCGGGTGGTGCGCCATCGGATCCGGCGACAGGTACATCAGCTGTACCGCGAGGTAGACCAGCTTGGCCGGGGTGTCCGCGGTATCGGGTGTCAGGATGTCTTTCTCGCGCAGGATCGGAATCCTGTCGCCGTCGATCAGTAGCCTGGCGCGCTGATCGGTGTTGGTGACCACGCAGGCGCCGATGATGATTCGCTCGTGCGGTTTGAGCTCGACTTTCAAGGCCATGCCTGTTCTCCCTTTGGCGCATTCCGCGCGTTGTCGTGCCCGCCGGCAGATTCGGCATCCTTCCCGATGATGGTTAACCAATCGTGAAGATGCGAAATGTACCCGTTTGACGGGACTTTTCTGAATGCGCCCCGTAGAAATACGGAATGAATTCAGACGCAAAAATTTGCTGCCTTTTACGGACGTCCGGTCGGGTCAAATTCATTTTTTCTTAGAGACTTGCTTCCAGAGTGGGGCGTCACCTGGCCGAGAGGTCGGGATCGTGCTCGTTTAATTTCACACCAGAAAGGTATGAAAGATGTCCGGTATTGTTCTCTCGGCTTCGGTTCGCCAGAACCTCCTCTCGCTGCAGTCGACCGCCGATCTGCTCGCCACCACGCAGAATCGCCTTGCCACCGGCAAGAAGGTCAACACCGCCCTCGACAACCCGACCAACTATTTCACGGCAGCGTCGCTTGATGCGCGCGCCGCTGACATCAACAATCTCCTCGACAGCATCGGCAACGGCGTGCAGGTGCTGCAGGCCGCCAACACCGGCATCACCTCGCTGCAAAAGCTCGTCGACTCCGCCAAGTCGGTCGCCAATCAGGCGTTGCAGACGACGGTCGGTTTCTCGACCAAGTCGTCGTTTACGTCCGGCGTGATCGCGGGCGCTACGGCCGACAATCTCGTCGCCGATCAGAATCCGACCAACGCCGCGTTTACTGGTGCTGCATCTCCGGAGCGCGCTGCGTATACCAGCACCGCGGTAGCTACCCCGGGCGGCCAGCTCGAGACGGCCGGCCCGGTCAATGCGACCGCTTCGTCGCTTCTGTCGGCCCTCACCGTTCCGGTCGCGGCTGGCAACACGCTGGTTGTCAACGGCAAGACGATCACGTTCCAGGCGGGCGCGAATGGCCTCGTCGGTTCGGGCGCCGCCTATACGATGGGTGTCGATACCTCGCTGAGCGATTTGATGACCGCGATCGACACCCTGTCGGGTAACACGACGCCGGCCAACGCGTCGACGGCAACGGGCGGCATCATCACCCTGAGGTCCGGTACGGCCGCCGACCTCGTCGTGACCGGTACCGCCGCCGCCGCGCTCGAAATCAACACTGTTGCTCAAAGCACTGCTACTCGTGGCGGTGGCGCAGTGTCGCCTGCGGCTCTGGCCGGGACCACCAAGCTCAGCGCAGGTGACGGCACCGCACCGTCGCTGGCGAATGGCTTCGCGGTGGGTGACACCATCACGGTCAACGGCAAGACGCTGACCTTCGTGGCCTCAAACACGCTCGGCAACGACCCGAACCAAATCAAGGTCGATAGCGACGTCACCGGCCTGCTGGCGAAGATCGACGGCCTGACCGGCTCGTCGACGCCCTCGACCATTACCGGCGGCCAGATCACGCTGAACACCGGCTCGCTGAGCGACCTGACGCTGTCCAGCAATAACGCTGCCGCTCTCACGGCGCTCGGTCTGCCGGGCGGCGTGACCCTGGCTCGCACGCAGGTCCCGGGCGTGCTGGAAGGCCAGACATTGCACATCGCAGCGACCGGCGGCGGTACCGCCACCGACATCGTGTTCGGTGCGGCTCCCGGCCGCGTCTCCAACCTCAACCAGTTGAACGAGGCCCTTGCCGCCAACAACCTGCAGGCCACGTTCGTGTCCGGCAAGCTGACGATCACCACGACGAACGAAGCGGCTTCGGCCACGATCGGTGCGATCACCGGTTCCGCGGTTGGCGCCGGCCAGGCGTTCGCTGCCGGTACCACGGCTCCGGCACCGATTGTCGACCCGTCGGCCAAGCTGACCCGGGACAACCTGGTCATTCAGTACAACAACATCATCAACCAGATCACCACCACCTCGCAGGACGCGTCGTTCAACGGCATCAACCTGCTCGGCGGTGACACGCTGAAGCTGACCTTCAACGAAACCGGCAAGTCCACGCTGAATATCCAGGGGGTGAACTTCAACCCGGCGGGCCTTGGCCTCGACGTCCTGAACACGGGCGCCTTCAAGGACAACGCTGCGATCAACGACATCGTGACGGCGCTGAGCGGCGCGTCGTCGACGTTGCGCTCGCAGGCTTCCGCCTTCGGTTCGAACCTGTCGATCGTGCAGATCCGTCAGGATTTCTCGAAGAACCTGATCAACGTGCTGCAGACCGGCTCGTCGAACCTGACGCTGGCCGACACCAACGAGGAAGCGGCGAACAGCCAGGCGCTGTCGACCCGCCAGTCGATCGCGGTGTCCGCGCTGGCGCTGGCCAACCAGTCGCAGCAGAGCGTGCTGCAACTCCTGCGCTAAGCCAGGCGACGATCTCAACGATCAAGACGGCGGGGGAAACCTCGCCGTCTTTTTTCATGAGAGCTGAAGATCGATCGCGTGAAGAAAGAGCATCGAAACAAAAAATTGGAGCCTCGATCTTAATTCCATCAGAACCGATGACGGGCATGGTGGTGAAAATATGGAATTTTCGGCGCGCTGCTGACACAACTCGTAACGCCCGCTAACCATATTTAAAGGCACTATCTGTATGAAAGTTAGGCAGTTTCTCCGAATTCCCCGCGGTCGTCCTGCGAGCCGCTCTCACCGAGGTTAGTGAATGTCTAATGCAGCCCAGGCCTACGCTCGCACGTCGCAAACGACGTCGTCGCCCCGTGAAATCGAAGCGCAGGCGCTGCTGAAGGCCGCACGACAGCTCCAGGAAGTCCAGACCAACTGGCAAGGTCCCGGCCAGGCCATGCAGAACGCGCTGCTGTTCAATCGCCGGCTCTGGTCGATATTCATGAGCGCGGCGCAGACCGACGACAATCCGCAGTCGATCGAAGTGCGCCAGAACATCGCCAACATCGGCGTATTTGTGATGAAGCAGACGGTGGACATGCAGATGAATCCGGATCCGGCAAAGCTGAAGTCGCTGATCGACATCAACTGCAACCTCGCCGCCGGCCTGGCGGGCCGCCGCTAACGGCGGAACGGGAGCCATAGTCATGGCCGACATGATGAGCATCATTGCGGCCAACTATAAAACGGTCGGGATGACGGTCCCGACCAAGACGCCCTATGTGGCGGTCGATCCGGCTCTGTACGAGGGCGGCTGGACTGGAAAATACGCCGACCAGAAGACGTTCAAGATCACGGTCTCGAACATCACCGGCTTCCGCGCCAAGGTGCAATACCAGAGCGGCGCCACCAGCAAATTTCAGGAAGTGCTGATCAAGGACAATGCGTTCAGGATCGGCGACACGAAGTTCACGCTAACGGGAAACAATACGGCGCTGGTCAAGAACGTCGTCACCGACTCCGCCAGTGGACAAACCTACCTCGATCAGGCCTACGCGAAGCGTTCCTGAGCGGCGGTGCGGACTCCCGCGCACCAACTGGCCATCCACTTGTTCCTGCGATCGACCAAAAGCCCGCGATGGCTCAAGCCTTGCGATCGGTGGCGCGAACCCGCTGCGGCGCGTCCCTGGTCAGGTCAAGGGTATGGAAGTAGGCGCGGCGGCGCAGCACGGCTTCCTCGGGAAACTGCTTCACCACCTGGCTCGTCTTGACGTCGACGACTTGATAGACGACGGCGCGGGCGTCGCGGTCGATCACGACCTGGTTCGATACTGCAGCATTAGAAATGGAGACGCGGACCGCGGCGGAATCGGTTGAGGCGCGCGCACTCGGCTCCACCGCCGAGACGCTCTGGCTCGCCGGCAGATCGGTTGCGACCGCATGTTGGGCCGTCTCGCTCACGTGCTGAACGATCGGCGCGGCAACCGGTGCCCCCACCGGTTTGATGCTGAAATCTGTACTCATGGCAGCCTCCTGGCTTGCTGCGAGTCAAATCCCAACCCCTCGTGGGTGGCAATATAGTCCCCGATACCTCAACGCGATGTTAGGGAACACGCTGAATCCCGCGCTGATCCGGGCGCGCAAATTCAGTTAAAATTGTAGGCAATCGAAGGCAGCAGCGCCTATAGCGATCGGCTGACCGAGAGCGGGGTCATGTTGCGCGGCCCCGGCGTCGCGCGCTGTCCCGCGGCCGTATAGGTGCTCGGGATGTTCTTGCGCTGGATCTCGGCGTTGACGCCGCGGACGATGCCCTCCGACACGGCGTGCGCGGTCGCCAGCACCGTGAGATTGATCTGCAGCATCGCGCGGAAGGTGTCATGATGGCGGCGCAGCGTGTTCAGCAATTCCGGCGATACTTGCGCCAGGTACCTCTGCGCATTCTTGAGATTTTCGACCGAGACCATGTATCGGCGCGACAGGTCGCCCTTCTGATCTTCGAGACGCATCGCCTCGCGCACGTTGCCGGCGCGGACCAGTTCGGTTTCTCGCTCGATGACGCCGAGCAGGGCGCTCATCACGTTCACCAGTTCTTCCGCGAGCTTGCGCGCCTCGGCCGGCGTGGAGATTGCTCTTGCGGGGGCGGGGCTGGCCTGAGGGCGCGGATTCATGTCGGGTTCCTTTGGATCAGCCGGCGCGGTTGGCTTGCTGCAGGATCAAGGTGCGGAAGACATCGTTGGAAATGCCGATGCCGCCGGACTTGGCGAAGGACTTCGAGTATTCGTCGGTCAGCATCGAGCGCCAGACGCCGGTGCCGGGCGTATCGCCGAACGGACCGTCGCCTTTGACGCCGGTGGTCATCTGCGAAAACATCGAGTTGAGGAACATCGCCTCGAACTCCTCGGCCTTGGCGCGGGTCTTCTTCTGCGCCTCGGGCGAAACCTTGGTCAGCGCTTCGGCGAGCTGCAGGTCCTTGCGGCCGTTGATCAGCGCTGCCTTGTTGTAGGTATTGGCGACCGTGTTCATCACATCACCTCGATGTCGGCCTGGATCGCGCCGGCGGCCTTGATCGCCTGCAGGATGCCGATCAGGTCGCGCGGTCCGATGCCGAGCGCATTGAGGCCGTCGACGAGCTGCTGCAGCGAGACGCCGTCCCTGACGATGGCGAATTTCTTGCCGTCTTCGCTGACGCTGACGCCGGTGCGCGGCGTCACCACGGTCCGCCCGCGCGACAGCGGGTTGGGCTGGCTCACTTGCGGACTTTCGGAAATCGTCACGGTGAGATTGCCCTGCGCCACCGCCACGGTGGCGACGCGGACGTCGCGGCCCATCACGATGATGCCGGAGCGTTCGTCGATCACGATCTTCGCGGCCAGGTCGGGATCGACCTGCAACTGCTCGATCTCGGTCAGGAAGGCGACGACATTGCCCTTGAACTCGGCCGGGATCGAAAGCTGCACCGTGGAAGGATCGATCGGCTCGGCGGTCTTTACGCCGAGGAAGTCGTTGACGGCGGCGGCGATGCGCTTGGCTGTCGTGAAGTCGGCGTTGCGCAGCGCCAGGCGAACATTGGGCAGGCGATTGAGCGCGAATTCGATCTCTCGCTCGATGATGGCGCCGTTGGCGATGCGGCCGACCGTCGGCACGCCGCGGGTGATTTTGGCGGCTTCGCCTTCGGCCTGGAAACCGGAGATGGCGAGCGAGCCCTGGGCGACCGCGTAGACGTTGCCGTCGGCGCCGAGCAGGGGGGTGACGAGCAGGGTGCCGCCCTGCAGGTTCTTGGCATCGCCGAGCGCCGAGACGGTGACGTCCATCCGCGTGCCCTGGGTGCCGAAGGCCGGCAGGTTGCCGGTGACCATGACGGCGGCGACGTTGCCGGTGCGGATGGTGGCGCCACGGATGTTGACGCCCATCCGTTCCAGCATCGCCTGCAGCGATTGCTTGGTGAAGGGGATGTTGTTGAGGGTGTCGCCGGTGCCGTTGAGGCCGACCACGAGGCCGTAGCCGATCAACTGGTTCTGCCGCACGCCTTCGATATTGGCGAGGTCCTTGATCCGCGACGTCGCACCCGCCGGCGACAGCGATAGCGCCAGCAGCGCGGCACAGGCCGCCCAAATCAGTTTTGCCGAACGGATGCCGGGCATCCTGTGCTCCCCTCGAGTATTCCACCGGACCGCGGCGCCACTCCCATGACGGCGGTCCGCGATTAACTATGCGAAGGACGTGCCATCTCGCGCTGCGGCTGCAATCCGTTGATATTGCTGGATGTATGCTGGAGCGCTGGTGTCGCTCCCGCTTCACCATGACGGGCGAAACTGCCGCACGTCGGCAGATTTTGCCGGGCCGTTTACGCGTCATTAACCATAAGAAGGCGAAGGTCGGGGCGACTCTCACGGTGAGATCACCACGATGCGCATCTACGGACCGAACGGCACCACGCTTGGATCGCCTGCGAGCCACACGCGGCGAACCAGTTCGACCGGCTTCTCGTTGCCGGATACGCCGGCTACGCCCGAAGAGACGCGCTCGGCCGCCGCACCCAAGGCCGCCGGGAACATCGATGCGCTGCTTGCCCTGCAGGGCGTCGAGGATCCGGCCGAGCGCCGCAAGCGATCGGTGGCGCGGGGCAGGGGCGCGCTCGACGTGCTCGACGAACTCAAGATCGGATTGCTTTCCGGCAACCTCGACGCCTCGACGGTGAACCGGCTGCGCGACGCTGCCGCAAACCTGAAGTCCTCCTCCGGCGATCCCGGCCTCGATGCCGTGCTCTCCGAAATCGAGCTTCGGGTCGAGGTCGAACTGGCCAAGGCCGGGCAACGGTTCTAGATCGAAACGGATGTCATCGCCTGCGGACGGCGTGGCTCACGCCGCCATGTCCTTGCGCGCCGCGTCGTAACGGCGCTGCGCGCTTAATACCTCCTTCAGATTCTTCTCCGCCCAGTCCCGCAACGGATCGACGGCGTCGGCGAGCGTCGCGCCAAGCGGCGTGATCGAATACTCGACCGTGACAGGCACGGTAGCGATGACACGGCGCTTGATCAGCCCGTCGCGTTCAAGCGATTTGAGAACCTGGCTCAGCATCTTCTGCGATATGCCTTCAATGGCGCGACGTAACGCGTTGAAGCGCATCGCTTCGTCGCGCACGAGAAGCAGGATCAACACTGCCCATTTGTCGCCGACGCGATCGAGAATCTGGCGGGTCGGGCAGTCGGCCGAATAGGCATTCGGGATTTTCGAATTGGCGGCTTTCACGGCGGTTACTCCGGCGTAATCAGGTGACCCGGAAGTGCTCTCTTCACACTTACATCCTTTTCGCTATCTAGTCACCGTTGGATACCAAATTCGCGTATCGCAGGGAGACTTTCCATGAAGATCGCCGTCATCGGCGCGTCCGGTAACGCCGGTTCGCGCATCACCGCCGAACTAGCCCGCCGCGGCCACAGCGTCACCGCCATCGTCCGCCATCCAGAAAAGGTCGCCGCCCAGGCCAATGTCACGCCCGTCAGCGGCGACGTCACGGATCAGGCCGGCCTTGCCCGCCTGCTGGCCGGCCATGACGTAGCGATCAGTTCGGTTCGTTTCCTGGCCAGCGATCCGGCCAAGCTGATCGCGGCCGCCGGCGAATCGAAGGTTGGCAGGTACCTCGTCGTCGGCGGCGCCGGCAGCCTTGAAGTGGCACCCGGCGTCCGGCTGGTCACCACGCCGGGCTTTCCCGTGGCATACAAGGCGGAGGCCGAGGCCGGCGCCGCGTTTCTCGACCTGCTTCGGGCCGAGAAGGAACTCAACTGGACCTTCCTGTCGCCCTCGGCCCTGTTCACGCCCGGCGAGCGGACCGGCAGGTTCCGCCTTGGGACCGACCGGCTTTTGACCGCTACCGACGGCAAAAGCTCGATTTCCTTCGAGGACTTCGCAGTTGCACTCGCCGACGAGATCGAGCGGCCGGCCCATATCCGCCAGCGATTCACCGTCGGCTATTGAAAAAGGGGCAAGCCCAATAACTTTGCCTGTGCAAGGCCTTGGGGAGATACCCCCAAGGTACTCTCAAGGGTAGGGGCGATATTGTCTGTCACAACCCGTCGCTATATAAGGCCCGCGCGGACGGACAATTTTCCGCCCCGCCTTGCACGCGAAGATGGGCTGGCCTTGGAAAAGTTGAAGAACTATCGACCCTCCGAAAAAGAGCCTTTCATGAACGACCGCCAGCGCGATTATTTTCGCGCCAAGCTGCTGGCGTGGAAGGATGAGATCCTGAGGGAATCGAAGATCACCCTGCAGACGCTTCAGGAAGAGAACGTCAATCATCCGGATCTGGCTGATCGCGCCTCTTCTGAAACCGATCGCGCCATCGAATTGCGCGCCCGCGACCGCCAGCGCAAATTGATCTCCAAGATCGACTCCGCGCTGCAACGCATCGAGGACAATACCTACGGCTACTGCGAGGAGACCGGCGAACCGATCTCGCTCAAGCGGCTGGAGGCCCGTCCGATTGCAACGCTGTCGGTGGAAGCGCAGGAACGGCACGAGAAGCGCGAGAAGGTTTATCGCGACGAGTAGGATAATGCCTGGCGTCTGACCGCGAACCGGTCAGCGCTGCAGGTCGCAACCGAGAAAGCCGCCGCTGATGGACAACATTCTTGCGGCCGCCCAGACCATCGCCACGGCCCGCCGCAACCGAGCGCCGCTGGCCTCGCTCCCCGCTGATCTCGCGCCGGGCGATGAGGCCGAGGGCTATCGCATCCAACGCGCCGTCCACGATCTCCTGCTGCCGCAGACCGGCGGCCTGGTCGGCTACAAGATCGGCTGCACCAGCGCCGTGATGCAGGAATATCTCGACATCCCCCATCCCTGCGCCGGCGGCGTGTTCGAAAAGGGCGTTCACGACAGCGGCGCCCGGCTGCGCCATGGCGATTACGTCAGGGTCGGGGTCGAATGCGAGATCGCGGTGCGGCTTGCACGCAGCCTGGCGCCGTCGGAGGCGCCGTTCACTGCGGAGTGGGTGATGGAGGCGATCGAGTCCTATCATCCGGCGATCGAGATCGTCGACGACCGCTACGTCAAATGGGAGACGATGGGCGTACCGACGCTCGTTGCCGATGATTTCTTCGCCGCCGGCTGCGTGCTCGGCCAGGCGGTGGCGCGCGTCAAGGCGCCGGACCTGCTCAAGGTGCAGGGCCGCGCCGTCATCAACGGCACGGAGGCCGGCCACGGCACCGGCGCAGACGTGCTCGGCCATCCCCACAACGCGCTGGCCTGGCTCGCCAATCATCTCGCCGAGGAAGGCAGGGGGCTGCACGCCGGGCAGATCGTGCTCACGGGCAGCCTGGTGAAGACGGTCTGGCTCGAGGCCGGCGACAGCGTGAGGATGGAGCTCGAGGGCCTCGGCCGCGTGGAGGCCAAATTCACATGAAATGGCAGTGATGGCCGAGAGCGTTCCGTCGATTCTCGAATCCGATGCGCGCGGCGAAATTGCCGACATCTATGCCGATATCCGCAAGGTGCTCGGCACCAGCGTCGTCAACCTGATCTGGCGCAACCTCGCGACCATGCCGGGCGCACTGGAATGGACCTGGTCGACGGTGCGTCCGCTCTATCTCGGCGACGCACCGCTGCATGCCGAAGCCGTCAGGCAGACGATCGCGTTGCCGGATTGGCCCGGCTTTTCCGCCGACACCTTGCTGGCCGCCGGCGTGGACGGGAGCGAACGCGCGCTCATCCGCGGCGTGCTCGACAGCTATCAGCATACGAATGCGCTGGCGCTGGTCGTGCTCTCGGCGCTATTGGCTCACTACGAGCCGCGACCGGCGCCCGCATTGGCGGCCGCCGTTTCAGCGCCAAAGCCGTCCGCCGCCAGGATCCCGGAATTGCCGCCGATGGATGCGCTCGATCCGGAAGTCGCGGCGCTGGTCGGCGAACTGAATACGTTCGGCGAGGACGCTGAACCGCAACTGATCGCGAGCATGTACCGGCATCTCGCATACTGGCCGGCCTATCTGGCGCTGGTGCGAACCATGCTGGCGCCGCTGCAGCAGCAGGGCCGGCTCAATGCACTGACACTTTCGACCCGCGCGCTTGGCTATGCGCATGGTGCTACTCTGGCGACGCAACTGAAGCCTGCGGCGCCGCCCGCCACGCTGAAGGGCGCACTCGCTTCCTGCCGCCTGTTCGTCGAACATCCGATCGCGCGGATGACCGGGCTCTGCGCCATGATTCGGCGCGCGACGCCGGACTGACGCGTCAGCCGTCGGAGCACTTCAGTTCGGACTTGTCCCAGAACGCCTTGATGGCGTTGAACGGCACGGTGAGACGTTCCCGATTCCCCATGAAACGCAGCAAGACCTCGAAGCGGTCGTCCTTGATGTTCAGCTGCTCGAAATCCTGCTGCAGGATGATGGTCATGTCGTCGGGATATTTCGACTTGAGGCTCTGCGACAGTTTCACGCCGTCGGCGTGGGTTCGAAAGGTAATGTTCACCGGCCGCTGCTCTGAGGCGAGCTTGAGCGTCTCGGCGATTCTGGCGCGCTGAGCTGGCTTGCTGCAGGACTCGGCGGCGATCGCTGATGTTGCCGGAATGAGGACTGCGATGAGGAGAAGTATTGCCTCTCGAGAGATGCCCATAGCCCGCATTTGCGGGGCATGCAGTATGCCGCGACCTGTCGTTTCCATCACGCTGTCTCTGGAATACTTGATCGCCTGCCCTTACGGCGAGTGGACAACTGGCTGCTTCTCGCGTCCCCGCGGCTCGCTTGGCCCGATGTCATGCTAAACAGTTCCGTCAAAAAAGAAAGAGGCCCCGGCGCAACCGCGCGTCGCTGCACCCGCAAAGCGTGTGCACCGATGGCAACCGCATGGTGGTTATCGCGGGGGCGTCCGAGCGGCTACGCCTACGACTAATGGTTAATCGCGAGCCTTGTCGGCTCAAGGCACCTTCGCCGTATTGGCATCAGCGGCGGGTTTGCCAGGACCGCGCAATCGTTCCGCGCGCCATGCCGTTAACCATCACATTGACAGGCCATGTGCTGCAGCCCGAAGTCGCTTGTGAGGTCGTTGGCCTGCGCGCCGTTGCTTGCGCGCGGACATAACGCCCTGCGACAAATTGCGCACGCGGCGCATGAGCTATTGTCCCCCGCCGAGAGCACCGGCGCCCGCGAACCAGGCCAAGCGGCCGACACGTCGCATCGCGTCACAGGCTGATGACATACGCGCTCATCGCCAGCAAAATGGCGACGCTGAGAGCAATAATGATCAAGAAGAATTTTCCCATCTTTGCCTCCCAAAGACTTCTCAACGCAAAGCAGCAAGAATGGTTCTCTGTTGGCAGGCAAACCGAAGGTCCCGATTGCGGTCAAGCAAAAGGCCCGCCGCGGGGCGGGCCTTTCGGATGTTGGGCATGACCGAGATCAGATCGCGACGCCGTAATAGTCGTTGACGGCACGGGTCCTGGTCGGGTCGCTCCAGTTCCAGGTGTTGTCGTTGCGGTAGCGCGGCGCGCCCTTGAGCTGCGCTTCGGTCACGCCGGTGACGTAGCCGCCGAGCGACGTATCGTATTTCAGCGACTGCCAGGGCAGGGGATAGTGATCGTCGCCGATGCCGAGAAAACCACCGAACGATAGAACGGCGTAGGATACCCTGCCGCTTTTCTTGTCGATCATCACGCGCTCGATCGAGCCGATCTTGTTCTGATCGGCGCCGTACACCGCGGTTCCCTCGACCTTGTCGCTGCCGATCAGGTTGCCGGTTTCATTGGTTTCCAAGGACATATTTCCTCCGTTGCGGTTGATGGAGGGAAAACGAAGAGGTGAGGGGAAATGTTCCTGAGGAAATAGCGCATCGACGCATGGCACAGTGCGAGGCCGCGGCCTCCGGGCGAATGGCCTCTTCTGCGGAGAATCGCAATCTCATCGTCAATGCCCAGCTCATCGACAAGAGCCGCATCCGGCATCGTTCGCACTGAAGATCGGATGGCGCCAGCCGCCTTCGCCGCGGTTGCCCGGCTCGAAAACGACGACGGCCTCCGCCAGGGGAGCTGGCGGAGGCCGCGTAGAACATCTCCGTCGCGCCTAGGTTCGCAACGAGATGTGGGAGTTCGGAGAACTAGAACGGCAGCAGCACATCCATCACCTGCTGGCCGTAGCGGGGCTGCTGAACGTCGGTGATCTGGCCGCGCCCGCCATAGGCGATGCGCGCCTGCGCGATCTTGGAGGAATCGATGGTGTTGTCGCTCTGGATGTCTTCGGGGCGGACGATGCCGGCGACGATCAGTTCGCGGATTTCGAAGTTGACGCGGATCTCCTGCTTGCCTTCGACGACGAGATTGCCGTTCGGCAGCACCTGCGTGACAACAGCGGCGACGTTGGTGGTCAGGGACTCCTGCCGGTTGACCGAGCCCTTGCCGTCGCTCGACGACGTCGAGTCCGTGGTCAGGATCTTGCCGGGCAAAATCTTGAGCGGCTGCGTGATGGTCTGGGATCCGATGAAATCGGTGATCCCGGAGTCTTCCTTGGCGGACCGGCTGCGCTGGGTCTCGTTGGAGAGGTTGGCCTTGTCGGTGATATTTACGGTCACGGTCAGCAGATCGCCGATGCGGGCGGCGCGCTGATCCTTGAAGAAGGCGCGGCTGCCGTTCCGCCACAGCGAGTTGGCGTTGTAGGACGCCTGCTCCGGCTTCGGCATCGGCATCTGCACCGGCTTGTAGCCGGGCTGCGTGGTCGGGTTTTCGATTTCCGTCAGCCTGGGCTTTTCGCCGATCTGCGACAGACGGTCGATCGAGGAGCACCCGCCAGCCAAGGCGGCCAGCGACAGCATGGCGCCGATGAGAACGATGCGGTTGAGACGGATGACTGACATTACATTACTCGGCTTTTGAAGCGGCTGGCGAACTGACGGTGGCGACGGCGATGGGCGCGGACTGGGCTGTACCCAGCGAGGAGGTGGCATCGCTGGTCTGCGGGCGGCTGATCGAGACGGGACTGATAGAGATTTGGCCGCGGCCGATCACGGTGCCGGATATCGTGCGTTTCGACTGCAGGTTCATGACGCTCACGACATCGCCTTCGGTGCCGTTGTCGAGCGCCTTGCCGCGCATGGTGAGGTAAATCCCGGCCGCCTCGTAGATCAGCGTGACGTTCTGGTCGCGCTGCACCAGATCGGGCTTGGCGAGGTCGGCGGTCTTGATTGCCTGGCCGGCGCGGAGCTGGCGGCGGGCCTGCATGCCGACGGCGCGATCGCGCACGGCGGCATCGGTGCCGGTTTCCGCCTTCGGGCGTCGCTCGACCACCACGTCGGACGATTTCAGGATCTCGTTGCGCGCGACGTCGCGCGCCAGCACTGCGGCCTCGACGGTCTCGACCGCCGTGCCGGTGAAGCGCAGCTTGGCGGCGGCGCCGCCGTTCTCGCTGGCGACCTCGAGGGTGACATCGAAGCGGCCGTTGCGGTTGTCGTAACGGACGATGGTCGGCTGCAGGGCGCCGCTGAAGCCGGCATCCAGCCGGAGATCGCCCGGCTCGCGGTCGAAGGTCAGTAGCAGATTGGCCGCATCGCCAAGACCGTTGCGGCGCTCCAGCGCCTGCGCAACCTGCAGCTCGATGGTCTTGCCCTCGAGCGTGCGGGCGAGCCGCGTCACCGAGATCTCCTTGAGGTCGCGGGTGTCGACGCCGATCACCTGATGGGCGCGAAGTGCGTTCAGCACCTGCGCCACCGGCAGCGTGCCCGTGGTGCCCAGGTCCGGCGCGCGGTAGATCGCGATCTGCGCGGCGCTGCCCGCATTGTCGATGACGTCGCCGATCCGCACCAGATCGCTGGTTACCTGCACGTTGGCTCGCAGGACCGGGGCGGCGATAACGCTCCGGTTCGCGAAGCTGTCCCGGGTCTGTGCGACAGCAGCCGCGCTCGATGCGGCAGTAAGGGCGGCGGCCAGGAAGAGGGCGCGGGCGATCATGATCAATGCTCAGCGGAACATGTTGGAGGTGGATTGCAGCATCTGGTCCGCCGCGCTGACGACCTTGGCGTTCATCTCATAGGCGCGCTGGGCGGCGATCAGGTCGGAGATTTCGGTCACCACCTCGACATTGGCCTGTTCGAGGTTGGCCTGCTGCATGTCGCCAAAACCGTCGGTATTGGCGACGCCGTCCTGCGGCGTGCCGGAGGCCGGGGTGTCCGTGAACAGGTTGTCGCCGATCGGGTTGAGGCCGGCCTTGTTGATGAAGCGCGTCAGTCCGATCTGGCCGACGAGCGTCGGTGTGGTCGAGCCCGGCAGCATCACCGTGAGCTGGCCCTGCGCGTTGATCGTGATCTGCGACGAATTCTGCGGGATCGTGATCGTCGGCTGCACCGGGTTGCCCTGGGCGGTGACGACACGGCCCTGGGCATCCATCATGAACGAGCCGTCGCGGGTATAGGCATAGGTGCCGTCGGGCACCTGGATCTTGAAGAAGCCTTCGCCGCGGATCGCGATGTCGAGGTCGTTGCCGGTCGGGGACAACGTGCCCTGGCTCATCAGGCGCGGCGTGCCGGCGGTCTTGACGCCGCCGCCGACATCGACGCCGACCGGCAGGATGGTGCCCTGGTCGGACGCCTGCGCGCCGACGCGGCGCACGTGGTCGTAGATCAGGTCCTGGAACGCCGCCCGCTGCTTCTTGTAGCCGGTGGTGCGCATGTTGGCGATGTTGTTGGAAATCACCTGAACGTTGAGTTCCTGTGCCGCCATGCCGGTCGCTGCTGTGTAGAGTGCGCGCATCGATCTATTCCCTGAACGTTATGCCGGAACGTCGGCGAGTTTCTCGACTGCGGTGCGGTGCAGGTCGTGCTGCTGTTGCAGCATCGCGGAGATCTGCGTGTAGGTGCGCGTGATCTCGATCAGCCGGCTCATTTCGTGGACGGAATTGACGTTCGACTTCTCGATGTAACCCTGGTTCACCCGCGAGGTGGTGTCGGGCTGCGGCGCGATGCCCTGGCCCGCGGAGTAGAGGTTGCCGCCTTCCTTCACGAGCTTCTGCGCGTCGGCGAAGGAGACCAGCCGCAGCTTGCCGCGGACCGAGTCGGTGCGGCCGGTGCCCTCGACGACCGTGATGTTGCCGTCGGCTGCGATCGTGATCGACTTGTCGGTCGGCTGGAACACGATCGGCCCGGAACTGCCCAGCACCGGATCGCCGCTCGCGGTCACGAGCTGGCCCTGATTGTTGATCTGCAGGCCGCCGTCGCGGGTGTAGCGCTCGCCGGCGGCGGTCTGCACCACCAGGAAGGCCTTGCCGTCGATCGCGATGTCGAGCGGGTTCTTGGTTTGCTCGCTGGGGCCGGCCGCGAAATCATGGAAGGTGGCGCGGTCGTGCACGAAGGAGACGCGGCGGTCGGCGCGCACGAAATTGTCTTCATGCGCCGGCGAGCGCAGATATTCCTCGAACAGCGACCGGTCGGCCTTGAAGCCCGTCGTGTTGATGTTCGCGACGTTGTTGGCGACGACATCCAACTGCCGTTCCAGCGTCATCTGCCGCGATAGTCCGACGAGAAGCATGTTCTCCATCGGTGGTTCTCCCCTCTGATCGATCCGAACAGCAGGCTCTCCCAAGCCCCTGGTCCTGATCCGTCGTAACCGTTGGGCTCTCCCAAGCCTGCAGGTCACGCCATCTCCTCAGCGAAAGCTGTGCCAAGTCGGGAAGTATTGATTTTCTAAGGGGTTAGGTATCTTTCGAGATGCGGCGAGGGCGGCAGAAAGGTCTTGTTGACCATGTTTGCCCGGCAGATTTTTCCCAGTTGGGCGGCAATGGATAAGGTTCCGTTAACCATTATTACCCTAGCGTTGCAGATGTAGAGAGCGCGTGTGCGCTGGCGGCTTTTGTTTCGCGTTGTGGGGGCATTCGTTACCCGGGCTGGTGGCAACCGCGTTCGTTTTCGGAATCGAAGCGGGCGGGGCAATGGCTGAGAACGAGCAGGCGGAAGGCGGCGCAGATGGCGCAGAAGCCGCACCGTCGAAAAAGGGCAAGCTCAAGCTGATCATTGCGGTCGCAGGCTTCGTCGCCGTCCTCGGCGCCGGTGCCGGCTGGTTCTTCCTGATGCGCGGCCATGGCGAGGTGAAGCACGCCGAGGCGCCGCCGCCGAAGCCGCCGTCCTACGTCGACGTGCCCGACATGATGGTCAACCTGGTCGGCGCTCCCGGCGAGCGCGTGCAGTACCTCCGCGTCAAGGTCGTGCTCGAGATCAAGGAAGACAAGCAGGTCGAGGCGATCAAGCCGAACCTGCCGCGCGTCACCGACCTGTTCCAGACCTACCTGCGCGAATTGCGTCCCTCCGACATCAACGGCTCGGCCGGGCTGTTCCGTCTCAAGGAAGAACTGACCAAGCGGGTCAATACAGCGGTGGCGCCGCAGCAGGTGAGCGCCGTGCTGTTCAAAGAAATCATGGTTCAGTGACGGGACGAATTTGGTAGCATGGCCGGCAACGACCAGATGGACCAGGATGCGATAGCCGCCCAATGGGAGGCGTCGCTCGATTCCGAGGATCCCGCGGCGGCGGCGGAAGAAGCTGCCGCCAATGAACTCTCCGAGAGCATGGCGCTGCAATGGGCAGCCATGGTCGAGGATGGCGGCCGCGAGTTCGGAAACAAGAATTCCGGCGAGCGGGTTCTATCCCAGGAAGAAATCGACAATCTGCTCGGTTTTGCCGTCGGCGACGTCAATCTGGACGACAACAACGGCATTCGCGCCATCATCGATTCGGCGATGGTGTCCTACGAGCGTCTGCCGATGCTCGAAATCGTGTTCGACCGCCTGGTGCGGCTGATGACCACGAGCCTGCGCAACTTCACTTCCGACAACGTCGAAGTCTCGCTCGACCGCATCACCTCGGTCCGATTCGGCGACTACATGAACTCGATTCCGCTGCCGGCGGTGCTCAGCGTGTTCAAGGCGGAGGAGTGGGAGAATTTCGGTCTTGCGACGGTCGATTCCAGCCTGATCTATTCGATCATCGACGTGCTGCTCGGCGGCCGGCGCGGGCAGACCTCGCTGCGCATCGAGGGCCGGCCCTACACTACGATCGAGACCAACCTGGTCAAGCGGCTGGTGGAGGTGGTGCTGGCCGATGCCGAGCAGGCGTTCCGGCCGCTGTCGCCGGTGACCTTCTCGATCGACCGGCTGGAAACCAATCCGCGCTTTGCCGCGATATCGAGGCCTGCCAACGCCGCGATTTTGGTGCGGCTGCGCGTCGACATGGAAGACCGCGGCGGCAACATCGAATTGCTGCTGCCCTATGCGACCATCGAGCCGATCCGCCCGGTTCTGCTCCAGATGTTCATGGGCGAAAAGTTCGGCCGCGATCCGATCTGGGAAGGACATTTCGCGACCGAGGTGGCGCAGGCCGAGATCTCGGTCGACGCCGTGCTGTACGAAGCCGACATCCCCCTCAAGCAGCTCATGAAGCTGAAGGTCGGCGACACGCTGCCCTTGGAGATGCGCCCCGACGCGCTGGTTTCGGTCCGCTGCGGCGACGTCACGCTGACTGAAGGACGGATGGGCCGGGTCGGCGATCGCGTCGCCATCCGCGTCACCAAGCAGTTGCGCAAACCGAATACCACCTTCGCGATGTTCGAGAAGGCCGATGAACAGACCAAGTTGATGGAGGCACAATGAGTCATTCCCTGGGCATTGTAATCGAGAGCCTGGTCGCCGTGCTGCTGATGCTCACGATCGGCTATTGCATGCTGCTCAACAAGCGGCTGCAGCGGCTGAAGGCGGACGAGCATTCGCTGAAGGCCACCATCGCCGAGTTGATCACCGCGACCGAGATCGCCGAGCGGGCGATCGGCGGCCTCAAGCACACCGTGCGCGACGTCAACGAGAATCTCGGCAGCCAGCTCACGGCGGCGACGGAGATGGCCGGGCATCTGAAGAACATGCTGGCCGAAGGCGACGGCGTCATTCGCCGCCTGTCCAAGATCGCGATCGCGGCACGGCCCTCGCAGGAGGCCGAATCCACGGCGGCGCCCAGGGTATCTTCCGCCAAGGCGGTCGCCGCGGCGGCTGAAGCCTTCTCCGAACGCCGCAGGGCCAGTGGCCTCGCTGCATGAAATCCGTTCGCGACATCCGCGTCATTCCGGTCGTGCTGGTCGCGATCTTCGGCCTCGCAGTGCTGAAGATCGCCGGCCTCGTGATCGATGGCGGATACGTGTTCGATTATCAGGTCAGCAAGCCGGCCCAAAGCTCGTGGGCGCAGGACAATCTGGGTTTCCCCGGTGGCGCCAAGCCCGATCCGGTCGACATCACGGGTTCGGTCAAGAAGGAAGAGCCGCCGAAGCCGGCGGCGCCGGCCGTCGAGGCGCCGAAGCCCGATGGCGTCGTGGTGTTTCCCGATCAGAACCCGCAATCGGTCTCGCCGTCCGAGCGCGCGATTCTGGAGCGGCTGCAGTCGCGGCGCCAGGAACTGGAGCAGCGCGCGCGTGAAATCGAAATTCGCGAAAGCCTGTTGAAGTCCGCCGAGAAGCGCATCGAGGGCCGCGTCGAGGACATGAAGGCCACGGAGACGCGGATATCGAGCGTCAGCGGACAGAAGGCCGAACAGGACGCCGCCCGCTTCAAGGGCATCATCACGATGTATGAGGGCATGAAGCCGAAGGACGCCGCCAAGGTATTCGACCGGCTGGAGATGTCCGTGCTCTATGAGATCGCGTCGCAAATCGCGCCGCGGAAGATGTCGGACATTCTCGGCCTGATGCAGCCGGAAGCCGCCGAACGGCTGACGGTCGAATTGGCCCGCCGCGCCGGCGGCGACAAATCCGGCCCCGCCGCCGAGTTGCCGAAGATCGAAGGCAAGCTGCTGCAGCCGAGGATCAACTGACGCAAATCAGAACCTGCGCGGCCCCGACGCGACAAACGAGCGGTGGGCGACCAAGAGCGCACCGCGCTCGTTGGTTTCCAGCGCGACCTTCTGCGCCAGCATGACATCGCCCGCGACGAGGTCGCCGTCCGGGACGAAGCACCATTTGCAGACATGGTGACCCGTGCTGCTGAGTTCCTCGATGTTCGTTTGCGTGCCGTGATGTATCCGATAGCGCGTACCGGTGTCGCTGCCGATGACATCGAAATATCGAAAGCGCTCGTAGCAGGCACGTTGCTTGGGCGAGAGCCAGCCCTTCAGGAGCGCCAGCGCTCGCGCTTCAGTCTCGAATCGGAACGATCTGCCGCTCGAAGTGGACCGTGCCACCACCAGCGAAAGCGCCGCCAGCAGCACGGTACCAAGCAATGCCAGGATGAACGAGCATATCGCCAGCGCGATCTGCTGGGTCACTGCCGTCAGCCGCCGACGAGACGCGGATAAAACAGCGTTTCCTCCGCCGTCGGATCGAAGGAGCGGATAACCCGTTGCTCGCCGGGCCCCGATCGAACCGCTGCCGTAAACCCGGCGCCGGTCAATTCCTTGAACCGTCGCTCGGCCTTCTCTATCTCCACACGATCATGGACGTCGAATGAATGACGGGTGTCGCCGGTACGATCCATTACGATCTGGGTTGCCATTTCACGCACTCCGATTGGCTGCCTGAGGCAGGTTTGTCGGACCCGGGGCGCTGGTTGATCGACGGCCGGCCGTGTGCCCGGGTCTATGATCTTCCTAAAACGGGATGCCGATGTTGGTTCCAATCATCTGGCAATAATGATTTTGAGCGCGGTGCGTGGCGAGACGATGGCAAATGCGATGCCCTCGAATTCAAACCGATAATCCCGAAAGCGGGCGCATCTCGGCCATCGGTTGATGCGTGCTGGCGGCTCGCGGCCCGCTGCTAATGCCCAATCTACGCCCTCTAACGAAATCAATGAGTTGACGTTAACAAAGCCTTAAGCCGCCCGATCCAAGATTTAAACCGGCAGGCAAGAGAGCTTCGCCGAAGAACTCATTGAGGCCGCGAGATTTCCCGGATGGGGCATAGGGCTGCCGCTGGAACTGGGTCGCAGGGCCGCGCTTTGGCGCGGGCGGCCCGGCTTTGCCTTCGTCTTGCCCTCTGCCGTTCCCTTGGCCGGCCGCTTGCCCTTGTCCTGCTGCTCGCCGGCCTGACGGTTTCGCAAGCCTGCCGGGCCGACGATCCGGTCCGGGGAGAGGCGACCTTCACGGCCGGCGGCGGGTTTGCGCGACTGGTGCTGAGGCTGGCCGAGGATGTCGAGTCCGACGTCGTGACTGCCGGCTCGATCATCATCATCCGCTTCAAGCGCCCGGTAGACATTCCCGTCGATAAATTGTCGGACGCGGTTCCCGATTATGTCGGCTCTGCGCGGCGCGATCCCGACGGTACCGCGATCCGCCTGTCGCTGGCGCGGCGGGCAACCGTCAACACCATGACCGCAGGCGAGCGGATTTTCGTCGACTTCCTGCCCGATAGCTGGACCGGCCCGCCGCCGTCGCTTCCTGCGTCGGTCGTGCGGGAGCTCGCCGAACGGGCCCGCGTCGCCGAGCGGGCACTTCGCGCACAGCTGGCGGTCGCTGCCGCGAAGAAGAAGGCGCCGGTGCGCGTTCGCGCTTCGATGCAACCGACATTCGTGCGCTTCGTTTTCGAGATGCCTGATGGCGTCAACGTCTCGTCGGTGCTGAACGAGCAAAAGCTGACGCTGCAGTTCAACAGTGTGCTCAATTTCGATCTGGCCGACGCCAAGGTGGCGGCGCCGCCGAACATCGCCTCCATCACCCAGCGGGCCGATGTCGACTCCTCCGCCGTCGACATCCTGCTGATCGGCGAGGTCGACGTGCATTCCTTCCGCGAGGAAAAGAACTACGTGGTCGACGTCGCCTTCCAGCAGCCGGACAAGCCCGCTGCTGCGGCCGAGGCGCCGGCTGCGCCCAAGCCGGCGGCAGCGGCCAGGCCAGGGCCGACCTCGCGCGCCTCCCGCGACAAGCCGTCGATGGAATCGCCGCCGCAGCAGCCGGCGGAGATCCCGCCCGCCACCTCGGAGCTGATTGCCGAGCAGGCCAAGATCGAGATCAAGCCCGCGCAGGTAGCCGAAGCGCCGGCCGGCAACAGCGCCGCTCCCGCAACAGAGCAGATGGCGGCCGCGCCGGGAAAGCCATCGGTTCCGGCCGAAGCCGCGAAAGCGGCGCAGCCCGCCGAGCCGCCAAAGGCAGCTCCGTCCGCGTCGAAGCCGCCGCCGGAAGGCAGCACCAAAGCCGCCACCATCGAGGCGAGGCGCGACAGCGACGGGCTGCGCGTGACGTTCTCCTTCGCCGTGCCGACCCCGGCTGCGCTGTTCCGCCGTGCCGACACGGTATGGCTGGTGTTCGATCACACCCAACCGTTCGATATCGAGCCGATCCGCAGCAAGGGCGGCGCCATCATCGGCGACGTCACGCGGCTGGCGCTGGAAAAGGGCCAGGCCATTCGCATTCGTCTCAACCGGCCGCAGATTCCGTCGCTGGAAAGCGAAGGCCGCGCGAATGGAACGGAGTGGACGCTGACTTTCGCCGATCGCGGACAAACATCGCCGTTGCCGCTGACGGTGCTGCGGAACATCACCGATCCCGCACTGGCCAACGTTACCGTGCCGCTGGCCAATCCCGGCGCGATGCACCGGCTGGTCGATCCCGATGCCGGCGATACGCTGCTGGTCGTCACGGCGCCGCCGCCGACCCGCGGCCTCATCAAGCGGCACGATTTCGTCGAACTGTCGCTGCTGGAATCGGTACACGGCGTCGCCGTGCATCCGAATTCCGACGACATCAATGCCGAGGTCGGCTCCGACAAGGTGATGCTTGGCCGGCCCGGCGGACTGACGCTATCGTCCGCGGATGTCGCCGCCGAACGCGCCACGGCGGCGGTGAGACCGCTGTTCGACCCCATCGAATGGCGCAAGAACCGTGAAGAGAAGTTTCTCCCGCGGCTGGATGCGCTGATCACGGCCACGGCCGTCGCCGGTCCAGAGCAGAAGGCCGAGGCCCGTCTCGACCTCGCCAACTTCTACATGTCGCGCGGGATGTACCAGGAGGCGAGGGGGGTTACCAACCTCATCCTCTCCGATTCCAACGAGGGGAACGAAGACGCCGCGGTGATCATGATTCATGCGGTCGCCAGCATCCTGATCGGCCATCCCGAACATGCGCTGAAGGATCTTGCCAATCCGGCGATCGGCAACGGCTACGATTCCCAATTGTGGAAAGGGTTCGCCTTTGCCCGCCAGGAAAAATGGGCGGACGCGCGCGAGAAGTTCAAGAACGCCGAATTCTCGATCGCCGCGCTGCCGCTGGAGCTGCAGCGCATCGTCACGATGGATGCCATGCGGGCCTCGCTCGAGGTCAAGGACTATGGCGGGGCCTCGCGGCGGCGCAGCGAGCTCGACGTGATCGGCATTCCCGCTGAAACGAAGCCGGAATTCGCGGTGCTGCGCGGGCGTCTCGCCGAAGCCCTGGGACATGACAAGGACGCGCTGGATGCCTACAGGTTCGCAGCCCAGTCCCGCGACCGGGAGGCTTCGGCGGAAGCTGCCCTGCAGCAGGCGCTGCTGCGCCACAGGCGCGGCGAACTCGGACTGCCCGAGCTGACCAGTGAACTTGAGACGTTGTCGGTCCTCTGGCGCGGCGACGGGATCGAGTTGAAGGTGCTGAACAAGCTGACCCAGATCTACGCCGAAACCGGACGCTATCTCGATGCGCTGGCGGCCGCCAAGACCGCAACCAGGCTGCAGCCCAATTCCGAACTGTCGCGGCAGGCCCAGGATGCAGCATCTGCGCTGTTCTCGGAGGTCTATCTCGGCCCGAAGGGCGACGACATGAAGCCGGTCGACGCGCTCGCCATGTTCTACGAGTATCGCGAACTGACGCCGATCGGCCGGCGCGGCGACGAGATGATCCGCCGGCTCGCCGACCGGCTCGCCTCGATCGACTTGCTCGACCAGGCCGCCGAGCTGCTGCAGTATCAGGTCGACAAGCGGCTGGAGGGCGCCGCGCGGGCGCAGGTGGCGGCGCGCCTTGCCATGGTCTACCTGACCGCCCGCAAGCCGGACCGTGCGATCACCGCGCTGCGCCTGACCCGGATCGCCGATCTTTCCGGCGAACTGCGGCAGCAGCGGCTGCTGCTGGAGGGCCGTGCCCAGAGCGACGTCGGGCGCCACGACCTTGCGCTCGACATCATCTCCAACATCCCCGGCCGCGAAGCGATCCGGCTGCGTTCCGACATCTACTGGGCGTCGCGGCAGTGGCGGGAGGCTTCCGAGCAGATCGAGCTGTATTACGGCGACCGCTGGCGGGATTTCAAACCGCTGGACGCCGCCGAGAAGAGCGACATACTCCGCGCCGTGGTTGGCTACGCCCTGGCCGAGGATGCGATTGGCCTGGCCCGCTTCCGCGAGAAATACGCACCCCTGATGACGGGCGAGGCCGACAAGTTGGCGTTCGATACCGCGAGCAAGCCGGCTGCCGCCAGCAGCGCTGAATTCTCCGAGATCGCCAGGATGGCCGCCAGCGTCGATACGCTCGACGGCTTCATCCGCGAAATGAAGGTCCGCTTCCCGGACGCCACCGCCCGCGCGCCGCTGTCGCCGGAAATGTCGGGCGCCGAGCCGGTCCACACCGGCGCCTTGCCCGCGATTGTCGGGGTCAGGCAGATCGACCTGAAGAAACGGACGCGGTAGCGGATTACGCCTCAGCTTCGGCCAATTTTTGACGAGTTGGCGCAGTAGCCGAGATGCTGGCGCCACCGGGCGCTGAACCGCAATCCTCTCCCTCGCCGTCCCATGCCGCTGACCCGAGATCGAATTATAGGACATGACAACGAACGGCTGGCGTTCCGCTTCACCATGCTGAACAACGCCGACACGGTCGAGTGCCAGATCAGCGACGCCGCTTTGGATGAACTCGGAGGCGTGAAGGGGACCGAGAGCATGGCGCGGCAGGCGCAATTCCTGGCGCTGCGGGATGCCGTGGAGGAAATTGCCTCCGGCATCTTCCACAAGGCGCCGTACGTCAGAGGCCAGATCGTCCGTATCTTCACCAAGCACGTGCAGAAAACGCCGCTGGAGCCGATCGCGACCGGCGCCACGCCTGATGGCGACCAGGCCGTCTCGCTGCGCGTCATTGCCGAAACGAAGCCGGCAGCCCCGGCGCCATAGCACGCCGTGTTGCCAACGCCAGATGGCGCGTCGCTCCGGCCCCCCTCGACAGATGCGCGTCAAAGCGGCAACCTGCGGGGTAAACGATCTGCCGGAGGATGCGGTTACGATGAGCAAACCCGCTAAAACCGAAGCCGAACTCATTGCGATGGCGCGCGCCGAGCTGAAGGTCCATGCCGATTGCCCCGACGGCATCGAGATATCGGTGATCCGCGACGGTGACAGCTGGGAGTTTCGGGCGAAGGCGGAGGAGGCGACGATCGCCAAACCGGGCTATCCCGAATGCGTCGCCATGCTGGTCCAGATCGGCGACCACCTCTGCAGGCAGTATGATTTCAAGGAGTGAGACGGCCGCGCGTGTCGGGCTCGGCCTGATCGCACGAGAATCCTTCACACCGAGAAGATCCGCCCTGGGTTCAGGATGTTCTTCGGATCGAGCGCGCGCTTGAGGGTGCGCATCGTCTCGATTTCCTCCTCGGTGCGGCTCATCTTCAGGTAGGGCTTCTTCAGGATGCCGATGCCGTGTTCGGCCGAGATCGAGCCGCCGAATTCGCCGGTGAGGTCGTAGACCAGCTTCTCGAACTCATCGTGCTTGTCAGGCGTATGTTCGTGATACACGCTGGGATGCAAATTGCCGTCGCCGGCGTGTCCCATCACGATGGTGAAGGCGCGCGGATCGATCGCTTTGACCCGTGCATCCAGCGTATCCGCATATTCCGCCATTCTGTCGATGGCGAGGCTGACGTCGAACCCCATCCTCGCGGTGTAGGGGAAGCTGCGGCCGAGCTCGACGCTGGAATCGCGGATGCGCCAGATCGCGGCGGCTGATGCATGGGAGGTCGAGAGTGTCGCGTCGAGGATCAGGTTGTCGCCCATCGCGGCCTCAAGCAGCTTTTCGAGATCGGCATGGATGCGTTCGGGGTCGCTGCCGGAAGCCTCCATCAGGACATAGAACGGATGATCGGTAGGCAGCGGACCGACGACGCCCTTTACGCGTTCGACGGTGAGGCGGTAGTAGGCGTTCCACATCACCTCGAACGCGGTCAATTCGCCGCCAAGCTTCTCCCTCGCCATTTTCAGGAATGTCATGACCTGCCCGAACGAGGGCAGGGCGCATAGCGCCACCTGCCGCTCCGCCGGCGCGGGAAACACGCGGAGCGCAGCGCGCGTCACGACGCCAAGGGTGCCTTCGCTGCCGATGAAGAGATGCTTCAGGTCGATGCCGGTGTTGTTCTTGATGTATTTGCGCAGACCCTTGAGCACGGTGCCGTCGGCGGTAACGACTTCGAGGCCGAGGACCAGGTCACGCGTCATGCCGTAGCGGATGACGCGGTTGCCGCCGGCATTGGTCGAGATGTTGCCGCCGATGGTGCAACTGCCGCGTGCGCCGAGGTCGAGCGGAAACATCAGCCCGTCCCGTTCGACCCGTTCCTGGAGCTTCTGCAGCGGCGTGCCCGCCTGCGCGATGGCGACGCCGCCGGAGGCATCGACCTCCTCGACGCCGTTCATGCGCTCCATCGACAGCACGATTTCGTCCGCATTGGGCAGCGCGGCGCGCACCAGCCCGGTCATGCCGCCCTGCGTGGTTACCGGGACGCCGGCGCGATGACAGAGCCGCAACAGGGTCGAGACGTCTTCGGTCGTCCTCGGGCGGACGACCGCGCGCGGTTTCGGTGCCGGATTGCCGGCGATGTCGTGATGATAGCGCGCGTCGATATCGTCGCCCGCCAGCACCGCACCGTTGCCAAGCGCGTTGCGCAATTCGTCAATGAAGCCCTCGGACATGCCCCTGCCTCTTCTTTTCTGAGAAGTTTGGCCGAAGCTATACATGCGGGATCGCCGGGAAGAAACCCGGCCGCGCAACGAGAGGCGGATTTTCGGATCTATCTCGATTGGTGATGCGGTCGCGGCATCAAGGTTGAGCGACGAGGGCTCCCTCCCGCTCCGGCTCGACCGACGTGATTTGGTTGCAGGCGTCGCACTTGTAAACGTAAACGAGAGGACGCAATCCGATTCGAGGCAGCTTCCCGATCCTGACCGTGCCTGTCCCGCACATTTCGCAGCGCGGGGTGGCTTCTGAGTGCGGTACGGACATGACGAACTATCGCTGAGCAACAAACTGCGTCAGCAAGACTGGCTCTCGATTGCATCTTATTCGTGGAAATCGAGTCCGTAGGAATACTAGGTTTTCCCGATTATTCGGCCGCGCCCGACGGTCTTTTGCCTCCAAATCGGCCCTGACCGGGCATTCAAACAACACACTGCGGAGTACAAGCTCGCAACGCCAGCGCGTGATCATATGGAAATTCCACCGGACCTGGTCCGGACGGAACGCAGTTTTCAGGGCGTGCAGAATGTCTTCTACCAACGGTCACGAAGCATCGATTCTGGCAGCGCTCGCGGCACTGGCGGCCACGGAGACCGTGGCGTCTCGTCCATCGCCGGCCGACAGGTTCAATATCGATCGGGAAGGCCCGGCGAAGCGCGCCGTGAAGCTCAGGGCGTTGCAACAACGATTCCAGAAATTGAACGACTACTTCGACGAAGCGGCAGCGGAAATTCGCGCTTCGCTCGAACGGTCACCTGGCTGACGCCTGACCGGTTGGCACCCCGATTTTTCCTGAGAGGATTCCAGCGGGCGTTTGCGGCAGATCAAGGCGCGTCGGGCGTAATCGTCTTAAGCGTACGATCAATGCCGCGCGGCTCCGTGTTCCGGATGGGGCAGCTCCGGTGACGAGGCCCGGACACCAAAAGCGGACGGCGTTCGAAGGAACGCCTCTTGCTCAGGGTGTGCCGGGCCTCGCTGTTGTTCAATCGATACAAGACATCACGAAGTGCGACGGCATCGGCATCGCCTTACTTCTTCCCGTTCTTGTCGATCTTCGTGACGGCGTCCGCCTTGTTGATCCTGGTGATGGTCTTGGTCCCGGCGGCGTCACTCACGGCGAAGCTGACCCTGTCGCCGGCGTGGAGATCATTCAGCCGCGCGCCGTCCTGAACCTTGAATTCCTCGGTTGCAGCGCCCTCATTTGCACCGGTGGTGCCCTCAGGCATGTCCCTGATCGAGATGGTATTGCTGATCCGGTCTATCCTGGTCACCAATCCCGTACGGATTTGCTGGGCAAATGCCGACGTACCGACGATGCTCAGTGCTGCGACGGCAGCCACAATCATCCCTGCGAATTTCATGGAAGACTCCCCGACTAAGAAGCATCGGAGATAAGTCCCAATGGCCGGGATTGGTTCCAGCTATGCCGCGCCGGCCTCTTGCTCGAGTTCGGTTTCCGTCACCGTGCGGTTGCGGCCGAGCCGCTTGGCGCGGTAGAGTCCACGGTCACAGCGCTCGATCATGGCATCGGCAGATTCGGCGAGGCGGAATTGCGCCACACCGATCGAAACCGTGATGCTGCCGATTTCCTTGCCGGTGGCGCGGCGGGTCAGCTTGGCTTCGGCAATGCGGCGGCGTATGCGCTCGGCCACCCCCGTACACGTCTCAAGATCGGCGCCGGGAAGCACCGCGATCAATTCCTCGCCGCCATAGCGGGCCGCCAGGTCGATCTCGCGAACGCCTTCCTGCAGGACTTTTGCGACCAGCCGGAGCACCTGGTCGCCGACCTGATGGCCGTAATCGTCGTTGAATTTCTTGAAGTGGTCGATGTCGATCAGGAAAACGCTGAGCGCTTCGTCCTTTTCCATCGCCGCAATCTGGGCGAGACGGAGGAATTCGTCCATCGAGTGACGGTTGGCAAGGCCGGTCAGCGCATCGGTATTGGAGCGCTGTTCGGCCGCCTTCAGCGAATCGCGGATGGTGTCCAGTTCTGCCGAGGTAGCAGCGAAGTTCGCCTCCAGCTGAGTGGCCCGGGACGTCGCCTTTGACAATTCGTCAACCAGTTTTGCAATGATCGTCCGGGGATCGCTGCTGGCGGCGGCTTCGGACGACACTTCGTCGAGCGCCTTCATGTGGGTGCGGTTGTCGGTAACGGCGGTATTGAGGAACTGCTGGGCCGTGGCAATCAAGCCGCTGAGTTGTTCCGGCAGGTCGCCAAGAGGCTCCACGCCGGTTTGTGGCGCTATATAGGTAATGTAGAGTTCATGGTTGGTCGTGGCGTCGAACTTGCGCTTGCCTGCGATCAGAATGTCGATGGTCTTGCGCAGCGCAATACCTTCGCCAAGCGAATATTCGAACCAGACTGCGAAATTGGAGGGCGTGGCCGGAACGGACTGCTGTGACATCAACCGAATAGCACGGTCGGCAATCGTCGTTGCGTACTCGACGTCCATTTCGCCGATTGGCTGCCCTGCCATCGTCTGTCCCAGTGCGTTAGATAAGAAAATCCGTTTCCCTGGCATCCATTGTGCACGAAGGAACTAATCTGAACTTAAAGTCCCGGGATCATTCCACGCCAAATACGTAACGATTATTGACCTATTTGTATTGCTAATTGGCGGGACCGGTTTTTAGCTACCGCCGTAGCTCTGCACCAGGCTGCCCGCAACCAGCGACCAGCCGTCGACGAGAACGAAAAAGATCAACTTGAACGGGAGCGACACCACGACGGGTGGCAGCATCATCATGCCCATCGACATCAGGACGGATGCGACCACCAGATCGATGATCAGGAACGGAAGGAACAGGAGGAAGCCGATCTCGAAAGCGCGTTTCAATTCCGAAATCATGAAGGCGGGGATCAGGATCCGCAGCGAGAGGTCCTCCGGCGTGGCCGGTGGCTTCTCGCCGGAGAGGTCGACGAACAGCTTCAGGTCCTTTTCACGAACGTTCTTCTGCATGAAGCCGCGCAACGGCACGGAAGCCCTTTGCAAGGCTTCTTCCACGCCAATTTCGTTGGCGACGAGGGGCTTGATGCCGTCGTCGTAAGAACGCTGCAGCACGGGTCCCATCACGAAGGCCGTGAGGAACATCGCGAGCGCAATGATCACGGAGTTGGGTGGGGCGGTCGCGGTACCGAGCGCGGTGCGCAGCAAGGAGAGCACGACGACGATCCGCGTGAACGATGTCATCATGATCAGGATCGAGGGCGCGATCGACAGCACGGTCAGCAGCGCGATCAACTGGATCGCGCGCTCGGTGACGCCGCCGCCGCCCTGGCCGAGATTGATGCTGATGTCCTGCGCCATCGCCGGATCGGCGAGGGATCCGGCGGCGGTCAGGATTAAGAAAAACAAAACTCTACGCGGAAAACTCGCCGGCCTCACGAAGGGTTCTTCGGCCGGCCCAGCAGGGACGCCATCTCGTCTTCGAGATTTTCGAAGCCGCTCTTCTGGGGAGCGGGCGCAGGCGCAGGCGGGGGAGCGGGCGGTTCGCTGCGGTTGTTGCTGCGGGCAGGCGGCGTTTCCGGAGCGACCGGCGGCGCGACCGGCTCGGCCGGCCGGCGCAAGGCGGCTTCCAAGCGCTGCGCCATCTCGGCGAGATTCTGGTCGGCGCTCGATGGCGCGGGGGCCGGAGGGGCGGGTGGCGGCGGCGGCGCAGGTGGTGGCGCTACGGAGCGCTCGGGCGCGCGGGCCGGCGTCTCGCGAACCGGCAATACTTCGCGGATCGGCGGTGCCTCACGGACCGCGGGAGCCTCGCGCTTGGGCAACTCGCGTTGCGGGCGCGGCATCATTGGCTCACCGCGCGGCAGGCGCGGCGGGGCCCCGTCGGCGCGGCCGTTGATCGGTTCCGGCGCAAAGCCGGTCAATGGATCGCTGCGGCGTTCGGGCATGGGCGGCGGCGGCGCCGGGCGGCGAACCTCGTCGGGGAAGGCCGGCCGTGCGGGACGCGGCGGAGGCTCCGGCATTTGCGGTTCGGCATGTTGATCGAAGGACTCGGCCGGGCGCACATCGGGGCGGACGGCCTCTCTTGCCGCCTCGTCGCTCCAGGCGGCATCCGGCAGCGGTGCGATGCGCGGGGGCTGCTCGCCGACCGACGGGCGCGGGCCCATCTGATCGCGGTTGGGCATCGCGCGCACGATGTTGGGTTCGACCACGATGTCGCTCGGGCCGCCAATCATCAGGAGGTGTTCGACATTGTCGCGCCGTACCAGCACGAGGCGCCGGCGGCCGTCTACGGCAGCAGCATCGATCACGGCAAGGCGCGGCATCCGCCCGCGCTGGGTATTGGTTCCGAGGCGGTTGTTGGCGAAGCGGCGAACCAGCCATGCGGCCACGCCGATCAGCGCCAGAACGGCGATGAATGCGAAGAGGAATGTCAGTGTCTGCATTCTTTAGTCCCCGGCCACGGGCCGTTCTCTCGAGTGCCGTCCTGGGTTTCTCGGTCCAAGCCTGTTCCCCATGGGAATGCGATTCCCGCTCGCTGGAACAAGCCCCGCGCGATCCGCATGCGGCGAATCACGCCCGAGATCAGCCTTATTTCCTGTTCCCCGCGGCGAGCCTCGCCGCCCGGTTAACTAATAGACCAAGAATCGCCGGGTCCAAAACGACTTCTGAGCGCACCGAGCCGCGTCGTTGCTGCTGGTTAACGCAGCTTTCGTGGCCAAAAGGCGCTCGTTTTGCCGTGGTCGGAGGGGGCATTCGGCCGCCGCGCGGGATTTTAACCAGCCGTTAACCATACACCGGGCAAATTCTGCCTACCTCAGCTTCAGCCAGAGGTTAACGGGAGCCGCTTGCGATGGCCATCAACGATCTTCCGCTCCTGTCGGCGCTGCGCACCAGGATGCAGTGGCACCAGGAACGTCAGCGCGTGCTTGCGGAAAACGTGTCCAACGCCAACACCCCGAATTTCAGGCCGAGCGACCTGGTCGAGCCGAAGTTCGACAGCAAGGGCGGCAATGTCGGCGGGGCGATGGGCTCGCTCGCCATGATGCGCACCAGCGCCACCCATATCGGCGTCTCCGGCAGCGCGCCGAGTTTCCGGGGGGACGGCGGCAGGAGCGGCTTCCTGACCAAGCCGGCCGGCAACTCGGTCAATCTGGAGGATCAGATGCTGAAGGTCTCGGCCAACCAGATGGACTACGCCGCCGCCACTTCGCTCTACACCCGCAGCCTCGGCCTGCTCAAAACCGCGATCGGCAAGCGCTGACGCGCCGCGTCTTAGGAGGACCGGATCATGGCAGATGATGGAAGCGATTTCGCCCGTTCGATGAGCATCGCGACGTCAGGCCTGCGGGCGCAGGCGGGGCGGATGCGGGTGATCTCGGAAAACATCGCCAATGCGGACTCCACCGCACCGACCGCGGGCGGCGATCCCTATCGCCGCAAGGTGCCGACATTCTCGTCGGCGCTCGACCGCACGATGGATGCGCGCGTGGTGACGCTCGGCAAGGTCAGGCCCGACCAGTCGGCGTTTCGCGTCAAGCATGAGCCGAGCAATCCGGCGGCCGACGCGGCCGGCAACGTCAAATATCCGAACGTCAATCCGCTGGTCGAAATGACCGACATGCGCGAGGCGCAGCGGTCCTATGAGGCCAATCTCAACATCATCAGCGCCACGCGCCGGATGATTCAACGCACCCTCGACATCCTCAAGGCCTGAACAGGGACCATAGCAAATGGCTTCACCGACCGTTGCAGCAAATGCCTACGCCGCGCTTTCGCGCATCATGGAATCCGGCGGCGCCGAGAAGGGCAGCCAGTCCACCGCCGGCGGCCCGTCCTTCAGCGCACTGCTCAAGGACGCGGTCGGAAGCGTGATGGACGCCGGCAAGAAATCCGACACCCAGGCCATCGCGATGGCCTCGGGCAAGGCCAACGTCATGGACGTCGTGACGGCGGTGGCGGAAACCGACGTCGCGGTCTCGACGCTGGTGTCGGTGCGCGACCGCGTGATCCAGTCCTACGAAGACATCATGAAGATGCCGATCTGACGTCCCTGTGGGGACGTCATCCCGGGATGGTCCGAAGGACCAGACCCGGGATCTCGAGATTCCGGGTTCGATGCTTCGCATCGCCCCGGAATGACAGTGCAATTGAAATCAAGCGAGAAACAACAATGACCGGTGCCGAAACCCTCGACGTGGCGCGCGATGCGATCTGGACCATCGTGGTGGTGTCGTCACCCCTGATGGTGATCGGGCTCGTGGTTGGCGTCGTGGTGTCGCTGTTCCAGGCGCTGACCCAGATCCAGGAGCAGACGCTGATCTTCGTGCCGAAGATTCTCGCGATCTTCGTGACGCTGCTGTTGGCGCTGCCATTCATGGCGGATTCGCTGCACGGTCACATGATGCGGATATCGTCGCGAATCATAGGCGGTTGATGCATTGTGACTAGATGCGCGTCGACATTTCGCTACTGCCGGCCCTTGCCGCCACCTTCATGCTGGTATTCGCCCGCGTTGGAGCGATGGTGATGCTGTTGCCGGGATTTGGCGAAAGCAACATCCCGGTGCGCATCAAGCTCGCGATCGCGCTTCTGCTGACGTTGATCCTCCTGCCGCTGCACCGCAACGACTACCACGTCGACCTGACGTCGATGGCTGCGCTCGGCGTGCTCATGGTGCACGAGATCGCCATCGGCATCGTGCTCGGCGCCACCGCCCGTGTGACGCTGGCGGCGCTTGCGGTGGCGGGCTCGGTGATTGCCCAGCAACTCGGCCTCGGATTTGTTACCGCGGTCGATCCGACCCAGGGCCAGCAGGGCGTCCTGATCGGGAACTTTCTCTCCATTCTCGGCATGACGCTGCTGTTCGCCACCGACACCCATCATCTCGTCATCGCAGCGATCAACGAGAGCTACCGGATCTTCGCGCCGGGTCAGTTGATGCCGACCGGCGACGTGGCGGCGCTTGCCACGCGCGCCTTCGCCACCGCCTTCAAGATCGGCATGCAGCTCTCGGCGCCGTTCCTGGTGTTCGGCCTTGTCTTCAATATCGGACTTGGCGTGCTGGCGCGGCTGATGCCCGCGATGCAGGTCTATTTCGTTGGCGTGCCGCTTTCGATCATGGCGGGCTTTCTGATCTTCGCCCTCGTCCTCACGGGAATGATGGCGACCTATCTCAACTATTTCATCGGCGTGATGCACGAGCTGACGCCGCTGAAATAGAGCATGATCCGGAAAAGCGGGTACCGCTCTTCCGTGAAGATCATGCTCATACGAATTGCTAGGGCGCCGCGATGGCCGAGGATACCGACGACAAGACAGAAGACCCTACGCAAAAGCGCCTCGATGACGCGCTTGCCAAGGGCGATGTCGCCAAGAGCCAGGAGGTCAACACCTGGTTCATCATCGCGGGCGGTACGCTGATCTTGTCGACGTTCTCAGGGTCGATCGGCGGCGGCATCCTCAATCCGCTGCGAAATCTGCTCGCCAATGCGGGCCAGCTCCACGCCGACGGCGCAGCGCTGCTCGCGCTCGGCAATACGCTGGTCTATGCCGTGATCGGCGCGATCGGCGTGCCGCTGTTGATGCTGGCGCTGGCTGCGATCGCCGGCAACATGATCCAGCACCGCCTGGTGTGGTCGGCGGAATCGCTGAAACCGAATTTCAACAAGGTTTCTCCGGGCGCCGGGCTGAAGCGCATCTTCGGCAAGCAGGCGCTGGCGAATTTCTTCAAGGGCCTGTTCAAGCTGATCGCGCTCGGCGCCGTCATGATGGCGGTGCTTTGGCCGGAACGGCACCGGCTTGAATCGTTCATGATGTTCGATCCGTCGGCGATCCTCGGGGTGACGGAAGGCTTGACCCTGCAGCTGATGGGGGCGGTCGCGGCGATGCTGGCCGCGGTCGCGATCGCCGATTACTTCTTCCAGTACCGGCAATGGTACCAGCGGCAGAAGATGTCGCTGCAGGAGATCAAGGACGAGTTCAAGCAGTCCGAAGGCGACCCCCACATCAAGGGCCGCATCCGGCAGTTGCGGCAGCAGCGCATGAAGAAGCGCATGATGGCCGCCGTTCCCAATGCCAGCGTGATCATCACTAACCCGACCCATTATTCGGTGGCGCTATCCTATGATCGCGGCATGGCGGCGCCGGTCTGCGTCGCCAAGGGCGTCGACAACGTCGCGTTCAAGATCAGGGAAATCGCCAAAAAGCACGACATCCCGATCGTGGAGAACGTGCCGCTGGCGCGCGCGCTCCATGCCACCGTCGACGTCGACGAGGAGATCCCGGTCGAGCACTATCACGCGGTCGCCGAGATCATCGGCTATGTGATGCGGCTGAAGAGCGGGCTTTCCGGGCGGCGAAATTGAGGGAATAACCGGAAATCCCCTTGAAATACCTTCAATATGTCAAATTGCTGCCTGATGGACTTGCGTTTGCGGGTCCGATTCAGGCACTCAGGAGGGACGCGCAATTTGGCGCGTCACCCCCCATGCCGGAAGGCAGCGCTTTTTTCATGACCGTCGAAACCAACAGTCCATCGCCGACCGAGCCCTTCGCGGGCCAGGAACCGGTGCGGCGGGGCGGTAGCATCGTGCTGGTGCTGCTGGTGGCGGCCGGCATCGTCGCGGTGGCGGTGGCGCTGATGACCATCGGCCGCGCGCAGGCCCAGCCCTATATCCTCGGCGTGCTGGCGCTGCTCGCCATGGTCGGCCTGTTCAATCTGTTTGCCTTTGCCGCCGGCATTGTCCGCTTCACCGACCGCGCCGCCGAGGACCCGGTGATGGGGCGCATCGCCGACCAGGCCCATGACGGGCTGGCGGTGACCGATGCCAGGGGACACGTGGTCTACTCCAACGCCGCCTACCTGGCGCTGACGGGCGCCGCCGGCCGGCAGGACGTGCGGCCGGTCGAGCGCGTCTTCATCGGCAATCCCGACGTCTCGGAAGCCGTGTTCCGCCTGCTCAAGGCGGCGCGCGAAGGCAAGCGGCAGCAGGAAGAGGTCCGTATCGCCGGCTCCGACGGGTCGCAGGGCCGCTGGCTCAGGATGCGGGTCCGGCCGCTCGGCCAGGGCAAGCGCGAAGCAAAATACGCGGTGTGGTCGATCGCCGACATCACGCGCGACCGCGAGCGCCAGGAAGACGTGTTCCGCGAGCTGCAGCACGCGATCGAATACCTCGATCATGCGCCATGCGGCTTCTTCTCGGTCAATCCGGCCGGTGACGTCATCTATGTCAACGCCACGCTGGCGAACTGGCTCGACTACGATCTTGCCGAGATCGGCTCGGGCGGGCTGAAGCTGACCGATATCGTCTCCGGCGACGGTGCTGCGCTGTTGACCTCGATCGTCGCGGTGCCAGGCGAGGTCAAGACCGAAGTCTTCGATATCGACCTGCGCATGCGCGGCGGCAAGACCATGCCGGTGCGGCTCTATCACAAGCTCGCCTTCGGCGCCGACGGCGCGCCGGGATCGTCGCGCACGCTGGTGATCAGCCGGGCGCGCGACGAGCATTCCGATCCCGAACGCGCCGCCGAAGTCCGCTTCATGCGGTTCTTCGACCATACGCCGATGGCGATTGCGACGGTGGACCGCGCCGGCGCGGTGGTGCGCGCCAATGCGCGCTTCGCCAAGCTCGCGCAGAGCCTGGCCCCGGACGGCGCGGCCAACAAGTCGATCTTCCGCACGGTGAACGCCCGCGACCGCAGCCTGCTGATCGCGGCGATCAACCAGGCTGCCGAAGGGCAGGGCGACATCGCGCCGGTGGAAGTCATGCTCGACGGCGCCAAGGAGCGCTGGGGGCAGTTCTTCGTCACCGCGGTCGAGGAGGACGAGCGCGACACCGAAGCCGCCATCGTCTACCTGCTGGAGACCAGCGAGCGGCGCACGCTGGAAAACCAGATCAACCAGTCGCAGAAGATGGACATGGTCGGCCAGCTCGCCGGCGGCATCGCGCACGACTTCAACAACGTGCTGTCGGCCATCATGATGGCGAACGACTTCCTGCTGAACGCGCACAAGCCAACCGATCCGTCGTTCCAGGACATCATGCAGATCAAGCAGAACGCGACCCGGGCGGCGACGCTTGTGCGACAACTACTTGCGTTCTCGCGGCGCCAGACGCTGCGACCGCAGGTGCTCGATCTCGGCGACGCGCTCTCCGATCTCACCATGCTGCTGCGGCGGCTGATCGGCGAGAAGGTCAAGCTCGACCTCGTTCATGGCCGCGACCTCTGGCCGGTCAAGGTCGACGTCTCGCAATTCGAGCAGGTGGTGGTCAATCTCGCGGTGAATGCGCGCGATGCGATGCCTGACGGTGGCAAGCTGACGGTGAGGACCGGCAACGTGACGGCGGAAGAAGCCGCGCAGCTCTCGCACAAGGGCATGCCCGCGGCTGATTACGTGCGGATCGACATTTCCGATACCGGCACCGGCATCCCCGCCGACATCGTCGACAAGATCTTCGAGCCGTTCTTCTCGACCAAGGAAGTCGGCAAGGGCACGGGTCTCGGCCTCTCCACGGTGTACGGCATCGTCAAGCAGACCGGCGGCTTCGTCTATGTCGATTCCATGCCCGGTGCAGGCACCACGTTCCGCATCTTCCTGCCGCGTCACCGGCCCGAGCTGGAAGCGCAGCCGGAGCCGCAGCCGACGGGCGGTGCGGCCAAGGAGGGCGGAGCCGAGCCGCCGAAGCCGCGGCCCGATCTGACCGGGGAGGGCACCATCCTGCTGGTGGAGGACGAGGACGGCCTGCGGTCCCTGAACGCGCGCGGGCTTCGCTCGCGCGGCTACAGCGTGATCGAGGCGTCCAACGGCCTCGAGGCGGTGGAAGCGCTCGAGGAAAAGGACGGCGCCGTCGATCTCGTCGTCTCCGACGTGGTGATGCCGGAAATGGACGGGCCGACCATGTTGCGCGAAATGCGCAAGCGCAATCCAGACCTCAAGATCATCTTCGTCTCCGGCTACGCCGAAGAGGCCTTCGACAAGAGCCTGCCGGAGAACGAGCAGTTCGCCTTCCTGCCGAAGCCGTTCGCGCTCGCCGCGCTGGTCGAGAAGGTGAAGGAGACCATGACGACGTCGTGAACGCTTTCTGGACGCCGGCCAATTTCCTGGCCGCCGCTCGGCCCGCAAATTACCGCTAACTCACTGCCAAATCGTCACATCCCCGCGACTGAGGGCCGCAGCGGCGGTTCCCGATAGTGGCTTCACTTTTAAGCAATGGCGCCCATCTTAGGGGCGCTTCCCCATCCAGGGGAATGAGGAACAAGCACATGAATTTCTCGCAAGGCACGCGCGGAATTATTCGGGCAATGGCCGTCGTCCTGTCCGTGGCGCTCCCGTTGGCGATTTCGATCGAGGCGGCCGACGCCCGCGTCGGCGGCGGCAGCAGTTCGGGTTCGCGGGGATCGCGAACCTATTCGGCGCCCCCCAGCACGACCACGGCGCCTGGCACGGCGCAGCCGATGAATCGTACCTTCACCCAGCCGGGCAACCCCGGCATGGGCGCGCCCGCGGCTGGCGCGGCGGCCAACAAGGGTGGCTTCTTCAACCGGCCCGGCATGGGCATGCTCGGCGGTCTTGCCGCCGGCTTCCTCGGCGCCGGCCTGCTCGGCATGCTGTTCGGCGGCGGCCTGTTCTCCGGCCTCGGCGGCCTGTCCTCGATCATCGGTCTGCTGCTGCAGATAGCGCTGATCGTCATCGTGGTGCGGCTGGCGATGTCGTGGTGGCAGCGTCGCCATACGCCGGCCTCCGCCTATGCCGGCGCGCCTGCCGAAAGCCCCGGCGCGCAGACCAGCCTCCGTTCCGGCCTGAGCGGCTTCGGGATCGGATCGAGCCAGCCGCCGCTGGAAATCCAGCCGGCTGACTACGAAGCCTTCGAGCGGCTGCTCGGCGAGGTCCAAACCGCCTGGTCGAACGAGGACATCGCGAAGCTGCATACGCTCGCGACGCCCGAGATGGTGTCCTACTTCTCCAAGGACCTCGAGGAGAACAAGGCCCGCAACGACATCAACAAGGTGACTGACGTCAAGCTGCTGCAGGGTGACCTCGCGGAAGCGTGGCGCGAGGGCGAAACCGACTACGCCAGCGTGGCGATGCGGTTCTCGCTGGTCGACAAGACGCTGGAGCGCGGCACCAACCGTCTGGTCGCGGGCAGCGAAACCCCGACCGAGGCCACCGAGGTCTGGACCTTCTCCCGCCGCCGCGGCACTGATTGGGAACTCTCGGCGATCCAGCAGACCGGCTAGTCGCCTGCAGGTACACTATGAGGAAGGCGCCGCGGTTCGTTCCGCGGCGCCTTTTTCGTTTGGTGCAGCTGCGTCTCCCGGATGCGGTGCAGCGTTGCACGCCGCGCTGCATCCGTGCCACGAGAAGAGTTCCTTGCCTTATTGATTTCACGATGACGTCGCCACGACCGGAATAATGGTCGTCGCATCGGGTTGATGACCAGGAACAAGAGCCAACAGGGAGAGACCAAAATGAAGAACTTCGCAGGGATCGTTGCGCCGGCCATGATGCTCGCCGCCATGTCGTTTGTACCGCCCGCGCCCGCGCAGGCGCAGTCCGCCGATACCGGCTTCTTCCTGACCAGCAACGGCATCGGCAATGGCGGCAATCTCGGCGGGCTCGCCGGCGCCGACAATCACTGCCAGACGCTGGCGCAGGCGGCGGGAGCAGGGGCCAAGACCTGGCGCGCCTACCTTTCAACCCAGGCCGCCGACGATAAGCCCGCGGTCAATGCGCGCGACCGCATCGGCAAGGGACCGTGGAAGAATGCAAAGGGCCAGGTAGTCGCCAAGGATGTCGCCGAGTTGCACGGCACCAATGGTCTCACCAAGCAGACCGCACTCAGCGAGAAGGGCGAGGTCATCAACGGACGCGGCGATACGCCCAATCGCCATGACGCGCTGACGGGCTCGCAGGCCGACGGGACCGCGTTCGCGGCCGGCGAGGACCGCACCTGCAAGAACTGGACGAGCTCGACGCAAGGCGCAGCGATGGTCGGTCATACCGACCGCATCGGCTTGCGCGATGACGACGCTTCGAAATCCTGGAACTCTTCGCACCCTTCGCGCGGATCGGACGGCGGCTGCTCGCAGGCCGACCTGAAGAGCACCGGCGGTGACGGGTTGTTCTACTGCTTCGCGGCGAACTGAGCGCGGTGCGAACAAGGCCGCCGCTAAATTAGGCGGCCTTTTTCTTTGCGCGCTTCTTTGCCGTCTTGCCTGGAGCTTTCCTGGCGCTCTTTTTCGTCTTCTTCGCCGCCTTGCGCTCCGCGAGGTGGGCGCCGACGGCCTTGGACGAATGTCCGACGGCGGCCACGGCCGCCTTCAGTCTGGCCGGCGTGACCTTGAACTTCTTCGACCAGTAGCTGACTTCGTAAGGCTGGCTGATTGCGATCCGTGCCCGGTCGGCAGCCTTGTGTTTCTGCAGCTTGAGGTAGGCCTCGACGTTCTTCGCGGAGCGTCCTGCCTTGCCGACGGCGGCCTTCAGCTTCACCGGCGTGATCTTGAATTTCTTCGACCAATAGGCGACCTCGTAAGGCTCGCTCAACGCGATCAACCCGCGGTCAGCCCCGCCGCGCTTCTTCTTGTCGTCCGCCATTCCCGTTCTCCCGCGGATTGAGAATCGATGATTCAAACACGAGCAACCTAACACGCTCCACCGCATTCGGACAGATTCAGGCTTGTGGAGTTCTGTACGACACGTTCGTAGCGCCGCGCAGAGGGCGTGACGAACGAGCAGCGGGATGATTTGTTACATCGACCGAACCGGCAGCGGAGGTGCGATCGATGCGCTACGAGCTCTATTACTGGCCGATGATTCAGGGGCGCGGCGAATATGTTCGCCTCGCGCTGGAGGAAGCGGGCGCCCGCTACGCCGATGTGGTGCGCCGCGGCAACGGCATGGCTGCGATGACGCGGATGATGGATGCGAGCAAGGGAGCGCCACCGTTTGCGCCGCCGTTCCTCAAGGACGGCAAGCTCGTGATCGGGCAGACCGCCAACATCCTGCTTTACCTGGGATCGCGCCATGGGCTAGCGCCGAAGTCGGAAGCCGGCAAATTGTGGGTGCATCAGTTACAGCTCACGATCGCCGATCTCGTGCTCGAAATTCACGACACCCACCATCCGCTCGGCCCGTCGCTGTATTACGAGGAACAGAGGGCGCCGGCGAAGAAGCGCACCGATGAGTTCTGGAAGGCGCGCGTGCCGAAATATCTGGGTTATTTCGAAGACCTGCTGAAGGCCAATGGCGGAACCTACGTCACCGGCCGCCGCCTCACTTACGCTGACTTGTCGCTGTTTCAGATCGTCGAGGGACTGCGCTACGCTTTCCCGAAACGCATGAAGGCGTTCGAGCGCAGGATTCCCGGCCTGGTCGAGCTGCGCGACCGCGTCGCGGCGCGGCCCAACATCAAGACCTATCTGGCGAGCGATCGAAGGATTCCGTTCAACGAGGATGGGATTTTTCGTCGGTACAAGGCGCTGGATGCCTGACGTGGAGCCTACATGCTCCGCCCATCGATAGGTGTCATTTGCAGCTTCGACAGATCGATACCGTCGATGCAGCTCACATTCAGCGCGATCACGGCGCTGCCGTCGGGCTTGCTGCCACGCGCGAATACGTCGACGCCGCAATCGACGCAGAGCTGGTGATGGATCGCGTGCTTGTTGAAGAGATATTCCTTCAGGTTCTCCTCGCCGGCGCGGAGCTGGAAGCTCTTGGGGTCGAGGAAGGTGAAATGCAGGCCCTTCTTGGTGCAGATCGAGCAGTTGCATGCGGTCACCATCGCTAGATCCGTGGTGCATTCGAAGCGCACCTGTCCGCAATGGCAGCCGCCGGTGTAGGTCTTGCTTTCGGGCATCGCTGGTCCGCCTTCGTTATCTCACCACAGTCCGGGCACCAGACGATAGCGCACGCGCGCTGCGTAGTCAGCATAATCCGGCAGGCCTTCGATCAGCGCACGCTCCTCGATGCGCGCGCGAATGGCGAACAGAACCGCGAATATCGGTGCGATCGCGACGCCCCACCATGATCCGAGCAGTAGCGGCACCCCGAAGAAGAACAGCATGACCGCGCTATACATGGGATGGCGGACAAATGCATAAGGCCCGCTCGAGACGACATGGTGGTGACGCGCGGTCTGTACCTTCACGACCGGCGCGGCAAAGGAATTTTCGCGGAACACCCACATGATGAAGGCGGTCGACAGCAGGTACATCGCAAGTCCGACCGCCTGCAACGCAAGCGGAACATCTGACGCCTGCACGCGCCGGTCGAGTCCGATCGCAATCAGCCAGACCAGCGTTGCCGCCGCAAACGTGAGCATAAACTTCTTGTCGGCGGCCGGTTGATCCGCCTGGAACGTCGGCCGCATCCGCTCGGCCAGCAGGGCGGGGTCGGTCTTTGCGAGCCACAATCCGCAGGCGGGTCCGAGGATCGCGCTGACGACGAGGAACACCCACGCCGCCGGCCAGTCCAGCGAGCCCGCTGACGCAAACAGCACGGCGCCGAGCGCGACGACGAAGAAGGAATTCTGCAGCAGAAGTTTCGCGATCATGCCCGGGTTCCGTTCCCCCGCAGCGAGATGATCGCGCAATTCTTCGGCAAACTTGCGGCGTCGACTCGTTCCCGACGGGAACGTCAGCCCTTACGCGAACTGGTCGACCCGCGTTCCCTGACCGGGCGGCAAGGGGGCAACCAGCGTCGGCTGCGGCTTGCGGGTGCCGTCGGCCGGCGCGCCGTTCTGCACGTCGCGCGTCGGGTCGGGGGCCTTGAACACGGGGACTTCGGGCGCTTTGACCACGACCGTTGCGGGCACAGCAGAAATATTCATCGGAAGCATCCTTGTGCGTTGCCTCCGACACTGGCCGGGCTCAAGCGAATGATTGGTGAATCCGGCACCGCAATCCCGCGCCGATGCCGTCAATCCCGCAGGAGGGTGAACGGACGGCTCGCTGAATCGTTAGAATGCGATGGATCTGGAACCTATTCGTCCTTGCCGCGGGTGATCGCGATCCAGGACTCGGTCTTGTTGCGCTGGCACTCCAGGCTGAGACGGCGGAAGCGCATGCTGACCTTGTCGCCGCGGAGCAGGCCCATGCGCTTGAGGCAGCGCGACGCGCCGGTCGTGGTGTCGTCCTTGGTCACCGAAAAGACGAGCGCGGCCATGGCGCCGACCAGCGAGATGAATTCCGGCTTCGGCTTGCGGTCGCCCTTTGCGTAGAGCTCGATGGAAAACTTGTCGCCGCGGCAGGAGACCGACAATTCCTTGGCGAGCGGGTGCGTCAGATAGACGGTGTTGGCCGCCTTGAAGTTGACCTTCAGCCTGTCGATCTGGCCGGCCAGCTCCTTGGCGCTGTCGTCGCAGCGGTCGGCGCGCGCCGGCGATGCGCTGACGCAAGCAACGAGGGCCAGCGCCACGGCAAGCAGGATCGGTCGGTGAAATCGTGGTCCCAAAGCCATTGTGAATGCCCCTATGCCCTAACTACGCCCGCGCGCCGAATTTCCTGCAAGGAGCGCGCGCGGAAGTCAACTTGCTTGTCACGGGCAAGCAAAACCTTCCTTTTGGTCGAAAAATGCTTAGAACGGGTCTATCTCCGCGGCGCCGTTCCGGCCGTCGCAGGCCAACCCGAGATATCGACATGAACGCCCCGACCGCTTTTCCCGACCAGAAGCCCGTTCCGCCCTACAAGCACACGCCGCTGTTTCCGCTTGGGCCCGATACCACGCCCTACAAGAAGATCACGACGGAGGGCGTGCGGGTCGAGAAAGTGCTCGGCAAGGATATGCTGGTGGTGTCGCGCGAGGCGCTGCGGGCGCTGTCGGAAGCCGCCTTCGGCGACATCAATCACTATCTGCGGCCCGGCCACCTGAAGCAGCTCCGCTCGATCCTTGACGACAAGGAGGCCAGCGACAACGACAAGTTCGTCGCCTTCGATTTCCTGAAGAACGCCAACATCGCCGCCGGCGGCGTGCTGCCGATGTGCCAGGATACCGGCACCGCGATCATCATGGGCAAGAAGGGCTGCAACGTCATCACCGATGGCGACGACGAGGCGGCGCTCTCCGAAGGCGCCCGCGACGCCTATCTGCGCCGTAACCTGCGCTACTCGCAGGTGGCGCCGCTTTCGATGTACGAGGAAAAGAACACCGCCAACAACATGCCGGCGCAGTGCGAGATCTACGCCGAGGGCGACGACGCCTACAAGTTCATGTTCATGGCCAAGGGCGGCGGCAGCGCCAACAAGAGTTTCCTGTACCAGGCGACGCCCTCGGTGCTGACCAGGAATCGCCTGCTCGCGTTCCTGAAGGAGAAGGTGCTGACGCTGGGTACCGCGGCGTGCCCGCCCTATCACCTCGCCATCGTCATCGGCGGCACCTCGGCCGAGCTTTGCATGAAGACGGTGAAGCTTGCTTCCGCGCGCTATCTCGATGCGCTGCCGACCCAGGGCTCAGCCGACGGCAACGCCTTCCGCGATCTCGAGATGGAGCAGGAAATCCTCAAGATGACGCAGTCGCTCGGCGTCGGCGCGCAATTCGGCGGCAAGTATTTCTGCCACGACGTTCGCGTGATCCGAATGCCGCGCCATGGCGCCTCGCTCCCGATCGGGCTCGGCGTCTCCTGTTCGGCCGACCGCCAGGTGCTCGGCAAGATCACCAAGGACGGCGTCTATCTCGAAGAGCTCGAGCATAACCCGGCGCAATATCTGCCCGCGGTCGAGCAGTCGCTCGGCGGCGAGGTCGTCAAGATCGACCTCAACAAGCCGATGAAGGAGATCCTGGCGACGCTGTCGCAATATCCGATCAAGACGCGGGTCTCGATGACTGGCACCATGATCGTCGCGCGCGATTCCGCCCACTCGAAATTGCGCGAGCGGCTGGAGAAGGGCGAGCCGCTGCCGGACTATTTCAAGAACCATCCGGTGTACTACGCCGGCCCCGCCAAGACGCCCGATGGATACGCGTCCGGCGCGTTCGGCCCGACCACCGCGGGACGGATGGATTCCTTCGTCGACCAGTTCCAGGCCGCCGGCGGCTCGATGGTGATGGTCGCCAAGGGCAACCGCGCGGTCGCGGTGCGCGAGGCCTGCAAGAAGTATGGCGGCTTCTATCTCGGCTCGATTGGCGGTGCTGCGGCAAACCTCGCCGAACACTGCATCACGAAGGTCGAGGTCGTCGAATATCCCGAACTCGGCATGGAAGCGATCTGGCGCATCGAGGTGGTTGATTTCCCGGCCTTCATCATCGTCGACGACAAGGGCAACGACTTCTTCAAGGAATTGAACCTGGGGTGAGGGCGCTCGGCCTCGACGGGTTCAGCAGAGGCTGGGTCGCCGTGCTCCTCGACGGCGACCGCCACGAAATCAGGTTTTGTCGCGACATCGCCGAGGCGCTGTCCATCGGCTTCGATCGCGCGGCGATCGACATTCCAATCGGCATGACCGATGACGGCGAGCGGGCCTGCGATCTGCTCGCCCGCGAGCGGTTGCGGCCGCATTTTTCGCGCGTGTTCACCGGGGCTCGCCGGTGGTTGTGGACTGAATTCTCCGATCCGGACCGGGCCAATGAGGATGCCGTGCGGCGCGGCCAGAAGCGGGTGTCGCGCCAGCTCTGGCATCTCGGCCCGAAGATCATGGAGGTGGATGGGTTCGTGCGAGCCAATCCTGCTCAGGATATCCGCGAGGCTCATCCGGAACTGGTCTACTTGCGCCTCAACGGCACCAAGCCGCTGCCGTCGAAGAAATCGGAGGATGGGATACGTCTGCGCTGCCGGCTGCTGAAGCGGCAAGGGATCAGGGCGATCGACAGGTGGCTGGCCGACGAGCGTTTGGGCACCGGCGCCAAGCGCGACGACGTGCTTGACGCCTGCGCCGTTGCGATTGCCGCACGCGACGTCACCGGCTGCGTTCCGGAAGGCTCAGCGCCACGCGATGCCTACGGCCTGCCGATGCAGATCTGGTCGTGAGTTCATCGCAACGACGGTGGTCTTGCGCATAGGCAGGAGAGGAAGGAGGCGTCGCCGCCTCCTGATGCGTCAGACCCGCGTGCCGGAGAACGGGAAGCTGCCCATGGGCCCGATGCCCATCTCGCCGCTCATGCTGTCGCCGGAGACCTTCCCGATGAACTCGAGGGTCAGCGGCATAGGATTGGTGATCGAGACCTTCCAGTTGATGGCGTCGCCGCTGACGGCGCCGTCGAAGATCGGCGCGGAATTGCCGTCGGCGCCCTGCGTGCCCGTCAGCGTGCCGCCGGAATTCAACAGGGTCAGCGTCGCCTTGCGCTCGCCCATCGGCGTGCTCATGGTGAGATTCCAGTTTCCGTCCACGGCCATTGCTGTCTCCCGACATTTGTCCCGGCAAACCGGAATGGCTTGCGAGATCCGCTAAACTCGATCGGCGGTATAGCCCATCTCGCCACACAAGCCCAACCGTCTCAAGCGTCCTTTTGACGCTGATATCTTCAGGCGCGCTGGGCGGCGGCGCGAAGCCGGCTGCCGACCAGAATACGAAACGCGACGTATTGAATTGCAAACGCCGCGACCTTGGCGCCGACCAGCACGACCGTCACATAGAAGGTCCACAGCTTCATGTCGCCGGTCATGGCGACGCCGATGGTGCCGGCGCCAAGCGCGAAACAGAGGGCGGCCCAAGCATAGCCCGCGAAGGTGACGTATTCGGGAATCGTCTGCGACACGATCGGCGGCATGTAGCGCAGCATCCAGCCGCGCTTGAGCATGATGGCGCCGATCGCGAAATGCCCGATCGCGGGCTTCGCCAGCACGAAGCGCGGATCGTGGGTCAGGAGCGTGGCGCTGCCGAGCACGATGACGAGCGCAAGGCTGGCCCACGTCATGTAGCCGAGCTCCTTGCCCTTGATCCGCGAGTAGATCACCTGGCCGATGGCACCGGCGATTGCTACGCCCGTTGCCAGCAGCACGTTGTCGGTTGAGAGATAAATCGCGAGGAATACGATCGTGGAGAAGAAATCGGCGCCCAGTCTGGCGAATACGTCCTTCATCGTCTTGCTCTCTGGTGCTCGTGTTGCGGTCTGAGGTCAGGGTTCAGTTGGTGCCGGGGAGGGCGTTCGCCGGCGTACCATACTTTGCCTTGCGATATTGTGGATACCACGTCGTGAAATAGGCGGCGCTGTTGCGGGCGGCGAAGGCGATCACGAGGCTGGACCACAGCGGCAGGCCCGGCACGTAGATGGTCAGCACGTTGCCGACGATCATCAGGACAAACGTGGCATTCCAGGCCCAGGTGATGAGATAGACCGCCTTGATGAAGCCGGGCAGCTTTGCCGTCTCGGCATCGACCTCCTCAAGCGCGTATTGCATGACGAACGGCTTGCGGATGATCAGCGAGCCCAGCGCGATCGCGAGCATGCCGATATCGATCGAAAGCTTCACGGCGGAGGTGCTCATGTGCGGATCGATCAGCGCGATATAGGCGCCCAGCCCGCTGAACATGAGAACGCTACCCGCGCCGAGGATCTTGATCGAGCGGCCCCGATAGACGTCGATGCCGATGACCGCGAGGCAGATCGCAGCTGCCGCGAACAGGCTGATCTCGGCCGTGGTCACCAGCATCAGCAGGGCGAACGCGCCGAAGGGTGCGAGGAGCAGGAAGAGGATCATGGTGGCCTCTGAAGCAATAATCTTTACAACGTAAAGATACCGTAGAGCCGCAGGCTGGAGTCGTCAAGGAAAATCTTTACAGTGTCAAAATAAGCGGATAAATTACGAACATTCTCGTATTTTCAACGTCTTGAATGTCTGCTTGGTTGTCTTCAGGCGCCCGCAAGGGCGCGCGACAGGATCGTGAGCGCGCACGCAAGCAGCAGGAACAGCGTGATCGTGATGCCGCCGACGCGGCCGATGCGGAATTGCAGCGTGTTGGGTGCGGCGTACATGCCGAGCGGGTGCAGCAGCCGCGACAGCAGCAGCGCGCCCATGAGGAGATGTACCCATGCCGCCGAAAGGCCGGACATTTCCAGCATCGCGACCATCAGAGTGATGATCGGGACGTATTCGATGAAGTTGGCATGTGCGCGGATCGCGCTGCGCAGTTGCAGGCTGCCATTGTCGCCGAACGCGGCGCGGTCGCGCTGGCGCAGCCGCCCGACCTGAACCGCCAGCACGGTGTAGAGCAGGGCGAGGACGGCGAGATAGGTTGATGTGATTGAGGGCAGGTGCATGTGGTTCTCCCAGGGGTCCATCTACCTACCACGTCATTCCAGGTTCATCGCTGCGCGATGCCTCCGATGTGCAATTGCACATCGGAGAATGACGGCTTGAAGCGCTTACTCCCCGCCGACCCAGTTGCCGTGAAAGCCGTCGGGCACGCGGTGGCCGAGATGCACCAGCGCGACCGGGCCGGCTTCGACGTCCTGCGCGTTGAATACCGCGAGATCGCTGCGGTTCTCCCGCGCGCGCCAGACCGCGGCGAGCAGCCAGCCGTCGCCTTCGGCGGCGTCGGGTCCGCGCTCCACGAACACCGGCTCGGAAATCGTGTCGCCGGCGGGCAGCAGGTAACGCCCGAGGCGCTTGCCCCTGCCGTCGACATGGACGATTCCGGACAGCGCGCCGAACATCGGCAGGTCAGGATTGGCGCAGGCGTACCAGCCATGGCTGTTCGAAAGGCCTGCACGGCGATCGTCGATACGCGGGAATTCGCCGGTGAGATCGTCGAGATAGGTCTGCGTGAAGCGGTCGGTATTGCCGGCGAGATCGAAGGTCCAGCGGCAGTAGCGCGCCCGCGATTTCTGCGGATCGGTCTTCGATCCGTCGGGATGGGGGAATAGCGGGGCTTCCTCGAACTGCATCACGTCGGCGATGATGCGGCTGCCTTCTTCCCAGGCGTTCATGACGTGGAAGACGTAGCAGTTCTCGGCACGGAACCAGACCAGATCATTCGCCGATCCATTCCGCTTCATGACGCCGACATAGGCGCCCTTTTCCGGCTCCCAGGCGTAGGGCGGGCCGCCGCGCATCGCGCGCTCCATGCTGCCGGTGATGGGCAGGATCGGAAACAGCAGATGATTCTCGGTGACGATGAAGTCGTGCACCATGCTGGCATAGGGCGCGTCGAAACGGTCGAACCGCGTCACGACGCCGGAGGCATTGACCGAACCGAAGGAGAGGGCGGGTGTGAGCGGGCCCTTGGCGTTGTAGCCGAAGAACACCATTTCGCCGGTTACCGGATCGATCTTGGGATGCGCGGTGAAGGGGCCCTTGATGGTGCCCTCATAGTCGCAATAGCCGACACGGTTCAGCGTGCCGGGCTCGATCTCGGTCGGCAGATGGCCTTCCTCGAGCGCCAGCAACTTGCCGGCATGGAAGATGATGTTGGTGTTGGCGACGCCGCCATCGTCGGTGATCCCGGCCGGCGCACCCGGCAGCTTGCGGCCGAAGCCGCCGAACAGCGCGCGGCCGGCGTCGTGCTCGGCCAGCCATTTCGGCGTGCGGACCCAGCGATTGCGATAGCTGGCACGGCCGTTCTCCAGGTGAAAGGCGTGCAGCATGCCGTCGCCGACGAACCAGTGGGCGCCGGGGGCATCGAACTGCGGATTGGGGCCATTGCGGTAGAGCGTGCCGTTCAGTTCGCGCGGCAGCTCGCCAGAGACCTTGAGGTGCGGCGCGTCGCATTCCATCGGAATCGGCGCCAGATTGGTCCGCGCCCAATCCGCATTCACCTGGTCGAGCATCTCGCGTCTCCTCTGAAGTTTATCTTTACATCGTAAAGATATCAGTAGGCATGCCAAGTGGCGTCGTCAAGCAAAATCTTTACACTGTAAAAATTGCGGCTATAAGGAGTCGCATGGCCAGAGCATCAAGAGAATCAAGAGTGACCCGTCCTGCCGCGAGACGGCGTCCGGCAAGAGTCGCGACCGAAAGGCCGGCGAACCGCCGCCGCTCGGCCGGCGAAGCTCCCTATCATCATGGCGACCTGCACGACGCGTTGCTTGCCGCCGCCGAGCAGGTGCTGGAGCGCGACGGGCTGCCCGGCCTGACGCTGCGCGCGGTGGCGCGCGAGGCCGGCGTCTCGCATGCGGCGCCCACGCATCATTTCGGCGATCTCTCGGGATTGTTGAGCGAGCTTGCCGCCATCGGCTTCCGCCGCTTCAACGCAGCGATGATCGCGGCGGGCAACAGCGAAACGTTGCCGCTGATGAAGGCGCTGGCGCGCGCCAAGGCCTATGTCGCCTATGCGCAGGCGCAGCCCGGCATGTACGGGCTGATGTTCCGGACCGAACGGCTCGACATGATGCGGCCCTCGCTGCACGAGGCGGCCACCGCCTCGTTCGAAGGCCTGGCGACGGCCGTGAGCCTTAGCCGCAACGAGAAGATGACCGGCGAGGCGTTGGAGACCCTGTCGCTCGACCAGGCCGCCGCGATAGCACGAGCGTGGTCGCTCGTGCACGGTTTCACCATGCTGCTGCTCGACGGGCGGCTGAAGGACATCCTGCACCGGCTGCCCGAAGGCACCGGCGTGGACCAGTTGCTGGATGCGATGCTGCGCTCGACGGTGCCGCGGCCGCCGGGGATGTAAAGGCGCGCTCAGCAGCCCTTGCAGATCTTGGTTTGCCGCGCGAGTCTCGCATCGGCTTCCGCGTCTTCGTTGGGCGCCCGCGTCCAATCGTCATACCGCGCCTTGGCGTCCGATTGGGGCGGCGGGGCGCCATTCAGCGGGCCGAGAACGATCTCGCGATCACGGCTCGGCGCGGCCCGTCGCACGGGCTTGGACGGAGGCCCGGCCGGCTCGCCATCTGCCGTCGGCGGTTGACCCAATCCATCCCAGGCGAGCGGCGTGCCGGGCGCCGGAGCCGAACAGCCTGTGCCTGATACGCAGCAGCCGGAGAGGGCGCTGCAGGCCACAAGGAGTGCAATGAGTTTCGTGTGCACCACTGCCCCTCCAATTGATGACGCAGCAAAAATCCGGATTTCCAACTCAGGTCACTCAAGCCTGAAGCTTTGACGTTAATGCGGCGATAAAGTGCCGCCCTGTATCTCATTGTCGCGCTGCCATGTCCACCGCGCGGCCGCGCTCACCGATTACCTTCACCTCATCCTTTCCGCACTTGAAATCACGCGCAAATTCGTCCGCCGCCTGGCGCGCGAGCTCGTTGGCATTGCGGTTGGCCTGGCCGTCGACATAGGCGACATGGCACACCGGCCCCGGCGGCAGCCGCGTCACCGCCAGCATCGGTTTGCTGACAGGCTTTCCGGTCTTGTCCTCGTCGTCGATATCGGCGATCAGCCAGCGCTGAATGATGGCAAAGGGTTTGCCCTCGATGGCCCGCCATTCGACCGTGTGGGCCGTGGAATTGAACGGACCGAACCAGGTCTCCGCGGCGGGTTCCCTGGCTGCGGCTTCGCGAGTTCGGCCTACCGACACGGTTTCGCGCAGGTCGCCCTCGCTGATCAGAACCACCAGACCCCACTTGCCGGGGCAAACCTGCGTGGTGCTGCCGTCTTCCGCTCCGGGTTTGCCGATCGTCCGGCAGTCCTTTGGCGCGGTGGAGGTGTAGCTGCTGCTGAAAGTTTGGGCGTCTGCCGGTACCGGCAGAACAAACATGGCGCCGAGAAGCGCCAGGGCTGGCAGCCCCGCCTGGGAATTGGGAACGAAATTCATCTGCTGCCCTTGCTGGGGAAGGCCTTCGGCCATGTGACGTGTGCAATCTGGGGAAGGTTCAATGGAACAGCGCGAAACACCTGACTTTGCCTCGGAATCGTCCTAGAAGGGCGGCTTCGCAATTCCTCGTTTCAAGAGCGTGCAGTCAATTCAATCGTCATGCCGTCCATACCATCGAACAAACCCTATCGCGTCGGCCGCTCCCGCACCGGACTCGGCCTCTTTGCCACCAAACCGATCAGGAAGGGCAGCAAGATCATCCGCTATTTCGGGCCGCTTCTCGATTCCAAGAAGAAAGAAGAGGACGAGATCGAGAACAAGTACCTGTTCGAACTGACCAACCGCTGGACGATCGACGGCTCGGTCCGCGAGAACGTCGCTCGCTACATCAATCATGCCTGCAAGCCCAATGCCGAATCCGACGTCAAGCCGCGCAAGCGCAAGGTGTTCATCCGGGCGATCAAGAACATCGAGCCGGGCGAGGAGATCAATTACGATTACGGCACCGACTACTTCAAAGCCTATCTCAAGCCGATCGGCTGTAAATGCGACGCCTGCGAGAAGAAGCGCAAGAAGAAGCGTGCCGAGGCCCGCGAGGAGCGGGCGCGCCTGAAGGCCAAGGCCGAGCGCAAGGCCTTGAAGAAGGCCGAGAAGCTCGCCAAGGCCAAAGCGAAGCTGAAGGATGAATTGAAAGCGAAGGCTGAGCGGAAGAAGAAGCTCAATGGCCATTCGCTGAACGGCGGTATCAGCACCAAGACGGCCGGCAAGAAAACTGCTGGCAAGAAGCCCGCCGGGCGGAAGCGAACGACCCCGGCGCCGGCCCTGCAGGCCTGAGTTTACCCGCCGCTCCTGTGCGCCGATTTTGGCAGCGCCGAATTGCCGAAATCGACCGACGAGCGCTGAACGATCGCGCCTGTTGCGTCGACCACGACGCGAAACCGCCGATGCTCGGAAAAGAAGGTGAGGCGGTGCCTGCCGGCATCGGCGTCAATCCCGCGCTCGGCACGGCTCGTGACCCTGCCGGCGTGCATCTGCTGTCGCAGCGATAGCGGCGTCAGGCCGAGACCTTCGGCAACGATGGAGGCGTCGATTTGCACGGCGCCGTTGTCGAATTCGATCGGTTGCATACTTGCCTCCTTGCGGTCACGCGTGGACCGGGTTTCGCCTGGCCGGCGCCGGATAAGCGCATTCCGCCAGCGTCGTGGAATCGAGTTCGCGCATGAAGGCCTCGCGCGCGGCGGCGAGCTTTGCCTTCAGCCGGCAGCGCGGCTTCAGCACGCATTCACCGCCGTCCTCCCTGAAGCATTCGACCAGCGGCGGACCTTCCAGCGCGCGCACCACTTCGCCGATGGTGATGGATTGTGCCGGGCGCGCCAGCATGAAGCCGCCGCCGACACCGCGCTGGGTCGTGATGAAGCCGCTGTCGGCGAGGTCGCGCACCACTTTGGCCAGATGATTGCGGGATATGACGAACTCGGCTGCGATCTCGCTGGTGGCGAACGAGCGGCCGGGCTCGCCCGCCAGCCGCATCAGGGCGCGCAAGGCAAAATCCGTAAACGATGTCAGGCGCATGGGAGCTCTTTCGAAATATCCGCTTGCAAATCATCTATAGCCGTCTAAATAGGTATTTGAAATACCTATTTAAGGGCATGCCGAGAATGGAAGCGATCGTGGCGGGGCCGGAGCGGCGAGAGCGGCTGACGGCGGAAATCATGGAGCGGACAGGGATCGACGAGGCGATGATCGAGCGCCTGGTGCGAGGCTTCTATGCCAAGGTGCGCGCTGATGTCGTGCTGGGGCCGATCTTCGATGCCAGGATCAAGGATTGGGAACCGCATCTGATGCAGATGTGCGCGTTCTGGTCGTCGGTTGCCCTGATGACGGGCCGCTACCACGGCACCCCGATGGTCAAGCACCTCCCGCTGCCGGTCGACGGCGGCCATTTCGACCGCTGGCTCGCGCTGTTCGAGCAAGCGGCCCACGAGATCTGCCCGGGCGAGGCCGAAGCGCATTTTGTCGAGCGGGCGCGACGGATCGCGCAAAGCCTCGAGTTCGGCATCGCCGGCGCCCATGGCGTCATGCTGGGCAAGGGAGAACGATTTCGGCGCGACCAGGAAGGAGCAGTCTAATGGCGTATCGTGGACATCTCATCAGCGGTAAGGAGTCTAACCCGTATTCCGGCAGCAGCCTGGTGCCGATGCTGGTCATTGGGTTGATCCTCACCTTTGCAGGAATGATCGTGGCGGTGATGTTGAGCTAACGGTTACTTGCGCCATTCCGGGTTCGATGCTTTCGCATCGCCCCGGAATGACGAAACGCAACTTACGCCGTCACCGTCTCACCATTCCTGCGCAGCCCGATAAACTGCAGCTCTGCAAACAGCCCGGTGGCAATCGCCTGCGCCACGATGAAGACCTGACCAAGCAGGTTCGGCGACACCGCGCCGGAGAACAGCAGCGCGATGCTGCCCAGCGTCCATGCCGCGTTGCCCACGATCACCAGCAGCACCAGCGCCTTCGCCACCGTCGAGCGCGAACTGAGCCAGCCGACCAGCGCCGTATAGGCGATCAGGAACAGGCCGGTCTCGCGCAGCAACGCTTCAGGCAGATTGAGGAACGGCGCAAGGGCGCCGGCGCCGAGCGTCAGGACAACAGCGGCAACGCCGCTGAAGAAGGCGTCGGCGAGCAGGGCACGGCTCAGGAAGGTCGAGGGGCGGATCATGACAAGTCTCCTTGCTTGGGTGGTTGAGGGCAGGGGTCAGCGTTGCAGCAGCGACCGGAGCTGACGCAGCAGCCGCACAGGACACAGCGCCTTGCCGATCCGGTTCTCGATCGTCTGCACCTGCACGAACACGAACACGCCGGTGTCGTGTACGACCGGCTGCGGCATGTTCAGCGAACGGGCCAGCAGCCAGGTCGCCAGCTTGACCGCTACGGGGATCACGGTTGCGGCGAGGCGGAAGAGCGAGAGCATCAGCATGGGTCATCTCCTGTGCTCTCAGGATGAGCCGGCCCGAGACCGGTTTCGATTACCTCGGACGTAATGGAATGGATGAAATTCGCATGGTAGGTTTTCCACCATGAACGCACATGCTGCCGCGGCGCGAGCCGAACGATCGAGGCCCAATCACATCGGCGATCACCTGCGCGAATGGCGCCAGCGTCGCCATCTGAGCCAGCTCGATCTGGCGGGAGATGCGGAGATATCCGCGCGCCACCTCAGTTTCGTCGAGACCGGCCGCGCCTCGCCTTCGCGCGAAATGGTGCTCAAGCTCGCCGAGCGATTGGAGGTTCCCTTGCGTGAACGCAACGTGCTCCTGGTCGCCGCGGGCTTCGCGCCGGCCTTTCCGCAGCGCTCGCTGGACGATCCCGCGCTGAAATCCGCGCGGCATGCGATCGATCTGGTGCTGCGGGCGCATGAGCCCAATCCGGCGCTGGCCTATGACCGGCACTGGAATCTGGTGACGGCCAACCGCATGGTGGCGCCGCTGCTCGAAGGACTGCCGCCGCATCTGCTCGGGCAACCCTTCAACATCTTGCGGCTGGCCTTCCATCCCGAGGGCCTGGCGCCGCGCACGGTCAACCTCGCCGAATGGAGCGCGCATCTTCTGGAGCGGCTGCACCGGCAATGTGAGGCCACCGCCGATCCCGAACTGCTCAAGCTCTATCAGGAGCTGAAGTCCTATCGGATGCCGGCGCGTTCCGGACCGGTCCCGGCCGACAATGTCGCGATCCCCTTCAAGCTGCGGCTTGGCAACGATGTGCTGAGCTTCATTTCGACCACCATGGTGTTCGGCACGCCGGTCGACATCACGCTGCAGGAGCTGGCTCTGGAAACCTTCTTCCCGGCGGACGACCTGACGGCCGAGCGGATGCGGCAAATTGCGGCTGGCTTGTAGGATGGGTGGAGCGAAGCGATACCCATCACGGCTTACGCCGGATCGGTGGTAATGATGGGTTTCGCTGCGCTCTACCCATCCTACACACGCGGTTTACACCGCAGCGCTGCCTTCGCATAATCGCCGCATGGACCCGCGCCAACATGCACCGCTGTCGATCAATCCGGTTGGCGATCTCCTGCGCGGCTGGCGCACCCGCCACGCCATGAGCCAGGCCGACCTCGCATTCGAGGCCGGCATCTCGATCAAGCATCTGAGCTACGTCGAAACCGGCAAGGCCGCCGGCAGTCGCGACATCCTGTTGCAACTCGCTGCCGCGCTCGGTCTCTCCTTGCGCGACCGCAACGCGCTGCTGGAAGCCGGAGGCTTCGCGCGCCAGTATGGCGAGCGCGATCTCTCCGCGCCTGAAGTCGCCGACGCCCGGCGCGCGATCGATCTGCTGCTGCGCCGGCACGAGCCGTTTCCGGCCATCGTCACCGACCGGCGCTGGAACGTGGTGCAGGCGAACCGCGCCGCTGCGCGGCTGATGACAATGCTGCTCGGCGAGGAGCGGATGACGCGGCCGCTCAATCACATGCGGATGTTTCTCGCGTCGGACGAATTGCGCCCATTCGTCGCGGACTGGCCGCAGGTTGCCGCCGCGCTGCTCGCGCGCGCCCGCCACGAGGCGATGGCCGCGCCGCTCGACCTGGCCCTGCAATCGACCTGGCGCGAACTCCTGAAGCTGCCCGATATCCCGACGCCACAGCTCAACGAGACCGATCCGCCGGGCCCGCTTTGCGAGGTGCGGCTGAAGAAGGGCGATGTCAGCATCGGCCTGATCGGCGCGGTGCTGACGCTTGGCACACCGCAGGACGTCACGCTGCAGGAATTGCGCGTGGAGATGTTCATGCCGGCGGACGAAGGATCGGAAGCAACGCTCGTAAACTTAGGGGGATGATCAGCTAGTCCAAGAGTTCGCAGCGAGGTCCTCATTCGGCTCGAGAGGTCTCGATGCAGATTGCTCTCATGAGGAATCGCTCGACCATGTCACGCGCGATCACATCTCCGGCACCCCAGCCAAACGCATGCCCTGATAGAAACGTTCACGTCTCGCCAAATAATCAGGATCCTTGGTTGGTGACCGAAGTTGGAAGTGTCGGAGAGTAAAACCTGGATCTAACGCAAGCCCCACTTGTGCGGCCATCCGCGCCTCGTCGATCGATCCAAGAAGCGCTAGCGCCGCGGCGAGATTGAAATGCGCGAGAGGAAAGTTGCGGTTCGCCTCGATGCTCCGGCGCAACCAGGCAACTGCCTCGGCGTTGGCGTCGAGATGCACGCGCGCCATGCCGGCCCACATCATCCATCGGTGAGCGAACACGTCGCGAGGTGAAAGACGCAACGCTTCAAGGATATGCGTCTCAGTCTCCGCAGCGCGACAAAGAATATACTTGGCCATACCGATCCAGCCGTGAGCATTTGCTAAATTGCGATCCAGCGATAACGCCTGCTCACATTCGACGACACCCTGAGCGACTCGCTCCGTGAAGATATGCACGGCGCCCAGATACATATGAGCCTCCGCGTATTGAGGCGCCATGGACAAGGCTTTGATCAAGGCCATCTCCGCCGCCGCAAGGGGCACAGCTCGGCCGTCAGCACCAAAAATGGCGCCTCTGTTGAAGTCGACTATTGCCGTGCCAACGCGTGCTTCGACGCTAGCGGGGTCGAGCGCTAAAGCGCGTTCGAAATAGGCACGTGCTTGCGTCAGATGCTGGGTCGTAAGTCCTTCGTGCAGGCAGGCCATGCCCTGAAAATGCATATCCATCGCGTCGGGATTTGGCGAACGTCGCGCTCGCCGCGCTTCGGCCGCGACGAGTTGGGCATCCAGCGTATTTGCGAGCCTTGATACGATTTCGTCCTGCATGTCGAAGAGGTCGGCGACGGCCTTGTCGAAGCGTTCAGCCCAAATGTGATTGCCGGATTGGGCGTCGATCAACTGGACGTTGATCCGAAGCCGATTCCCACCTCGCTGCACCGAGCCTTCGAGCACGTAGCGGACACTCAATTCATGCCCGACTTTCTTCACGTCAACGGCTTTGCCTTTGAAGGTGAACGCGGTATTTCGCGCGATGACGAACGAGCCCCTGATGCGCGACAGGTCCGTGGTCAGGCTCTCCGTAACGCCATCGACGAAATGGCCCTGTTCGGGATCGCTGCCGATGTTCGAAAAGGGAAGCACCACAATGGAAAGTCGAGGCGCCAAAGAGGAGATCGAAGGTTTGCCGTCACTGTGCGCAATCGGGCGATACCCATCGGGTCCCAAGCCGTAGGCGCGGACTGGAAGCGCTATGTTTTTCAGGACTTGCTCGCCCAAATCGGCAAACTCAACCCCGATCTTGCCTCGCACTTGATCGTAGGCGGAAGCCGAGACGCAGATACCACCGGGTTCTGCGATTCCCTCAAGCCGTGCGGCGATGTTGACTCCGTCTCCAAAGATATCATGCGGCTCGACGATTATGTCGCCGATGTTAATTCCGATTCGGAAAGCAATGCGCTTGTGTTCCGATTCGCCGATTGCAAAATCCCTCACACGGACTTGAAACTGCAAGGCGGCTCGAACTGCTTCAACCGCGCTGGGAAATTCCGCCAAGAACCCATCGCCGGTCTTCTTCACGATCCGGCCGCCGTATTCGGCAATCGAAGGCTCGACAATTTCTGCGAGGAGCGCGGTCAGATTGGCGTGCGTACCTTCCTCATCGTGGTGCATAAGCCGCGAATAGCCAGCCACGTCGGCCGCCAATATCGCAGCCAACTTGCGCTCGACCCGGACTGGCCGTTCCTGCACCATCGCCCGCAATCCGCCAAGAGCGATACTGTATGATGGATTGGACGGAGCGCCAAAAGCTATTTGGGAGACACGAAGGCAGGATGATGTCGGTTTTTGGCGCTTTCGAACCTCAGGCAAGGCCAACGTGATTCCGGCATGCGCACCAAAGCGGACATTAGTCGACTGGCTCTGTCTTTGTGGATTCAGCGACTCAAGATGCCTGAGCTTGCGCGGCGCGCCGCTCGAAGGTCATGGCCTGCAGCACTTCTGCGAACGGTCCTTTGCAATCGCTTAAGCTCGCCATCGTCAGCCCGGCGCCATCTGCGCCGGCGCGGGTGCGCGAGCGGATCAAAATCCAGTCGCCTTCCGGCGGGCGGAAGAAGTACAGGCTGATCTCCGGATTGATGAAGGTCCATTCCCGCATGTCGACGATCTGGCCGACGCCGCTGGCAAAATCCGCTGATTGCACCGCCTGCAGCAGCGGCGTATTGCGCTCGCCCTCGACCATCGGCACGTCGAGCCGCATCCATGCGGCTGCGGGACCGGGCTTCTCCAGCGCGCCTTCGATCAGCCGCACCGAGACGTTCTGGAAATAGCGGCTCCATTTCTGCGCAAAGGCCGGCGGCGGCGTGCCGGTCTCCGGCGCGGCGTCGGTGCGGTCCTTCGAGAACGGATCGGCCGGGGACTCGCTGCCTTGCACCGTCAATAGTGCCGTGCAGCGGCCGATCTCGACGTCGCCGTCCGTGAGCCGCACCTGCAGGGTCTTGGCCTTGCGGCCGTCACGCAGCATGTCCGTCGTGAGCCCGTAGGCCCGCAGCCCGGCCGGGCGCCACAGGTCGAAGGTGAGGCGGCGGACCGCAAAGCCGGAGGCCTCCGCAACCCGCTCGACCTCGCGCGTCATCAAGGCCGTGGTGGCGCTGCCCTGCAGCATCTCGGGGGACCACGGCCCCCCGGCCTGCTCGGTGGCGCGAAACAGGGGGCCTTCGGGCTTGAAAATGGCGGTCATGGCGCGGCTCCGAGGTTCAGATCGATAGGACGGAGTTCTAGGAAGGCCGGCAGGGTCCCACAATAACCGCGGAGGTGAAGTGATACGAGACATGCCGATATCGCCCTTGTCTCCCCATTGGATCGGGCTACCTTCCGGGCACCATTCAGCGAGGACGCCCCGATGAGCACCCTGAAACCTCTCAAGATCGACATCGTCTCCGACGTGGTCTGCCCCTGGTGCTATATCGGCAAGCGCCGGATCGAGAATGCGCTGGCACTGGTGCCCGATGTTCCGGTCGAAGTGAATTGGCGGCCGTTCTTCCTCAATTCCTGGGTGCCGCGCGAGGGTATCAGCCGCGACGAATATCTCACCGCCAAGTTCGGCTCGGTGGAGGCCTACAAGGGCATCGCCGGCCGCGTCGTGGCGGCGGCGGGCGAGGAGGGCCTGACCTATCGGCCCGAACTCGTGAAGCGCCAGCCCAACACCATCGATTGCCACCGCCTGATCCACTGGGCGGAAGCGATCGGCAAGGCGGCCGAGATGAAGCAGCGGCTGATGGAATTGTACTTCCGCGATGGCGGCGATCTCACCGACGTGAACGTGCTGGTGCAGGCCGCGGCCGATATCGGTCTCGATGCCGATGACGTCCGCAGGCGCCTTGCGACCGATGAGGATGTCACGCGGATCTCCGCGCAGGCGCAGGAGGCCGCGGACAAGGGCATCTCCGGCGTACCGACCTTCGTCTTCGCGCAGAAATACGCCGTCTCCGGCGCGCAGCCTGCCGAGCAGCTTGCCCGCGCCATCCGGCAGGTCTCCGGCGAAATCAACGCGCAGGCGGCTGAGTAATTCAACAACAAACAACAACATCTGGGGAGGCGTCATGATCTACGAACTACGAACCTACACCGTAAAGCCGGGCACGCTCGGCGACATGGTCAAGGCCGCGAGCACGGTGTCGCGCGAGATCCGCAAGGACGATTACGGCAAGCTCGAAGGCTACTGGTTCACCGAGATCGGACCGCTCAACCAGGTCCTGCACATGTGGAGCTACAACAGCTTTGACGAGCGGGCACGGATGCGCGCGGAGCTGGCCAGGAATCCGCGTTGGACCGGCGAGTACGTGCCGCTGATCCGCCCCTTGCTGGTGCGTCAGGAGGTCCGACTGATGAACGCGGTCAAGCCGCCGGTCGCGCCGGCCTCGACGGGCAATGTCTACGAACTGCGCAATTACCGCGGCAAGGCGGCGGGCGGCCTCAAGCAATGGCTCGACGCGTTTACGGCGGTGCTGCCGGAACGCGAGAAATATTCGAAGATCGTCGGCCTCTGGACCACCGAGGCGGGACAGCCGAACGAGGCCTGCCACATCTGGGCCTATCCCAGCCTCAATGCCCGCGCCGAAGCGCGCGGCAATGCGATGAAGGATCCGGCGTGGCAGGAATTCCTCGGCAGGGGGCCTGGCTTCCTGGAGGAAATGCACTCGACCATCATGCTGCCGGCGCCGCATTCGCCGCTGAAGTGAGATATTCGTGGAATTGTAGCCCGGATGAGCGCAGCGACATCCGGGACTATTCTCACACCGCCCCGGATGTCGCTGCGCTCATCCGGGCTACGAAGAGGCTTACGCGCCCTTCAAATAATAATTCGCGCGCTTGCCGAGTGCGATCCGCCGCAATACGCGGCGCATCGCCATCGAGGCGCGCAGCGGTTTGATCAGGGTCGTCACCGTCCGGTAGACCGCAAGCTTCAGCGCATCGAGCACCGGCTGCCTGCCCGGCGGCTGCTGCGGCAGGCCGATGCCGCGCAGCATCGAATTGAAGAAGTGCAGATCGTTCATCCGTCGCACTTCGCGCGTCTTCCAGGTGATCGCCATCGAGATCGAGAACGAGCCCGCGGTGCGCACCCAGTGCGGCCATTGATACGGCACGTAGCAGCCGTCGCCCGCGAACAGGTGGAATTCCGTGCCGCGCGGCGCAATGCTCTCATCATATCTCAGGTTGCGGTGCTTCGTCATCGAGCGCTCGATCTCCTCGTCGGAGACGATCGAACGGTCGGTGTTGTCGAAGATCGTGAAGTATTTCTCGCCGTGGACGTGGACGAAAAAATTGTCTTCGCTGTCGAGATGGAACGGCGTGGTCGAGTTGGGCGAGGACACGAACAGGAATCCTTCGACCTGCTCGAAACCGGCATCCAGCAGGCTGTTGAAGCCGCGGGCGCGGGCGACCGAGAGCAGCGTGTCCTCCAGCAGCGCCCGGTATTCGGGCGAGTTCTCGACGCGCTTGAGCACCATCCAGGCGCCGGCGGTTTCGATGCTTTTCACGACTTCGACGGGATCGAGGTCGACGGTCGGGATCGCATCCGGATCCTGGCTGATCGCGACCCCTCCGGAATTATATTCGATCAGGTCGCGCGGCAGTTCGGAGGCCAGTTGCGCGATGCGTGGCAGCGTCAGCAGCGGATGGCCGGCGAGCCTGTGGCGGATCGCGAACGGCTTCAGCGGGAAATCGCGGCGCAGCGCTTCGTGCTCGGCGGTGATCACGGGCGCGATGGCAGTGAGCGTGTTCATCTAGGATTTCTCCTGCCGTGCCCGGATGAAATGAACGAGGCGGCGCGCCGGTTCGCGGATGGCGCCGCGCAACGCCAGCGCGGCGCGGATCAGCGCCACCACCGGATCGTTCCGCCGCAGCGGGATCAGGACGTCGCCGATGGCAAGGCGCCCGCGCCAGATCGGGTTGATCATGGGATGGTCGGGGTTCGCGGTGGAATCCACCGTCGAAATATCAGGGTCGGCGCAGAGATGCCGGGTCAGATCCAGCGTGAGTTGCACCCCCGGCGAGAATCTTGCGAAGCGTTCGTCGACGCCGAGCTTGAAATAGAAGGCGCGATGGTGATGGCGCAGCACGATCGCCGCCGCCACCGGCGTCGCGCCGGCACGCAAGCTCACGATCTCGCACTGGCCGGTCGCGGCCAGTGCGGGGACCGCGCGGCGGATGAAGGTCGCATCGCCCTCGTCCTGGCCGAGCGCCGTGCCGCGCTGGCCTTTCCAGCCGCTTGCCTCCAGCTTCAGGAATGTTTCGAGCGCGGCGGCTGTCTCAGTCGGCGTTCGCGCCACCTCGAAACCGACGGTGCCATGTTCGGCAAGGCGATTGCGCTGGCGGCGCAGTTCCTTCAGCTTCTTTTGCCCCAGCGCCTCGCGCAGAAGTATCTCGGCATCGGCGTTGGCGTCGAGGCAGGCGCGGACATGCGATTGCAGCACCAGCGGCTGCATGCCGTCGCGACGCAGCACCTCGGTAAAGGCTTGCATGGCCGCGCCCTCGAGCGAGGTGGCGCGGAAGATCAGCGCATGCGCGCCGGCCTGCCGGGCGCTGTGCAACAGGCTCGCCACGGCATCCTCGGCCATGTCGGCGTCGAGCAATGGCGTGCAGAGCGTGCCGTAGGGGTCGGCGCTGACCAGCGCCGGCAACGGAATCCTGTAGGCGCGCCACATCGAGATCACAGGCACGAGGCCGATCAGGCGCTTTTCATCGCGCCATGCGCCGAGCGCTGCGGCATCGGTGCGGCCTCCCGCAGAGGCGTTCACCGCCAGTTCCCATTCGGGAAGGTAATAGCCGTTCGGTTCGGCCGCGCGTTCGGACAGCGCGCGCCATTGAGCCATGGAGACGGCGGCAAGCGGCATCAGCGCGGCGCCGGACGCCGGCACGCGCGTGTTCGTATCCGTGCTCGATGCACGCTGCATCGTCGATGTGTCGGCTATGTCAGCCACGTCCCCGCATCCCCGTTCGCGATTTATGCGGCCGGCGACGCCTTTGGGGGCGCCGTGTGGCCATCGCGTTCACGGGGCAACGGTAACGGAAGAGGTAGAAAAGAGTGTTTCTGCGAGGCCTGAATTTGAGCGGTTGCGTTAACGGATCGTTAGCCTGATTGGTCCGCGTCGGCCTCACGCCACTTCGGCGGTCGCCGGGGCGGTCAGGAATCTGGCTTCGAACTCGCTGGCCGGCATCGGCCGCCCGAAGAAATAGCCTTGGCCTTCTTCGCAGCCCATGCGGATCAGGAAGTCGGCGGTAGCCCGATCCTCGATGCCCTCGGCGATGACGGAGAGGCCGAGTTGCCTGGAAAGGCCGATCGTCGAACTGACGATCGCGGCATCGTCGGGATTGGTCAGCAAGCACAGCACGAAGGAGCGATCGATCTTCAGCCCGTCGAGCGGGAATTTCTTCAGATAGCTCAGGCTGGCAAAGCCGGTGCCGAAATCGTCGAACACGAGGCGAACGCCAAGCTCCTGAATCTCGCGGAACGTGTTCAGCGCGGCCTGCTCATCGTGGAGCAGGATGTCTTCGGTGACCTCGAGCTCGAGGCTGGTTGGACTCAAGCCGGTGTTCGCCAGCGCCTGCGCGACCGAGATGGCGAGACCGCCCGATCCCATCTGGATCGGCGCGAGGTTGACGCCGATGCGGAGCCTGTGTCCGGCGCCTTCCCAGGCGGCGCCCTTGGCGCAGGCGGCCTGCAGCACCCGCTCGGCAATCCGCTCGGAAATCGAGGAGGTGTTGACGACCGACATGAATTCCGAAGGCGAGAGCAGGCCCCGCTCCGGATGACGCCAGCGGATCAGCGCTTCGGCGCCGATCAGGCGGCCATCGGCCAGATGCACCTGCGGCTGGTAGAACAGTTCGAATTCGTCGCGGTCCGCCGCCAGCACCAGTTCCGCCTCCAGCGTCAGGCGCGTCTCCAGTTCGCGACGGATCGAGTCCTCGAACAGCACACAGCCGCCGCGGTTGGTGGCCTTGGCGCGGCTCAGTGCCATATGCGCGTTGCTGAGCAGTTCGTCGGCGGTTCGTCCGTCGGTGGGGCCAACGGCGGCGCCGATGCTGACCTTGATGCGGAGGTGGCGGTTGCCGGCCAGCAGCGGCGCATCGAAGCTGTCGCCGATCTGTTCGGCGAAGCCGCCGAGGTCGTCTCCGATATCGCCCGTGGGAACGACGATGGCGAATTCGTCTCCGCTCAAGCGCGCGACCAGACCTTCCGGTGGAATAGCCGGCGTCAGTCGTTGTGAAATGGCGCGAAGCACGAGATCGCCAAAACTGTTGCCGAGCATCTCGTTGATCTGCTGGAAACCGTCGATACCGATTACCAGCAGTGCGACCTGGTTCCCGTCCGCTTCGGCCGTGGACATTTTTTCTTCAAGCCTGGCGTGAAGCGTGTTCCGGTTGATCAGCCCCGTCAGCGTGTCGTGTTCGGCCAGATACTTTATTCGCGCAGCCTCGCGCTTGCGCACCGAGATGTCGCGCAGGATCGCGCCGAACTGCAGGCCGTCGGCGCCCTGCCAGCCGGAGAAGCTGGCTTCGACCGGAAATACCTCGCCGTTACGCCGGCGTCCGTCGAATTCGATCACGGTTCCGGCGGCGAGTTCAGCCGCCTTCCTGATCGAGAAGGCGGCAACCGTTTCGTCGTGGGCGCAGATATCGTCGAACGGACGGCCGATCATCTCGTCGGGCTGGTAGCCGAAGATCGCCGTCGCGCCCGGATTCCAGGCCGTGATCATGTAGCGCGAGTCGGTGCAGACCAGTCCGTCGCCCAGCGACATCGCGACGCGCTGGAAGCGGCTTTCGGCGACGCGGCCGAGCAGATTGCGGATGTCGATTTCGTCGAGTGCGATCGTGGCGATGTAGATCGCGACGGCGATGTGAAACAGCGCCGTGTCTGGAATCAGCGGGAACATCGCCTGCAGCAGGAACGCACCGGCTTCCACCGTGGCGGCCATTGCGAGCAGTATCGCCACCCGCTTGCTGGCGGACAGGCGACGCCACGTCGCCAGCATGACGAGAACGAGCAGCGCGAGGCCGGCCGCCGTGACGACACCCGAAGTCCATTGCAACGCGCGGTTTTGCAGCAGCGATTCCAGTGCGAGGGCCTGGAGAACGGGCCCGGGCAGGATCGCGCCGTTCGGGACGCTGAAGCGGTCGCCCAGTTCGAGCGCGGTGGCGCCGACGATGACTTTCTTGCCGCTCAGCTTGCGCAGCGTCGCTTCGTCGCCGAGCCTTACTTCGTTGAAGGATATCTTTGGGATTCCGGTGGTACGAATGCTGAAATCGATCAGGAACGGCGTGCGCTTCTCGTCATATTGTCCGGCGAGCACCGCCGCCATCGCGGGCACGAATTTTTTGCCGATGGTCTCGCCGAACGGGTAGCGGCGAACCAGCCCGTCCGGCCCGACTTCGACGTTGACGAGCGCGGGCCACGAATGCTCGGCAAATTGCGGCAGCGGATGGTTGAGGTGAAGCTCCTTGCGGTCGACGCGGGGCTGCTGGAAGGACGGCAGCACGATCGATCCGCCCGCGCTCTCGAGGGCCTCGGCGAAGTTGCGGTCGGACGCCGCATCCGATGGCGTCGAGAAATCGATGTCGAGCGCGATATCCTGCGTATCGGCCTTTTGAAGCTGGCGCAGCAGTTCGGAGTAGAGCGAGCGCGACCAGGGCCAGACGCCGACCTCGTCGATGGACGGAGCATCGATCGCGATGACGACGACATCGCCGCTCGCCTGGCGCGGTTGCCATGCGAATCGCAGATCGACCAGCGCATGGCGGAGCCCGCTGTGCCATCCCCCCAGCGCGACGATTGCCAATGCAATCATCGCGAAGATCTGCGCCCGGTATCGTTTCACCTGGTCACCATTCTGGTGGTTCGAAATTCGACGCCATCAAGCCTGGCGTGCGTGACCTCTCAATTAAGATGGGCTCTAGCTTTTGTTACGGCCGTAGGCGTTGCCGTTTCCGTTGCCGTTCCCCTTGGCGTGCCCATAGGCGTTGCCGTTTCCGTTGCCATTGCCATTGGCGCCGTTGCCGTTGCCCCCGCCGTTGCCATTTCCATTGCCATTGTTGCCGTTTCCGCCACCTTGCGAGGCGGCGATCGCAGCGCTGACGCCGGAGGCGCCGGCCGGGTTTGCCGCGGCGTTGCCGCTATTGCTCTGGCCGTTGTTTGCCGAGTTCGCGCCACCCTCGGACGAACCCCAGACCGTGTCGTTCCTCGCGGCGTTCCGCGAACCGCCATGCACCGCGGACTTCTCGCGAGCGAGACCGTGCGTGACGCGATGGACGTTGAGGCGGACTTCCCCGATTGAGGACGAGATGCGGGTCCCGCCATGTCCGGCACGGTGAGCGACGGCATGCTGGCCCGGCTTGCCACTTTGTCCGGCGGCCGCATGGCGCATGGTGAGACCGTTGCGCGGCACCGGAACGCGTTCGATCGACGACGCGCGCGGCTTGCCGTGTTCGATGGGGCTGAACGTACCGGTTCCGCCCAGGGACAGACCGGCCTTGCCGTTCGCGAAAGCCGTCGCATGCTGGCCTGCCATCACCTGCGCGATCTGGCCGGACTTGAAGTCGGCGACCTCGACCTGACCGCGGATGACGTCGACCGTGGTCTTGCCGGCGTTGACGGTGACGCGGAATTGCGTGCCCTTCACCACGGCGGCGAGGTAGGGCGTCTCGACCTCGAAATGCTTGACGTTGCGCTTTTCGACGTCGAGCAGGATCGAGCCGGCCTGCTGCACGATCGTCGTGGAGAGGCCTTCCTTCTTCTCGGCGGGCATGCCGACCACGGAATTCGGCGCGACCATGATCGCTTCCTCGCCGCGCTTCAGCAGCACGCGTCCGTTGCGGCCGGTACGCACCGTATCGCCCGGCTTCAACACGTCCTCCTGTTTCAGCGATGCCTGCTGCAAGCCGCTGCCGGTGAGCCAGACTTCGCCGGATGATTTGCTGACCGTCCATGCGTCGCCATCCGCGGCGTACGCAATGGATCCCGTCGCCATGACGACCGCGGCCGCGAAGGCTCTTGAGACGTGAAGCAACGCACGCATGAAACTTCTCCCGATTACCGATTTGTCCCGGAAGTTAGGGGAAATGTTTCAAGATTGAGTGAGCGGAACAAGCAGGCCCCGCGTGATCCTTTAACCGTTCCTTGACCATAATTTTCTATTAAAAATCATATGGCTGGCGGGCCTTCCCATGACTATGGCTGTTCGTCCGTAGAAGTACGGAAACGCGCGCCTGCATCCTTGTCCTGCCGGCTTGTGGCCGGTATCGGGTTGTGGGTTTTGCTCGTCTTTCCGGCGCACGCGCAACAGGTGAGCCAGCCCGGCTACGATCCAAGGCAAACCGAAAGGCGCTTCGAGGACCAGCAGTCGAGCCAGGGTGCCGGCGGGCGCCCGCGGCTGCCGTCGCCGCAATTCGCAGGGAACGGGGGGCAGGGGGAGGCCAGTCCGCTGTTCGTGCTGCGGCATGTCTCGATCACCGGCGCCGCGACGATACCGCGGGAGCGACTGGTGACGGCTTATCAACCCTATATCGGGAAAAACGTGTCGCAGGCGGATCTCGCGGCGATCGCCACCGCGATCAGCGACGCCTATCGCGCCGCCGGCTTTCACCTCAGCCGGGCGATCGCGCCGCCACAGGACATCCGGAATGGCGAGCTTCGCGTCCAGGTCATCGAAGGCAGTATCACCGAGCTGACGCTGAAGGGCGACAGCGACGGGCAATTCGGCGTCCGCCCGATGCTCGATGCCGTGCTGACGGAACAGCCCTCGCGGCTGGCGACGCTCGAACGGCAGTTGCTGCAGATCAACGGCCGGCCCGGCGTGCGGATCGAGGACACCGCGATTGAGGAGATCGGCACGGCAAGCGGCCAGTTCCGCCTGATCCTCTCGGTGAAGACCTGGCACGTGTTCACGTCGGTCGGCGTCGACAATCTGGGATCGTCGTCGGTCGGCCCCTGGCAGAGCTACGGCACAGTCGCGTTCAATTCCTATCTCGCGCCCGGCGACTCCTTCGTGGCCAATCTGTCGACCACCCCCGGCGACGTGCGCCAGCTCGCGTTCGGCCGGCTGTCCTACGACGCGCCTGTCGGCACCGACGGCGCCCGCATCGGCGCATCGGGGTATTACAGCGAAGTCTGGCCCGGCGACTACCGCCGCCTCTTCAGCGACAACGTCAAGACCGAGTCGTTCGAAATCCGCGGCAGCATCGTGCCGCTGCAATCGCAGAAGTCGACGTTGACGCTGACCGCGGCTGCCGGCTTCACCAACGCCAACGAGAACGATGTCTTCGGCCCGATCTATGCCGATCGCATCCGCACCGCGAGCCTGACATCGGACTACCGTCTGCAGGACAATTTTGGCGGCACCAATTATCTCACGGTGAATTATCGCCAGGGCCTCGATATTTTCGACGCATCGCACAGCGACGATGATTACTCGTCGCGGTTCGGCGCATCCGCCCAGTTCTCGGCGTTGAATTTCTGGTTCACGCGCTACCAGATGCTGACGGATGCATGGTCGCTGAAACTGGCCGCGGCCGGCCAGGCCGCTTCCGGCCCGTTGTTCAACTCGCAGCAATTCTATCTCGGCGGCCTGGCGTTCGGGCGAGGTTATGGCAGCGCCGAGATCAGCGGCGACAATGGTCTGGCGGGTACCGTCGAACTGCGCTTCGACCAGAAGACCAGCCTGCCATATTTCAGCAGCTATCAGCTCTATGGCTTCGTCGACAGCGGTGTTGCCTGGAACGACGGTTATGGTCCCAGCGACGGCATCACGCTCGTCTCGGCCGGCGCTGGCGTTCGCTTCTTCATGTTCGATGGCCTGCAGGCCGACGTCGGCGTTGCCGCGCCGCTCAGCTATCGCGCGCCCGACAATTCCACCCGCAGCGCACGGGTGCTGTTCTCGCTGTCGAATGCGCTGAAACTCTGCCCGGTGCGGGCCGCAACCCGCTGCCAGTAGGGCTAGATCGGCTCGTAGCTCTCGCCGGCGCAGGTATCCTCGGGCTCGATCGTCCGCCGGTCGGCAATCGCCCCGTCGGAAATCTCGATCCGATAGGTTTGCGTGCCCAGCGGCTGGCCGGTGACCGAATTTACGTCGGCCTTGACGCATGCGGTCCAGCCGGGGCCGCGAAGATTGGGGCGCGGCTCGGAGACGCGAATATTGGTCGGTTGCGAGGCGGCCGTGAATACCGAATCCAGTTTCTCCTTCAGCATTCGCCTGACGTCGGGCGCTGGTTCGAGCGGGGCCGGTTCGGGTACCTTGGCGCGCATAAATTCCGGCACCGGCGCGCGGATGTCGGCAAAGCCGCAACCCGCAAGCGTCAACGCTGCGCCCGCCACCAGCGCTAGATGTATCCCGATCCGCCGCATCCGGGGTTGTTCTTACCGTGGAGATGCCGTTTCGGACAGGGCATTGCGGTCCTGTCAACATAACGATCTTGCGACTGTGATTCACATCACGGCGCAGGACGTTCCGCCGCGAGAACATCGCCGTTGAGTCGGGCTTATTGTCACACCTCACATTGCGCAGCCGGCCTGAACCCGTCGCCGCGAGGCCGACACCAATCGCTAACTTGTATTGTCTGGAGCTGCCCCCATGTTCCGTCACACGCTGTTCAAACTGATGATTCCCGCCGCGCTTCTGTTGGGAGCACAGCCGGCCTTCGCCGAGAGCCGCCTCGCACTGGTGATCGGTCAATCCGCCTATCGCTCGGTGCCGGCGCTGCCCAATCCGGCCAATGACGCCAAAGCGGTCACGCAAATGCTGACCGACTCCGGTTTCGAGGTTTCGACGGCCTCCGATCTCTCGCAGAACCAGATTCGCGAGACGGTCAGCGAATTCGCCGGCAAGGTGGCGGCCAAGGGCGCCGACACGGTGGCGCTGGTGTTCTATGCCGGCCATGGACTGCAGATCGACGGCGAGAATTTCCTGATTCCGGTCGACATCGATCCGAAGCGCGAAGCCGACATTCCGCTGCAGGCGGTGCGCCTCAACGACATCCTGAACACGCTGACCTCGGTGCCGAGCCGGATGCGCATTCTGATGCTCGACGCCTGCCGCAACAATCCGTTCCCGGAGTTGAAGACAGCCGGCGGCGGTCTTGCGCTCGTCGATGCCAAGGTCGGCGCACCCGGCACCTTCCTGTCGTTCTCGACCTCGCCGGGTGCGGTTGCCGAGGATGGCACCGGTTCCAACAGCCCCTATACGACCGCGCTGCTGGCGGCGGGCAAGGAGCAGAACATTCCGATCGAGGAGACCTTCAAGCGGGTGCGGCTTGCGGTGAACAAGGTCACCGAGGGCCGGCAGACGCCGTGGGACAGCTCGTCGCTGACGGAAGATTTCCGCTTCACGGGCACTGCCGTCGCAGGGCCGAAGCCGGCGGCTGCTCCGAAGAAGACGGTTGCCGAATGGACGCGCGATCTGAACGGCAAGCCGGTCGATGCGGCAAACGAATTGATCGTGGCCGATGGCACCGACGAAGCCTATGAGGCCTTCGCCGGCCTTTATCCGCAGACCTCGCTCGGACGGCTGGCCCGCGACTGGCTGGTTCGCCACCGCCGCATGGTGGCGTGGAATGACGCCGTGCTCGCCAATACCGCGGTCGCATATCGTTCGTTCCTGACGCGATTCCCCGACAGCGATCTCAGCGCCACCGCGCGCAAGATGGAAGAGCGGCTGCGCAACCGTCCCGACTTCACGCCGGCCGTCGCATCCGCCAATGCCGCGATCCCGCAGAACGTCGCGCTGACCTGTCCCTGCAATGCGCAGCCGCCGCAGCAGCAGCCGATCAAGGTCAACGCGCCGGTGCGGCGTGTCGAACCTGCAACGCCGAAGCGGGCCGACCGCAAGCCGCCGCGTCGCGTGCGTGAGCCGGATGACGACGATGTCGTGGTCGTCCGCCGCCTGCCGCCGCGCGTGGTGTATGACGCGCCGCCACCGCCGCCGGTCAGCATCGGTGTCGGCATTGGTCTCGGCGGCTTCGGCGGCGGCCGTGGCGGCAACTACGGCGGCGGTTACGGCAGGGGTAGATACTGAGGTGGCAATAGGGTAATCCATCCCGCAAGCGTTGCGATGCGCTTGCGGGGTTGGAATGCGAAATCCGGTTGGTCTGGTCGCTCTCTTCGTTGTCATCTTATCCGCCGGTACCGCGCTTCCGGCGTCCGCGTGGGAGTATTGGGGCGGCGATCGCGGCGGAACGAGGTTTTCGCCGCTCGGCCAGATCAGGCCCGACAATGTCGACAATCTGGTCCGCGCCTGGGAGTTTCGCACCGGCGATCTCGACAGCCGCGCAGCCGATGTGATGCGGAGGACCAAGTTTCAGGCAACGCCGCTGCTGGTCGAGGACAGCCTGATCTTCTGCTCGCCCTTCAACGAAGTCATCGCGCTCGATCCGGGCAGCGGCGCGCAGAAGTGGCGGTTCGATCCGAAGCTTCCGGCCAACCTGCGCCCCGCCAACCGCTATAATTGCCGCGGCGTCGCCTATTGGGTGGACCGCAGGGCACCCGAAAACGCCGCCTGCCGCGCGCGGATCTTCATGGGCACCAACGACGCCCGCGTGATCGCGCTCGATGCCAGATCCGGCGCGCCGTGCGCTGATTTCGGCACCGGCGGCGAGATCAAAATCGATATCGGCATGCCACTGGAATGGCCAGGCGAATTCCAGATCACCTCGGCGCCGGTGATGGTGCGCGATACCGTGATCGTCGGCTCCGCGATCTCGGACAACCGCCGCGTCGAGGCGCCGTTGGGCCTGGTGCGCGCCTTCGATGCGCGAACCGGAGTCAATCGCTGGAGTTTCGATCCGCTGGGTCATGCCGGTATCAGCGCCGGCCACGCCAATGTCTGGGCGCCGATGTCGGCGGACGAGGAGCGGGGACTGGTGTTCCTGCCGACATCCTCGCCGAGCCCGGACTTCTGGGGCGGCAAGCGGCCCGGCAACAACGAGCACGCCAATTCGGTCGTCGCGCTGCGCGCCGAGACCGGCGAGCTTGCCTGGTCGTTCCAGACCGTGCACCACGACGTCTGGGATTACGACCTGTCGGCGCAGCCGACGCTGGCGCGGATCGAGACCGGCGAGGGCCAGCGTGACGTCGTGATCCAGCCGACCAAGCAGGGATTTGTCTTCGTGCTCGATCGCGATACCGGCAAGCCGGTGTGGCCGGTCGAGGAGCGCAGCGTTCCGCAGGGCGGCGCGGAGGGCGAACAGCTCTCGCCGACGCAGCCGTTTCCGACTCACGTGCCGGCGCTGCTGTCGCAGCGGATTTCGCCCGACGACGTGTTCGGCCTGATCCCGTTCTGGGAACGCGAGGCCTGCCGCGCCAAGGTCGCGGCGGCGCGCAACGACGGCCTGTACACGCCGCCGTCGACGCAGGGCACGATCATATTTCCGATGACCGGCGGCGGCGTGAACTGGGGCAGCGCCGCGTTCGACCCCGTCAACCAGATCCTCATCGCCAACATCTCGCGGGCGATCCACATCGTCAAACTGATTCCGCGCGATCAGACGCAGGGTTTTGAGCCGCCACCCGGGCATGATTTCGGCCGGCAGCAGGGCGCGCCGTTCGCGATGACGCGCGCGGTCGCACTGTCGCCGCTCGGGCTGCCCTGCAACAAGCCGCCGTGGGGCGAGACGGTCGCGGTCGATCTGAAGGGCGGCAAAATCCTCTGGCGCTCGCGCGTCGGCACCACCGAGGACCGCGCGCCGCTCGGCATTGCCTTCGCCTTCGGCACGCCGCTGGTCAGCGGTGTCGCGATCACCGCCGGCGGCCTCGTCTTCACCGGCGCGATGGATGCATACTTGCGCGCCTTCGACGCGCGCTCGGGGCGCGAGCTGTGGCAGGGCCGGCTGCCGGTGCCGGGCGTCGCCAATCCGATGACGTACATGTGGAAGGGCGAGCAATATGTCGCGATCGGGGCTGGCGGTCATTCCGAGTCCGGCACCACGATCGGCGACAGCGTGGTGGCATTCCGCCTCGCGCGGGCCGGCGAGACGCCGTCGCTGCGCTCGCGCACGATCGACCGGCCCGGCGGGCGCTTCATGGGCGGAGCGATCGCGGCGGGATTCTTGCTCGTACTGCTGGCGGCGCTGCTGTGGCGCTGGCGGGGGCGGAGGGTGAGGGCGTAAGGCGCACTCCGCTGCTTCTTCCGTCATTGCGAGCGCAGCGAAGCAATCCATGGTTCGGCTCGGGTTAGATGGATTGCTTCGCTGCGCTCGCAATGACGTGGATATAGTTGCGCGATCTCGCGACATGATTGCCCGAGGTGTACATCTCGTTTGCCCTCATCCAATTCAGAGGGCGCAGGGAAGACCGGGTGCGCGCCGCACCCGCGGTCTCGTGTGCTGTTGCGCATAGCAAGAGATGCACACGAGCATACAGGTTCGGCGGGAGCATCCCGGCCTTCCCTGCGCAATGGCTTTACGGCTTACTTCGTGCTCTCCCTGGCGAACGGCTATTTTGCCACCATCGCCCGCAAGAAGCTTTCGCTTCGCTCGGACTTAACGCCAGCACCGCGGCGTCCAGACCACACGACTTCGCCGTACGCTTCCGGCGCGCAACGTCTTCCGCGCCATCGGCGTCCATCGCATCTCACCGCGCGTTCCTGACGTTCGCGAAGCGCCCCTCATCTTGCGGTGAGACGAGCGGAATTATGCCGGTGATTTGGGTGAGAACGGAAGCGGAATATTTTTGATTCCGCGGCTTGACGTGATTTCCGAAAATCAGAAGTGAGTTGCCCGTCGGGCAAACACATGTGAAATCCCTACAACATCGCGAACGCGCTCGAGACCATCGCGACCGGCTTGTTGTCGGTGGCGCTTGAGAGCGTGACGCGGCCGAAGCTCATGGTGCGGCCGAGGCGGACCACGCGGGCATCGGCGAGCACGTCGGCGGCCGAGACCGCGCGCATGAAATGCATGGTCTGGTCGACCGTCGTCATCGCGCGATAGCCGCGGTTGGCGGCGAGATTGGCGATCACCATCGCGGTGTCGGCAAACGCCATCAGCGCCTGGCCGGAGACCGTGCCGCCATTGCGGCAGAGCCGCTCCGAGAACGGCAGGCGCAGGATCGCGCCCGGCTGCCAGTCGGCGGCATCGCCCGGCGGCGTCACGTCGAAGCGCTCGATCGACAGATTGAGATCCATCACCCAGGGCGCAAATACCTCGCCGAGCACGCGCCTGGCGTCCGCGATGCCGAATTCCGCCGCTTCTGGCTGTTGTTGCATGAATTTTGGTTTCCTCGTTCGCTCCCGTTGCCGGCGCATTGTAGTGGTCGCGGCGGCGAAGGGAACAGCCGCCGCATTGAGGCAAGAGGCGAGGGCACTTCCGCTTGGCGGGGCCGCCGCGCCGGTGGTATCTATCGCGCAAACGCTGCAAGCGTCCCACAAGGAGAGCGTCATGAGAATGCTGAGCGCGGCCGCGGTGGTCGTATTGTTGACGGTGCCGGCCTACGCGCAGACCCCCAACATCAACCTGATGCCGGAGGTCCAGTCCAGGTCGCCGGAGGAGAAGGAGCAGGATGCGATCAAGGACAGGGCCTACAGGGATTCCCTGAAGAGGATTCCTGACGCCAAGGCCTCCTCCGATCCCTGGGGCACCGTGCGCAGCAACGATGCGCCCAAGGCCGCGGCGCAGCCCAAGGCGAAGACCAAGACCGGCAGCAGCAGCCACTAGGCTCCGCCGCGAAGCACGAAGGCGGCGTGGTAGGATTCCGCCACGGTTGCGCCTATATTCGGCCTGTCGTCACGTGTCCGGAGTTGCGACATGGTCTTTCGCCCGCGTGATCTCGCGAGTCGGATAGCCGGCCGGCGCAGGCCGGTCGACGGCTATCTGCGCGAGACCTTCACGCTGCCGCGCGAGGCGGCCCGGGCGCGGGCGCGCGACTTCCTCAACCGCTATCCGAAGGCGGCCTATATGAGTTCGGTGGAAAGCTGGCGCGAACTGCCCGGCGGCGAGATCGAGTTCACGATGCGCCGGCTCGCCAGCGCCGATTAGTTCGGCTCGTCACGGCCCGCTCGCCTGCTCAGATACCCCGATTTTTGCCGAATACCGATAACCCGGTATTCAGGTATTCTGCCTACGGTCTCGGCCCGACAGGAGAAATCATGGCGAGAGACCGCAAAGACCTCGGAGCGCGCAAGTTCATCCGGGTCGGCCTGCACAAGCCGGGGTTCGTGATTCCAGCACCGGATGCGCCGTGGATCGAGTGCTACATCCTCGACATTTCCGACAACGGGGCCTGCCTGGATGTCGGCGACCTCGCCGTGCCCGGGATGTTCGGCCTGTCGCTGACGGCGGGAGGCGAGGTGCGGCGGGTCTGCACGGTAATCTGGCGCCGTGGCGAGCTGATCGGCGTCCGCTTCGTCTCCGCGCGGGAGCTGCGCCAGGGTATTTCCCCGGCCACGCCGCCGGCCGGCGAACCAGAGAAAACTGCCCGGAAGGCGCGCGCCTGATCGGCCATGTCGCGGGCCCGAAGTCACGTCGGCGCGGTCTTCTTGAGCTCCCGATCGATCCGGAGCTGCACCCGGCGGATCGCCAGCAAATCGAGCCTGGCTTCGGTCTTGCCGACGACGATCTTCTCGCCGATGCGGAATTGCCACTTCCAGATGCCCGGAGCGACCGCGGTGACGGTGAATTCAACGCCCTTGTGAATCATTGCAATATCCCGCTGCGGCTTCAGCCGCCTCAAATCCATTCTCCGTACTTAAAATTGCATATTATAATCAATACAACTAAATGACGGTTGGTCGCGAGCCCGAGCGGCGGCGAAGCCGGTGATCCCCCACGCGGCGGCGCCTGACGGACGGGACGATGTCCTGCGCGATAATGGGACGCGGCAAACTGCAACGTGCCATGACGCAATCGGTTGACGAAGCCTGCCGCCGGCCGGCAGCGTTTCGGGCCGAATCGTTCGGCTGCCGCCAAAAAGCAACTGCGCCGCGCAAGCGGAATATATTCGCTTGGCGGCGCAGGCTTATTCCCCGGTGGTGCAATGTCCCAGGCACACATTAGGTCTGGCTCGCCGCGAAAAGGTTCAATGCCGGCGGGCGGCAGATGCGCCGCTGATTTGACTAAAGCGCGATGAGATTGGGATGAATCATCATCGCGCTTTAGGTTGTTGTTTGAGCATGATCTTTTCGGAAAACCGCTGCACACTTTTCCGGATCATGCTCTAGCGGTTAATGCGCTGAAACGGGACGCCTGCGGCCGGCGTATCTGCTCGCTGAGGGCCGGGTGGTGCTTTATTTCCCAGCTCTCGGCGACCTCGCCGCATAGCCCCATGCGGCGGGGTCGTTGGGCTGAACGTCTAGTCCCGACGCGTCGGATAGGGCTCGCGCGAGGGAATATGCGGCCGCGGCGACGGCGTATCCGGCCGGACAGGCTGCGGCACGCGCGAGGGTTCGGGCGTGCGGCCGATGCTCAGCAGCGGTTGGAGGAGATGGGCGCCAGGCTCTTGAAGCATCGGCAGCAGGGGTTCGTGACGGGAGACAACGAGAATGTGCATGCCGCGAGCCATAGCGCTTGCGGATTGACGGAGCGTTCAGATGGAACGGCAACCACGCCTAAAATTGTAGATGAAGCGAGCTTCGGAAAACGAATGAGGCCGCGCTGGGCGGCCTCACCGCGCGAGCTAGCCGTCGGGCTGCTCTACGTCAGGCGGCCGGGGGCTGGCGTCCGGTGCCTGTTTACTCCTGGCGGATAGGTCGGCGGCCTTTTCGAGAAAGCCCGCGGCGACATCCGGATCCGTGCTGGCCATTGCAAATTTCAGAAAGGTTGCCGCCTGTTCGCTCAAATATTTTTTTCCCGGCACACTCTGGTTCCCCGTCACGCTGCGCTCGCCCACAAACACCCGAAGCGACTACGCGCTGCGGCGGAATCCGTTCCGAACGGAAGGCGACATAAGTGAACTAAATGAGCAGGTGGGGGGCGGGCCCGGGCCCTGGAGCCCGCGTCAGTCCTCGCCGAGAAGCTTGCCGGTCTCCCTGTGAATGAAGTGAAGCCGGGTGCAGGCGAGGCAGGCGACCGAAACATAGGCATTGGGCTTGTCCTCCGGCGAGGCGTCCGGAAGCCAATGCTGCACGTTGCTGCCCAGTTGCGGGCATTTGAACAAAATGTGACGGCCCATCGCGGCATATGCGCACCGGGTCGGGCCGCGGTCACTTCCGTATGATTGCGTAGAGGGGCGGCTTTGGCGGCTTCCGGACACTTAGGAACCAACGTTCCCGACGAGCGTACTAGCTGCCGCTTCCGCAGCATCAGCCTCCCAAGCAAGCGGAAGCCGGCGGCCCCGGCGAGAGGCGGAAAAAAGCCGGGGCCGTTGGCGGTCGATCCTGAAATCCACCGGGCCCCACCCGAGATTGGAAGCAGGCCAGTGCTTGCGAAAAGAACATATTGCGAACATAGAACAAACGTGGTACAGAAATTCCCAGACGAAATCGCACCAAAAAAGCTTCCCGCCGCCCGTTTCCCCGCTCGCGAATCCTCGCCATAAGGAGCACGTAAGATGTCCGCCTCTGCCCTGCGTATCGTTGAAGGATCCTCCATGGATAAGACCAAGGCCCTGTCTGCCGCGCTCTCCCAGATCGAGCGCCAGTTCGGCAAGGGCTCGGTGATGAAGCTGGGCAAGAACGACCGCTCGATGGACATCGAGACGGTCTCGTCGGGCTCGCTCGGGCTCGACATCGCGCTCGGCGTCGGCGGGCTGCCGAAGGGGCGGGTGGTCGAGATCTACGGGCCGGAATCGTCGGGCAAGACCACGCTGGCGCTGCACACGGTGGCGGAAGGGCAGAAGAAGGGCGGCATCTGCGCCTTCATCGACGCCGAACACGCGCTCGATCCG